>CAWDBW010000027.1:0-223643 GCA_963800405.1 uncultured Acidobacteriota bacterium
AACTGGCTGGCGACACCATCGAACAGCAGACCGATCTGACCATCGATAACCTCGCCGCTATTCTCGAAGCCGATGGCGCCTCCCTTAGCGACGTAGTCAAAGCCACCGTCCATCTCAGCGACACCGGCCTCTTTGCCCGCTACAACGCAGTGTATGCGCGGCGCTTTTCGAAGCCCTATCCCGTGCGCACCACGGTCGGCAGCGATCTCGGCCAAGCCCCGGCATGCTGATCGAAATCGATTGCATCGCCTACAGCGCAGGGAAGAAGAAAAAGTCCCGCGCCACAAAAAAGAAAAAGCCAGCCCGAAGGAAGTGAGCAACCGAAGAGGAGGGTACCCCGTCCTTGTCCCGCCGTTCTTTGGCGGGACAGTGCCTGCCCTGAGCGCAGTCGAAGGGGCGGGGATTTTGAATTCCGGTGAATTAAGGACGAATTCCTCTCACGCTGACCACCCCATGCAGCAGCGGCGCTTCTCGCCCGCGCGCCGACACCTTCTCGACTGTCTCGATCTTGCCCTCCCGCACCACCAGCGCCCAATCGAAGTTGTTCACCGTCGGGCAAACGTGCCGCGGAACCAAATACAGGAAGTCTCCAATCTCCGGCCCGGCCGCTCCATCCGCCACGGCCATAGGCAAATGCTCTTCGCTGGGTGAAAGCGGCGTGAGTTCCGGATGCCCGGCCACCACGCACGTCGGAACGCCCGCGTCGGCCGAAACCGCCTTGTGGCCCGCATCGCAAGTAACTATCCCCGCCCCCGGACGGCTCACCACCCGCGTCAATACCAGCGCCGCCGCACCATATCCATATCCAGCCGGAAGCTGCTGCAGGCAAGTTGCATCGCAATAAACAATGGTTCCCGGCGAAACCCGATGTACGAAATTACGCCCGCGAAACCCCCCATAGCTCAGCGAGCAGGGAAACGTCGGCGTCCCCGCCGTGATCACTTCCGGCACACTCAGGCCGGAGCGTTCCAGCGCGCTCACAACTTCGAGCAGCCGGTCGTAACCGCGATGAGCCTCCCGCGTGCGCTCGCTCTCGGCCAGACTGCCATGCTGCCCGTCATAATAGTGCAGCCCGCGAAACTCCAGCCCCGCGTCGGCCATCGCGCGCGCCAGCGCAATCACCCGGTCACTCCGGCTCTGCTCGATCCCAGTGCGATTCATCCCCGGATTAATGTCGAGAAAAATTCCCACCCGGCTGCCGCGCCATTGCTGCACCTGCTCCTCGCTCTCGGCCAAAACCGAAATGCGCACGTCCGGAAACTCCTCCGCGATCTCCCCCGCCCGCCGCGCATTCGCACCCATCGCCGGATAGGCATAAAGCACATCCGTCGCTCCGCTCTGGCAGGCCACCAGCAATTCGAGCGTAGTCGCGCACTTGAAATTGCGCACGCCGCGCTCCACCAGCAGGCGCAGCGTGTAGCCCAGCTTCGCCGTCTTGATGTGCACACGCCAGCGATCGCCGTTGCCCGCCAGCAACTCCAGCGTCCGCTCAATGTTCGCGGCAATGATCGCGGGATATAACACCAGCGCCGGCGTCATCACATCTTCAACGCGCGCGACGTCGTAGCGCCGGTCCCATCCCAACTCGCTCAGCATGGACTTTTCGCTTGCCATAACAGTTTCGATCATACTGCGCCAGCGCCGTGAATCGCATCCCTTGTCAACCAACCGCTTCGCAGCCCACCCCGCCGGCGTCATTCCGAGCAGGGCTGTTCTTCAGGCGAAGCGAGGAATCTCACGCTAAGTAACGCAGTCCTGATCATTGCCCACAGCCCCGGTTGACGCCCCACTCCGCGCAGAGTAGTCTCTCTGAACCTTCGTGTGCGCGAGGCCTCATCTGGCAGACCATAACGAGACTTCCCCTCAACGGCCAGATTTGGTGCGCGGCTTAGGCCTCTGGTCCGCCACCGCAATCGTCATCGGCGACACCATCGGTACGGGCGTCTTCCTCGTCACCAGCGACATGGCTCGCGCTGTCGGTTCGGCCACACTGGTTTTTGTTGCGTGGATTGCCGGCGGTTTCATCGTACTCTGCGGGGCCTTCTGCTACGCCGAACTGGGCGCGGCCTTCCCCAAAGCCGGCGGCCCTTACGTCTACCTCAGCCGCGGTCTCGGCCCGCTCTGGGGATTTCTTTTTGGCTGGATGAGTTCCTGTCTCGATCGGCCAGTCGCCATGGCAACGCTGGCCGCGGGACTGTTGCGCTTCGCCGGATTTCTTTTTCCCGTGGTGGCCACGCCTTTATTCCGCGGACATCTCGGCAGTCACGACTTCACCTTCACCGCGGCCCAGCCCCTCGCGGCGCTGGTGGTGATCGCCGTGACCGCGATTAATTACTTGAGCGTGCGCATGGGCGGGGCCATCCAACTGTTTCTAACCTGTCTGAAGATGGCAACCATCGTGGTGATCGTGATTGCCGGCGTTCTGTTCGGAGGACGCCACGCAGTCGAAGCTGCCTCGCAGGCCGCGCCCTCGGAAATCATGAACTGGTCAACTATCGGCGCCGTGCTCACCGCCCTGGTTCCCGCCATGTGGGCTTATAACGGATTCAATGACCTCGGCTCCTTAGGCGAAGAAATTCTGCGTCCTCAGAAAAATATTCCGATCGCAATTATTTTGGGACTCTTCACGGTAGGCAGCCTCTACCTGCTCGCGAATGTGGTTTATTTTCACACCCTGCCCTTCGCGCAGATCGCCGCGTCCCCGCATGTCGCGTCCGATGTGGTGCAGTCCTTCGCCGGCTCGCGCGGAGCCGCCTGGCTCACCGTGGCGATGGCCATCTCCGCCTTAGGAGCGCTTCACGTGGTGGTGATGACCGGCGCCCGCATTCCCTACGCCATGGCGCGGGACGGCGTCTTCTTCCAGTTCGCTAAGCGCATTCAACCGAAGTTTCACACGCCCAGCGGCGCGCTGATTTTTCTCGGCTCCGTCGCAGTCGGGCTCGCCCTGACGGGAACTTTTGAAGAGCTCTATTCGCTTTTCGTTTTCGCCGTCTGGATTTTCTTCGCGCTCACCGCCATCGCAGTTCTGCGCCTGCGCCGAACCGAACCGGACTTGCCCCGGCCCTATCGCGCGTGGGGTTATCCCTGGACGCCGCTGATTTTCCTGTTCGCCGCAGTCGCCTTAACCATCAACCTGTGGATGGTCCGGCCAGTGCGCTCCACGCTCGGCCTGCTCGTGATCGCGGCCGGCATTCCATTTTTCTATCGCTGGCGCAAGTCGCCGCGCGCTTCCTTAGCGCCTGAGCCCGATCACACCTGAAGGCTGTGCAGGTAGGGAACGCTGGCTTTCATCATGTCCAGATTCATTTCCACGAAATAATTCTTGATGCCGCCAGTCTTCGCCGCGGCAAAAATTTTCTTCCAGTCCAGCGAATCCTGTCCCACGGGCGCGATTTTCTTCGTGTCCGCCGACCAGCCCTGCACGTGCATCGAAATGAAGCGCCCCGGATACTTCGTAAAATACTCCGCCGCATCGTAACCGCGGCTGATGGTCGAAACCTGGAACTGAAACTTCACCAGCTTCGGATCGAGCAGGCCGAACAACACATCGTAAGTCCGCTTGCCCTCCACCATCGTTAACTCGAAATCCTCATTGTGAAGTCCCTGCTGGATGCCGGCATTGGCCGCGTGCTCGCCCATCCTGTTGTATTCGTCGGCCGCCTTCTTCACATCGTCCATGGTCGGTTTTTCAGGCCCACCGAGGCTGGGCACACACATCTGCGTGAGCCCCACATCTTTTGCCCAGGCGATGGCGCGCGCTTGATTCTTTCTCAGTTCGTCGATGCCGAAATGCGAACTCACACAACCGACGCCGGCATCGCTCAGAATTTTCCGCAACTCCGTGCCCTTATATTTGCCGAGCCCGGCGAAACCCTCATCGGCGTAACCCACCGGCGAGCACAGCTCAATCATCTGAAATCCCGCCGCGCCGAGTTGCTTGATCGTCCCGGGAAAATCCTCGGCAATCATTTTCCTGACCGGCCAGGTCTGGCATCCGATGGGCAGGCCCAGCGGATCGCCACGCAGTTCCACCGCCCCCGCCGAAAGAAAACCGGCCGCAGCCCGTATACGTCGCCGCCGCCTTAAGAAATTCTCTTCTCGAAGTCTCAGACATACATTCCTCCTCACGAGCCAACCGAACCAACTTACTGACACGAAAGCGCGAACGCAGTATCACTAGCGTCGATCTACTACTGCCCTTGATCTCACGTGGAAGAGCGGCCCTTCAGGGCCGTGTCAGGCGCCGGTTCGGGACGCGGGCTTTAGCCCCTGTGTCCGCTACAACTCCCACCCGCTGCGCCGCTCCGGCCGCACCCACTTCTGCGCCACCTCCGAACTCACCTTCAGGTTCGACCGGTCCCAACTGACTTTTTCTCCCAGCCGCGCAGCCACATTTCCCAGCAGCAAAGTTTCCGTGACCATGCCCTCGAATTCGAAATTCCCCCCGGGCTTCAACTTGCCGCCCTTGCAGGCGTCGAGCCATTCCCGCTCGTTGCCCGGAGACCGCGGCAGCGTCTTCGGCGGCTGTTTGTAGCTGTCCATTTTCGATTGCGGAATCAACTTCGGATCTCCGCCATTGAACGTGCACAAAATTTTGCCGCGATCTCCAATGAAGAGCATCCCTTCATCTTCTCCCTCTTTGTCCGACTTCATAGGTCGGCCCTCTTCCAGTTCCTCCGGACGCTCCGGTTTCAGTCCGCCGTCATACCAGGTGAACTTCACTGGCGGCATGTCCCCGCGCGCCCCGAACTTGTACCGGATGATCGAGGCCAGCGGATAAGTCTCGTCGTAGCGGTCACTGGAGCTCGCCTCCACGCTCACCGGCGCGTCTAGCTTCAAAACGCGAAAAATCGTGTCGAAACTGTAAGAGCCCATATCGCCCAGCGCTCCGCAACCGAAGTCCGCCCACCCCCGCCACACAAACGGCAGGTACGCATGATGGAACGGCCGTTGCGGCGCCGGCCCCAGCCACAGGTCCCAATCCAAACCTTCGGGCAACGGTTCAGCTTCCTTCGGGCGCTCGATTCCCTGCGGCCAGAAAGGACGGCTCGACCAGTTCTTGACCTCGCGCACCGGCCCGATGGCGCCATCCCAAATCCATTCACAAAGCTGGCGAGTCGATTCCGACGCCTGGTTGGCCACGGCAATCTGCGTAGCCACGCCGGTTTCGCGCGCGATTTCGGCGATGCGCCGCGCCTCATAAATCGTGTGCGTCAGCGGCTTCTGGCAAAAAACATGCTTCCCCTTCTTCATGGCCGCGGCCGATACCGCCGCATGCAGATTGTCGGTCGTGCAGACCACCACCGCGTCGACGTCTTTCTGTTTCTCCAGCAACTCGCGGAAGTCGTTGTAAGCCGCGCAGCCGCTATAGTTGCCCGAGCGCTTCTGCGTCCCGTAATAGCCGTCCACAATTTTCTGGCAAGGTTCGCGGCCGGCCACGCCGCTGGTCACCGCCAGAGTATGCGACAGCTGAATCGGCTGATCGGGGCTCAGCCAATCCCATCCGCTATCGACGCCCAGCAACTTGCGCACCGACTTGCAGAATTCATGCGTATCCCACTGCGGATAATTTGCGCCGGATTTGTTGACGTCGCACACCGCCACGCCCTGTACATCCGGTTCGTGCAAAAAGTGCAGCATGACGCGCAAACCCTGCGCCCCCACGCCGATGAAGGCGATATTGACCTTGTCGCTGGGCGCGACATAGCCCGCCCCGCCCAGCACCCGCCGCGGCACAATCGAAAACCCTACCGCCGCCGCCGCCGTCTGCCCCAGGAACTTGCGCCGCGAAATTGCGCTCTTGAAAAATCCGCGAGACCCAACCTGATTCTTCACTGTCCCCTCCCTAACCGCAGCTCACAGGCGCCGCGTCCGACTCTGGCTGTCCGCAGGTTGCGGGGATTGCCGCTCGACAATTGAACCGCATACTGTAAACCAAGCCGAGACTCGCGTGCAGAAAACTTGCGGACCCCTCCGCAAGCCCTGCATGACAATCGCCCCACAAATGACGTGAGGCAATTTCCTGAATCCCATTCGAGCGGTATACTCGCCCTGCAATCTTCGCAGCAAAAGTCCATGGCCAACATTCTCTACGGAGTCAACGGCGAAGGTGCGGGCCACTCGACTCGCGCCCGGGAAGTGCTCTCGCACCTCGTGGCCCAAGGACACACCGTCCATGTCGCCTCCTTCGACCGCGGCCTGCAGAATCTACAAACGGATTTCGATGTCACCGAGATTTACGGCTTCCGTTTCGCCTACCTCAATAATCGCGTCCGCTACAACCGCACCATCGCGAAAAATCTGCTCACCTTCCCGCAAGCCGCCCGCAGTCTCTCCCGTCTGAATCATCTCGTCGACGAATGGAAGATCGACTTGGTCATCACCGACTTCGAGCCCCTCACCTGTCACCTGGGACACAAGAAGCGCCTCCCCGTCATCTCCATCGACAACCAGCATTGCCTCACCAATGCGGTCGTCTCTTATCCGAAGCAGTACCGGCGCGACGCCGTCGCCGCCAAACTCGTCACCCGCCTGATGACCCCACGGGCCAATGCCCACCTCGTGATTTCTTTTTTCACCGCGCCCGTCCGCAAGCGCAACACGTTCCTGTTTCCTCCCCTGCTCCGCCAGCAGATTCTCGCAGCCCGACCCACCCAAGGCGAACACGTCCTGGTCTATGTGACCTCGCCCGCGCCGGCACTGGCCAAGCTGCTGGGCCAGGTTCGCTGCCGCTTCATCGCCTACGGTTTCGGCCGTGAAGGAACAAATGAAGCCGGCAACATCCTTTATAAGAAACCCTCACTCGACAGCTTTTTCGCCGACCTGACCAGCGCCAGCGCCGTCGTCGCCAACTCCGGATTCTCCCTCGTCACCGAGGCCCTGCATCTGGGCAAGCCTTATCTGGCGGTGCCCGTGAGCCACCAGTTCGAGCAGATTTTCAATGCGTATTGGCTGGAGAAATCTGGCTACGGCGCGTATTGGGAGAAATTGAATAAAGAGCGGGTCGAGGCTTTTCTCTACAACCTGCCGCACTATCGCGATGCGCTGGCCGCCTACCCGCGAGTGGGCAACCGCGCCCTGTTCGAAAAGCTCGATGCCCTGATCGCCGACTATGCGGCTATCCAAATCGCGGGAGGAAAACTCTGATTGGCACAGCAGGATAGACCGCAACAAGCTTGACGCAGCAGCCCGTTAGCGGAGCAGGAAGAAAGCGGCGGCAGCCGCAGCCGCGACCAGCAGAATCACGCCGACAACATACTTGTTCGCCGCCAGCCACGACTGGGAAGGCGGTAGGCCCGCGCTCAAGATGAACTCTGGCGCCGCGTCCGCACTCCTCGCCGCCGGTAACGGGACCGCATCCAAGATGGAAGTCGCGACCGCGGGCGACACGTTTTCCCGCGCTGGCGCGGGTGCGCTCGCCGCAGCCGACTGCGCTCCAGCCGCGAACGCCTTCGCTTCCGCTTTAAAAACCTCAGCCACCGCCGCCGGCCCCTGCATCGCACCTTGCCGGCGCGCCGCGGGTGCGATTTTAAGCTGTCCCCGCCACTTCTTCTCTTCGCACTCCACGCAAAGCACGCGGCCCGACGACACCGGAAATCCGCAGGCCTCGCACTTGTGCAGACTCCTCAACACCGGTGGAACATGGCTCTGGTCCGGCTCTGCCACCTTGTCCGCATCGGCCGCGGAACTCATCGCAGCCGACCAGAACAAAGGCTTCTTCGCCGGCGCTGCTTCCACAGCAGGCACGGGTTCCGCTTGCAGCCGAGGCACTGCTGCGGCTGCTACGGCAGCTTTCTCTGGTTGCGCTTCTCGCGAGAGCGCCGGGACTTCCGCCTTCAGTTCGTCGGGCGCTGCGATCACGCTCTTCTCCGCCGTCACCGCCTCCGCTTCTGCGGCGGTCAGCCGTTCGGCCTCGTGCTCAGCCGCAACGTCAACCTCCAAGACCGGCTCTTCATCCGCAAGCGCGTCTTGCGGAACCGGGTCTCGCAGAACCATGTCGGGCACAACCAGATCTCCGACGACCTGCCCCTCTAGAACCCGATCCTCCGGGAGTTCAACATAAGCTTCCCCGGCTCGTACTTCCTCGAATCCAACCTCTTCCGAGCCCGGCCCGGAAATCTCCCGCATCTTCAGCCGCTCCGGCAGGCTCGCCGTGGCCTGGGCCAGTCGCACCGCAGTTTCGACCATTTCGCTCAGCCGCTGGATCGCCGAAACATCGCGTGCGCCAAAAGCATTCGCCTCGCCAGAAAAAAGTTCAAAGACGCCCAGCACTTCGTCGTCATTCACCACCGGCATCACCACCACCGAGGCGATTCCTAGCTGGCGGCACACTTCGCGATTGACCCGCGCATCGCGCTCGGCATCGTCGCAGCGCAGCGCCTGGCGCGTGCGCACGCTTTCCCCGGAAAGCCCGAACTCGGTCGAAAGCAGCGCGCCCAGCTCTGGCGCATTCGATCCCGCGCTGGCCCGGCATAACATGTCATTCTTGCCGTCGCGGCGCAGTGCGATCGCGGCTCCGCTGGCCCCGGTAATATACTGCGCGCGGTCCGCCAACAACTGCAGCGCCGCATCCAGATCGCGTTGCGCCATCTCCCCCAGCGAACGCCCTCCATCCTCGCCCGGAAAACGCACGCCTCCCGCCGGATCGCCCGATCCTGTATTGCCCGACGCCAGATTTCCCGCAGCCAGCGTGGCGCTGGCCTCCGCGCGCGCCGCGGCCAGGGCTGCCGAAACGCTGGCCTGTCGAATCCGGGTTGGGTTGTTCTCCTGCAATGTCGGCTCCCGATACAACTCCGCGCCTCGCGCGCGCCCAGTCATCCCCCTCTCGAAGACTTGCGCCGGATCGAGGCCTCCCCTCGCCCGCCGCAGCTGAATCTGAGTATTAAGGATGCAGTACTTGGAGTCTCGCTCGGGGCGCGCGGGGTGTCAAGAATTTCCCCACGCGGAAGTACAAGGCCAAAAGTGCGGGCGTCCCTTGAAATGGCCTCTACTGCAGATCCGGCTGCGAGTCCGCTGCCGCCTCGCGCACCATCGCCAGATTGGCATCGTCGAGGGTCAGGATGCCACAGGGATAAAGCGCAGTCCAGCCGCTGCTATGATCCCTAACCTGCATAAGAAATATATATTGCTGGCCTGCTCGAATCGGAGATTGAGTATCGGCGGTGGTCGTCGTTTCCGCGCTGTGGACGTCAACGTTCAAGTCTGACTGTCGCAGGAACTGTATTTTCTTTATCACGCTCATGATTTCAACATGCGACAGGCGCGGCGGCCAGCCCCGGTAGTGCGGAGGGCTCAATTCGATTGTTTTAGGGCGAACGACCGCAATCATGTCCGCGAGTTGCGCCACACTCCTGCTCAACTCCGGCGTACACGTCAGGCTCTTCGGCGACTCGCGGCTGTCCGCAACCGTCTGCGCCCAGATGGTCGGTACCAGATCCCGCTCTCTGCAAGCACGGAGTCTTGTCAGGCAACTCAGATCGAACTGCATCAGCCGCGATACATCCGATGTGTTCGCATCCGGCGCAAACTCAGCCCAGACGGCCACTCCAGTGAAGCCATACGAACCCAAGGCTGAGGGATACGTGCCGACGAGATACCTGGGATGCAACAGAAAGTGCCTCAACTTGACCTCAGGCCGGTCGGGCCCGCCGAAGGAGCTTTCCCCTCTGGTGCCCGCATAAGCCATGAGCGTGCAATCGTTCTCTCTGCAGCCTCGGCCCAGGGTGTAGACAATAAATGAAACAGATCGGAGGGCCTTTCCTCGTATCTGTAGCCACGCTTCAACTTCTGCCGGACGCAACCCGAGCCAGTCGAAAACGCGTGCCATTGGTCCCCGGATAAAAGGATTGGGGAATTGATGTACGCGGGTGATCTCCGGCATGGGTTGGAATCGGTACATGCAGTCGTCCTGTGTGCAGGGCCTGCCGGGCCCCGCCCCCCATTCCGTAAAGCCCCACTTCTTGACCACGACACGTACCTCATCCGCACTCGCCTTCTTCAATTCCAACTCACGCACATCCGCCAGCAGACGCTCCGCTTGCCTCCGAAACCGATACTGCTCAACCCGGAAATACACTGACAGGCCGGCCAGGAGCGCGACTGCGCTTAAGGCGATGATCAGCACCGCCCGTTTCAAGAATCTGAGCAACCCCATACCTGAATTGGACACCGCGGATAGGACCATCTGCAGCTATCGTTGGTAACTACTTGTAGAGAGGGATGCTAGAGAGGGATGGACGAAAGAGATTCCGTAGAGATGTTCCTTTAGACGTCTCTGGTCAGCAGTGCAATCGAGGGCTCGCTGCTGCCCACCCTCCGCCGTCGCAGCGCCGACTGCGCCAGACCGTTCGCCTCCGCATTCTCTTCCCGCCGCACGTGCGAGATGGAAAACGCCAGCGATCGCGCCAGCTTTCGGCAAGTCCAGTGCAACGAGTACAGCCGCGGGCTGCGGCACGTGTACTCCCCCGTCATCTGCCGCACCACCACTTCCGAGTCAGAATACACGTGCAGTTTCCGCGCCTTGCGCTCGACCGCATACTGCAGGGCTTCCATCAGCGCGGCATACTCCGCCACGTTGTTGTCCTGGTGCCCGATCCACTTGGCGATCCGTACCGGGCCGCTGGCGCAGCCGCTGATCACCACCCCAATACCCGACGGCCCCGGATTTCCCAGGCAACCGCCGTCCACATAAGCCACCAGTTCCGACATCACCATTCCCGCCCCATGCACCCCCGGTTGATTTCCACCACCGCCGGCCGGGTGCCCCGTTTCTCGCGCGTTTTTGCCGCGAGACGCGGGGATTTTCATTCTCCCTAAGTTGTCCTAAATCTCGCCTTTGGGCTAGAGTGCGATTCTTACTGTTTGCACGATGCGCTATCGCGCTGCCCGCGTCAAGACGATTTTGAGGTTCCCTTTCATCACTTTGGCGCATGCCCCATCGCTGTGCAATCTTATGTGCAAAAACCGGATGAATTAATTTCCCCTTAAAGTAACTTCCCGTTCTGCAACCATTTACATTTTTCGTTATGCACAGCTTTGCCCCGAGCTATTGCACCAATAGTTTGCGTTGACGTTTTTGAATTCTCTGTTAATGTTGCTTGCGTCGACGGTCGAAAGGGCAGGCACAATAAAATGAGCCAGCCCAAAGTAGACTGAGTGATCAGCCCGGCGGGGTGACCTGCCAGGTAACCGGACCTGAAAAAACCGACGGCTCTGCGAGGGGCAGTTGGGGTTTGGAACTGCGAAAGCAGTGATCGCATCAAGGGGTCGTGACGGTACATGCGTCCACGCTGTTAGCTCCCTCGCAGGAGCGAGCGGCTAGAGCATAACCAATGTCACGGCCCTTTCAATTTTTTCCCGCCTGTTTTCCCCTCAAGCCATCTGCTGAAAATCTAAATACACGAGTCATATCGCGATACTATGCCACCTTGCGTTGGGGCTGCTACCATTGCGGCATGTTCAATTTTGGCAAGCCGAAAACGGCGATCGACTGGATCGTTCACATCGCGGGCGCCATCGTCGCAATATTCCTGGTCTGGTGGATGCTTCGAATGTACGTACTCTAAATGCAATGAAACCACTCCTGCGTTGGTCAATTGTGCCAACCACCACTCTGCATCTGCACATCTTCAATGTCCGCTCACAAGGTTAGAAAAGGCTTCAACGCGCCGAGCTGATCCTGATGAATGTCGCACGAAGCAAAAGAAAATGAGTGCGCCATCTCTATCAGGTCGGCGGTTAGGCGATGGCTCAGACCCCGGAGAATGTATTCGAGCGAAGGGGCATCGAAATCGCGGGACACTTCCCGCGCCCACTGATCGCGCGTGTCGTCTGATATATCGGTGCCGGCAAGGATCTTGGCCACGCTTTCGGTGAACGGTCGCTCCAATTCCTGGTACCGGCGCAGGAAGCCATCGATTTGGGGAGAATCGAGAAATTTGCGCCAGGGAGTATCGGCGCGGGGCGTGACAATTCCCATCATGCGAAGGTCTTTATAGCACCACATCGACCATCCCCAACCCTTCTCCTCGAAGATCGAAACCAGATCGCGAGTGATGGCGAGTTGCACCGGGAAGGCCTGAGGATCGCTTCTGGAAACTCCAAACTCTGAAACCACCACCGGACGTGGAATGCGTTGCTGATCGTATTTGCCATACAGCGTCTTTTCCAAAGCGGTCCGGTCGAAAGCCCTTCCATCCACCACCGTGGGATAAGTGTTCAGTTCAGCCCATGCCTGATTCTCGCTGAAATAGTGATGCATCGCCGGTATGACCTGCGGGTCGATGAATAGTTCATCGTGCAGACTGCCAAAGTCCTTGGCCCACAAATTGCCATCGAGCACGATGAGGTGATCGCGATCCACTTTGCGGATGGCGCGAATGATGGAGAGATAGAATTCATTGAGCAGCGGGACGTTGTCGGTTACCGGCTCGCAGAGAAGGTTGTATCCGGCGATGCTGGCGTCTCCACTGTAGCGGCGGGCAATCTCAGCCCACAGCGCCACCGTGCGATCCATGAAGTCGCGATATTTCCAAAGATAGGTCTCGCCATAAGCGCTGCCGGCGTTCTGATCTCTGGCCTGAGCGCCCGGCGCCGCATGCAGGTCAAGCATGACCCAGATTCCATGCTGGCGGCAAAGACTAACCACCCGGTCCAGTTGGCGGAAGCCGCTCTCAAGCCATTTTCCAGGCGCGAGGTTATCCTCAAAATGGCGGTAGTTGAAAGGCAGCCGAACAAAATTGAACCCTTGCTGGGCAAGGAATGAGATGTCCGCTTCGGCGATGTAGGCCTCGTCGTAGGCGTGGAAGAAAGCCTCGTAAGCGTCCGCCCCCAGGATTTTCCGGAACTGCTCGCGAATCTTCCACTCGGTCCAGGGTAGGCCTATCATGTAGTCCTCGATCAGCATCCACCCACCGAGATTCACGCCGCGCAAACGCACGGACCGGCTGGACTCGACAATCTCCAGCCCTTTCGCCTTCAGCATTTCCCGCTTAGGCTGGGCGCTCGTGAGAGCTTGCAGAGTTCCGAGAGGCGCCGCGCCGCCCACTGCTCCGACCGCTAATGCTGCTGCTCCGAGAAACTCACGTCTGTCCATGACGCCCCTTCGCTCTCAACTTCATTGGCCAATTGCACCCCCACGAGTGACGATAGTATTGATACTCACAATACCGATACACTCCTTGCGCTCTCCACCCCTTGCCCGCACCACGTCGCAAAAAATCGAACATGGGATTGTCAGCCATGAGCCGATCATAACTGTTGTTGTCCGCGAAATGAACAGACCCACACGGGGCTCCCTTCTCTGCAGGGAAGTGCAGGGCTTGCTCGAATCGCTCCCCCCATCCCCTCTAGATAATCGTTTTACTAACCCTCCCCCGCTTGTGCAATAATTCCTCCCCGTAAGCACTCCGCGCTGTCGCGGACGCACTGAAATCCAAGAGACGGAGAACCTCATGTCCAAATATCCCCTGTCCCGCCGTCAATTCATTCATCTCGGCACCGGCGCTCTCGCCGCCACCACGGTCGCGAAAAACGTTCTGCAGCCTCATCTGCTGTCCGCCGCGACGCGTCCCGTCGCTCCCAGCGATACCATCCGCTTCGCTTCCATCGGCACCGGCATCCGCGGATGCGAACACCTCGAAGCTTCCCTCAGCGTTCCCGGCGTGAAGTGCGTTGCGGTCTGCGACCTCTATGACAGCCGCCACATCGCCGCCCAGGAAGCCGTGAAAAATCCCAGTGTCCCGGCCACCCGCGACTACCGCAGCATTCTCGATCGCAAGGACGTCGACTCCGTCCTCATCGCCACCATGGACCACAATCATCGCCGCATCTTCGAAGATGCCTGCGCCGCCGGCAAAGACGTGTACTGCGAGAAGCCCATGTCGCACACCCCCGAAGACGGATTCGCCATGGTCGAAGCCGCCCGCAAGAACGGCCGCATGGTCTGCATCGGCAGCCAGCGCGTCAGTTCCGTGCTCTACGCCAAAGCCAAAGAGATTTACGATTCCGGCAAACTCGGCGAGGTCTTCTCCATCAACGCTTACTGGGATCGCAATTCGCCCAGCGGCGCCTGGGTCTATCCCATCCCGCCCGACGCCAGCGAATCCACCATCGACTGGAACTCGTTCCTGGGCGCTGCCCCCAAGCGCCCCTTCGATCCCGTCCGCTTCTTCCGCTGGCGCTGCTTCACCGACTACGGCGAGGGCCTCGGCGGCGATCTATTCGTCCACCTGCTCTCCGGCATCCAGTTTATTGCCGGCATCAAGGAGCCTGCCCAGCGCGCCCAGTCAGCCGGGGGCCTCTTCCATTTCAAAGATGGACGCGAGTTTCCCGACCTCATCGAAACTCTCTACGACTATCCCAATTTCCGCGTGACCCTGCGCTGCAATCTCAACAATGCCGGCGGGGAATTCATCGGCTTCTACGGCACCAAGGGCACCATGATCATTAAAGACAACACCCTCAGCTACAAACCGGAAGACACGCGCCCCGAGCCCGAAGGCTACTCCATCGGTGGTTGGCCCGCGAAGCTCCGGGACGAATATCTGAAACAGTGGCACGCCGAACATCCCGAAACCGCTGCCCTCATGTCGGCAGTCGACGCCGAAGGCGAGTCCTACGCCACGCCTCCCGGCTACAGCGACACTGTCGATCACCAGGCCAACTTCTACAACGCCGTGCGCAGCCGCAAGCCCGTCACCGAAAACGAAATTTTCGGCAACCACGCCGCCATCGGCTGCCACCTGGCGAATTTTTCTTACTTCAATAAATCCGTCGCCGTCTGGGATCCAGCAGCCAAGAAGATCGTCAAAGGCTAGAAAAACGGATGCAAGAAAAGATGTAAGAGAAAAACGAAGCGGGTGCCCCATTCTAACGTCGCGCACTTTGCGACGTTAGAGTGGGGATTTTTACTTTGGGGACGTGAAAGAGTTGGAGCGCGGAAGAGCGGCGCTTCAGCGCCGCGTTAGGCATCAAGAACGAAGCCGGGCTTCAGCCCCCGTTCCGCTCTTCGCACATTCACTTCTTCTTCGGCAAATACTTCTTCTCCACCGACGTCACCACTACATAATTCGGATCCACCATCTCGTTCAAATGAATCTTCCCCACCTTCGACAGCAGCTCATACGCGTCCAGTTCCGACAATCCGTAATCCTTATGAATCCAGTGCACCAGTTCCGTGTACGCAATCCGCACCGCATCGTCCACCGGACGATACACCCCTACCGTCATGATGGCGTCGTCATTCTCAAACTGCGGCCAGCTGATCGTACGTCCTTTGATCACGCTGAGCTGCACCCGCGCCTTCAGCGGAACCTCAATCGCCGAGCCCGCGATCTCGCCATCGCCCATGGCCGCGTGCCCATCGCCGATATAAAACAGCCCGCCCTTCACGTTCACCGGGAAATAAACCGTGTTGCCCACGCTGGCCTCGGGCGAATCCATGTTCCCGCCAAACTCCGCCGGGACCAGCGAACTGCGCGCCTCTCCATTCGCCGGAGCTACGCCAATGCACCCAAAGAAGGGATGCATCGGAATCTTCACCTCGAAATCCGAATCCAGCGCCTTGAACGCCGCCGTATTGGCCGCATGATCGATGTGATAAAACCATACCCGCTCCGGCAGCGGCGCATCCAGCATGGGGGTGTAGTGGGTCTCGTTGAGCGCGCCAAATCCCGGCGAGAACGCGCCCACCCCGTACTCTCCGTCGACCTGCAGGTCGAGAATCTTCACCGCCAGCGTGTCTCCTGGCTCCGCGCCCTCCACATAAAACGGCCCGGCCAGCGGATTGTCTCCCACCGCCATGCTGAGCGTGTCACCCGGCTTCTTCAGCCCGTTGCCAAAACAATCCAGCGTGTTGGTGTCGAGAATGTCTCCCGACTTCAAATGCAAAACCGGCTCCGCCGTGGCGAAAAGATATTTCACATTGGCGTTAGTAGTGGTGTAGTGCACGACATTCTGCGCCAGCGCGGCGGCAGACAGCAGCAGGACTGCAAGCAAGCGAGAGATCACGGATCCTCCGGGAGTTTCAGTTCTTAGAATACTTAGTATGTCATTCTCAGCGAAGCCTTAACTACCTAATCTGTCATCACATATTTAGTCTGTCATTCTGAGCGGAGCGAAAAACCCCTTGCAGCACGCACCGCCACCGGCCTCGCAAGGAGTCTCCTAATCAATGCGCCCGGCGGGCAACCGGACGCTGTCCGCGATCCGCGCGATGGGTGTATCATCAGTGCCGCTTTTGAACTAGTTTAGGAGATTCCGCGTGAAACGCTGCCTTCTGAAGCCAACGCTTATCCTCTGCCTTTGCGCCCGCACCTTCGCGCAAGCACCATCGTCCGCCGAGCAATCCGCCATGAATGCGATCCGCCCAGACGGCATTCGCGCCCACATGCGCTTCCTGTCCGATTCACTACTGCAGGGCCGAGGCACGGGCACAACCAGCTACGAAATCGCGGCCCGCTACGTCGCCACTCAACTCGAGGCCTCCGGCTTGCATCCCGCGGGCCTGAACGGAACCTGGTACCAACCCGTGCCCCTGCGCAAGTCGGTAGCCGACGACGGCAAGAGTTCGTTGCTGCTGCTCACCAAGTCCGGCGAGCAAACCCTGGTTCCCTTGAAGGATTACGTGTTCTATGGCGACCTGAACCGAACCGACACCAGCCTTGAAGCGCCCACGGTGTTTGTGGGATTCGGCGTAACCGCGCCCGAACACAGTTACGACGATTACGCCGGCGCCGACGTGAAAGGCAAGATCGTGGTGGTGCTCGACGGTGCTCCGGCAAAGTTTCCTTCGACGGTACGCGCCTACTATTCCGACTTCAACGTGAAGGCGAAGAACGCAGTGGCGCACGGTGCGGTGGGGTTCGTCGACCTGATGACGCCGGAAGACCAGAAGCGCTATGCCTGGGACTGGCTGATGCCGCAGATTCAGATGGGAAGCATGCAATGGCTGGAAAAGGATGGCGGCCCGCACAACGGATTTCCCGAGCTTCGCGGCGGCGCGCTGCTCAGTCAATCGGGAGCGGAAAAGCTGTTCGCTGGCGCCAGCAAGACTCTCGACCAGGTTTTCGAAACGGCCAAGGCGAGCCAGCCGCAGTCGTTTGCACTGTCCGTCACTGCCCGCATCCACTCCATCAGCACCCATACTTCGGCCGACAGCCCTAACATCGTCGGCGAGCTCGTGGGCTCCGATCTCGCTCTGCGCAACCAGTACGTGGTCTACACCGCCCACGTCGATCACCTCGGAATCTGCCCGCCGGTGAAGGGCGATAAGGTGTGCCACGGCGCTCTCGACAACGCCTCCGGAACCGCCAGCCTGCTCGAAATCGCGCGCGCCTTCGCCAGCCTGGCCCAGGCCCCGCGCCGCTCCATCCTGTTCGTCTTCGTTACCGGCGAGGAGATGGGCCTGCTCGGCTCCGATTACTTCGCCAGCTTCCCCACCGTCCCGCGCAGCGCGATTGCCGCCAACATCAACATCGATGGCGCACCCGGCCTGTTCTACGCCATGAAAGACCTGATCGTGCTCGGCGTCGAGCACTCCAGTCTCGAGCAGCAAGTCGAGTCGGCCGCGAAGCGAATCGGATATTCCCTTAGTCCCGATCCCATGCCCGAAGAGAATTTCTTCATTCGCAGCGACCAGTATTCCTTCGTGCAGCAGGGCGTTCCCGCCGTCGACGTCACCGACGGCATCCAGGCCATCGATCCAAAAATCGACGGACTCAAACTGCAGAAAGAGTGGATGGTCACGAAATATCACACTCCCCTCGACAACATGGATCAGGTCCTCGACTACGCTTCGGGAGCGAAAGCGGCAGGAGTCAACTTCCTGGTCGGCTACGAAGTGGCCCAGCAGGACGCGGTTCCGACCTGGAACAAAGGCGACTTCTTCGGCGAAAAATTCGGCCCGCGCCACGCCGGAGAAGCCTCAGCCTCGAAGTGAGCAAGCTAAGAGCTAAGAGCTAAGAGCTTTCTTTCTTCTTCCGCGCATAAAACCGCTGAAACTTCGCGCGGTTTCCGCAGCGCGTCATGTCGCACCAGCGCCGGTGATGGTTCTTGCTCGTATCCAGAAAAAACCACTCGCAGGTCTTCGATGAACAAGCCCGCACATAAGCCAACTGGTCCGAGGCCAGCAGGTCAACCGCCGCGCGCGCAATCGGCCAGAGCACGCTGTCGAAGGCGCGAAAATCGTCATACTTCCACTCGAAGCCGCCCTTCCGCGGACCGCGCTCAATCGGAACCAGGCTCATGTGCGAGGCCGCGCCCTGTGCGTACGCGTTGACTTTACCCAGCGCAGGCGGCGGCACCGGCTGCCGGTTCATGATTGCCCAAAACACGTCGTGGATCGCCTCGCGCAGCTCTCGGCCCCATTCCAGAACTTTCTGCGCGCCCATAGGATCCATCTCGGTGTGCCGGTAAAGCTTGTCGACCTGCAGCGAATCAAGCACGCCCGTGTCTTCGGCAAAACGGACGAGATCGAGATACGTCTTCAGCAATTCTTTAGGCTTGACGGCGGGGTCTTTGCTATGACGATCGTCGAGCGTGTTGACGAAGTCGAGGCAGACGTTGCCCGCAATCAGATCGAAGCGCGGCGGATAGCGCCGCTCGATATTTCGATTTCCGGCTTCCTTAATTTCAGTCAAAGCGCCTCTTTCCTTATTCATTCTAACCTTTAAATTAATCTTGACAAGTTAGATGACGTATCCTAACATGCCATCTAACCTGCAATAATATTTTGTATGGTTAGATTGTTAGATAAGAGTCTTGATCATGATGAACCATCAGGCGTCGCAAATCCTGGCCGTGATCCGCAGCCGTAGACCGGCAAGCAAAAAGTTGCCCAACGAAAAGATGGTAAATATAGGAGGCAGGCCCGTGCTCGTGTCCAATCCCTACCAACCCGCGACCGGCCCCAAGCGCGCTTACGCCATCAAGTTGGCGCTCGCCTTCGCCGCGACCTATCTGGTGTGGGGCTCGACCTACCTCGCGATCCGCTACGCCGTCGAGACCATTCCGCCGCTGGTCACCGCGGGTGTCCGGCATTCGATTGCGGGCACGATTCTGTTTGCGTGGGCCTGGGCGCGCGGGTTTCGGCCTACGCGCGCACATTGGATTTCCGGATTCGTGCTGGGAGCGTTGTTCTTCCTGATCGGCCACGGCTCGCTGCACTGGGCGGAACAATATGTGGGATCAGGACTGGCGGCGCTGCTGATCGCAACCGAGCCGATGTTCATTCTGGTGCTGGCCTGGTCGATGGGCCAGCAGAAGATCAGCCGGCTCAGCGCGCTGGGCCTGGGATTGGGCGTGCTGGGCGTGGCCATGCTCACCGGCGTCGAACTAACGGTGAAAGGTTCGAGCCTGCTCGGACTGCTGGCCGTGCTCGCAGGTTCGCTGTCGTGGTCGGCGGGAGTTGTGATCTCTCCGCGGCTTAAGCTGCCGGACGACGCGCTGGGACGCACGGCGATCCCGACTCTTTGCGGCGCAGTTATGCTGCTGGCAGCGGCTGGACTGACGGGCGAGTTTCAAGCCACGCACTGGGCCAGCATTTCGAACAAATCGCTTCTGGGATTGGCCTATCTGATCGTCTTCGGTTCCATCGTCGCGTTCACGTCTTACACGTGGCTGCTGCAGCGCTGTCCGCCAGCTCTGGTGGCGACGCACACGTATGCGAATCCAGTCGTCGCCGTGTTCTTAGGATGGCTGCTCGCTTCCGAACCCCTTACGCTGCGGGTCGCGCTGGCATCGGTCGCGATTCTGGGAGCGATCCTGCTGATTCGTCGAGGGGAGCGCAGTGTCGCGATCGCTCCGCAGGCTGCGAGTGTGTCTGGGGATGATGCCACTCAGCCAGCGGCTCAGAGGGCCTCGTGATCGTCCAAGCATAATCCAACCAAGTCCTCGGGGAGTGGAAGAATGTCCGTATCAGGGCATTCCTTCAGGCAGGCCATTCAGGTGCACAGCTCACACCAGGCTTTAGCCGCTCTCGAGCCGCGCACCAGCGGCTAAAGCCCTCATCGAAAAGAGTCCTATCGCAGCGCTGAAAGCGCTGCGCCACCCAAAAGCCAGCGCTCGCATAAAGCTGCGCCGCCGAAGAGAAACTTTAGGGACCCGCTTTAGCTTTTGTGGTCGCGGCGGCGGAGGTAGTCGATGAACATTTGTTCGACGGGCTTGTCGTAGGCGATGAGGACGTGGCGGACAGTGTGTCCGCTGACGAAGTGGCAGACTTCTTCGGCGAGATTCTTGGCGTGATCGCCGGCGCGCTCCAGCGACTGAGTCATAAAGATGACTTGCAGGCTGGCCTGGCGGTGCACGTTTTCCGGGTTCTCGATGTGGCGCAGGAAAATGAGGTTGCGCAGGCGGTCCATTTCGGCGTCCGCCCGGAGGACTTCGATGGCCTTGCCGATCTCGCGGGCGGAAAATGCGGCGCCGCAGTCGGTCAGCATTTTCTCGAGGATGGTCGCCATCTGGGTGAGGTCGCGCGTGTCTTCAGGGTCGATGCGTCCGCTGACCGAAAGGGCGCTGTTGGCGAAGCTGAGCAGCAGGTCGCCAATGCGCTCCAGGCCGATCATGAACTTCATGCAGGCGAGCAGTTCGCGGGCTTCGGCGGGGCCGACCTCGGTGATGGCGGTGGTCACGCCGTTATCAATTTCGGTGTCGAGGGTGTCGAGTTCGCGCTCACGCTGGCGCAGGGAGTTGAGCAACGCGGTGGAGCCGGTGGCAATGCCTTCGGCGGCAGCGCCCGCGGCTTCCTTCGCCATGTTGCAGGCTTCCACGGTGCGGCGCACGATGTACTGATGAGCCGGTTCGGGGTCGGGAGTCTTGATTGCGCTGCTCATAATTAATGTCCACCGGTTGATCCGCTGGGCGAGAACGCCGGCGGCGAATGGGTATTGCAGAACCATCGCCGCGCTTCCGCCGCTCATGGGATTGGATGGCCAACGGCTAAGCATAGGTTTTCCTGTGGAAGAAATGGTTAATAAGCTGTGAATTTTAGGTCATTTTTTGGTGCACTTACTACGCGATGGCTCCAGTCTATCTTCGACGGGAACAGAACAAATTTAGAAGAGAGGAACAGGACAAATTAGCCGACGAACCAAAGATCAAAGTCCCCACCCTGTCGCGAAGAACGCGACAAGGATGGGGCACCCTGGCTTGTCTTAGGCGGCTGGCAGCGTGAACAGGAAGGTGCTGCCGTGGCCGAGTTCGCTTTCGGCGCGGATGGAGCCGCCGTGGGCGAGCACGATATGTTTGGCGATGGCGAGGCCGAGTCCGGTGCCGCCGGATTCGCGGGAGCGGGCCTTGTCGACGCGATAGAAGCGCTCGAAAAGTCGCGGTAGGTGCTCGCTGGCGATGCCCGCGCCAAAATCCTGCACATAGAATTCAATGCCGCGCCGGGCGGGACGCGCGCCCAGCAGGATGCGTCCACCGGCGCGGCCGTATTTCATGGCGTTGTCGATGAGATTGGAAAAAACCTGGTGGATGGCTTCGCGGTCGGCGCGCACTGCCGCCAGCAATTCGACAGGGCCGTTCTTGCCCGTCGTATCCGCCGTATCCAAACCCACAATTTGCAGGTCGACTTCCTGGCTGCGGGCGATCTCGCGGAAACTTTCTTCGGCGTCGTGCAGGAGTTCGACGGGAGGGACGGGCTCGGTATCGAAGCGGGTCTCGCCAGATTCCACGCGCGCCAGAGTGAGCAGGTCTTCGGTGAGGCGCGACATGCGGGCGGCGTTCTTGCGGATGATCTCGAGGAACTCGCGATTGGGCCCGGAATTATCGGCGCTGAGGTCGAGCAGGGTTTCGGAGTATCCCTGAATCGAGGTCAAGGGAGTGCGGAGTTCGTGAGAAACGTTGGCGATAAAATCGCGGCGGGTTTTCTCGACACGCTCGGTCTCGGTGAGGTCGCGGAGCACGGCGACGGCGCCGCCATCGGGCAGGGGAGCGGCAGTGACGTCGTAGGCGCGGCCGGGAACGATCGATGTAGCGCGAGTGGTCTTGACTTGCTTGGAAGTGGTGGCGGCTTTGACGGCGGCGAGAAAATCGGGATCGCGAATGGTCTCGACGACGGGAGCGTTGAGGCGCGTGTGCTGCGGGACGAGGCGATCCATGGGCTGGTTGGCCCACTGCACCAGGCCGTCGGAGCTGATGGCGATGACGGCGTCCTGCATGCTGTTGAGCAGGGTTTCAAGTTGGCGCTGGCTGGAACGCACGGCGGCGAAGCTGCGTTCGACCTGGCCGGCGGTTTTGTCGATGGCGGCGGCCACGCGGCCGATTTCATCGAGCGGATTATCCTGGACGCGGGCATGCAGGTCGCCTTGCTCGATGCGGGCGGCGACATCGACGATGTGTTCGAGGCGGCGCGAGGTCCAGATCGAGGCGGTGGCCGCGATGATGAGAGCGATGAACAGGGCAATCACCGATCCCCAAAGCAAACGGCGTCGCACCTGCGCTTGAACAGCTTCAACATCGGAAAGAGGATAGGCGAGGCGCACCGCGCCTCCTGAAATCGGAACTGCAACGTAGAGAAATGGGATGCCGAGCGAGATGCTGCGGCGCTCGCTTTCGCCGGTTTTGCCGGCAAGGGCGGTGGCGACCTCCGGGTGCGTGGCATGGTTCTCCATACTGGCGGGATTGGCTTCGGAGTCGGCGAGCACTTTGCCGGAGGCGTCGATGATGGTGGCACGGGCGCCGGCGGCCTGGCCTTCCTGCGCCGCGATTTCGGCGAGGGTGTGATTGCTGTCGGTTTCGACGCGGTGCGCGAAGAGCAGCGTTTTCTGGGTGAGGTTGCGCTCGATCTCGGTGCGCATCGAAGATTCCCAGGCGCCGCTCAGCATGACGTCGAGGATGGCGGCGGTAGCCGCGATCACGATCAGGAAGACGGCCAGGAGTTTGAAGAAGATGCGGTTCTTCATGTTCTCCTCGCTTGGGTGATTCGACTGAATTGGGGGAACGACCAAAAATCAAAGTCCCCGCCCTGTCCCTCCAAAGAGCGGAGGGACAAGGACGGGGCACCCACATCATCGCGGTCCTTCACTCGGTCCTCACTATTTGGGGGCCTCGAAACGGTAGCCGGCGCCGCGTACGGTCTTCAAGTAGCGCGGGTTCTCGGGGTCGGGCTCGATTTTTTCGCGGATGCGGCGCACATAGACGTCGACCGAGCGCGGCGTAACGTAGGCGGTATCGCGCCAGACGGAATCGAGGAGATGGTCGCGGCTGAAGACGCGCCCTTTGTGGCGAGCGAAATAGTCGAGCAGGCGGAACTCGGTGGCGGTGGTGGGCACCAGTTTCCCGCCCACGGTCAGGGTCATAGCCGAAGGATCGATTTCGATTTCGCCGACCTTCATGGGACTGGGCGGCAACGGGCGCTCGAAGCGGCGCAGCACGGCCTTAACGCGGGCGACGAGCTCACGCGGGCTGAAAGGCTTGGCGATGTAGTCGTCGGCGCCGAGTTCGAGGCCGAGCACGCGGTCGGCTTCGCTGCTCTTGGCCGTCAGAAAAATTACGGGCACGGACGCGAGGCCGGGCGTCTGGCGAATGGTGCGGCAGATCTCCAGACCGTCTTTGCCGGGGACCATGATGTCGAGCACGAAGAGCGCCGGGCGCTGGCGTTCGGCGTCGGCGAGCACGTTGGCGCCGGTGGGATAAACGCGCACCGTGAAGCCTTCGTTCTCCAGATGATGGCGGACGAGGCGGGAAATATCAGGATCGTCTTCGACAACGAACAGGCTTGGTTTCACGAGATTATTGTAGCGAAGGGAGTAGCGAGTACCTAGCAAGTAGTGGCGGGTTTCGGGACGTGGGCGGCAAGAGAGCGCATTTTTTACCGGATATTCACAATCAGGTTGGCGGCGCTATAAGATAGGGCCCGTACTGGTCATTGACGGAAGAATGTTTCAGTGGTGTGATGGCGGTTCGGTCGAACTTAAGATTCTGCAGATCGACGAGGTGGGGTTTCATGTCATTTGAAGAAGCGTTGACGCTTGCATCCCGCGACGAAGGGTTCAAGGCCACGGTGTATGCGATGAATACTCTGCTCATTCATAAGGGCATCTACACGCAAGAAGAGTTTCAGGGGTTGTTCGTCGAATGGGTGGAGAAGGAACAGAGGCGCAAGGTCGCAGAACCGAGGCGAGCTGAAGCGTCTAATGCGTACTCTGCTTAGTTCGGTAGGGCGGATGTTCGCAGCCTGACTTCTTGTTTCCGCAGTGAATTCCTTTGTCGCAAGCCCAACACTCGCATTGGCAGGGCGGTGCGGGTTGGATCTTTCGCGGTAGTTGCTTTTTGGCCATTCTTGCTCCACTCCGCGCCTTTCCGGCGCGGCTCTCAAAGAGCGAAATAACGAAGGTTGCCAGTTTGCATCACAAACGGGCGCTCTGCCACTACAGTGGCGTGAATACGCGCTGGTCGGAATATAGCAAACTCGAAACTCTGTGGAGAAACTGTGGGAAACGATAGATTTTGGTTGATCTGACGGGAAAAGAAACAGCGCAGCCTTGTCAGAGTTCTCAGAGGGAAATAAGCAGATTCCCGACTCTGTCGAGATGGAATCGTTTGCCGGGCGGGATGACCGTGGTGGCGCTGTATTCGGTGATGACGGCGGGGCCCATGTATTTGTGGGCGGGGCGGAGGTCGTCTCGCGAGTAGATCATCGTTTCTCGTTTCTTGCCGTCGAATTGGACTGGGGCTTTGAGCGAGGAAAGCCCGCCAAGCCTTGCTCGGCCTGGATCCCTCGGCTTCGCTCGAGACAGGCTCACGAATGCGCCCGTCCCCACATGGTCCATCTTTCCTACACGAGTCGTTGGCGATTTCACGACGGCGCGGAGGCGGAGAGTTACTAATTCGACTTCGCGATTGGGATGCGAGTAGCCGTAGCGGCGGCGATGTTCTCGTTCGAAGTCGCGCAGGAGATTTTTCGTGAAACGGAGATTGAGTTCGTATCCCTGGCCGCGGTAGCGGAGGTCGACGCTGCGATGGTAGTGGACTTTGTCCGGCCAGGACTCGCGGCGAAAATCTGCGGCTGCCATTTTTTCCAGTGCGGCGAATTCTCGATTTAGTGGTTCAGTGGGAACCTTGCCGGAGACGCGCCTTAGAACGGTACGGGAATAATCTTTAACGACATCGCTGGCGAGGATTCCGAGAGCCGAGAGCGCGCCGGGGAGCGCGGGGACGATGACTTGCGGGATGCTCAGGGCTTCGGCGAGGGCGCAGGCGTGCAGGCCTCCGGCGCCGCCGAAGGCGACGAGGGCGAAGTGGCGGGGGTCGCGGCCGCGCTCGATGGAGACCACGCGGATGGCTTTTTCCATGGTGGCGTTGACGACGCGGATGACGCCGGCACCGAATTGACCGAGACTGAGTTTGGAGCCTTGCTTCTTCAGCCATTCTTGCGTGAGGCGGCGGGTGCGGTCGAGATCGAGGGTGAAGTCGCCACCGAGAAAACGCGTGGGCTGCAGGCGGCCGAGTAGAAGATTGGCGTCGGTCACCGTGGGCTGCAGGCCGCGTCCGTAGCAGATGGGGCCGGGATCGGCGCCGGCGGATTCGGGGCCGACGCGGAGAACTCCGGCGGCGTCGAAGCGGGCCAGCGAGCCTCCGCCGGCGCCGACGGTGTGAATGTCGAGCATGGGGACGGCGACGGGCAGGCCCGCGATTTGCGCATCGTTGGCAGTCTTGATTTCGTCTTCGACTAAGGAGACGTCGGTGGAGGTACCTCCCATGTCGAAGGCGATGATGCGGTCGAAGCCGCTGGCGCGGGCAGTGGTGATGGCGCCGACCACGCCTCCGGCGGGGCCGGAGAGTACGGTGCGGACGGGCTCGCGGGCGGCGGTGGAGAGCGCGGTGATGCCGCCGCTCGATTGCATGACGAAGATGCGGGCGCGGCGTGCCTCGGAGGCTAAAGCCCCAATTTTCCGTATGCCTTTCGCGGCCCTAAAGGGCCGCTCTTCCACATTTTTGGTGCACATCGCAGTGCTGAAGCGCTGCGCCGCCCCACAGTTCTCCCCTTCAGGGTTCTCCGCCCTAGCTTGGGCGGGCGGGGCGCCCGCGGCCACACGAGGGTCGCTCATGGTGAGAGATCTCGCTTCTAATTTTTCCAGATAACTTTGCATGACGGGCTGCAGGTAGGCGTTGATGACGATTGTCGAGGTGCGTTCGTACTCACGGAATTCGGGCAGGATTTGGTGTGAGATGGAGAGTGGGACGGCGAGCTTCTTCAGGGCTGCGGCGACGGCTTCTTCGTTTTGTGGATTGGCGAAGGAGAAGAGGAACGAGATCGCGATGGACTCTGGCTTGGCGGCGGTGAGTTGCCCGGCGAGGGCGCGCAATTCGCGCGGCGTGGGGGTGGTGAGAATTTCGCCGTTCGCAGCGGTGCGTTCGTCGACCCCGAAGCGGAAATCTTTCGGAACCAGCGGCTCGATGCGGTCGAAGAAAAAATCGTAGAGCTTGGGGCGGGCCTGGCGGCCGATTTCGAGGGCGTCTTCGAAACCGGCGGTGGTGACCAGTGCAGTGCGTGCGCCTTTGCTTTCGAGCAGCGTGTTGGTGCCCACGGTGGTGCCGTGGAGGAGGACAAGTTCGCGGTCGCGTTCCGGCCCGAGGACAATTTTGCCTAGGGCTTCGACGATGGCCTGGGAAGGATCGGCGGGAGTGGAAAAAACTTTCAGCATGCGAAGGCGTCCTCGCTCGAGCCAGACGCAGTCGGTGAAGGTGCCGCCGGTGTCAATGGCGATGCGGAGGAGTTGGGGCGAGCGGGGCATGAAGCTGACAGAGTACCACTGCGAAGAAACGGAGGCGGGCGCGCTACGGGACCTGTAAGCACAGAACGCCAGACTTAATCCGGCAGCGCGCTGCATAGAACGGAGTCAAAGTCCCCACCCTCTCGCAAAGGACGCGAGAACGGTGGGGCACCCGTCAATGAAGGAAATGTGGAAACCACGCTCGGCGCGGGAGTACGATTCCACATATGACTGGCAATGCTGATATTCACGAATTCATTACGCGGGCTGAGGCCGGTGGTGCTTCCGAGCAATCGGTGGTGGGGATGTTGATGGCTCGGGGATGGCCGGAGAAAGAAATCTACGAGGCGATGGCGGTTCACTACGAGCGGGTGACGGGGATGGAGATCCCACGCCGCGGAGGCACGGGGACGGCTGCGAAAGACGCCTTCTTTTACTTGCTGATTTTCTCGACGCTGGCTACATGGACGATCGGGTTGGGCGAGCTGGCTTTTACGCTGATTGACCGGTGGCTGGCGGATAATCTTTTTTCGACGCCCTACGGTCAAGGCTACGACCTGTACAGCGCGGCCTCATCGATTGCCTGCGTTCTGGTGGCCTTTCCAATTTTTCTGCTGGTTTCGCGGACGGTGCTGCGCGACGAGCGGGCGCACCCGGAAAAACTGAATTCGCCGGTGCGCAAGTGGCTGACCTACATGGCGCTGGTGATTGCGGCGGGAATCTTTATCGGCGATCTGATCGCGGCGCTGACGTATTTCCTGCGCGGCGAGATCACGTCGCGGTTTTTGGCCAAGTCTTTTGTCGTGCTGGTGCTGTCCGGGGGCGTGTTCTTTTATTACTTCATGGGACTGCGGCGATCGGAAGAGTCCGAGACTCCGGGCAAGTGGAGCCGGGACTTGTCGATGGCCGCGATCAGCAGCCTGGCCGTGATCGTGATGTTGATTTTAGGATTCTCGTATGTCGGTGCGCCCAGTACGCAACGCATGCTGCGCGCCGATCGGCGGCGCGTAGGGGATTTGTACCAGCTGAGCGAGAAGATCCGCACCATCTGGAACCAGAAACACAAGCTGCCGGAGCATCTCGATGAGCTGCCGGATGCGGCGCTGGCCGACCCGATTACTCGGGCAGCTTATGAGTATCGGGTTACAGATGGAAGCCGGTACGAACTGTGCGCCGCGTTTGTGGCGAACAGTTTGCAGAACGAGGCGGTCGGATCGAGCGCGTGGGCGCATCCGACGGGTCGGCATTGTTTTACCTTTGATGCCGCGGGGACGGTGGACAATCCTTATGTGTACTCACCGGATTGATTCGTACAGCTCTGTGACTCGCGACAACAGCCGAGCTTCGCTCAGGGGCCGGATCAACGATCCGGCCCCACACATTCAAAACTTACTTCGTGGTGAAGGCCAGGGTCAGCAAGGTTTTTTGTTCGACCTCGTGCGCCTTGCTGCTCCCCGTGGCTGGGCTGGGGCCGGAGCTGCGTTTTACGCTGAGCACGGGGCGGTCGCCGGCGATTCGTTTCAGGCGCGGGAGCATATTGAATAACGCTCCCATGTTGGCCGGTTCTTCCTGCACCCAGACGATGTCCGCGTTTTTTCCGTGGCGCTCGAATTCGGCGACCACTTCGTTTTCAGGAAATGGATAGAGCTGTTCCAGGAAAACGATTGCGGTGCTCGTGTCTTTCCTTTTCTTGCGTTCGGCCTGCAGTTCGTGGCCGATTTTTCCAGTGCAGATCAGGATGCGGTCGGCTTCTCCGACTTCCGCGTCGGGGATGACGTTCTGGAAATTCTTGTGGGTGAAATCCGTAATGGGCGAACTGGCGTCGGGATGGCGCAGCATGCTTTTGGGCGTGAAGACGATGAGCGGCTTGCGCCAATGGCGCAGAGCCTGGCGGCGCAGCAGATGGAAATACTGCGCGGCGTTCGACGGTTGCGCGATCTGGATGTTGTGCTTGGCGGCGAGCTGGATGAAGCGCTCGATTCTCGCGCTGGAGTGTTCCGGTCCCTGGCCTTCGTAGCCGTGGGGCAGCAGCAGGACGACGCCGGAAAGCAGGTTCCACTTGGCCTCGCCGGCGCTGATGAACTGGTCGATGATGGCTTGGGCGACGTTGACGAAGTCGCCGAACTGGGCTTCCCAGAGGACGAGCGATTCGGGATAGTCGCGGCTGTAGCCGTATTCGAAGCCCAAAACGCCGGCTTCGGAAAGTGTCGAGTTATAGATTTCGCAGCGCGCCTGACCGGGGGCGATGTTTTCCAGCGGCACGAATTCGTTTTCGTTTTCGGTGTCGATGAGCACGGAGTGGCGCTGGTTGAAAGTGCCACGGCGGGAATCCTGGCCGCTGAAACGCACGTGGGTGCCGGCTTTCACCAGGCTGGCGAAGGCCAGGGCTTCGGCCATGCCGTAGTCGACGGGGCGCTGGCCGACGCCCATTTCCGCGCGCTGCTCGAGAAGCTTCTTCACTTTGGGATGGATGTGGAATCCGTCCGGATAAGTGGTGAGGCGGGTGGTGAGTTCAGATAGCTCTTCGGGCGAGAGTCCGGTTTCGACTTCGTATTCGGAGCGGTGCGGGCCGCCGAAATATTTGTCCCAATAGCTGGGCAGTTCGCGCAGAGTGGGCTTGTGCTTGATGCTGCCGGCTTGCTTCTGCGCGGCCTCAAACTCGGCCTTGATGGCATCGGCGCGTGACTGCGCGTCGGTGGCGCCAGTGTCGTCGGCGTAGATTTCCCACAAAGGCGGGTGGTCTTTTATTTTTTTGTAGAGCAGCGGCTGCGTAATGGTGGGGTCATCGACTTCGCTGTGGCCGTGACGGCGGTAGCCGATCAGATCGATCACCACGTCGGTGCCGAACTTGTAGCGATACTCGGTGGCCATGCGGGCGACGCGGACCACGGCGTCAACGTCTTCACCGTTGACGTGGAAGATTGGAATCGACTGGCGGCGGGCGATGCAGGCGGCGAAGCGGGTGGAGTGTTCTTCGGTATAGCTGGTAGTAAATCCTAAAAGATTGTTGACCACGACGTGAATCGTGCCGCCGACGGTGTAGCCGGGAAGGTCGGCGTAGTTCATGGTTTCGGCGAGGATGCCTTGTCCGGCGAAGGCGGCGTCGCCGTGAACGAGAAGTGGAAGATATTTTTCGCGACCGCCTTCGCCAGCGCGGTCCTGCTTGGCGCGGGTACGGCCGACGGTGACGGGATCGACGGCTTCGAGGTGGCTGGGGTTCGAGACCAGGTGGATGTGAACTTTGCCGCCGCTGTGAGTTTTGTATTCTCCGGTCGCGCCCATGTGATATTTCACGTCGCCGGAGCCCAGCACGCTGCGCGGGTCGACGTCTTCAAATCCCGCGAAGATCTCCTGGGCGGGGCGCTGGGCGACGTGGGCGATCACGTTGAGGCGTCCCCGATGGCTCATGCCCATGACGAGTTCGATAGCGCCGAGACGAGAGCCGGTGTCGAGAACCTCGTCGACCAGCGGGATGAGCGCGGTGACGCCCTCAAGCGAGAAGCGTTTGCTGCCGAGGTAACGCTGCTGCATGACCTGCTCGAAGATGTCGGCGCGGATGAGCAGGTCGAGGATGCGAGCTTGATCTTCTTCGGTAACCTCGTAGGCGCCAGATTCCATGCGGTCGTAAATCCACTGGCGGCGCTCGGGGGCATAGATGTGATTGATTTCGACGCCGATGGTCGAAGAATAGATGGCGCGGGCTTCGCGGGCGTATTCGCCTGCGTGCTCGAGCTCGGGCGTTTCGCGGGGACGGAGAAAGCCGAGGGGATCGAGGTCGCCCTCGAGATATCCCCACTGGCGATAGGCGCTGAAGACGCGCTCGCGCTCGGGGTTGGCGGCGGTTTCGATTACGGCGGCGCGCGAGCCGCCATTGGACGTTTTGGATGTTGGAGTCATGATTTCGAATTCGTCAGAGTACGAATATCTAGGATAAAGGATGCGGGGGCGGGCGTGGTAGATTCGGAGGACGGAACAGCATTCACCGAAAGCGCAGAAGGAAATCCCCACCCTTCGACTGCGCTCGGGGCAGGCCTTCTCGCGCAAAGACCGCGCGAGAAATGGGGCACCGCGGTGTTTTGGTGGTGCGACACGATCGATTCGGTTGGCGTAGAATCCTGCTGTAATGAGATCGGCGAAATTCGATTGTAGCGTGGCCTTCCTGACGTTAAAGCCGGGAAGGGGGCTGACTCCTAAGGAGAATCTTAACCACGGAGGACACCGGGGACAGGGAGGAAACCTCCACAGATGAGCATATTATTTTGCGTCTCCGGCGGGAGTTGAGGAATCTGTTAGATCAACGGTAAACGTGGGGCTGGGGTGTACGTCTAATCCAAGGGTTAGATTCAACACACAAAAGCAGGCGAAACGGTTTTTGGCATATGGCAAAGAATTTTCAAGAATTGACGGTAAAGGGCTTGCTGGCTGCGGGTTTGGCGGCCAGCGTGATCACAGTGGGTTGTACCAGCAACGCGGCGCAGACGCCTAAGGCGAGCGGTCCGATGGGCATGCCTGTCAAAGTGCTGGAAGCCAAGGCGGTGCCGGTCAACGACGCGAGTGAGTATGTGGCCACGCTAAAATCGCGGGATTCGGCCGTGATCATGCCGCAAGTCGAAGGGCAGATAACGCAGATTTTTGTGCACTCGGGCGATCGGGTGGAAGCCGGAGCGGCTTTGATGGAGATCGATCCGCTGAAACAGCAGGCCACGGTAAAGAGCCAGGAGAGCGCTCGGGCGGCGCAACAGGCGAACCTGATCTGGGCCAAGCAGCAGTACGAGCGCACGCAGGGACTTTCTGCCGCAGGGGTGGTCAGCAAGCAGGATATGGACCAGGCGAAGTCGAATCTGGACGCGGCCCAGGCGCAGATGGAAGCGCTTGACGCCAATTTGCGCGAGCAGGAAGTGCAACTTCATTACTACCGGGTGGTCGCTCCGCGGGGCGGGATTGTGGGGGATATTCCAGTGCGCGTGGGAGACCGGGTGACGACTTCGACGCAGTTGACCACGGTCGATCAGCCCGGCAGCCTGGAAGCCTACGTGTACGTGCCGCTTGAGCACTCGGCGCAGCTGAAGATGGGTTTGCCGGTGCAGGTAGTCAACGGCGACGGCAAGGTGCTGGCGGATTCGCGGGTCAGTTTCATTTCTCCGCAGGTGGATACGACCACGCAGACGGTGCTGGTGAAGGCGCGCATCGCCAATGGCAACGACGCGCTGCGGCAATCACAGTTTATTCGGGCGCGGGTGGTGTGGGGCACGCATCAGAACCCGGAAGTTCCCATCCTCGCGGTATCGCGGCTGGCGGGGCAGTATTTTGCGTTCGTGGCCGAGTCGCAGAATGGCGGATCTTTTGTAGCTCGGCAAAAACCGCTGACCATCGGGCAGACCGTGGGCAACGACTACGAAGTGCAGGACGGCATCAAGCCCGGGGATAAGGTCATCATCTCTGGAACGCAGTTTCTGCTGGACGGAGCGCCGGTGATTCCGCTGAGCTAGCGGGATTCGCCGGCTTCCGCTTCTCAACGTTTCAGAAAAAAGCAATCAGCACTTGGCATTGAGCACTTAGCCCGATTGAGTGTAGCGCTGGTAGCTTGCCAGATTTTAAATGGCTAAGTGCTAAGTGCTAAGTGCTGAATGCTCAATGCTCAATGCTCAATGCTAGCGGCTGAGGGGCCTGGTTCTCATGCTGGTTAATTTCTTCATTCAACGCCCGGTGTTTGCCACGGTGTGCGCCCTGCTGATTCTTCTGGCCGGCACGGCGGTGATACCGACGCTGCCGATCTCGCAGTTTCCGAATCTGGCGCCGCCGCAGGTGGCCGTGACCAGCGTCTACATTGGGGCCAGCGCGCAGACGGTGGAAAGCGCGGTGACGATTCCTATCGAGCAGCAGGTCAACGGAGCGGAAGGGATGAAGTACATCACTTCCACCAGCGGCAACGATGGAACCAGCATCGTGACCGCGACGTTTGATCTGAACCGTGATCCGGATCTGGCGACCGTCGACATTCAGAACCGGGTGAATACGGCCTCTGGACGGCTTCCTAGCTCGGTAAAAGCCGTGGGCATCACCACGGCGAAGACTTCGCAAAACTTTGTGTTTGGCGGGGCCGTCTTCTCGGACAAGGAGCACAACTATTCCACGCTGTTCCTAAGCAACTATCTCGACGTGTATGTGCGCGACTCTCTGAAGCGTATACCGGGAGTGGCGGACGTGATCATCTTCGGCGAACGCAAGTACTCGATGCGGCTGTGGCTGGATCCGGGGCGGATGGCGGGACGCGGGCTGACCGCGACCGACGTGGTGAGCGCGCTGGCGGAGCAGAACGTGGAAGTTGCTGCCGGGCAGGTGGGCCAGCCGCCTTCGGTCGCGGACCAGAATTATCAGATCAGCGTGCGGGCGGTGGGGCGGTTGAGCGAGCCGGCACAGTTCGACAACATTATTCTGAAAACGAACGCCGACGGCACGCTGGTGCGGTTGAAAGATGTGGGCCACGCGGAACTGGGCGCGGAAAACTACGGCAACGATTTGCAATTCAACGGGCAGGACGCAGTGGGCATCGGGGTGACGCAACTCTCGACGGCGAACGCGCTCGATGTGGACCGGAGGGCAATTGCGGAACTGGAACGGCTGTCGAAGAGCTTTCCTCCGGGGATGCACTACAAAATTGCCTTCGACACCACCGACGCGGTTGGGGAATCGATTCGCGACGTGGCTTTCACGATCGGTTCAGCGATCTTCCTGGTCATCCTGGTGATCTTTATTTTTCTGGGTGACTGGCGGACGACGATGATTCACTTTATCGCCACTCCGGTTTCGCTGATCGGTACTTTCGTCTTCGTGAAGTTGCTCGGCTTCTCCATTAACACGCTAACGCTGTTCGGGATCACCCTGGCTACCGGCCTGGTGGTCGACGACGCGATTGTGGTGATTGAAAACATCGAGCGCCACATGGCGGAGGGCGAACACGACTCTTACAAAGCGGCGGGAGCAGCCACCGCCGAGATCACCAGCGCCGTCATCGCCACCTCGCTGGTGTTGGTCGCGGTGTTTGTGCCGGTGGCGTTCTTTCCGGGGACGACGGGCATTCTGTTTCGCCAGTTTGCACTGACCATCGCGTTTTCGATTGCGATTTCGGCGTTCAACGCGCTTACGCTGGCTCCGGTGCTGGCAGCGATTTTTCTGAGCGGCGGGCACCGGAAAAAGTGGTGGCCGCTGCAGAAGTTTGACGATGGCGTTACCGCCCTGACCCGCGGCTACCGTGCCCTGCTGCATCACGTGCTGGATTACAAGCTAGCCATGTCGATGTTGTTTTTCGCCGGCCTGGGTCTCACTTATTTCATATTCACACGTGTCCCGACCGGGTTCGTGCCGGACGAAGACCAGGGATATTTCATCATCGTGATCCAGGCGCCGTCGGGGGCGTCGCTGGAATACACGAAAGCGATTGGCAAGCAGGTTGCGGGCTTGTTGGCGGATGTGCCGGAGGCGGAAGGAACGTTCTCGATCGCGGGCTTCAGTTTTTCGGGCGCGGCCGCGAATCAGGGACTGATTTTTGTTCCGCTGAAACCGTATTCGCAGCGCAAGGGGGAAGAGCACACCGCGTCGGCGATTTTGAACCGCATTCGTCCGCGGATGTTCGGAGTTTCGGGTGCGATTGTGTTCCCCACACTCCCGCCGCCGATTCAGGGACTGAGCCAGTTCGGCGGATTTCAATTCGTGGTGCAGGACCAGGCGGCGCACAAGCTCGAGGAATTGGCAGCGGCGGCGCAGGGTCTGCTGCAGCAGGCTAGTCAGCGCAAGGACCTGACGCGGTTGTTCACGTCGTTCACGGCGAATGATCCGCAGTATCTGGTGACCATCGACCGCGAGAAGGCGAAAAGCCTGCATGTGCCGCTGTCGCAGATCACGGACACGCTGGGCGTATACATGGGGTCCTCCTATGTAAATGACTTCGATTTCAATAACCGCTCCTACCGGGTGTACGTGCAGGCCGACAAGCAATTCCGGGCGCAGGCGGAAAACATGAAGCAGTTTTACGTGCGCTCCGACAGCGGGGCGATGGTGCCACTGGAGAACCTGATCAGCATTACGCAGACCACGACGCCGCAGGTCATCAGCCACTACAACCTGTTCCGGTCGGCGGAGATCGATGGCTCGCCCGCCCCGGGATACAGCTCGGGGCAAGCGATTGCGGCGATGGAGCAGCTGGCCGCGAAGATGCCGCAGGGGTTTAGCTACAGTTGGACGGGACTGTCGCTGGAGGAGTTAGCCGCCGGAGGCACGTCGCTGATTCTGTTTGGGCTGGGCACGCTGGTGGTGTATCTCACGCTCTCGGCGCAGTATGAGAGCTTCGTGCTACCCTTCATTGTGCTGCTGGCGGTGCCGATGGCGCTGCTGGGAGCGCTGGGCGCGCAATCGTTGCGCGGTTTGCAGGATGACGTGTTCTGCCAGGTCGGGCTGGTGATGCTGGTCGGGCTGTCGAGCAAGAATGCGATTCTGATCGTGGAATTTTCCGAGCAGTTGCGCGGGCGCGGTATGCCGCTGGTGGAAGCGGCGGTACAGGCGGCGGCGATTCGCCTGCGGCCGATTCTGATGACCTCGCTGGCATTCATTCTGGGCGTGGTACCGCTGGTGCTGGCCAGGGGCGCGGGCGAGAATGGACGGCATTCGGTGGGCACGACCGTGTTCGGCGGCATGATCATGTCGACCGTGCTGAATTTGTTTTTTATTCCGGTGCTGTATTTAATTATTGAGGGATGGCGGGAACACGGGAAGAGGCCGGTTGTGGCCAGGGTTCCGGCGGAGTCTTAGTTTTTCTTTCGCCCCTTCGCGGGGCTTCTTCATACCCGCTAGCTACCCACGGCTTGCGCCGTGGGCTGCATTCTTTCGCCGCTTCGCGGCTGGGACTTGTTCGTGCTTCCCGGGTTTTTTCCTTCGGCCTTGCTTCCCAGTGCGGCCACAGATTCACGTTTCTTCTTGCGAGCCTCTTTTCTGCGCATCTTAGCCATCCACTCCCTGGAGTACATGGTGCCGCGGCACTTGCGGGAACCGCAGTGGCAGGGTGCGGGGTCATCGTCGTCGTACAGGTTGTAGTCCCAGAGCAGTTCTTCGCCGGCGGCGATGTCGCGGATGGCGAAAATCCAGACGCGGCCCTTGATCTCATCGACTTCGCAGTTGGGATCGCAGGAATGATTCAGATAGGCGCCCATGCCGTGGCCGTCGATCACGGTCTTGCCGTCGTCCAGCCCATACAGGTACGTGCGCTCGACCCCATCGTAACGGCGGTCGGCTTCCTCGGCCGTGATGCGTTCGCCGTCGTACTCCACTACGCGGGTTCCCTTGCGAATGGGCGTCGAGGTGTAGACCCCGACGGAATGAATGGGCGAAGGACGAACCACTAAGGCCATGAACTAATTTCGCATGGACGGCAGTTTTAGGGAATGTGAAAGATTGAGTAATTGGGGAATTCAGTAATTTTGTAATCCGGAGATATTCGCTGGTAAATGACTGCCCCGGTTATTCTGGATCGTAGACCGAACTGCCGAAGCCATGCTTGCGAGCGGACTCCTGCAGGTCCTCGAGTTGCTTCTGCAGTTGTTCCAGCTGGGCCTTCATCGATTCCACCTGATCCTGCTTGCGTTTCTGCTCCTCGTTCCACTGGACGCAGTTGCTGACGCAGTTTGCGCCGGCGTATTGGATGGAGTCATTCAGGCGGGCGAGGTTGCTCTGCAAGGCGACGATTTCAGCCTTCTGGGCCTGGATCTGGGACTTCCACTGCGCGGCGTCGCCCTGATCGCCGGAACTGGGCTGCGGGTCCAGTGTGGCCGGCTGGTGAGGATCTTTGGCCAAAGTCAGGGTCGAGCCGATGTGCGACGGGATCTCTTCGTTGGTGATGACGTGGGAAGGCTTGGTGGGAACATTCTTGGAGGCTGCGATCGCGCCGGAGGCGGGCTTGCTCTGGTCGGGCTTGGTTTGGTCGGCTGGATTCACCGCGTCTTTTCCGGGTGCAGCTGCGTCTTTGGATTGTGTGTCCTTCTGCTGTTTCTGCAGACGAGCCTGACGCGCCACATCTCCGAGCGACGGCGAGTCGTCCTGTTGGGCGTTGGCCGGGAAGGCGCACACGCACGCGAAGTTGATAGCCGCGAGCAAAACTAAAATTCGCCGTGCCGGCATTTCAATACCTCCACCCGCAACCCCTGAGCAGGTGCGTCAGATCATGGTATCGCCAGCGGGGGAGTGATCGGAGGTTACTTTCGTACCCGCGCCGGGGTAACCATTCTGCGAACTGGGTTCTGAAATAAGGGCCGTGCAACGCCGATGCCAAGCGCCCGCTTTGTGCCATCAAGTTTTGCACTATCGCGGCGCTGAAAGCCTTGACAACACAGGCAACTCTGCTAGAGTTCGAAGAAAGGTTTCGAATCTTCGATCCAATCGGCAGGTGCCATGGTCATGAAGAATGTTTACGAGGTACTGCGGCAAAAAGAGATGGAATTGACCCGCCTGGAGAAGGAAGTGGAGGCCCTGCGACTGGTGGCTCCGCTGCTCTCCGAGGAAAAAGAAAGTATGTCGGACCTGGGCAAGCCCGCCCTGGCGACCGCGGTGAACGGACCCCAGGCCACCGCTCGTCTTTCGGTTCCGGCGCCACCCTCGATTCCCGCGCCGCAGCCCGTGCGCGCCGCCGGATGGGAAGACACGGCCAAGCGCTGGCCGTAAGCGGTGCGCGACGTCCCATTGCGATGCGAAGCTCGTTCCTTTCCAGCCCGGGATGCGTTCCGGGCTGTTCTGCGTAACAGCGGTGCAAACGTGATCCATCGGGAGGCGCGTATGAGGAGGATGACGATGAGGAATGCAGTTTTGTTAGGGGCAACCTTGGCGTTGGGTATGACGATGACCGCGGCCGCCAAAGACGGCGTGATGCAGGGTACGCTGATTTCGGAAAATTCCGTGCAATGCGGATCGCAGGCCAAGGGCAAGAAGCAAACCGTGGAACTGATGTGCCAGGAGTATGTGATTCGCACCGACACGACCGAGTACCACGTGCGCCAGGAAAAAGAAGCGCACAAGGCGATGCTGCCGGTGAACGCTCCGGTCGAACTAACCATCAAGAAAGACAAGGCGAAGTTCAAAGTGAACGGCAAGGAATACGAGATGCTGGTGGTGTCGGAAGCGGCGGCGCCGGCGCCTGGGACTTCGGCGGCCGCGCCTGCCCCTGCGCCGAAGCCATAACTGCATGCTGGTTTCCGCCTTGTCATCCTGAGCGAAGCGAAGGACCTATGGACTCGTTAGCAGCATCAGTGCTGCCGGCAGATTGCATAGGTCCTTCGCTTCGCTCAAGATGACAAGGCGATTTCGGTTTCGATGCTGGGAGCGAAGTGCTAGGCGCCAACGATTTCGTGCAGGGCGGCCAGGAGGCGGTCGACTTCGTCAACCGTGTTGTAGTGGACCAGGCCGATGCGCAGGAAGCCGCCGGATTTCTCCACGTCGAGATGCTCGGTAAGATTAATAGCGTAGTAATTGCCGTCCCAGGTGAAGAAGCCGCGCTCGCCGAGTTTGGTCGAGAGTTCCAGCGGAGTGTGATTTTCGATTCTTACCGCGAGAGTCGCGCAGCGTTCATCGAAGCGAGCGGGGTCGGTGATGCCGTAAATCTTCAGGCCGGGAATTTTCTTCAGGCCGCTCAGCATTCTGTCTAATAGCGCACGTTCGTGGTCGTGGATGATCGCGTAGGCGGCCTCGATCGCTGCACGGCGCGTGGTTCCTCGACCTTCATTGAACCCACTTGTGCCGGCAGCATCGCTCCCACCCTTCGAAAAACCCGAAGGGTGGGGCACCCTGTTATTCGTTACTCCACTCGTTACCCCATTTGCTAAACCACGGCCCAGATCGGCGATGTATTCCACGCAGGCGGCGATTCCCGCGATGCATTCGTGGTTGAGCGTGCCCCACTCCCAGCAATTCGGAATTGCATTCGTGTTGGGGCGAACTTTATACGGACGCAGGCGCCGCAGGTGCTCGCGCTTGCCGAAGAGCACGCCCATGTGCGGACCGAAAAATTTGTAAGTCGAGCACACTAGAAAATCACAATCGAGCGCGACCACGTCGATCAGGCCGTGCGGGCTGTAGTGGACGGCGTCAATGTAGGCGAGCGCTCCGGCGGCGTGGGCGAGGCGGACGATTTCTTTCACCGGATTTATTGTGCCCACAGCGTTTGAGGCGTATCCGGCGGCGACCAGCTTTGTGTGGGAGTTTATTTTCGACGCGAGGTCGGCCATGTCGAGGGTGCAATCTGCGTCGTGGATCTCGGCCCAGCGGACGGTGATCCCTCTATCTTCTGCCATGGTCAGCCAGGGGGAAACGTTGGCGTCGTGGTCCAGGCGCGTGACTACGATTTCGTCTCCCGGTTTCAGATCGCGGCCGATTGCCCGTGAAATCGCGAAGGTCAGCGTAGTCATGTTCGGACCGAAGGCGACTTCGTCGGCGGCGCAGTCGAGGAAGTCGGCCATGGCGCTACGGGCTTCGGCGATCATGGCGTCGGTGTGGCGGCTGGTGGCGTAGGCTCCGCCGGTGTTGGCGTTGTCGCGGCGCAGGTAGTTCGAGATGGCGTCAATGACGCGCTGCGGGACTTGCGTCCCGCCGGGGCCGTCGAGGAACACGGCGGGATGTCCGTTAACGGTTTGCGCGAGCGAGGGGAACTGGGCGCGGATGTAGGCGAGGTCGAGGACGGCGCCAAGGTCAGTTGTCGGCATGGTGCTTCATTTTTATCACGATGACGGGTGCCAGGGATGAGGCGGAAGGGGCTCTTTCCCCTGTCCCTTGTCCGTGCCAACGAGCGTCTCTTCGGCTTTGCGCCTGTACCATCTCGCGCACCAAAAATAACAGCCGAGTAAGAACCAAGCCCACAGGAGCGTGAGCACGACGGCCCATCCCGGCAGTCCCTGAAGTCTAAAACGCGTTAAGAGGAGCATGAGGGTCGTCAAGGTTAATCCAAATGTGCTCATTACGGCCAATCGACGGTAGGAGGACGCAACCTTTTGCATGCTGAAGTGGATTTCTTGGGACGTCATCTTTGGCCGTGGCAATCTCGGCAGAATCAGCATGTTTGCCGCGAAGTAAGCCGCAGGTGCGAGGAGGGGTATCCAGCGGTGCTCTGCCCTCACTGCCCAAATGGCAACCGCCAGATAGGCCGCAACCAAGAACAATTGAACCAGAATGCGAGAGTACTTTATTGCCCACATGGCGAGTTGATGTGCGGCTCCCTTTCTACCGCAGCGGAACGTGCGTGTCTACCTTCGCCTGGACGCCGGAGCCCTTGCGGCATGCTCTGATTAGGCCCTCAGGGGCTAAAGCCCGCATCATTTGCGGCGCTGACGGCACGGCTGAAGCCGTGCCCTTCCCGATTCTATCTTTTGACGCGGACGATTGCTTCGCCGTGGAAGAGCGGCCCTTCAGGGCCGCTCTTCCACGGGGCTTCATGCCTCTGTATCAGCGCGCAGTCGTTGCTCTCACGAAATCCGCGAGCATGCCATAGGCCGTCGCGTACAAGCCGGGATTTTCTTCGGTGATCGCCAGGCCGGGGAAGATATCGGTTTCGAAATTTATGTAGGACGATGTGCCGGTGATCTTCGCCACGGGCGAGGTGGCCAGCACTTTCTCGGGTGCGACGCTGGCCTTGACGCTATCGCCCATGCGCTTTGCGCGGCAGACCAGCTTGAAGGGCCAGCCGTCGCGGCGGGCGTTGCGCAGGGCTTGCGGGGTGAGGTCGCGGATGCCTTCGCGGTGAATTTCTTCCAGGCGAATTGGCACGTCCATTAAAACCGTGATCAGGGCAGCGGTCTTGACCGCGGCGTCCCAGCCGTCGATGTCGTGCGTGGCGTCGGTTTCCGCGATGCCGAGGGCTTGCGCCTTTTTCAGGGCTTCGTCGAGGGTGAGGCCTTGCTCCATTTCGCCGAGAATTACGTTCGTGGTCGAGTTGAGAATTCCGTGGAAACCTCGCAGGTGAATCGCGGGCAGTTGATCGAATAAAGAAAAAATCGGGACGCCGTCCATTACCGTGGATTCGAAGAGGAATTTCTTGCCGCGGGCCGCGGCCAGATCGCGCAGTTTGCGGTAGGCGTGAACGATGGGGCCTTTGTTGGCGGTGATGGCGTGGGCTCCGTGGTCGAGGGCGGCGCGGATGTGGTCGACGGCGGGCTGGCCATCTTTCACGTTCAAGGATGTGGCTTCGAAGAGGACGTCAGCGCGGGCGGCGGCGAGCCAGGTGCGGACGTCACCCGGTTGGTCTTGGCTGGCGCGCACGGACGAATCCGCCGCTGGCATTTCGCGGGCAAGAGTGCCCGCGCCACATTTGTTCGGATCGACTCCCTTTGGATCGGCGATCCAGCCCAGGCGGCGCGACGCGATTCCGGTGATGCGGTAGGAGATGCCGTAGCGCTCGCGGGGTTCCGGGGCGCGGTCTTCGAGGAGACGGACGAGGGTCCGGTTGACGTTGCCGAAGCCGAGGAAGCAGAGGTTGAAGGTGGAGATGGATTCCTCGCACGGGGCTAAAGCCCGTCTCATCTACGAACGCTAACGCGGCGCCGACGCGCCGCTCTTCCACGTCACCGCCGACGCGCCCAGGCGTTTTCGTAGAAACGTCGCTGGCAACGTCTTGGCTTGCGGCGCCGCCGGCAAGAGACGTAGCCACCTCCGTCTCAACGATTGGTGCGACGCGGCTAGCCCATTACGGTGGTGTGCTCGGGTTTGATTTTGTAGAGCACGCGGATTTCGCCGGGCTGGGCGTAGGGATACTTGTCGACGCCGAGATATTTCTTGGCCATTTTGTTGATGTGGTCGGCGGCGCCGTCTTCGGTGATCTCGACCACGCGGCCGCGGATCTCGACATAGCGGTAGGGATTCTCGGGATCGATGATGGCCAGCGAGACGCGGGGATCGCGGCGGACGTTGCGGTCCTTCTGGCGTCCTTTGGCCGAGTTGAAGATGACGTGCTCGCCGTCAAAATCAACCCACACGGGCGTGACTTGCGGGCGGCCATCGGGCATTAACGTCCCCAGGCTGGCAAAGGCCCGCTTCTGGAACAGATCGCGGTACTTCTCGGGGATGACTTCGGACATAGGGAGCCTCCAGAAATTAGATTGCAGCAGCATTATAGACTTCTGGGCGGGACGGGCGCTCGCCATTTGCCGCTGCACTTGGTTTAGAATTGCGGCCTGCAAAATTTGGAGTGGGATTTTTTTCGAGAGAGGGGAATGACATTGCGACGCGACTTCAGGGCGTTTGTAGTTTGCATACTGGTGCTGGTCTCGCTGGCGGTTGGGACGGTGGCGTGGGCAAAATCCCCACTTCTCGCAAAGGACGCGAGACCCTTCAACTCCGCTCAGGGCGGGAGTGGGGCACCCGGCGATACGGCGCAAAAATATCCGCCGACGATTGTGTTTATGACGGATTTCGGGGTGGTGGACGATTCGGTGGCGCTGTGCCGCGGCGTGATGTATTCGATCATGCCCGACGTGCGCATTGTCGATCTGACGCACCAGGTGACGCCCTTTTCGATTCTTGACGGAGCGCGATTCCTGTATGGCGCGACGCCCTATTTTCCGGCGGGCACAGTGTTTGTAGTGGTGATTGATCCGACGGTGGGAAGCACGCGGAAGGCGATTGTGGCGCGCTCGAAGCGCGGCCAATATTTTGTGCTGCCGGATAACGGGCTGCTGACGCTGGTGGAGCAGCGCGACGGAATCGAGGCGGTGCGCGAGATTACCAATCCAGACTGGATGATCGGGACCAAATTGTCGTCGACGTTTCATGGGCGCGACATTTTTTCGCCCGTGGGCGCGCACATGGCGCGGGGGGACGACTGGACCAAAGTTGGTCCGGAGATGGCGGTGAAGGATCTGGTGCGACTCGAACTGAAAGCTGCGAAGCTCGACGAGCACGGGCTGAGCGCTACGGTCATTGCGACTGACGGGCCGTTCGGGAACCTGGTTACCAATGTCGATGCGGAGGATTTTCTGAAGCTGGGTTACCAGCGCGGGCAGGAGGTTCCCGTGACGGTGGGGGGCAAAGAGATGAAGATGAAGTTTGTGAAGACGTTCAGTGATGTGCCGGTGGGGCAGCCTTTGCTCTACATCGACTCGCGGGGACATATGGCGCTGGCGGTGAATCAGAACAGTTTTTCGGCGACCTATGGAGTGAAGCCGCCGGCGGAGTTGTTTGTCCCGCGGGCGAAGTGAGTTTGTAGGGTTCGCGAATTGGGATCGCACGTCAAAGTCCCCACCCTCTCGCAAAAGGCTCGAGAAGGGTGGGGCACCCGCTCAGTCTAGATTTCCTGTTCTATGCGCGGCAGGACGGCGCGTAGTAATGCCTCGAATGTAGTTTTGACGCGCTCGCCAGTTTCCATGACTTCGGCGTGGGAGAGCGGTTGGTCGAGGATGCCTGCGGCCATGTTGGTGACGCAGGAAATTGCGAGCACTTTGATTCCCATGTGGCGCGCGGCAATCACTTCAGCCACCGTCGACATGCCGACCAGGTCGGCGCCGATGCGGCGCAAATATTCAATCTCCGCGGGAGTTTCGTAGCTGGGGCCGAGCAGTCCGGCGTAGACGCCTTCATGCTGCGGGATGCCAAGCTTGACGGTTTCTTCGCGCGCGATCTTGTGATATTCGCGGGTGTAGGTATGGGTCATGTCGGGGAAGCGGACGCCGAAGCGGTCGTCGTTGGGGCCAACCAGTGGATTCACGCCCTGCAGGTTGATGTGATCGCGAATTAAAACCAGCGCGCCTTGCGAGTAGCTGCGATTGATGCCTCCGGCGGCGTTGGTGAGGATGACGGCGCGGACGCCCATGCGTCCGAAGACGCGGATGGGGAAGGTGACTTCCTGCGGAGAGTATCCCTCATAGAGATGAACTCGGCCTTGCATGGCGGCGACGGGCACGCTGCCAGCTTTCCCGATCACCATCTGTCCGGCGTGGCCGATCGCGGTCGAGCGCGGGAAGGCGGGGATATCGGCGTAGGGGATGCAGACCGCGTCGGAGAGCGAATCGGCGAACCCGCCCAGGCCGGAGCCGAGGACGAGGGCGATCTGCGGGCGCAGCGCAGTGCGGCTCAGAAACAGTTTTGCAGCGGTGTCGGCGAGTGTGAATTGGTCGGGCATGATTGCGTCTTGTTTACAAATCGCCGTCGGCCAAGTGGCGGCCGTGGCCGTTCCGGTCCAGCCAATCATACAGAAATGTCTGGTAGAGATATGAAGCGACGATTTCTTCGCCGAGTTGGTGCGTTTCAGTGCAGATGAAGGGCACGCGCAATCCTGCGAGCACCGCGATGAGCGATTGCGTGATGCGGTTGGGATGGGCGGCGCGGTAGGGATATTCGGATTTGATTTCGGTCAGCGACGCGGTAACCACGAGCAGGCTGTGGGGGCGTTGGCTCATGCGGCGCAGGCGGTTGACGAAAACCTGGCGATTGGTAGTGAACGACTGAATCAGGTCGGCCAGATCTTTGCGTTCGACGACGCAGGAGTTCTCCATGCCGCGAATGGAGTAATCGCCGAGCGGGAGGGCGCGCTCCTCGATGTCGGCAAACCATTTTCTGAAGCGCCGGAACGACAGCGGATTCTGCTCGCGGGTGTCGATGATGGCGATGGGGAGCGGAGTGCGGAGTTGCGTGCCTCCGCGCTCGGCCAGCACGGGCAGCGGCGGGGGCGCGACTGGTGCGGCGGTCGGCGACCAGGCCAGCGGAGACGGGATTAGGGTTCGTTTGCGCGGCATGCGTGCAAGGTCACCGGCTTTGTTGTTTAGGGTCGATGCTTTCTCGAACCTTGATTCTCGATGTCCGGCTGCCCGTTCGGTACTTGCTGAGAGGGGGAGCGAATTTTCTGTGAATCTTTTTCATATCCCTAAGGTATTTCCAGAATGTGAGGTAGGTCCCGGCAACATAGACAAATGCTAGGAATAAGCCCATCGTCACCAGCAGAATCTTCTTCCCGATAGAATCCCATCGGCTATGAAGAGGGTGGCCGGCTATAAAGGGTGTGACGGCCACCATGCCTGCCGCCAGCCCGACCCCGATCAGGATTGCCGCGAGCCTCCACTTCCGAAGGCTCTCTTCGACGCGTGCTTCCAGTTCCTCGTCCTCACGTGCTTCGTCCAGCACCTCTCGCCTGATTCGGTCCTCAAGTTCTTTGTTCATAGTTATCAAAACTCAGAATTTCTTTTCGAACTTCGCGAATTCACTCTCCAGCTTCCATTGTTCGCGGGCGCGATCGTTGGCGGCGAGGAACTTTGCGCAGCCGTCCGACGGCTTTTCGGTGCCGGCCACGTCGGAGACGCACGCGGCTACCGGACGGAAAATGATTTTCGTTTCTACCCACAAACTCTCTCCCGGCAGGAAGCTGTGCTCGAGGCTCTGGCGCGTCATGCGCTTTAATTCTGTGTAAGACAGGTCGATAGCCTTCGACGGCGCGCAGGTATTCGTGCGTCATGTTGGAGCGGGCGACGCCTTCGTCGTCGGTCGAGATCGCGACCGGGAACGCCATATTTCATATACGCCGGCAAGGGATGGTCGTCGCCGCTGACGTCGAGAATCTGGTCGTTCGAGGTGAGATTGATTTCGACCAGCACGTTGCGCTCGGCCATTTCCTTGAGCAGGCCGATGGGATCGTTTTCCTGCATGACGGAGACGCCATGGCCGATGCGCTCGGCGTGTCCGCGCACGATTGAAGCGCGAATGTGGAATGACAGATCCTCGGGCTTGACGAGTCCCAGGGCAAGTTCACCGGCGTGCAGGCTGATGTGCACCTTGGGATAGACGCCATGCAGGTAATCGAGCATGGCCATGTGCAGGTTGAAATCGTGAATGGGGACGTACCAGTCTTCAGGCATGACCAGATTCAATCCCACGAAGCGCGGATCGGAGGAGGCGAGTTCGAAGCCCAGCAGGATTTCGGCGAATACGGCTTCGCGGGGCAGGCCGCGCAGCACCTGATAAAGATAGCGGACGGTCACGCTGCACCCCGGTTCGGCGTCGGGGGTGCCGCATTTGAGTTCGGTGCGGGCGCGGGCTTCGGCTTCGGCGAGAGTCTGGCTGGTGGCGGTGGTGATTTCTTTGAGGCCCCCGGCCAGGAGTTTGTCGCGCATTTTGGAGAAGTCATTGCTCGTGTCCCACCCGAAGTGCGTGCCGAGTTTGGCGGCGGCGTATCCATCGGCGGTGTGCATGAACTCGATGTACTGCACGTGCTCTTTGGCGGCGCGGTTGATGACGGTTGAGATGGCTTCGGCGGTGTGATTGTCGACGGTGAGTTCGAACTTGTCGAAAGTGGCGAAGAAGTGGTCGTGGCCGGATTCGTCACCGGGGCGCCAGTTGCGCATCGACCAAGCATCGATGATCTGGTTGTAGAGGATGTGGTCGTCGTAAGCGCAGCGGATGGCGGGCTTGGCCGTGTAATGCTCGCAGGAATCGCAGGGCGGGGCGAGCAGGCGGGAAGTGGTGCGGTCGACGCAGAAATTGTCGGACGCGGCCCAGTCGATGATGTCTTCGGCGTAGATGGCGCCGTCGATGTGGTTGTGCAGGTCTCCGCCCTTGGGCATGTCGCGCAGAAAAGCGAGCAGCAGGGAGGGTTGCTTGCGGATCGAAGTCGAGATAGTGCGCGGTTTTCTGCTCGGGGGTTTGAGCCGCGGCGAGGGCGGCGAGGAGGATGAGGATCAGGTAACGGCGCAGGGACTTCAGGCTCACGGGCACTCCTTCCAGAATCAGGAATGGAATTGTAATTCGTGGGTTGGGTGGTGCGCCAATTCGGAGAATTCGAAATCCCCACCCTTCGACTTCGTCAGGGACGGCTTTCTCGCCAAGGACGCGAGAAATGGGCACCCGCAGTGTATCCCCGGACGCATTCGTCCGGGGGCGGTGCGCCAATTCGTGCACGCACTCTGCTACATTGTATTTCTTATGCCGCAAGGTCTCGAATAAGCCGACACGCAGTTTTGCCAGCGACAATAATGCCGGGGTGCATCCGGAGGTGATCTGAAGCGATCGCGCGGGCCAACCAGGGGCACGTGGTGGCGTATGGCGACGATGCTTATACGCGGTCGGCGCTCGCGAAATTTGAAGAGCACTTCGGGCCGGGGATCGACGTTTTTTTCACTTTCAACGGGACGGGCGCCAACGTGCTCGGCTTGCAGGCGCTGAACCGGCCGTATCACGCGGTGCTGTGCAGCGAGTACGCCCACATTTATACCGATGAATGCGGCGCGCCGGAAAAGCATACGGGATGCAAGCTGATTCCGCTGCCGCATCAGGATGGCAAGATCACGGTCGACGCCGGTGCGGCACGCGTATCACGGAATTGGCGACCAGCATCACGTGCAGCCGCGGGTTATCTCGATCACGCAGTCGACCGAGATGGGGACGGTTTACCGGCCGGAAGAGATTCAGGCGCTGGCGCGAGTTTGCCACGAACACGAAATGTTTCTGCATATGGACGGTGCGCGCATTGCCAACGCCGCGGCTAGTCTGGGCCAGACGCTGCGCCAGGCTACATGCGACCTTGGCGTGGACGTGCTCTCGTTCGGCGGCACGAAAAATGGAATCATGGGCGGGGAAGCGGTCGTGTTTTTCGGGGATCGCAGAAGCCCAAGCTCAGCGCCGACTTTCTCTACCTGCGCAAGCAGGGAATGCAGCTGGCGTCGAAGATGCGGTTTATCGCGGCGCAGTTCGAGGCGCTGCTGACTAACGACCTGTGGCGGCGCAGTGCTGAGCATGCCAACCACATGGCGCGGCTGCTGGAGGCGGAGTTGCGAAGGATTCCGCAGATTAAGGTAGTGTGGAAGGTCGAAGCCAACGGCGTGTTTGCCCAGATTCCGCGGCACGCCATCCAGAAAATCAAGGATCGCTATTTCTTTTATATGTGGATTGAAGAAGAGAACATCGTGCGCTGGATGTGCTCATTCGATACCACGGAAGACGACGTGAAAGATTTCGTGAAAGTGGTGGCGGAGGCGGTGCGGGAGTGAGCAACAGAAGCGCTCGCCGCTATTGCTTTTTGCCACAGCATTGACTAAATTGGCCCCAAACCCGCCGGTTTGCGCGTTGTCGTGGTTTTGAGCAGGCCGGGAGTCGGCAAATTCGAGAGTCGGCAAATTCAGGAGCGCTGATGAACGGGAAGTGGTTGAGCATGGTGGTCCTTGTCGCCGCGGCAAGTATGTTGCTCGGTCTGAACAGTTGCGCTCACGGTCAGCAGTTGGTGTCGATTACAATCCAGCCGGCGGTGGAGACGGTCGGCGCCAGCAATATTCCCGTGCTCGAGGATGCCGGATTCCAGGTGCAGTTGCGGGCGCTCGGAACCTACATTCATCCGCCGGTGACCAAGGACATCACCAACGAAGTGACCTGGGCCTCGAACACGATCCAGATGTTCACGGTTAATTCTACTGGCGTGCTGACGGCGACCGGCGAAGAGTGCGGGGCAACGCTGGTTTCGGCAACGGTAAATACGAACACCAGTTCCGGAGGCCTGTCTTCTTCGGGAGCGGTTGTGACCGGTTACATGACGGCCAACGTGGTCTGCTTCAGTGGTACCGGACCGACGGTCACGGTTGATTTTGGCGGCACGGGAAGCGGCACGATATCAAGTTCGCCGCCGGGCCTCGGCTGCTTCGCAACCCCGGGAACGTCTTGCACGGGAAGCTTTCCAACAGGATCAAGTGTGACCCTGACGGCCGTGCCGAACGGAACCTTCGGCGGGTGGGCCGGCTGCTCCATTACTGCTGGAACAGCGTGTACGCTCGAAGATCTCACCAATGACGTAACGGTGACGGCGACGTTCAACTAAGACTCCGATTTCTCGAAGATTATTCGGACTCCATCAGCTTTTCCAGCGTAGGTTTGTGCTTCTCCGGTTTCTTCTTTTTCTCGACCACGATCTGTCCGGCGGGAGGTGCGCCGACGCGCTCGCGGGCTAATTCCTTGACCGCGGTCACGGCGCGGAAGCGCTTCACTTTTTTCTTTCCTGGCATAAGAATTAGTCTTTCAGTTTATCGCACCGGCCTGAATGCGAGTCAGGTACACCGAGAAATGTGCAATAATCCATAGTTGGCCGGGAGATTTGGTTGCGATTCAAACCACGTGGCCCCGGCTCGAGACCTATGGAAGAGCGCGATTTTTTTGACGAGAAGCAAGAAAAGAAAGTGGCTTCTCTGAATTGTCCCCACTGTCAGCAGGCCGCGGAATATGAAATCACCTGGGTCGTGCGGACGAAGAAACGCCAGTTGTCAGGCCGCGCCGACGAGCGCGACCGCGCCCGCTTCGCCAAGTTCCGCTCCTACATGGTGCGCAAGGACGACATGATGGCCTGCAAGAATATCCGCTGCCGAAAACGGTTCGAACTTACCGGCCAGTCGACGGTGATCACAGAGTAGCGCGGATATCTGTGCGTCCGTTTCTTTCCCTCTAGTTCCATTGCGCGCCCGTTCTCAAAACGGGAAGCAGCCCGCGAGAAATCCTGGCTTTCTTCGAGGTTTCCCTTGCCCTGCGGTGCCTGCCGCCGGAAGATTGGATGTTCTCTGATCGTTTGTCCTGTAGTGAGGAGATCGCCATGTCGTCTGCCGTTGCCGAAGTCACCTCATTCATTCAGCGAGCGGTTAACTCGCTGAGCGAGAAGGAATTGGACTCTCTTCCTTACGGAGTCATCCAGGTTGACGCGGAGGGCGTGGTGCTTCGCTATAACGCTTTCGAAGCGGGGCTTTCTGGTTTGAGCAAGAAGAATGTGGTGGGAAAGAATTTCTTTACGCAGATCGCGCCGTGCACGGACCTGCAGGAATTCCGTGGACGATTCCAAGAGGGAATCGCTGCCGGGAAACTGCAATGTACATTTCGCTACCACTTTGCCTTCAAGCCCAATCCGCGGGATGTGACGGTCACGCTGTTTTATAATCATGCCGAAAATATCGTTTGGATCCTGGTCCAGCCGAACAAATAGATCCCCTTCCCCGGCGGAACTGCACCCTCGGACTGCAATTTCAAGCTGTGTTATCCCGCGTACTTCTTAACGCATCCGCTCACGGATTCATTTATACTGACTGGTTTTGCTGTGGCTTGCCTAGGGCCGTGGCGGAGGAGTCCTACTCTTGAAAATCCTGGTCTGCATGAAGCAGGTGCCGCAGAAAGATGCACCGCTCAAGCTGAACGAAACGGGTGCGTGGATCCGCGAGGATGTTTCCTACGAAGTGAACGAGCCCGACGCCTACGCCTTGGAAGAAGCGCTGCGGCAGCGCGAGAAGCACAAGGGTGAAGTCGTAGTGATTACGAGCGGCCCGGCCCGCGCCCAGCAGGTGCTGCGCGAGGCGCTGGCCAAGGGCGCGGATCGCGCGATTCATCTCGAAGACGAAAAGTTTGTCAGCCTCGATGCGCTCAACACGGCCAAGGCGTTCGCCGCGGCCATCAAAGACGAACAATTTGACCTGATCTTTACCGGCCTGCAATCCGACGACTACGGCTACGCCCAAACCGGCGTGATCCTGGCCGAGTTGCTGGGGCTGCCGCACGCGACCATCATCATGCAGATCGAAAAGACCGAAGGCGGCATTCGCGTGAAGCGCGAACTCGAGGCGGGATATTTTCAGTTTGTCGACATGCCGACGCCCGCGGTGCTGACCATTCAGTCGGGCATCAACAAGCTGCGCTACGCCACGCTGATCGGCATTAAGCAGGCCAAGAACAAGCCGCTGCGAAAAGTGGCGCTGGCGGAGGTGCAGTCGGCGATCGGCGAGAATCTGCAGAAAATTGAGCGGCTCTACGTTCCGCAGAAGACGAAGAAGACGGAACACATCGAAGGATCGGCGGGAGAGATTGCGAAGAAGTTGGTGGACAAGCTGCGCAACGAACTGCGCGTGCTGTAGATGCCGGTGGGGCCAGGTGTTTGGCTAAGCCGTGATCGGTGAAGAACAGATGATTCTGAAATCAAGGATTTAGCGGCGTGACCATTTCCTCCCAAGCATCGTTTTCCCAGAATTGGAGTGCGGCTGGCTATGCGGCTCACGCTCATTTTGTGCCCGCGCTCGGGCAGCCTGTGCTGGATTTGCTGCAGCCGCAGGCGGGCGAACGCATCCTCGATCTGGGTTGCGGAGATGGAGTTCTCACGGAAAAGCTAGTCGCGCTCGGTGCCCACGTTGTGGGCGTCGACAGTTCTGCGGACATGATCGCCGCCGCACGACAGCGCGGTCTGGATGCGAGGGTGATGGACGCGAGGGCGCTCACTTTTGAGAACGAATTCGACGCCGTGTTTTCCAATGCCGTGCTGCACTGGGTTAAGGACGATCCGGACGCGCCGCTGACGGGCGCATTTCGCGCCCTGGTGGCTGGAGGAAGATTCGTGGGTGAGTTGGGCGGCCACGCCTGCGTCGGCGCAATTACCGTCGCGTTGTTGGCGGCGCTTGAGCGCCGGGGCCTCAGCGATGCCGCTTCCTTGATTCCGTGGTACTTTCCGACGGTCGACGAATACGAAATCCGCCTGCGCCGGGCCGGGTTTGTGCCCCAGAGTGTGCAACTGATTCCGCGTCCCACACCGCTGCCCACGGGAATGCGTGGCTGGCTGGAAACATTCGCGAATCCGTTGTGCGCCGCGCTGCCGGCGAATGAGCGGGACAGTTTTCTCGACGAAGTGACGGCCCGGCTCAAACCCGTTCTGTGCGATTCTCAGGGGCGTTGGACTGCGGATTATATGCGCCTCCGTTTCGCGGCCATCAAGACCTGAGCGGGGATTTCGTTGCAAGAGGACCAGAGAGTTGAGTATCGAGGAATCAATGTCTGACACCATTCTCGTCGTTGTCGAACAGCGCGAAGGCAAACTGAATCGCGTCTCGTGGGAAACCATCACGGCTGGGCAGGCGATTGCAGCGGCCACTGGCTGGACTCTGGAAGCGGCGGTTGTGGGCGGCAATGCGGCTGCTTTCGCGGCCGAAATTGCGGCGAAGAAAGTTGCGAAAGTGTATGCCGTCGAGTCGCCGAAGCTCGAACCCTACACGCCCGATGCATTCGCCGCGGCACTGAAACAATTCCTCGCGGCCAAGCCGCCGAAACTGGTGCTGATGCCGCATACCTACCAGGTGCGCGACTTCGTACCCAAGCTGGCGACCGCCATGGGACGCACGGTTATCAGCGACTGCATTGGTTTTAAGCATGAAGGCGGCAAGCTGGTTTTCACGCGGCAGATGTTTCAGGGCAAGCTGGCGGCCGATGTCAGCTTTACCAGCGACGCTCCGTGGTTTGCGACGTTTCAGAACGGCGCGTTCCGCGGGGATAAAGCTGAGGCTGGCGCGACCGCGGCTCCGGTCGAGACTGTGAATGTAGAAATCGCCGACGGCGTCATCCGGAACAAGCCGCAGGAAGTTTTCAAGGAAGCCAAACAGGCCGTCGACCTTACCCAGGCCGAAATCATTGTTGCGGTGGGTCGCGGAATTAAAGAGCAGAAGAATATCGAGATCGCGAAACAACTCGCCGACGCGTTGGGCGGAGACCTGGCGGCATCGCGTCCGATCTGCGATTCGGGATGGCTGCCGATGGATCGTCAGATCGGGTCGTCGGGACAAACGGTCGCGCCCAAGCTGTATCTGGCGCTCGGCATCAGCGGCGCGATTCAGCACATTGTCGGGATGAAGGGCTCGCGCACGATCATCGCGGTGAATAAAGATTCAGAGGCCCCGATTTTCGAAATCGCCGACTACGCGATCGTGGGAAATCTGTTCGACATCGTCCCGCCGCTGATTGAGGAAGTGAAGAAGGCGAAGGCGGGAAGCTGAACTTCTTTGCCACTGATTCACGCGGATGAACACGGATAAGACCGACAGATTGGATTTTGTTTCGCAAATCAGCGTCCATCCGTGTTGATCCGCGGCAAAGAAGTCGTTTGGACTGAGTGCGAAATGCTGACTTTCCGGCAACCGATCGAAGGCGTGGAGCGGCCGCAGATGCCGGCCGACGTGGTTATTGTCGGCGGCGGGCCGGCGGGGATGGCTTGTGCGCTGCGGCTGGCGCAGTTGATTGACGCGCACAATGCCGCTCATCCTGACGCGCCCCTCAGCAAAGAAAATATTTACGTGCTCGAGAAGGCACGCGAGATTGGGCAGCACTGTCTGTCGGGCGCGCTACTCGATCCGCGGTCGATTCGCGAGTTGCTTCCCGATTTCGAAAAAGAGGCGCCGCTTGATGCGAAAGTCACGAAGGAGGCGGTTTACTTCCTTACCGAGAAGGGCAAGTTTAAGTTTCCGATTACGCCGCCGTTTCTGCGCGACCACGGGAACTACGTCATCTCGCTGAATCGATTTGTGAAGTGGCTGGGCGGGAAGGTAGAAGCGACCGGGATCACGGTTTTCACGGGGTTCGCCGGATCGGAATTGCTTTTCGACGGGGACCGCGTGACCGGCGTCCGCACCGACGACAAGGGTGTCGACAAAGAAGGCCACCAGAAATCTAACTTCGAGCCGGGCTACGATCTGAACGCGAAAGTCGTCGTTCTCGCTGAAGGGCCGCGCGGATCGCTGACCAAACAGCTCATTCAGAAATTCGATCTTGCCAAGAACGCCAACCCGCAAACTTACGGCGTAGGAGTGAAAGAACTCTGGGAAGTTCCAGCGGGACGCATCGCGGCGGGCGAAGTGATTTACACCATGGGCTGGCCGCTGACTTCCCATGAATATGGCGGGGCATGGATTTACGGCTCGCCGGGTAGCAGCTCGAAAGATAATGTCGTCTCGCTCGGGTACGTAACCGGGCTCGATTACGCCGATCCGCGGCTTGATCCGCAGCGCGTGCTGCAGGAGTTCAAGCGGCATCCGTTTGTCGCGAAGCTACTCGCAGGCGGCAAGATGATTCGCTACGGGGCGAAATCGATGCCGTATGGCGGTTGGTGGGCGATTCCGCCGGTGGCCGGCAATGGCTGGATGGTTCTCGGCGATTCTGCCGGCTTTCTGAATTCGGCGCGGCTTAAGGGGATTCATCTGGCGATCAAGAGCGGGATGCTGGCGGCCGAGACTGCATTCGAAGCGCTGGCAAAAGACGATTCATCCGCCGCGATGCTGAGCGGGTTCCAGAAGAAAGTCGAATCCAGCTGGATCAAGGAAGAACTCTGGAAGGTCCGCAACCTGCATCAGGGATTCGAGCATGGCATGTATGCGGGGATGTTCAACACCGCACTGCAGATGATCACCGGCGGACGCGGCTTGCGCAACCGCTATCCCGCGAAGGCTGGCTATGAGCACATGCGTAAGCTGGCCGAGCTTCCTTCGGCCACCGCCGACGGCTACCCTGAGGCGCATCTTCTTGGCCCGGCCAAGGGCGACGGCAAACTGACGTTCGACAAGCTCACTGACCTGTACCACTCGGGCACGAAGCATGAAGAAGATCAGCCGGCGCACCTGGTGATTCACGATACGAACCTTTGCAACACGAAGTGCGTGAAGGAATTCGGCAGCCCCTGCCAGAATTTCTGTCCGGCGAATGTTTACGAGATGGTCGAAGATGCGAGCCAGCCCAACGGCAAGCGCATCAGCCTGAACCCGTCGAACTGCGTGCACTGCAAGACCTGCGACATCGCCGACCCGTACCAGATTATTACCTGGGTTCCACCGGAAGGCGGGGGTGGGCCGAATTACGACGGGATGTGATCTGCGATGCTCGTGTGGGGACGGGCGCCTTAGCGAGCCTGCCCTGAGCGAAGCCGAAGGGTCCCGCCGAGCAGAGCGAGGCGTATGCGTGCCACCGGACTCGCTCCACAAGAAAGTCTTCGCCGCGGATTCACGAGGATCTCCACCGATCGAAACCGGAGTCCCCACTTCTCCCGCCAAAGACGCGCGAGAAATGGGGCACCCGGGTTCGACTTTTTGCGTTAGTGCCGAACTGAATCAACGAGCTTATGAACCACGTCCTCGTCGGTGAGTTGCTCGTAGGCGTGTTCGCCGTGGAGCGATTCGTCGAGGCCAATTTCCTCTGACGTCTCACTGACCTTTACCGGAGTGAAGGCATCAATGATGCGCAGCATGGCGTAAGTAAACGCGAACGCCCACACCGAAGAAAACACTACGGCCGTGACCTGTTTCAACAGGAATACCGGATCGCCATAGAGCAATCCGTTGGCGCCCTCGGGATTGAATTGTTTGTTGGCGAAGATGCCCAGCATGACGATGCCGAGGAATCCGCCGACGCCGTGCACTCCCCAAACATCGAGCGCGTCGTCCCATTGCAGCTTGTTCTTCATCTCGACGGCGTAGTAGCACACCACGCCGGAAACAATTCCGATGATGACCGCCGTGGTCGGAGAAACATAGCCGGCGGCGGGAGTTACGGTGGCCAGTCCGGCGACGGCGCCGGTGAGCAAGCCCAGCAACTTTGGCTTCTTCTCGTTCAGCCATGCCACCATGAGCCAGGCGACTGCCGCGAAGGACGCAGCCACGTCGGTATTCAGGAATGCTGTAGCCGTGACCGAATCCACGCGCATTTCGCTGCCCGCGTTGAAGCCGTACCAGCCAAACCACAGCAGGCCCGTGCCCAGGGCGACCAGCGGAATGCTGTGCGGGCCGCGGTCTTTCACGCGGCGCTTGCCCACGTAAATCACCGATGCCAGGGCCGCGATGCCGGCGATGTTGTGCACCACGATGCCACCGGCGAAATCCTTCACTCCCCATTGCTGCAGAAATCCTCCGCCCCACACCATGTGAACGAATGGAAAATAAACGAAGGTCAGCCATCCGGTCAGGAAGAGCATGTAGGCCTTGAAGGTGACGCGGTTGGTGAACGCGCCGGAAATAAGCGCGGGCGTGATGATGGCAAACATCATCTGATATGCGATGAAGACGAATGCTGGAATGGTGTCGTTGCCCGGCGCCGGCGTGCTGAGCCCAATGCCGCGCAGGAAGGCGTAGTGAAAGTTGCCGATGACTCCGTGCCAGTCGCCGCTGAAGCACAGAGAGTAGCCGTAGGCGTACCAGATGACGGTGGTCCAGCCCATGGAGACAAAGCTCTGAATCATGATGGCCAGGACGTTCTTGCGGCCCACCAGGCCGCCGTAAAAGAAGGCCAGTCCGGGTGTCATCAACATGACCAGACTGGAGCAAAGAATCATGAAACCGGTGTTGCCGGTATCGAGATGGAGCATGCGATCCTCCGACCGAGATTTTTGATTTAAGAGATGTGGCTCGCGGATGGCGAGCAGGGGTCCGAACTGAAACTCCCGCACCGGGTGGAGGGCCCCTGAGACCCAGGCAGCGCGGAATACCACTATTACAGTCAGAGGCTGAACTAAGGCGGGGAGATCGGCAGTGAGATATGTCACGGCAGGGTGTGACGGCGGACACAGGGGCCGGCGGTCAACTAAAATGCGCGGCCGAGAACGAAATTAGCGCCTGGGCCTACGTTTCTTTCTCATTTTCGCAACTTCCGTCTACAGGGTCGCCCCGCAGCCCGCTCCCTCCATCCCTTCGACCGGTTCTCGCGGCCTCGATCAAGATCATGGCGCCGCTGGCGGAGAAGGCGATTGCGGGGGCGATGGCCAGCGGACGTTGATCGCGTCGGGGTAAGCCTTCGACATTCGCCGGGCCAATCTCGCGTTATCCTGTTAGCGTTATTCTGTCGGCGTTATTCCATCAGCCCGAGACAACCATCATGAAACTATCGCGTTTTTTTTCGAGCCTCGTGTTCGTTCTCTTTATCTTCGTCGCCTTCTCAGCCGCGGCCCAGCAGACGGTTGCGGTTCCCCCGATTCCCTCCACGGGGTTCGCGGGGCTCGATCAGTACCGGGCGTCGCGGGTTACGACCTACGCCGATGATTATGGCCAGCTCGCCCGCTATCGGGACGCCAACGCCGCGCTCAAACCGCCAGCTGCGGGCGAGAACCGCGTGGTGTTCTTCGGGCGACTCGATCACCGACATCTGGCATCTCGAAGAATATTTTCCCGGCAAGCCTTACATCAACCGCGGCATCGGCGGGCAGACTACGCCGCAGATGCTGGTGCGCTTCCGGCAGGATGTGATCAACCTGCATCCCAAGGTCGTCATCATTCTGGCCGGGCACCAATGACATTGCGGGCAATACCGGGCCGATGCGGCTGGAAGACATTGAGGCCGACTTCGCATCGCTGGCTGACCTGGCGCGCGCGAACAAGATTAAGGTGATCTACTCATCGCTGCTGCCGGTGCACAACTATACGGAGAAATCGAAAGATTTCTTTGCGCAACGCTCGCCGCAGAAGATTCTTGCCCTGAATACCTGGCTGAAGAGCTATTGCGCGGCCGCTTCGAACGGCTGTACCTATCTCGATTATTTCAGCGCGCTGGTCGACGACAAGGGACTGATGAAGCAAGACCTCGCCGACGACGGGCTGCATCCGAACGCGGCGGGATACAGGATTATGGCGCCGATGGCTGAGGCGGCGATTGAGCAGGCGCTGAAATAAGCGGTCGGCACTCAGCACTCGGCATTCAGCCATTACAATTTACGAATGCCCTCAGCCAGCCATTACTCGCTGAGTGCTGGCTGCTGAGTGCTGAATGCCTCTTCACGACAAATTCGGGCGCGCGATTACCGACCTGCGGATTTCCATCACCGACCGCTGTAACTACAAGTGTGTGTACTGCCGCACGGGGAACGAAGGGGCGCTCTACGGCGACCTGCCGTTTGAGGATTATCTGCGCATGGCGCGCGTGCTGGTGGGCATGGGGATCACGAAGATTCGCCTGACCGGCGGCGAGCCGCTGCTGCGCAAGGGCGTGGTCGAGTTCGTGCGCGAGTTGGCGAAGCTGCCGCTTCTCATGCACAGAACACGAGGGGAGCCCCGGACGCCCCCTTCCGGGGGGCAGTGGCACTAGCCCGGCGGACGAGGGCGTCCGCCGCTCCACAAACCCTTCACAAACGGTGAGCCGCTCGACATTGCGCTTACCACCAACGGGCATATGCTGGCCGAGATGGCGCAGCCCCTGAAGGATGCGGGGCTGACGCGAGTTACGGTGTCGATGGATGCGGTCGATCCTGACCGCTTCGCGCGCATCACGCGCGTGCCCAATGGATACGATCACGTGCTGGCGGGGATTCGCGCGGCGCGGCGGGCCGGGCTATGGCCGCTGAAAGTGAACTGCGTGCTGATGCGCGGGTTCAACGAAGACCAGATTATTCCCTTCGGCATGTTCGCGCGCGAAGAGGGCGTGACCGTGCGCTTCATCGAATTCATGCCGCTTGAAGAAGGCCGCACCTGGGCGCCTTCGACGGTGGTTACGCTCGACGAAATTCTGGCGCGCATGGGCGAGTACCGGCCGCTGGTGGAGATTCCGCACGCGCGTTCGGAAACCGCGCGGCGTTACCGCTTTGAGGATGGCGATGGGCGAGATCGGAATCATCGCGCCGGTTTCGCATCCGTTTTGCGGGCACTGCAGCCGTATCCGGATTACCAGCGACGGAAAAATTCGCACCTGCCTGTTCTCGGTATGGGATCACGATCTGGGCGCCCAGATGCGGCGCGGGGCTGCGCGACGAGGAGTTGGCCGAATTCGTCCGCGGCGTCGTGGCCAGGAAAGAAGAGCGGCATCATATTGGCGAGCCCGACTTCGTGCCGGCTTCGCGAACCATGGTGCACATCGGGGGATAGCAGAGATGACGGCACCGGCGCCAGCCTCGCATTCTTACGGGTTGATCGCAGAGATGGTTTTTCTGTTTGTGCTGCTGCCGCTGGCGTTCCGCTCCCGGCTGATCCCGGTGCCGCCGATTCCCGCGCTGTGGGTGCTGGCAGCCTACTGCTTGTTTTGCCTGCTCAACGCTTCCGGATTCAACCGAGAGAAGTTGTGGAACCCGGGTGCGGTGCCCGCGTCGGCATGGCAAATCTTCGCCATCTTCGCGGGGTGCGCTGTGGTGGTGGGAGCGGGCGTCTATTTTCTGGCGCCGCAATTGCTCTTCAATTTCGTGCGGCGGGCTCCTGTGTTCTGGGCGATTGTGATGGTGCTCTATCCGGTGTTGTCGGTTTACCCGCAGGGCATCATCTACCGGGCATTTTTCTTCGAGCGTTATGGCGGGCTGTTTTCTCATCCGGCGGCGCTCATCGTGATGAGCGCGGTCGCGTTCTCGTTCGCGCATATTATTTTTCGCAATCCGATTGCCGTGAGCCTTACGCTGGTGGGTGGACTGTTATTCGCCTGGCGCTATGCCGCGACCGGGTCGCTGCTGACTTCGTCGCTGGAGCACGCCCTCTATGGCTGCTGGATGTTTACCATCGGGCTGGGTGAATATTTCTACAAGGGCGCGCGGTGAGGTCGTAGGCTAATGCATAAGCCAGTGCGTAATTCGAAGAGCCGAATCTTCTCGACGCTCGCGACGCTCGTGGTCGCCGCAACATTCCTGAACGGGGGCCGAGCGCGGGCCCAGACTTACCTCGGTTTCGACCGCAACGAATATCCCGGCGACGCGAATCTCAAAACTCTGCACGAGACTTTTTCTTACGCCGGCTACTGGCTCAACCATCCTCCTGGCGAGAAGACGAACACATGGGCCGGGCATCGGGCCACGGTCGAATCTGCGGGATTTGGCTTTCTCGTGCTGTTCAACGGGCGGCTCTATGCCGAATTGAAGACGGAGGCGAACGCGACTCGGATGGGGCGATCCGATGCGCGGGCCGCTGCGGCGGCGGCGCGGCGCGAGGGGTTTCCGCTCGCGACCATTATTTTTCTCGATCAGGAACAGGGTGGGCGCATGCTGCCGGAGCAGAAGGCTTACATTTACACCTGGGTCGACGGCGTTGTCGCGGCAGGATTTCGCGCGGGAATTTATTGCTCCGGCATTCCCTCGACTGACGACGGCAACGTCGTCACCGCCGAAGATATTCGCGAGCATGCAGGCGGACGCCAGATTGTCTACTGGGCCATCAACGACGGTTGCCCGCCCGCGCCGGGATGCGTGTTTCCGCAACGGCCGCCCGCTCCCGCCGAGAGCGGAGTTCGATTCGCCGAAGTCTGGCAGTTCGCGCAGTCGCCGCAGCGTAAGGATGTTGCCGGGCACTGTAGCAACTACAGCCGCGACGGGAACTGCTATCCGCCGGAGCTGGCGGCGCAAGAACTCTACGTGGACGTTAACTCGGCCGCCTCGCCCGATCCCTCGCAGGGACGAACGCGCTGAAGCGAAAGATCTTTTCGCCAGGGATCGGCCCTGATTACAAGGGAAGATAAATTCCCGACTCGGGGTCGCCCCGGATTTAACTACAGCGACAAGTTGTCTGGATCACTAAACTCCTGGGAAAACCAATCCCCCGGACTACGTTTTTTCCACCACTCCGCAACATCCAGTTCTCGCCTGCGCTCGTAAGCCAGATGAAGTTCAAATCGATCTGGAGAATTTACCGAATGAAACGCACTGTACTTGCTTTTGCACTCTCCCTGTTGATGCTCTCGCTGACCGCGAGCGCAGGCAGCATGGGCAAGAAGGACATTGTCGACACTGCGGTCGCGGCGGGCGACTTTAAGACGCTGGCGGCGGCCCTGCAGGCTGCCGGCCTGGTGGACACGCTCAAGGGCAAAGGCCCATTCACGGTTTTCGCGCCCACGGATGAGGCTTTCGCCAAGTTGCCGGCGGGAACGGTGGACGATCTGCTCAAGCCGGAAAATCACGACAAGCTGGTGGCGATTCTGACCTATCACGTTGTCCCCGGCAAGGTGATGGCCAAGGACGTGGTGAAGCTGCACGAAGCCAAGACCGTGAACGGCAAGAGCGTGAAGATCACAGTCGACGGCGGCAAAGTGATGGTCGACAACGCCAACGTGGTCAAGACCGATATTGTGTGTTCCAACGGGGTCATTCATGTCATCGACTCCGTGCTTCTCCCGCAGTAGCACTCTCCGCATTGCGGGGGGCTCCTTGCAGCCAGCGGCTGGGAACCTAGTTTCCCAGCCGCATTTTTCTGAGCCGCAAGGGGCTAACTCGGCCCATGGTTCGCCGGTGCGTTAAAATAGAAGTGTCAACCAATCCTTACCTGACCATGCCAGACCGCACATTCACTCTCGATGAGGCGCATTCCCTGTTGCCGGTACTGGAGTCGCTGCTGCGCACTGCCATTGCGGGCAAAAAGATCATGGAAGAAGTCGAGGCCGAGCAACAGGCGCTCAGTCACCGGATTTTCCTGAGTGGAGGGATGTTCGTCGACGTGGTGCAGCAGGCCCGGCGCAAGGCGGAGCGCATCAAGGCCGAACAACGCGCCAAAGATGCGCTGGCCGAAATCGACTCCATTGGCGTGCAAGTGAAGGACATCGACATTGGCCTGCTCGACTTTCCCTGCGAAGTCGAAGGCCAGATTATTCTGCTGTGCTGGAAGCTGGGAGAGAAATCCATTACCCACTGGCACGGAACGCAGGAAGGATTCGCCGGGCGCAAGCCCATCGACGAGCGAATCGCACGCGCCCGCAAAGCCAACTAGCCCAGACCTCAGACCTCAGACCTCGGCCAGGCCGAACAACGCGCCAAAGATGCGCTGGCCGAAATCGACTCCATTGGCGTGCAAGTGAAGGACATCGACATTGGCCTGCTCGACTTTCCCTGCGAAGTCGAAGGCCAGATTATTCTGCTGTGCTGGAAGCTGGGAGAGAAATCCATTACCCACTGGCACGGAACGCAGGAAGGATTCGCCGGGCGCAAGCCCATCGACGAGCGAATCGCACGCGCCCGCAAAGCCAACTAGCCCAGACCTCAGACCTCAGACCTCGGCCAGACCCCTGAGGTTGAAGGTCGAGGGCTGAAGTCTCAGGTCCAAGGTCTGAGGTCGGCTTTTTTCTTGCAAGCCCAGCGGAGACCGGCGTTCTAACCGGGAAGCGAACTGCCCGGGCGGGATGCGAGGGCGCGATTGGCGGGGATGGTTCCGCGCCCGCGGTTCAGGTACTGCGGTGTGCCCCGGGCGAAATCATCTCTGCTACAATTTTTGCAGATTGATCGACTTAGATTGATTGACCGAGTAAAGATGGGCCGGGAAAGCTCAGCAGGGAATTACGCAGGAACGGAGCGGGGCGCGCCGAAGGAGTGTTAACCAATATGTCATCCATGAAGTCGAAACTCCGTCTGGTATGCGCCTTTGCCGCGCTGGGAACGCTGGCCCTGGCAGTGGGTTGCCGGGGATTTTTCGTGAAGCCAACGCTCACGGCGATCGCGGTCGGGCCGGTCACGCCGACGATCTACGTCGGAGGGATAGATAGCACCGTCCAAATGTTTGCCGTGGGCACCTTTAACGACGGCAGTAATTCGACTACGCCGGTGACGTGGGGCGTTACGGGGACCGCCACTAACGGTCAGAGCAACATCGCGACGATCAGCGCCAGCGGGCTGGTTACGGCGACAAACGCCGGCACAGGAACCATCACAGCGACGTCGAATATACTTCCGACGATCAGCGGGACCCAGCCTCTCATCGTTTCAGTAGCCTGCACAAGCGCGCCCATTGTCACTTCCACCGACGGCAACACCCTGTCGTCGACCCAACTGACCATAACATTCACCGCCACCTGCAACGGTGGGCAGGACATCACTGCGGTGGCCACCTGGTTCTCGAGCGACACGAGCATCGCCACCTTTTCGGCGAACGTCCTGACCGCAGTGGCCACGCCCGTTGACGGGACCTTCTACATTACTGCCGCCGCCAACGGGTTCACCAGCAGCCAGTTTAAGGTCACGGCTAGCGGGTTCTGATTCGGGCGGTGCAGGTAAAACGGTGCCCCATTTCTCGCGGTTTTTGCGAGAAGTGGGGCTTTTGACTTTCGAGCTGATTCCAGGATGAGTATGTTGCCGGTTCGATTTGATCCCACTTCTGGACTGTGGATTTCAAAGGTTTGAAGAAATCCCCACTTCTCGCGCCAAGGACGCGCGAGAAATGGGGCACCGGTTTTGACCTGGTCTCGACGATGTGATTTCAATCACATTCTGTTCCTGTCCTCTCATGGGACGATGACCCGGCAAAACATACTGCCATGCCGGATTCCCTCTCACCTCCGTTGGCTGCGACGGCCGCGGCTGCGCGCGACCAGGAAGAACTGCGGGCGGCGCGGTTTGCCATGCGCATGTCGCTGGCGGTGGGAGTGCTGATGCTGGCGGGCAAGACGACGGCGTATTTCATGACGGGGTCGGCAGCCATCCTGTCGGACTTTGCCGAGTCGGTGGTGCACGTGATCGCGGTGGCGTTTGCCACCTTCAGCCTGCGTTTGAGCACCAGGCCCGCGGGTCCAACGTTTCTTTACGGGTACGAGCGCATCACATTTTTTTCCGCCGGATTTGAAGGGGCCATGATCGTGGTGGCCGCGATCTGGATTCTGGTAGAGGCCATCCAGAAATGGATGGCCGGACTGCAACTGCAACATCTGGGATCGGGCGTTCTGCTGTTACTGGCGGCGGGCCTGCTCAACGCGTGGCTGGGATGGTATCTGCTGCGCGTGGGCAAGCGCAGCCACTCGCTAATTCTCGAAGCCGACGGCAAGCACGTGCTGACCGACTGCTTCACCAGCTTTGGCGTGGTCGCGGGACTTGGCCTGGTCTTGCTGACGGGATGGAAGCCGTTCGATCCGCTGGTCGCGATTGCGATCGCGCTGAATATTCTGTGGTCGGGAGGACGGCTGGCATGGCGGTCGGCGGTTGGGCTGCTCGACTATTCCGATCCGGGGAGCGGCAAGCAGATTCGCGAGAAACTGGACGCGATCTGCAACGAACTCGGAGTGAACTATCACGGCGTACGCTACCGCACCACCGGATACCGCCAGATCATTGAAGTCCACCTGCTGTTTCCGCAGGCCACGCCGGTGGGAGAAGCGCATCGCCTGGCCACGGCGCTGGAAGAACGTTTGCCTGTGGAACTCGGCGCGCGAGCGGAAGTAATCACTCACCTGGAATCGCTGGAAAACCACGAACACGTGCATTCGACGGGACACTATACGGGACGGCCGGAGTGATTGCAGATCTCCGATTTGTGTTTGCCGCTTGAAAGCCGCGCAAAGTTCGATCTGCAATCTGAAATCAACATTCTGAAATCGCTTGTTGCCCTACTCCTTCATGACCGCGTCGATGGTGGCATAGAGCTGGGTGGCGGGTTCCTTGACTTCCACGAATGGGCGGTTGGGATTGCGGCTGCTGACGATGTAGATGGTGGGCGTGTGTTCGAGCTTGATCGCCTTGCCCAGTTCGTGGTCGGCATCGACCAGAGCGGCGAGCTTTCCGCCGGGATCAATCACGTAGGGCAAGTCGACCTTGTGCGCGGCAGCAAACTTCTCGGCATAAGTGCGCAGGTTCTGGATGGTGATTTCGGTCTGGCTGGCGAAAATGTAATCGCGGAATTCATTACCCAGGTCTTTGGAATGAGTATCGAAATAGCGCGCCATCACCGCCGCCTGGTGCGACCAGGGGTGCGCCGGCCCCAGGGGGAAATCGTGGCGAACGACCGGGATCTTGTAGGTCTTCGAGGCCTGCTCGACAATCGGCACCATGCGCGCGCACATAGGACACTCCAGGTCCTCAAAGACAACAATGGCGAACTGCGATCCCTTGGGCGGATGGAAAACAGTATTCACCGTATCCTGCGCGGCAGCGCGCACGGCGCCGGCCACAGCGATCACAGAGACCAGAGACAGAACAGCGGCACGATGGCAGAGTGTGTTCTTCTTCATTTTCATTGGCGAAAAGGTACCGAAAGAAAGCATCCCCGTTTATCTTAGACGCAAGAACCCTCGTGCGGGCAACCTGCGCTCCTAAAATTCTAAATCACAGAAGTTCTACCCACATGGTAACTGAGGCGGGCTGACTATGTCTTGACATGTCCTGCAATGCGGGGACCACAGACGCAAACCTGTGAACTTTCGTGCCGGAAACTCTTGCCCTCGAAGCGCTATAGTAGACAGTTCCGTTCGGGACTCGAACTCCATCGTGAGAGCGTTTGCGTGAGACGTTTGGGCTCAATCCGTGTGGGCCGGCTTCTTCCGCTGGTGGTGGCGGCCCTGCTGCTGGCTCCGGGGTGCGGTCGCGGGCGTCACCGCGTGCTGGAGGTGGCGTACGTCTCGGCGCCGCAGGCGGCGTTACGCGACCAGGTGGCGGCCATCTTTAACCGCGTGGGCAATGTGAAAAACGGAGAGCGCGTCGAGGTGCTGGAACGCGAGAAGCGTTTCGCCAGGGTGCGTACCTCCAGCGGAATCGAAGGCTGGATCGAGCAGCGCTTCCTGGTCGATCAGAAGACCTATGACGGCCTGCAGAAACTCACTGCCGACCATCAGAACGATGCCGTGCAGGCCCCCGGAGTCCTGAGAAACGAGACCAACCTGCACTTAACTCCCGGCCGCGAGACTGAACATCTGTACCAGCTGGCCTCGGGCGCCAAGGTCGCGATTCTGCGGCGGGGAACGGCCGAGAAGCAGCCCGGTGCTTTGCCTCTCAACCGGCACGCGGCTTCCGAAACTGTGAAGTCCGGAGAAAAAGTTCCCACCGGGCCGGTGCTGGAAGACTGGTGGCTGGTGCGCGACGACCAGGGCCACGTGGGCTGGGTGCTGGCGCGGATGGTCGATGTGGACGCTCCGATCGAAATTGCGCAATATGCCGAGGGCCAGCGTTTCGTCGCTTTCTTTGTTCTGGACCAGGTGGCTGACAACGATAAGGGAGTCGTGAAACAAATCCCGCAATATCTTTGCCTGATGACCGATCCCCACGACGGGCTGCCCTACGACTTCGATCAGGTCCGGGTCTTCACTTGGAACACCCGGAAGCACCGTTATGAGACCGCGTATCGCGAACACGGTCTCGACGGGGTTCTCCGGTCACGGTCACGAAAGAGAATTTCGACAAAGAGGGAACCCTGCCCGTCTTCATCCTGCGAGTCAAAGAAGATTCCGGCACGGTCACTGAGCGCAAGTACAAGCTGAATACGCCGATTGTGAGACGAGTGCTGGCACCCGGCGAAGTGCCCTCCCGACCAGCTAGAACGGCCAGGAAGCGTCGCGGCTAGAATGGGCTGAGCCCGGCTTCCGGGTTCGATTCCGTATCCCGAATATCATATTTAACCCCTGCGTTTTCTCTCGATTTCGGTATCCAGGCTGGACGCCTACCCACTAACTTGCTGAAACAAAACTGCTTAAAGTTAAGCGGGTTTGGTTTGTGACTTGCATTGATCTGCTGTTCTCATTGTAGGGCGTTGTGTTTGTGCGGTATTCATGAAGCCCGCGGTAGACGGGTGGAACTCGGCAATAGATTCGTGCAGGATCAAAGCTCTTAGGACTTGTTAGCGAGTTTGCAGCACATTTGCAGCACATCGGATCGCGCGATTGTTCCCAGGGAAACCGGCCAAGGCGCTTGTAATCCGATTCTGAATACAAAAATTTTGAAGGAGGTAGGAAATGCGTTTTGAACGTTTTCCTCGAATTTGCGGTTGGCTGCTGGTAGCGGCAGTCCTGATTCTGACCAGTTGCGCGCTGTTTGCCCAGGAAACCACGGGCGGTTTCACTGGAACGGTTAAGGATTCAACCGGCGCGGTGGTCGGCGGCGCCCACGTGGAAGTTACCGGAACCAGCTTGGAGGGCAGCAAGTCTCTGAACACGGATTCCACCGGAACTTACCACTTCGCGAACCTGCCTCCCGGCGTGTATACGATCTCGGTGACGGCCAAAGGGTTCAAAGTCACCAAGCGCGAGGGTCTGAATCTGGAAACCGGTCACCTTCCCACCGTGGATATCACGCTGGAGATTGGTACCGCTGCCGAAGTGGTTGAAGTCAGCGGCCAGGCACCGGTGATCGATGTCACCACGACTGCGAACCAGACCAACCTCACCAACGAAACGCTGAACGATACTCCTCACGGATACAGCTTCCAGTCGGTCATTCAGTATGCCCCGATGGCCCGCCAAGAGCCTCTGGCCGGCGGTTCGGCTGGCATGACGGGCAACTCCGGCGGATCGCTGCCGGGCAGCGCTGGCAACGGCATGGCGGTTGGTTTCTCCATCGGCGGCGCGGCTGATTCCGAGAGCACCTACCTGGTGGAAGGCCAGGACACGGAGAACATCTCCGGCGGCGCTTCCAACGCCAACGTTCCGTTCCAGTTCATTCAGGAAGTACAGATCAAGACTTCAGGCATCGAAGCCGAGCACGGTGGCGCCCTGGGTGGCGTCATCAACGTCGTCATGAAGAAGGGCAGCAACGCCTACCACGGCTCATTCTTTGGCAGCTACGAGTCCGACGGGATGGACGGTGGTCCGGAAGACAACCTGCGTTACGATCCAAATCCGTTTGTCACCGTTCCCGATGCTGATTCCCAGTACTATCAGCCCAAGAAGGACCACTTCAGGATCGCCCAGCCTGGCTTCACCATTGGCGGCCCCATCGCAAAGGATCGTCTTTGGTTCTTCCTGGGGTTTGCTCCGCAGTACAATTCCAAGGTTAGAACGGTAGATTTCAGCGATCAGGGTCTGGGGAATCGAGTTTTCAACGATGACACCCAGCAGTATTACGGCACTGCCCGGCTTGACGCCGCCCTTACTCAGAGGATTCGCGTTTTTGGTTCGTGGCTCTACCAGTACTCGCGAGCATCTGGGGTTAGCCTGCCCAGCGCTGATTCGACTACGGGCCTCGTCAACAGCGGAGGGATCATCGTCGGGCAAGGGTCTGTGAATGGGACCTTAACTCCTATATCGCAGTTCGCACACGGCCTCGGCTATTCGTCGCCCAATGCGACTTACAACACTGGCGCCGACATTACTCTGAGCCCGCAAGTCGTCGCTACTACCCGCTACGGCTACTTCTTCACTAACTATCACGACGCTGGCTGGCCCGCCACGGGAGTAGACCTTTCTGCTCAGACTAGCGGCTCGAGCGCGCCTCCCAACTGCACGCCCCTGCCATGCACTCCGTCCGGCTCTCTTCCTCCTGCCTTGCAAATTAACAGCGGCACGACCACTGCCCCCTTCGATCAAAGTTACACTGTGGTGAATGCGAGCAAGCACTTCCAGTTCGATCAAGACATCGCGTTCTTCAAGAGCGGCTGGGCGGGTACCCACAACATTAAGGGAGGGTATCAACTCAACCATTTGTCCAACGTGGTTGACCAGCACGGAAACCTGCCCTTTGCGTTCCAGTATCTTGGCGCGGGGCAGTCCTACCGCGCGAGCACTTCCATTGGAGCCGGCAACTGCGCCACGCTAGAGGCAGAGTGGGGCAGCTGCGCGGGCGAGTACGGCTATCTGACCGTTCAAGACTTCGCTACCGTGCTGAAAACACCTACTGGCACGGTGGTGCCGGCCAGCGACTGGAACCATGCTCTTTTCATCCAGGATGCCTGGACCGTAGGGCACGGTCTAACTCTTAACCTTGGCCTCCGTATCGAGAAGGAAAGCCTGCCTGCTCCTCCGGGAATCGGGATTGCAGGGATCAGCTCCATCAACTTCTCCTGGAGCGATAAGATCGAACCTCGGCTCGGAGCGGCATGGGGATCGCGGGACGGCAAGATGAAAATCTTTGGCAGCTATGGCGTTACGAATGACGTCATGAAGCTGTTGCTGGCCCAGACTTCTTGGGGCGCTCAAGGATTCGAGACTTGCACCTATCCGATTGGTCCAGACGCCGGCGGCGGCTTCAGCAACTCCGACATCACCCTGGAATACAACGCGGGCGGCCGTGCGTGCCCGACCGGTGTTGCCAACGTGGGAGCCATCTTCCAAGGCGGCATTGTTCCAGCAGCCTTGACGGATGCGGCCACTGGCGTTCAGCTGATTGAAAATGTCAATTTTCGCCCGGAAGAGCCAATCGCGCCTGGCGTGAAGCCTTATCGCCAACACGAGTACGTCGCGGGCGTAGACTACCAGATTCGAAGGGATTGGGCCTTCGAAGCGCGTTATGATCGCCGCCGCCTCGACCACGTGATTGAGGATGCTTCGTTGGCCGACGAGGAAGCTTTCGAAATCTACACCGTCGTCAATCCCGGTCAGGGTGTGAACAAGACCCTCAACGGTTACGCCAACTACTTGACCTCGATTGGTGATGCTTACGGCCCCGGTACCGCTGCATTTAACGCCAATAACGATTTTGGCACTTGCACCGGGTGCCCGAACAACCCCACGGCGGTCCGCAACTACGACGGCCTGGAGTTCCGGCTGACGAAGACCACGACTCACGGCTTCGCGGGAATGTTCAGCTACACCTGGAGCAGCCTGTGGGGCAACTATACCGGCCTGACCACCACCGACCAGATCGATGGCGGAACGACAGGACGCAACTCGCCTGACACCACCCGCTCGTTCGACGAACCGTTCTATTACTTCGGCGCCAATGGCAAGTCAAACGACGGTCCTTTGCCGACGGATCGTCCGAGCACCTTTAAGGGTAACGTGTATTACCAGCTGCCCTGGAAGGGCAACACCAACACCACAACCTTCGGACTATTCCAAGTGGCTTACGAGGGCAGCCCGATGAGTTCGTTCACTGACCTGGGTCTAGCGTCAGGACAAACCCCGATCGAGGCCACCTATATTTTTGGCCGCGGGAAGTGGGTTAACGCCACCACTGACGCGACGACCGGCGCCGTCGACTTCGGCAATCCCTATAATCGCCGCACGCCGTGGTTCACGCAGACCGATTTCAACCTGCAACATGCCATCAAGGTCAACAGGAACAACGAGCACCAGGTCCTGAGCTTTGTGGCAACCTTCACCAACCTGCTCAACCAGCGCAACGTCACCTCGTACTGGGGAGGGTTCAATTCGAATTACAACGCGTCCTTCATGGCCCTTCCCTCATCATTACCGGGCTGTGCCAACCCGGGTAGCCCCTTCGCCGGACTGTGCTTTGGCTTTAATGGCGCGGCCTTCTACCAGGCTGCTGAGACGGGATACAACGCGCAGGCGGCGTCCACCGCAAGCGGTTTGTTACTCAACTCCCACTACGGGCAGCCGAACCTCTGGCAGCAGTCCCGCAACATCCGCTTGGGGGCGACCTTCACCTTCTAGCCTTGCGTCACCTGCATCTCAGGGAGCCGATACTTCGGCTCCCTTCTTTTTGTCCGCAAGAAATCAGCCCCACGCCTAGGCGTGGGGCTTTTTCTCACCGCGGCAGGTCGCCGGCTACTTCCCGAAGATCACGTAGTGGTAGCTGGTGGCCATGAAGAACAGCATGGGAACGGACAGGAAGAAGTTCGTCCGCGACGCCAGGAAGGCCTGACGGGCCATGATTGCGGCGTTGGCGGGAGGCGTACCGGCGAGCGTGCCGCGGATGATTTTCTTGTTGTTGGGCCAGATGATGCCCCAGACGTTGAACAGCATCACGATGCCGAAGCCGCCGCCCACGCCGATGGAGAGCACGTGGTTGTCGTCCCGGCCGACGGGCGTGTAGTTTACGAACAGCCAGGCCGCGGCGATGCAGAGGATGGCCGTGATCGCGCCGAGAACATATCCGCTGGGAGTCACCTTCTTAATCACCATGAACAGGATGAACCAGACCGCGACCCAGAGCAGCAGGAAGAATCCTTGGGTCGCCAGCCCGTTTCCGCCCTCGCGGCGAGCGTCCGGACCGACATAGAACTGTCCCCAGTACCAGAATCCTAAGAAAACTGTGACCAGCGAGGCCCAGCGAAACCAGTTCAGGGCGGGCAGGGTGAGGTACTGGAAAATTTTCGGCTTCATGGAGGCGTCCACTTGCTTCATGAAGGGGACATTGATCAGATTGAAGAAATACAGCAGGCCGACCCAGGTGATGCCGGCGATGATGTGGAACCAGCGCAGAATCAGCTGGGCGGCTTCCGAGCCGGTGTGCGTGGGCATGACCAGAGCTGCCGATGCGACGAAATGGTGCATTTAGGATTTCCTCCGTTAGAACAAGTGGTCACTCGCTTCCAAAGTCGTGGAAAGTCTGCACTTTGCGGCGGGCGGTGTCAACCCTGGGGCGGGGCGGTGGGCAACTTGCAGTTGAAAAGCGGCGCAGATCGCCGTATGGTACTCACATTGATCCGCGGGAGGGTGCGGCCCAAACTGGGAGCGCCGCCGGCGGGGTTATCCCCCCTTGTTTCCTGGGACAGCGGGAAGACCGGGAACATGCTGTTGTATTGAGCCTGCCCACGGCGCCTGGGGCGGGTAGTTGGCAAGTTCGCAGTTCTAATAATCGAGGAGATCGGCGATGGACAGCAATAAGCCGGCACAGAACATTCAGGATTCCTTTCTGAACACGGCCCGCAAGGAGAGACTCAGCATCACGATTTATCTGCTGAGTGGAGTGAAGTTAACGGGCCGCATCCGCTCTTTCGACAAGTACTCCGTGGTACTGGAGGCGAACGGTCAGGAGCAACTCATCTTCAAGCACGCCATCTCTACCGTGGTCATGGGGAGAGTGGCGGCGACGCATGTGCCTCATGTGGCGCACCCGGAGAAGGCAGTGGCTGCCGCGCCCGCGCCGGTGGCCAGCGCTTCGGGGACGGAAGGGTAACGACAAGGCGTTTTCGGATTGCGAAGCTCTCAGAGCAAGAAATCCCGCGGCCAGGCGCGCGCCGGGAAACGTGTGCCTTTCGGGACTGAAACTGTCCGCCAGGAAGCGCAGCAAGAACGCGCGTTCCTGGTGGGAATTGAAGTGCGGACACGCGGCCGCAGCAGCGGAGCGCGGGGAACGGTCACAGCGCAGGCCTCGGCCGCGCGTGACGCTGCCGCGATGCAGCCTGCGTTGGCTGGCCTTCCTGGGGTTTCTGCCAAGTCGAACGGCAAGCCCAGCATTCCCGAGTTTGATGCCGACGAGTCGCTGGCCGAGTTGCGCACTCTGGCTGAAAGTGCCGGAGCGAAAGTGGTTGGCGAGATTCTGCAGCGGCGCGACCGGCCCGATCCGGCGACTCTGATTGGCGCGGGCAAGCTCGAGGAAATCGCTGGGGCAGCCGCTTCGGTCGATGCCGACGTTCTGCTGTTCGATCACGACCTCAGCCCTTCGCAGCAGCGCAACATCGAAAAAATCATCCAGCGGCGGGTGATCGACCGCACCCAGCTCATCCTCGACATTTTTGCGCGGCATGCGCGCACGCGGGAAGGCCAGCTGCAAGTGGAGTTGGCGCAGTTGCACTACATGCTGCCGCGGCTGGCCGGGCACGGCGTTGAGATGTCGCAACTGGGTGGCGGCATCGGTACCCGCGGTCCCGGTGAAACCAAACTAGAAACTGATCGCCGAAAGATAGCCCGGCGCGTGCGGAACGTGGAGCAGCAAATTGAAAATGTCCGGCGCATTCGGACGCAGCAGCGGCAGCGGCGCGAATCCGCTCCGGTCGCGACCGTGGCCCTGGTGGGCTATACCAATGCCGGGAAGTCGACGCTGTTCAACGCGCTCACGCAGGCCAAGGTGCTGGAATCGTCGCGCATGTTTGCCACGCTCGATCCGACGATCCGCGGCGTGGAGCTGCCGTCGAAGCGCAAAGTGCTGATGTCGGACACCGTGGGATTTATTCGCAACCTACCGCACACGCTGGTTTCGGCTTTCCGGGCGACGCTGGAAGAGGTGCAGCGGGCGTCGCTGATTCTGCATGTATCGGACGCGAGCAGCCGGCTTTCGGCCGAGCAGGACGCGCAGGTGGAAATTGTTTTGAAAGAACTGGAAGCGGAGAAGAAGCCGCGCCTGCGGGTGATGAACAAGATCGACCTGCTGGATGACGAAGTCGCGCAGACTCTCCAGGCCGATGCCATGCGCGAAGGTTCGAACACGGTGTACGTGTCAGCGGCCGAGGGCACAGGCTTAGATAACCTGCTGCGGCGCATTGACGCCATGATCGAAGAAGATGCCGTCAGCCGCGTGCATCTGCGCGTCCCGCAGAAAGAAGGAAAGATTCTATCTATGCTGGAAGCGAAGGCACGAATCTATTCGCGGAAATATAAGGACGGCGCGGTGGAGTTGGAAGTGGAGGCGCCGGCGTCGGTAGTGCGGCGGGTACGGGAATGGATCGTCGCGTAGCCGGGAACTACGAACGCCGGGTGCCCCATTTCTCGCGCGTCTTTGGCGCGAGAAGTGGGATTTCCGTCTGCGGGTATCTTCTTGCAACGTGATTCTGCAAGATCCCCACTTCTCGTAAAAGACGCGAGAAATGGGCACCCGAGTATCGTGTTTCCCGAGGAAACTTAATTGAGTTGGGGAAACTAAAATCGGCGGCAACCCCAAAGCGGTGACATTCCCTGGCTATCGGCCCATTCGTTTCCTGTCAATCTACTCGTGGCAACAGCTTTTGTTCTGGCTTGCGGACTTCGACGGCGGCACGTCATTTGCCGGGTTCTGGTCAAAGAAACCGTTGGGCTTCAACAGAAATCCAATGTACGCCGTGGGCATCACGGGGTAATCCTCAGGCCGAGGGACGTGGGTGTGGCCGAAGGTGTACCAGAGCACGACATCGGTATCGGCAATCGGGCGGTCCGCCTTGATCCACTTCTCCAGCCCGTCGCCGCCCTGACTCTGATTGGGGAAGTCTCCGGCCGCATATTTTTCGTCCGGACAGTAGGGCGTGACCCAGACGTGATGATTCACAAAGCCGGCACGCCGGCGCCACCACGCATTGCGCGATGCCAGCGGAAACGCATTGTCTCCGGGGAAGAACTTGTAACCAGTGGGTTCGCCGACGGCGTTCTTCGTGCTTGAGCTTACTACTTTCCAGGTTCGCATCGTCTCCAGATTCAGATTGGCGGCAGCCTGTTTCTCCGTCAGCAGATTGGTCGCTCGCGCCCGGAAGGCATTCTCGAAGGGATTCGCTTCGTTCAGGTCATCGGCGACCATGTCAATCTGCTGAACCGTATTCGCCGACTCCGTCGAGGTCGAAGTCGAGCCGGACGTTGAAAAAATGTTGATGATTGGGCGCATACAGCAAAGGCGCAATCAAAGTGCCGTGTTTCGGCTTTTCACCTTCCCGTACCGTGCCCAATGAAAGAATGCCGGTGAGCTTGATTTCAAACTGAATGTTGCCGTCCTGGTAGAAGTACCAGAAGAATCCATATTCGTAATTTTCGACGGTGGAGATGGAAGACACAACCAGACGGCGCGAACGGCGGACTTCTGGAGTATCGGGCAGGCGACGGTCGGTGTGTTTCCACAAGATCCCAAAATCCTCTTCGTGAATGCAGATCGCGTTGGGAATCGTCAATTTGTTCCCGCGACTGTCGCAGAAATTGGCGTCGAGGTATTCGATGTGCCCCACGCAGTCGCATCCCAAGCGCAGGCTGTTGGCGCACATCCCCATTCCGTATTCACCCACGTCGAAAGCGTTCTTGCGCGCCTGGGTCGGCGTGGGGTCGCCATAGGGGACCACCATCTCGGTGAGTGATCCGCGATAGAGAATGGGACGCTTGCGGCCTTTGTCGGTGTAACGCAGATGGTGGATGGTGAGCCCTTCACGCGCATTGAAGCCGACGACAAAATCCCAGTTCTGCCAGCTCAGTTGCCGGCCCTGCAGGGTGAAACTCGGCCCTTCCGGCTGCGTGATGGCGAGCGGCTTGATATTTTTTCGTTGCTCCGGCACTCGCGCCGCCGCATAGTTCCCGGGCAGCGGAGGAAGCGGCCACGTACCGTATTGCTCGACGCGGATCACCTGCATCAGGTTCAGGTCGACGACGGGCCGGATCCCCTCGATGGGCCGGACATAACCGTTGTCGGTCGGATCGCTCCGCAGAAAGCACAGGGGCCGCGCCAGGCGACGGCCGGAGTCTTCTTCCGACCCATAGTTTCCCGCGCTCCAGATATCCACCATGACCAGAGAAGGGTCGGTGATGCCATGGTGCCGGCGGATGGCTTCCTGGAACTCTTTGCTGCTCAATACGGCCTGCTCGCACTCAATCTGCTCATCGATCGACATAGTTGGTTGCGAGCCCTTCGGCGCCGGTTCGACGCGGCTGGCGCCGCTAGCCAGGTTCAATGCGATGGTGTAGGCCTGATTGGCTGAGTTGTCGAAGCAAACCGCTGTTGCCTCACGCTCAGGCGATGGGCCGTCGGGCCAGCAGTACACGAGTTCCTTGGCGGGCTCTTTCAGCATGATGCTGATGATGCGCATCGCTGGGTTGAACTCGGGCAGTTTCTTGAGGAGTTGGACAGATTTGTCGACTTCAGCCGCAGACAAAGGTTCCAGAGGGTGCAAGGCCAAGTTGCAATCCTTTCGCCGGGGATGGACGAATCCGTGAAACCGTAGCATGGAGTGGATCGGAACAGAGTGCGGGAGTTTTGCTGAGAACCATCGGGAATTTAAATGGGCCGGCAACCAAGAAGCGGTGACATTCCTTGGCTATCGGCCCATTCGATCCTGAATTGGATCGGAGGTGATAGTTCAATGCTAATCCTCTTTCGGCCGAAGTCAAGGGCTATGTGCAGGAATATGCGATAGGGCAAACCGCAAACGTCCCACAAGGGGCTAAATCCCTCATTTTTAGCGGCTTGGGGACGGCACGGCTAAAGGCCGCGCCTGGGTGCAAATCCTTCACAATCCCTCACCCAAGCCCCTGATACAAATCGAAACTGCCCCGACGCCGCTCCGGCAGGTTGTTCCTGAAGCCGTTCCGCGTACGGGCTAAACCGATCTTCTCCGCGTTGACATAGGCTGCTGGGGACGTTAGACTTAACAGTTTTCATAGCCCTCATTGTTCCGGTCTATATCAGCACCAAATGGATCAGACGCTTCAACAACTAGGGGAATTACTGCTCGGGGCCGTGCCGACGGTGATTCTGCTGGCGCTGCTGTACGCGCTCTACACCGCGATCGTGCACAAGCCGTTGCAGGCTGTGCTGGCCGAGCGGCGTAGCAAGACGGAAGGCGCGATTGAGAAATCGCGCGCCGACATTGCCGCCGCCGAGGCGCTCACGGCGGAGTACGAACAGAAACTGCGGGAGGCGCGCGCCGTGGTATTCCGGGCGCAGGAAGCGCGGCGGCAGGCGGTGCTGCAGGCTCGCACGAATGCCTTGAACGAAGCGCGCAGCAAGGCTCAGGCGCAGGTACAGGCGGCCAAGACGAATATCGAAAACGATCGCGTGGCGGCGGAAGCGGGCTTGCCGGCCGACGCGGTGGCGCTAGCGCAAGAAATTGTGAGCCGCGTGCTGCAGCCGGCGGGAGCGGGGCGATGATGCCCTCAATCCGGATGTCCGCGATGAAGATCACGTCCAGCAGGAAAATAATTCGCGCAACTTTGCTGGCGTTGCTGATAGTGAGTGGCGCGAGCGTGGCATTGCTGCGGGCGCAGGAGCAGCTTCCTTCTTCCAGCCAAGCTAGCATGAGCTCCGCGGATAAGGACAAACCAGCGGGCCCTGGCCAGCAACTGGCGCATGGGAGCAAGGAAGGCGCCGGAACCGAAAAAGACGAGATGGAGGAGTTCAAGCAGTCGGGCTCGGTGAAAGCCATTGCGCGGCTGACCGGATTGAAGTTGCAGCAGGCTTACTGGCTGAGTGTGGTCCTGAACTTCGTGGTGATTGCCGCCGTGATTATTTGGGCGGCGCGCAAGTATTTACCGGGAATGTTTCGCGACCGCAGCGCCGCCATTCAAAAGGCGATGCAGGAAGCGCAGATGGCCAGCGAGGAAGCGCGTCGCAGGCTGGCGGAGATCGAGTCGCGCCTGATGAAGCTGGACGTCGAGATTGGCATGATGCGCAATGCCGCCGAGAAAGAAGGTGCGGCCGAGGAAGCCCGCATCCAGGCCGCAGCGGAAGAAGACGCGCGCAAGATTGTTACCGCGGCCGAGCAGGAAATCGCGGCGGCAGCCAAGGCGGCGCGCCGGCAATTGACCGCGTATGCGGCCGATCTGGCGGTGGGGCTGGCGCGGAAGCAGATTCATGTCGACGCCTCGACCGATCAGACGTTGGTGCGCAATTTTGCCGGGCAGTTGGGCGCGTCTTCCAGTGGTTCGGGCAGTGGTTCGGGAAGCGATTCGGGTTCGGGAAAGGACCGGAACTAGAACATGGCCTCTGTCGCCAGCACCTATGCCCGGGCCTTTGCCGATGTGGTTCTCAGCGCGCATCTCGATCCGAATCGAGCGCTGGGCGGGCTGTACCGGATCCTCGATCTGTTGCGCGAAAGCGAAGACTTGCGACGGGTGTGGGAGAATCCCGCGGTGCCCGCCGAGCAGAAGCGCAAGTTGCTGGATGCGATTGTCGGGCGCGAGGGCATTGAGCATCACGTGCGCAACCTGGTCGCGGTGCTCATCGATCACCGGCGCGTGCAGTTCCTGGCGCGGATTGTCGAGCAACTGAAGAAAGAGCTCGATGCGCGCATGGGATTCGCCGAGGCCCAGATCACCAGCGCCCGCGAACTGGGCGACGCCGAAAAGCGTTCGCTCGAAGCGCAGATCGAAAAAGTTACGGGCAAAAAAGTAAAGGCGCAGTTTGGACTGGACGCTTCGCTGCTGGGCGGTGCGGTGGTCCGCGTAGGCAGCACGATCTACGACGGTTCGGTGAAGGGCCAGTTGGAAAAGATAAGAGAAGCTATTAGCTCTTAGCCTTTAGCTCTTAGCTTGAACCCCACGAGGGTCGAGCTTAGTGCTGGCGGGCACGGTGAAGAACAGCAGTAGGACTCGGCAAGAAGGCTAAGAGCTAACAGCTAAAGGCTAAGAGCTGACTTTATGGCACAAATCAAAGCAGACGAGATTACGAAACTGATCCGCGAGCAGATCGAGAATTATGAAACCAAGATCTCCGTGGACGAGACCGGCACGGTCATCACGCTGGGCGACGGCATCGCGCGCGTCTATGGACTCGACAAGGTTATGGCCGGCGAGCTGCTGGCCTTTCCGCACGGCGTGGCCGGCATCGCCATGAACCTGGAAGAAGATCAGGTCGGCGTGGTGCTGCTCGGCGAGTACACCGAAATCAAAGAAGGCGACGAGGTCAAGCGCACCGGGCGCATCATGAGCGTGCCCGTGGGCGAGGCCATGATCGGCCGCGTGGTGAACTCGCTCGGCGAGCCCATCGACGACAAGGGACCGATTGCCACCGAAAAGTTCATTGCCCTGGAGCGCATCGCACCCGGCGTGATCGACCGCCAACCGGTACGCGAGCCCATGGCGACCGGGTTGAAGGCCATCGACAGCATGATTCCGATCGGCCGCGGCCAGCGCGAACTCATCATTGGCGACCGCCAGACCGGAAAGACCGCGGTCGCACTCGACACCATCATCAACTCGAAGGGCAACGACCTGATCTGCATTTACAACGCGATCGGGCAGAAGCGTTCGTCGATTGCGCAGGTGGTGAAGATTCTGGAGGATGCCGGCGCGATGGAGTACACCATCGTGGTGGCGGCGTCGGCGTCGGAACCCGCGCCCATGCAGTACATCTCGCCGTATGCGGCGACCGCGATGGGCGAATATTTCCGCGACAACAAGCGGCACGCGCTGGTGATCTATGACGATCTTTCAAAGCATGCGGCGTCGTATCGCGAGATCTCGCTGCTGCTGCGGCGGCCGCCGGGACGCGAGGCCTATCCGGGAGACGTTTTCTATCTTCACTCGCGCCTGCTGGAGCGCTCGTCGAAGTTGAGCGACAAGATGGGTGGCGGATCGCTGACGGCGCTGCCGATCATCGAAACGCAGGCGGGCGACGTTTCCGCCTACATTCCGACCAACGTGATTTCGATTACCGACGGCCAGATTTACCTGGAAACGGATTTGTTCAACCAGGGCGTGCGTCCCGCCGTGAACGTGGGTCTGTCGGTGAGCCGCGTGGGTGGCAGCGCGCAGATCAAAGCCATGCGGCAGGTGGCCGGCACGTTGAAGCTGGAACTGGCGCAGTATCGCGAACTGGCGGCCTTTGCGGCCTTCGGCAGCGATCTCGACAAGGCCACGCAGGCCCAGTTGAATCGCGGGCAACGTCTGGTCGAACTGCTGAAGCAAAATCAGTTCTCGCCGCTGCCGTTCTCGAAACAGATTCTCATCATCATGGCGGGTACGGGCGGATTCCTCGACGATCTTCCGGTGGCGCAAGTGCGCGAGTTCGAAGCGGAACTTTACAAGTACGTAGATTCGACCAATCCCGGCCTGCTGCGCACAGTGATGGAGAAAAAGATTCTCGATGACAACTTGAAGGCCCAGTTACAGGCCGTGATTAAAGAGGCGAAGCAGCAGTTCGTGGCGAGCAAGGAAGCGGCAGCGAAGTAGGCTTTTGGCTCTTAGCTTTTAGCTCTTAGCTTGAAGGGGAGCGGGCGAGGCAAGGAGCTAATGGCTAAGAGCCAATAGCTAAGAGCGGTTTTACATGGCAAATATTCTCGACATCCGTCGGCGTATTCGCAGCGTGATCAACACGCGGCAGATCACCAAGGCCATGAAAGTGGTCTCGGCGGCGAAGTTGCGCCGGGCGCAGGAGCGGGCGCTGTCGGCCCGGCCCTACGCGCAGATGCTGACCAATGTTCTGAAGTCGCTGGTGGCACGCGCCGAGATTTACGATCCGGAGACGGGGGTGGCGAAGCATCCTCTGCTGGCGCAGCGCCAGGAAAAAAACATCCTGTTGATTGTGGTGACCGGCGACAAAGGACTGGCGGGCGCGTTCAACGCCAACATTACGAAGGCGGCGTCACGATTTCTTGAGTCCAAGGCCGGGGAGAACGTCGACATCGAAGCCGTCGGCCGTAAGGGGCGCGACTTTCTGCGCCGGCGGTATCCGGCGGCAAAGGTGCAGACGCGAAGCCTGGCGGATCTTGCCGAATCGGTTGAGACGGAGCCCGAAGAGGCCGAGCGTTCCGGAAGGATTCAGATCACTGGCGAGCACGTGGGCGTGCTCGGCAAAGTGGAATTCGCGCAGGCTGCGGCGCTGGCCCAGAGCGTGATTTCGCGGTACTGCCGCGAAGAGATTGACGCGGTCTATATTGTGTTCAACGAATTCAAATCGGTGATCGCGCAGCGGCTCATCGTGGAACAGGTTCTTCCCATCGAGCAAATCGGTGAGCAAACGGTGCGCCTGGTCGAGGAGATGACGGAAGAAGAAAAGAAAAGAGCCAAAGAAGCAGCCGTGAGCGCGGGCGTTGGCATGCGAGGCCCGGATCGTCCGGGAGAAGAAGTTGCATCGCAGTTTGGCACGGCGCAGGTGGACTACATTTACGAGCAGGCCCCGGAGGAATTGTTCCGCGCGCTGCTGCCGAAGTATGTGAGCATCCAGATTTTCCGCGCGTTGATGGAGTCGGTGGCGGCCGAGCACGCCGCCCGCATGACCGCGATGGATTCGGCCACCAACAACGCGACCGACATGATCGATTCGCTCACGCTGGTCATGAACCGGGCGCGGCAGGCGAAGATCACGAAAGAAATTATCGAAATCGTCAGCGGCGCGGCGGCAATGTGAGGAAGAAGCTTCTAGCTTCTAGCTACTAGCTTCTAGCAATGCAGATTTGAGCAGATTTTGAATTCAGAGGGACGGCCGTCGAAATACGACGTTGACCCAAGCCAGGAGCTAGCAGCTAGTAGCTAGAAGCTATATATGCCAGAAAATGTAGGACATGTCATTCAAATCGCGGGCCCGGCAGTGGACGTGCAATTTCACGAGGGACACCTGCCTCCGATCTATGAGGCCGTGAAAGTGGTGAGCGACGGCTTCACCGTGCCCAGCCCCATCAACGTGATTCTCGAAGTACAACAGCATCTGGGCGAGGGCCGCGTGCGCTGCGTCGCCATGCAGCCGACCGACGGCATGGTGCGCGGCATGAGGGCGATCGATCAGGGCGGACCGATCTCCGTGCCCGTGGGCCGCGGAACCCTGGGCCGCGTGATGAACGTGATCGGCGAACCGGTCGATCAACTTGGTCCCATCGAATACAAAGAGAGAATGCCGATTCACCGACTCGCACCGGCGTTCGACGAGCAGGCTACCAGCGCCGAGATGTTTGAGACCGGAGTGAAGGTCATCGACCTGATCCAGCCGTTCTTGAAAGGCGGCAAGATCGGATTGTTCGGCGGCGCGGGCGTGGGCAAGACGGTCGTCATCATGGAATTGATCAACAACGTCGCCAAGAATCACGGCGGCTTTTCCGTGTTTGCCGGCGTTGGCGAGCGCACCCGCGAAGGCAACGACTTGTGGTTGGAAATGTCGGAGTCGGGCGTGATCAAGCCGGGCATACCTGCCGAGTCCAAAGCCGCGCTGATTTACGGACAGATGACGGAGCCTCCAGGGGCGCGTCTGCGCGTGGCGCTGACCGGACTGACGGTCGCGGAATATTTCCGTGACGCCGAGGGCGCCGACACGCTGCTGTTCATCGACAACATTTTCCGCTTCACGCAGGCCGGCTCGGAAGTTTCCGCGCTGCTGGGCCGAATGCCCAGCGCCGTCGGTTACCAGCCGAACCTGGCCACGGAGATGGGCGAACTGCAGGAGCGCATCACCTCCACGAAAAAAGGTTCAGTCACGTCGGTGCAGGCGATTTACGTGCCCGCCGATGACTTAACCGATCCTGCCCCGGCGACCACGTTTGCTCACCTCGACGCGACCACGGTGCTGTCGCGTGCGTTGACGGAAATCGGAATCTATCCCGCAGTCGATCCGCTGGCCTCGACGTCGCGCATTCTCGATCCGCGCATCGTTGGCCAGGAACACTACGACGTGGCGCAGACGGTGAAGAAAACTCTGCAGACTTACAAAGATCTGCAGGACATCATTGCGATTCTCGGCATCGACGAATTGACCGAGGATCAGAAGCTGACGGTGGCGCGAGCCCGCAAGATTCAGCGTTTTCTGTCGCAGCCATTCCATGTCGCCGAGCAGTTCACCGGCGCCGCGGGACGTTACGTGAAGATTGCCGACACCGTGAAGGGTTTCAAGGCAATCGTAGAAGGCAAGTACGACGACATCCCCGAGCAGGCGTTTTATATGAAAGGGCCGATCGAGGAAGTGCTGGAAGCCGCGGAGAAGATGAAAGCGGCAGCGTAGGAACGGACCTCAGGCGTCAGACCGCAGACCTTGGACGGGTTGTGCTGGAGGTCCAAGGTCTGAGGTCCGGTGCCGGGTTTTTATGGCAGATACTTTCCAACTCGAGATCGTCACGCCGGAAAAGAAAGTTGTGGCCACGGCGGCGGAAGAAATCCAGATTCCCGGCAAGAACGGGTATCTGGGCGTCCTGCCCGGGCATGCGCCGCTGATCACGGAACTGGCGGTCGGCGAGATTACTTTCCGCGGTGGTTCCGCTTCTGGTTCAAGCGAGCACCGGCTGGCTGTGGCCTGGGGATTCGCGGAAGTGTTGCCGGATAAAGTGACGATTCTGGCCGAGACGGCGGAGCGTCCGTCGGAGATTGATGTGGCCCGCGCCACCAAGGCCAAAGACCGCGCCGAGCAGCGGCTGGCGAGCGGCGACACGACCGTCGATGTGGAGCGTGCGCTGGACGCGCTGCACCGCGCCGAAACCCGGCTCGACGTCGCCGCGAAAAAATAACCGCAAAACTGAGAATGGGCCGCCACTCGGCGGAGACCTCGGCTTACAATTGAGCCGTTGAGTCACTAGAGGAGACGGCACCATGAAACTTCCATCATCTCTTCTCGCTTTCTCTCTTTCCCTTGTTTGTGGTCTGGCGTCGGCGCAGGAGGCCAAGCCCGCTCCTGCCCCCGCACCCCAACGGCCGCCCTGGTTGAATACCCCGGAAGTGCACTCCGATAACAGCGTGACGTTTCGCTTCCTCGCGCCCAACGCGCAGGAGGTAAAGCTGGCGCGCGAAGGCTCCGAGCCGGTCGCGATGCAGAAGGACGATCAGGGCGTGTGGAGCGTGACCACGGCGCCGCTGCCGCCCGACTACTACGGATACTCCATCATCGTCGACGGCGTGCGCATGCTCGATCCTTACAATCATCGGCTGGTGCCGAATTTGCTCTCGCCGTCGAATGCGCTGTGGGTTCCCGGTGGTGCATCGGTTCGCTGGGAAGTAAACGACGTGCCGCATGGCGAGATTCATCACCACTTCTATCGGTCCGCGATCGCCAACGATGACCGCGACTATTATGTTTACACGCCGCCGGGCTACGATCCTAAAGCGAAGAGGACGTATCCCGTCCTTTATTTGTTGCACGGATTTAGTGACGACGCAAGCGGATGGACCGCGGTCGGACATGCCAACGTCATCCTCGACAACCTGATTTCACTGGGCAAGGCCAAGCCCATGATCGTGGTGATGCCGCTCGGTTACGGTACGATGGAAGTGATCCGCATCGGTTGGGGAGGCCTCTCCAGCCATCCCGAGGTGCGAGCCGAAAATTTGAAGAATTTCCGAGCTGCACTGCTTCAGGAAGTCATGCCCAGGGTCGAAAGCGAATATCGGGTGGCAAACGACCGAACTTCACGGGCGATCGCCGGGCTTTCGATGGGAGGGTCGGAGTCGTTGTTAACCGGGCTTAACAACCTTGACAAGTTTGCCTGGATCGGAGCCTTCAGCGCGGGCGGCATGCCGGACGAGTTCGAAAAAGATTTTCCAGGTCTGGATGCGAAAGCAAACCAGAAGATTCGTCTGTTGTGGATCGCTTGCGGCACGGAGGATCGGCTGATCACGACAAATCGCAAGTTGCGCGATTGGCTGAAAGAAAAGGGAATTCAGCACACCGACATTGAAACGCCCGGGATGCACGCGTGGATGGTGTGGCGGCGCAATCTGGTGGAGTTTGCGGGGCTGCTGTTTCAGTGACCCGGCCGACTACGGTTTGTCATCCTGAGCGAAGCGAAGGACCATGCATCATGCTCGCGACACAACGCTGCGAGCGGGGTACATAGGTCCTTCGCTTCGCTCAGGATGACAAGGGAAATGATCTGCCTACGGCACGTTGACGTGATCCCGATTCTCTGCGGGCACGTAGTTTACGGCGGCGGTGCGCTCCAGTTTATCCCAGGCAAACTTGCGGCCCTCCAGCGCGCGCTTCAGCGTCTTGAACAGCACAATTGAAAATAGCTGGCGGTAGGCGAAGCGCTGCAGCCAGACTTGACTGAGCAGCCATACGTCTTCTTTGTCATCGGGGCGGCGGCGTTCCAGGGCAAAGGCAATCGCCGAGGCGATGAAGTCGATCACCAGAAACGCAAAGAAGAACAGCACCAGCTTGTGAAAGTCGGCAGGATCGGTCGAGTCGGGGTGGAAATGTTTCTGGACGTAATACCAGATCGTGCCCACCACAAACATGATGTCGATGAGCGGCGACACCAGGGGCAGCAGAATCTGAAAGATGAAAATGTTGGGCAACGCGACCCATCCCAGCGGGCCTTTCCGCGCGAAAACTCCACGATGTTTGAACACGGCTTGCAGGATGCCGAACGACCAGCGGAAACGCTGGCGCATCAAGGCGTTCGCATTGGTGGGAGCTTCGGTGTAGGCGAGGGCCATGTCTTCGTACTCGACGCGATAGCCGCGGCGCAGCAGCGCCATGGTGAGGTCGGCGTCTTCGGCGACGGTGTCGATGTGGTAGCCCCCAGCCTCGCGCACCGCAGAAACGCGCCACGCCCCGATTGCGCCGGGCACAACGCTGACCGCGCCCAGCACGTCGAGCGCGCGGCGCTCGAAGTTCTGGCTGGTGATGTATTCCAGGGCCTGCCAGCGCGTCCAGAGATTTACGCGGTTGCCCACTTTGGCGTTGCCCGCGATGGCGCCGACTTTAGGATTGATGAAATGCGGCACCAGACGCGCGATCGCGTCGGGCGCGATGATGGTGTCGGCGTCGATGCCCACGAAGAGCTCCGCGTCCCCGATGTGCTCGATGCCGTAGTTAAGGGCCTCGGCCTTCCCCGAGTTCGGCTTGCCGAGGATGAGCACTTTCCCGGTCGCTGCCTCGGTTGCGAAAGCCCGGCGCGCGACTTCGAGGGTGCGGTCTTTGGAACCGTCGTCGATCACAATGACGCGCAGATTCGGATAGTTCGAGTTGAGGGCGGCACGAACCGTGCGCTCGATAACTTTTTCTTCGTTGTAGGCGGGAATCAGCACCGCGACTTTCGGCTTGTAGGAGGCGACTTCAGCCGGCTTGCCGAGAATCTTTTCGCGCACGCGGTCATAGACGGCGGCTGCTCCGATAAACAGGAGGCGGCCGGTCATGAGCAAGTCACCCACCAGGAATATCCAGGTAATAAAAACGATGCTGGCATCGAATAACCAGAAGCCGAAGCGGTCGAGTCGCGCGGCCCAAAGCTCGCCTGTGGGTAATGGAGCCATTACATCAGCACGCGTTTTGCCGATCAATTCATAGACCGGCGCGATCTCGTATCCCCGGGCCCGAATGCCGTCGATGATCATGGGCAGGGCGCGCACGGTTTCGGCGCGATCGCCGCCGCCATCGTGCATCAGCACGATGTTGCCGCAACGCAGATCATCCGGGCGGCAGGGCGGCAGGTGCGCCAGAACGTACGATGTAATCTGCTCGGCTGAGTGGCGAGGATTTTCGCTCCAGTCGTTGGGGTCAATGCGATTGCCGACGGTGATGTAACCCATTTCCTGCGGAATCTCGAGGGGCCGCACCTGGTCGGCCGTGTCCGGTTCTTCATCAATCGCGTAGGGTGGCCGCATCAGGGTAGCGCGCACTCCCACCAGGCTGCCGAAAAGGCGTTCGGTGAGATTCAGTTCCATCTTGAAGTGTGCGGCGGAAATGTTGCTGACATCAGGATGGGTGAAAGTGTGGTTCCCGATGGTATTGCCTTCGCGGTAAATCCGTTTCGCGATGCCGGAAAACTTGTCGGTCTGAATGCCGATCAGGAAAAAAGTGGCCGTCGCATTCTTCTCTCTGAGCACGTCGAGAATCTTCGGAGTCCACTCCGGGTCGGGGCCATCGTCAAAGGTGAGCGCGACTTTGTTCGGACTGTAGCCATAACGTGCAACGCGGTAGGGCTCAGGCAGGTTCTGAAAGACCTCGTCGGTGATCAGCTGGCTGTTGGCGTCGATGGTCAGATCGCGAGTGCCGTGAGCGGGATTGTCTTCGATGCGCAGGATTTCGCCCTGGCCTTCCATGTCGACGTCTGCCCCAGGCGGCACGTCTTTCAGTTTGTCAGTTGCGCCGGAATCGCCGGGTACGTCCCACACTCGCCACAGCGAGCGGTCTTCGCTTCCCAGACGCCACAGCGCGAAAGTCTGGATGCCGAGATTTTGCGCGGAGCGCATGTGATTCAGCGCCGTCACCCCGTCGAGAAACCAGATATCGTGGCGAAAACTTTTTTCGTCGAGATAGCTGAAGTGAGGGTTCATGGCATCATCATCGAAGTTGACGTCCTGTTCGGAATCGCGCGCCGCCAGCCACGCGTCCTGCACACTTACGGTGCTGTCATGCTCGTCTGCAGGAAGATGCCCTTTCTTGGGTTTCTGCACCCAGTCGTAGCCATAGTTAGCGATGGCGCAGATAATTTTTTCCTTGGGGATAACTTTTTCGGCAAACGTAAGATTCTGTACGAACCAATCCTGCGAAGCCACCGGGCCGGACTCGCCGCCGGGATAGTGCTCGTCGTAGTTCATGAGCACGACGCCGTCGGCGGCCGCTGCGATCGCGGGATAATCGTATTCGCCGCTGTGCGGCGGCACCGCGACGTAGAGCTTGAAGCCGTGCGAGTGCAGGTCGGCGGATACTTCCTGCAGCAGCGCGACATAGCCGGCCTGGCCGCTGTTCGGAAACGCTTCGAAGTCGATCAGCAGGCCGCGGTAATGGCCGGAGGCGAGAAACTGCACAGCCTGCCGCCGGAAAAGCGCCCGGGCATCAGGATTATTCAGGAACCCGACGATATCTCCCACCCAGTTTGCCCCGTCGGAATTATTCACCATGGGGAAAACTTCCATGGCAGGGTCTTCCGTCTTCAGAAACGGCATGACGCGGTCATCCACCGGAAGAACTGTGCTGCCCTGCGCGTTGTTCTGCGCATTGCTCTGCACGACGTCAAAATATTTATTGGTTTGATCATCGACGCCCTGCAGCCGTCCATCTGCGGTGAGCACATGCAGCCAGTCCGGATAAAGAATGTCGATCTGGCGGGAGAAAGCGCGCAGCGAAGAAAAACTGGCCGCGTCCCAGGGAACATAAAACGCGGCGCGAATCCCTTCCTCCTGATTCAGCTTGACCTGCGATGCTGCCAGTTTCGACTTGCGGTGCGAGCGCGCGGCCAGCTTCTTTTGGCGGTCGCGGGCTTTCTCTTTTTCACTCTCCTTCAGGGCCTTGAAGGCGCGCTTTTGTGGAGAGAGCAACAACTCAGGCAAGGGCTCATCACGCAGCGCCGTGTAGACGAAAAAAATAATCAGAGCGGAAACCAAAACGGCGGAAACGTCGAACAGTCGCCGCAGGCGTTTCCACCGGGCGCGTTGCGGATCATAAAAGACAGGCTGGGCCATGGGTGAGCAGTGTTCATCGTATGCCGTGGAAGGCACACGGTCAATTACCGGTAAGACAGGGTTAGGGTTAGCTGTTCTGGATCATTAGATGCACTTTCCCGACGCCGCGATAGCCGCAAACGCGCTATGATTCGCTGCGTGCGCGAACTGATGCGCGAATTGATGCGGGAACTGATAAGCGGAAACTGATGACAAAGAAAGCGTGGTTCTTTGCCTGGGTAGGCTTGGCTGGCCTCGGCCTGCGAGTGCTGTTGGTCGTGTACTTTCCGGGCGTGGTCGACGACTCCCGGCTCTACGCCAACATCGCCGAGAACTGGCTGCGGCACGGGGTTTACGGCATCACGAACTCCGGCGCGATCATGCCGACGCTCTCCCGCCTGCCGGGATATCCAGCGTTTCTGGCGGCGATTTTCGCCCTCTTCGGAGTGGGCAATTTTCGGGCGGTGCTGCTGGTGCAGACGCTGTTCGACCTGGCCACCTGCTTTCTGGTTGCCGACCTCGCGCGGCGGATGTTTTCCTGGCGCGCGGCGCAGGCAGCGTTTCTGCTGGCAGCCCTCTGCCCGTTTCTCGCTAACTATGCCGCGGCGGCTTTGACCGAGACCCTGGAAACCTTCTTTACGGCGCTGGCGCTGGACTTGGCCTTCCGCGGGCTGCGGGTGGGTGAGCCTTCAAGCGCTGGCCCGGCCCCAGGCCTGAGTCCGAGCCTAGTCTGGCTAGGGTGCGGACTTTCCGTGGCAGCGGCCATTCTCCTGCGGCCCGATGGAGGGATATTACTGGCAGCTACAGGCGGATATCTGATCTACCTGCTGCTGCGCAGCCTGCTGACGGATCGTGGCAAGACGCCCTCGCAGCCGTTCTCCGCATCGTTCTCGGCACCGAGCTCTGCCCCCACCAGCTCCGGACCCAGGTTTGCCCCGCGAACCTTGCTGTGGGCGGGAGTGCTGGTCGCGCTTGGAGCGCTCGCCCCGCTGATTCCCTGGACCCTGCGGAATCTGCATACCCTGCACCGCTTTGAGCCACTGGCCCCGCGCTATGCGACTGATTCCGACGAACTGGCCATGCCCGGCTTCAATCGTTGGGTCAAGACCTGGATCGCGGATTACGTTTCCGTGCAGGAAATTTACTGGGCCGTTCCCGGCGCGGATATTGACCTTGCAAAGATGCCCGACCGGGCGTTCGATTCCCAACGGCAGCGGGAACAGAGCGCCGCGCTGTTCGCCGACTACAACCAAAGCCACGAAGTGACCGCGGATCTCGACGCCCGCTTCGCCGCTCTGGCCGCCGAGCGCATTCACACCGCCCCGCTCCGTTATTACGTCGGGCTTCCGGCGGTGCGCATTGCGGATATGTGGCTGCGTCCCCGAACCGAGCTGTTTCCCTCCGACCCGCGCTGGTGGGAGTTCAATGACGACAGCCGTTGGCTGGCCGTCAGCCTGGGGTTCGGGCTGATCAACCTGTTCTATGTTGCGCTGGCGGCGGCCGGAGGGCTGCGCTCTCGCGAATTTTTTGGCATGGGACTATTGATTTTATTTCTGCTGCTGCGCTCCGCATTTCTCGGGACGCTGGAGAATCCCGAGCCCCGCTACACCCTGGAATGCTATCCAGTCGTGATTTTTCTGGGCTCATCGATGTTTTTTCATAGGGCCGGCCCATTGGCACCTTCCAAAATGTAAAGGCCTGTTATGTCAACCTGCATTTGTTGATTCAGTTAAGGCTGCTAAGGCACTGAAAATTAGGCTTGAATCTCCTGGCCCAACAGTTGCACAATAGCGCCCCATCAGGGGCCCAGGGTCTCGTCGCGCTTTCACTTTCCTGGGTTAAGACAACTGATTCTTGACTTCGACGCGGAGAAGGAGTTTCCCCATGCGTTCTGCTAAGGCATTGGCCTTTCTATTCTTGTATGTCTCGTTCGCGACTTTGGTCGGCGCTCAGACCGGCACGTCTTCGCTGCGCGGAGTCGTCTCCGACCCCAAGGGCGCTGTGCTGCCGGACGCGACGGTTACGATTACCGATCCGCAGAACGGGTTCTCGCGCACCGCTAAGACCGATGGCCGGGGCGAGTACCAGTTCGTGCAGGTGCCGCCCTCAACCTACGCCCTCACCGTCAACGGGAAAGGCTTTGCCCCGCTGAAGCAGGATAAAGTCCAGCTCCTGGTGGGTGTCCCCACCACTTTGAATTTCACCTTACAGGTGCAGGGCCAAGCTGTGACCGTGGAGGTGACCGGGCAAGGCGCTCAGGTGAATACCACTGACGCCACCATGGGCAACGCCTTCAACAGCAATCAGATTGAGGAGTTGCCCTTCGAGGGCCGCAATCCGGTGGAGATGCTCAGTCTACAGGCCGGCGTTACCTACACCAACCCCAGCAGCGGCACCGCCGTCAACAACATGTCCGATACCCGTAGTGGCGCCGTCAATGGCGGCCGCAGCGATCAGGCCAACATAACACTCGATGGCATAGACAATAATGACCAGGAAAATGGTTTTGCGTTTCAGGGGGCGGTGCGCTCCACTCTCGACTCGGTGGAAGAGTTCCGCGTTACCACCACCAACTCCAACGCCGATGCCGGACGATCTTCTGGCGCGCAAGTGCAACTGGTCACCAAGAGCGGAACTAATGCCTGGCATGGCAGCGCCTATGAACTCAACCGTTCCAATATCGGCGAGGCGAACGACTGGTTCAACGAGAACGAGCAAGATATCTCCGGACAGAAAAACATTCCCCCGTTCCTGCGGCGCAATACGTTCGGTGCTTCCCTGGGCGGGCCGATTAAGAAGGACAGGCTGTTCTTCTTCGCCAACTGGGAAAGACAGGTTCAGCACGAGAGCACCGAAACCACCCGCATCGTGCCCAGCATGAATCTTCGCAATGGCATCGCTTCCTACTGGTGCATCAACAACGGCCTGGGTGCCGATCCGAACTGCGTTGCAGGCAACACTGGAACCGCCGGTGCCAACATTACGATTGGCAATGCCCCCGGAGTGCCCTCGACCGACCTTCTCGTAACCATGCAGGCGGGAACCTTGTCTCTTCTCGATCCTAACTGCACTGCCGCCGGCACGTGCCCGCAAGGGCCGGGCCCAAACCCGGCCACAGAGGCGATCCTGCAGGGCTATCCCGAACCGAATGCACAATTCGCAACCGATTCGCTGAGCGGCCTCAGCGCCGATGGCTACAACTATCAAGGCTATGGCTTTCCGGCTCCAACTCCTTTGACCTACAACACCTACATCGCCAAGCTGGATTACAACATCACGCAAAATGGCAATCATCGGCTATTTGTGCGCGGAATTATGAACGGCGACCGGGTTGCTTACCAGGCCCCAGAATTCCCGGGAATGCCGCCAAACATCAATCAGGTCACGGTGGCTAAGAGCCTGGCCGTGGGCTATACCGCCGTGCTCACTAACAACCTGATCAACAATTTCCACTACGGTTTGACCCGGCAGGCCGTCGATCAAGTCGGCGCGGGGAACACCGACTATGTCAATCTGCGGGGTTTGGATTTTACCGGCGGCCAGAGCAACAATTCCTACGACGTCGCGGTTCCGGTCCACAATTTCGTCGAGGACCTTACTTGGATTCGAGGCAAGCACACCCTTGGATTCGGCGCGAACTTGAGATTGCTGGGCAATATCAAAGCTTCGTATCTAAGTTCGTTTTCCGATGCCGTTACCAATGCGTCCTGGCTGAATGTCTCCGGCATCGCCAATAAAGGTACCAGCCTCGACCCAGGCGCTCCGCAATTCGCCGGGTACAGTCTCCCGGCCGTCGACTCGGGTTTCAACAATTCCTGGGACTATCCGGTGATGGCACTCGCCGGGATCATCAGCGAAGTGGACCAGCGCTACAACTTCACCACGTCCGGCACCACACTTCCCAACGGCGCTGCCAACGACCGTCACTTTGTCAATCGTGAGTTTGAAACCTACGTGCAGGATGCCTGGCGCGCCAGGCCCAACCTTACCATCACCTACGGCCTGCGCTGGACTCTGTTGCAGCCGCCCTATGAGAAGAATGGAGTTGAAGTCGCCCCCACCATCAGCCTGAACAGCTGGTTCAAGCAGCGGGCGGCAACCATGTACGCCGGCGAGGCTTTTAACGACCCCATCACATTTGCGCTGGCGGGCAATGCCAATGGCAAGCCTTCGTACTGGGGCTATGACTACAAAGATTTCGCCCCGCGTTTCGCCATCGCCTACTCGCCGGACTTCGGCTCGGGCTTTTGGCAAAGTCTTTTCGGAGGTCCGGGCAAGACTTCCATCCGCCTCGGCGCTGGCATGTACTACGACCATTTCGGCCAGGGAGTGGTGAATACGTTTGACCAGAATGGCTCCTTTGGACTCTCAACCCTGTTGACGAATGTGGGAGGAGTCCAGACCGTGGACGATGCCCCTCGTATGCCGGCGTTGCCCAATAACGGCGGCCTGTATTACTTGCCGCCGTCCCTGGTCACGCCGTCGCCCGGCGCCAGCTTCCCGGTCACTTATCCGTTGACCAACTTCGCCGTGCAGTGGGGCTTGGACGACAAGCTCAAAACCCCTTATTCCTACGCGTTTAACCTTTCGTTCGAGCGGGAACTGGGACACAATTTCACCATTGAAACCGCTTATGTTGGCCGCATCGGCCGTCGCCTGCTGCAGCAGGAGGATCTGGCCCAGCCCAGGGACATCGTTGACCCTGTTTCCCATATGGATTACTACTCTGCGACCCGACAGCTCGACAACGCATTCCTGGCCAATACTGCAGAGGGCTCGGTCGCTCCCATTCCGTATTGGGAGAATCTTTTCGGCGCAACATCCGCCGGCCCAGGAGGAATTGCCAGCGGGGTGATCGCCCAGACTTGTGCGAACCAGTTCGGCGCCATTCCAGCGTCTCCAACGGCAACCCAAAACATGTATGACCTGATGTCGTGCGGTTTCGTGCACAATGAAACCACCTTCCAGCAAATCATTGACGGTGTGGGCGGGAACCCATGCTTCCCCGGTTGCATCACTCTGGGCGGCGTCACGGCAGCCACCCCACAATACTACTCGTCCCAATATGCTTCCCTATACGCGTGGCGGTCCATTGGCACCAGCTACTACGATGCGGGGCAGCTCATCTTGCGTCATACCATGTCCCACGGGGTGCAATTCGATGTGAACTACACTTACGCCCACTCCATCGACATGGGCTCGGACGCGGAGCGCATCGGTGACCTGGGTGGCCTGGGCGACCAGATCTATAACGCGTGGGATCCTTCGTTGCAGCGCGCCTCTTCCACCTTCGATACCAGACATCAGCTCAATTCCAACTGGGTAGTAGAAGTTCCCTACGGCAAGGGCAGGCCTTTTGGCTCGGGCTCGGGCCGGATTGCAAATACCGTTCTCGGCGGTTGGGATCTGACCGGCGTACTGCGCTGGACCAGCGGGTTCCCGGTCAGCGTTGGCAATGGAGCTGCCTGGGCCACCAATTGGGATCTGAGCGGCTACGCCACCCAAATTGGACCGACGCCTGCGACCGGAGTAACGATCGTAAACGGAGCGCCCAACATGTTCAAGAATTACACCACCGCGGTCAACTCCTATCGCCAGGATTTCCCCGGCGAAGTCGGAAACCGCAACGACCTGCGCGGGCCGGGATACTTTGACACTGACCTGGGCCTGCACAAGGTCTTTAAGATCACCGAGCAGCAGCAACTTCAGTTCCGTTGGGATGTTTACAACGCATTCAACACCGTTCGCTTCGATGTGCAGTCCGCGAATATTTCGCCCGATGTAGCGAGTGCCTTCGGATTCCTCAGCCGGACTTTGACGTTATACCGGCGGATGGAGTTCGGCGTGCGGTATTCCTTCTAACTCGCAGCGACTGTTCTCTGGGGGCAGAACTTCTGCCCCCTTCTTTCTTGATATGAGTAGTCGTTTCCTGGAGCTGAAGATCCGGGTTGCGGGAAAATCCTAACCCAGCGGCGAGTCGCTCATGCGGAAGCGGGTGCGGACGTGTTCGGAAATCAGCTCGATGGCGGGGCGGTTCTGCACCGGGTCGGCCTGTGCCAGATATTTCATGGCCTCCACCAACAGGCGTTGCCCGTCTACGTAACGAGGATCGGAAGTTCGCTCCCGGCGCTTATTGCCCAGCTTGGGAGGGACTGTAATCGTAAAAACCTTGGCCATGAATGAACCCAACTGAATGAACCCAACAGAAGGTGGGGTCAGTATATCGCCCCGCTGTGCAAATCTCAGCACATTTCTTGCTCTTTCGATTCAACGACTTAACCCCGCGGAGAAATTGTCTGCGTCTTGCTGGTGGTCTTCAGCTTGAAAACCTCCTCCGGAATCTTCTTCCCGTTCACCTGAATCGCAGAGTATTTGGCGAGGCGGTAATCCTGCTGGGGTGTGAAGAACTGCTGCTGCACCGAGATCCCTTTGTCGAGATCAATCCACAGAAAAATTAGATTGTAAGTGTTGCGCACCTTATCGGATTTCGGGACAAGTTGCAGCTTCGCCGTGGCCACGCCGTTGATCGTCTCCGGGCCGACGTAGGTCACGTCGAAGGCCTTCACCAGCTCCTGTCCGCTGCCGCCAAAGCCCAGAACCACGTAACTCTCGAAATCGGAGTGGTTCTTGCCCAGATCGTATTCGATTAGCTGGTCGATCTTGGGCTGATACACACGAACCTTGCCCTGGCTGTACAAAACATATTTCGGCTCGGGTTGCAGCCTCTTGAGATCGCTTCCGGCCATCTTGACTTCGGCCATCATCTCGATTTCTTTGCCGTTGCGGCGGTAGTAGATCGTGCCGGTTTGCATGTCGTCGACTTCGTTGATGACTTTCTCGTAGGTGTCCCACTCGAACTCGGCCTGCGTCGAGCGAAAGCTCGCCGCGGCGCTATCCATTTTTTTCAGGACCGCTTCCAACGGGCTTGAGTCGGCGGGTGTGAGGCGGAGAAAGGTACAGCCCAGAACGACCGGCAGTAGCAGAAAGAGAAAGAAACTTTTCATTGCGAAACTCTCACTTCGATCATCACACTTCAATCATTGCACCCGAATCATCGCATCAGGATCATCGCACCTTTGAAGTGCTGCGACATTGTTAGTCCCGTCGGGCCAGTACCTTGTAACTCTGCACCTGTCCGCTGCGGTCGGAAACGGTTTCATAACTCACAATCGAAACCGCACCCGAAATCGGCTCGATGATCCCCAGTAACTGCTCGCGCACCGACTGGTCGTCGCCCGGCTTAATGGCGCTGGCCGCGATCTGGTAAAAAAGATGCCCTTCGGCATCGGCCGTCACGACCACACCCGTCGGATGAGGATTGCGCGCAATCGGTTTGTCGTTGAAGTTGATCACCCGCGGCGAGAACCACAAAAAGAGAAGGATCAGGATGACCATGATGTCGTAGTGGATCGTGCCCCGCTCGTACTGCCACAGAATATATCCGCGAATTGTCCGCCAGATGCGGTTCATGGGCAGGGGCGCGCTGGGCGCGGTGGTCGTGAATTCTGCTTTATGCAAGTTTAGTGATCGTTCCTTCTCTTGGCAATGTCCGAGGCTCTTGGCTCTTGGCTCGTACGGCTAGTTCTGGAGCCAAAAGCCATGAGCCAAAAGCTAAAAGCGCTTTGGCGTAATCCTCTCCGCGCCAACATACGGCCGAAGCGCCTCGGGAATAATCACGCTCCCATCGGCCTGCTGGTAGTTCTCCACAATCGCAACCCAGGTGCGGCCCACGGCCAGTCCGCTGCCGTTCAGCGTGTGCAGGAATTCCGTCTTATTCTTGCCTTCCGGGCGATAGCGGATGTTGGCCCGCCGCGCCTGGTACGCCTCGAAATTCGAGCACGAGGAAATCTCGCGGAAAAGTTGCTGCCCCGGCATCCACACTTCAATGTCGTACGTCTTCGCCGAAGACGCGCCCATGTCGCCCGTGCACAACGCCATGGTGCGATAGTGCAGGCCGAGTTTCTGCAGAACTTCTTCGGCATCGTGCGTGAGTTTTTCGTGTTCCTCGTAAGAATGTTCCGGATGCGCGAACTTCACCAGTTCCACTTTCTGAAACTGATGCTGCCGGATGATGCCGCGCACATCTTTCCCGTACGATCCCGCTTCGCTGCGGAAACACGGAGTGTACGCGGTGAGCGACACCGGAAGCCGCGCCTGGTCGAGCACTTCGTCGCGATAAAGATTCGTGACCGGAACTTCCGCTGTAGGAATGAGCCAGAGATCTTTCTCGCCATGCGGCACGCGAAACAAATCGTCGGCAAATTTGGGCAGCTGTCCGGTGCCATACATCGACTCGGAATTCACCAGAAACGGCGGCAGAACCTCGGTATATCCGTGCTGGCGCGTGTGCAGGTCGAGCATGAAATTCGCCAGCGCACGTTCGAGCTTCGCGCCCATATCCCAGTAAACGGCGAAGCGCGCGCCCGTCAGCTTCACCGCGCGTTCCAGATCGAGGATGCCGAGCTCGGCGCCCAAGTCCCAATGCGCCTTGGGAGTGAAATCAAACGTCGGCGGGGTGCCCCAGCGACGAACTTCTACGTTGTCGTCAGCACCGTGTCCGATGGGCACGCTGGAGTGCGGCAGGTTTGGAATGCCCGCGAGAATGTCGCGCAGGCGCGCATCGAGGTCGGTCGCGGTTTTCTCCAGCGTCTGAATCTTCTCGCGCAAGTCCTTGGTCTGCGCCATCGCGGCCGTGGCATCCTGCCCGGACTTCTTCAGCTTCGCAATTTCTTCCGACGCCCTATTGCGCTGCGCTTTGCTGGTCTCAGCCTCGGTAATGGCCAGCCGGCGCTGGGTGTCGACTTCGCGAAAGTCCTTGAGGACGGCAGCCGGGTCCATGCCGCGCTGGCGCAGCTTCTCTTCGACCAAGGGCAGGTTTTCGCGAACGAAATTCAGGTCAAGCATGGGAACTACTAATGTATCGGAAAACCAGACGGGAATGCACGCGGGAGCGCGATAGGCTCAAGCCGCAAAGGAGAAAACCAGCCACGGATTACACGGATTTTCATGGATCGATCTTACTCCGTGTCGATCCGGGGGAATCCGTGGCCGATACCTTTCGCCAGCCGAACTAGTTTTGGCGGATTCGCTCCGGCTGTGTAAACTACCTTCGCGATGAGATCTTCCCCCAGATCTGCTGCCGTCCTGCTCTGGTTAACGCTGGCGGTATTGACCGCGTTCGCCAGCCTCCCGATCCCCAGCTTCGCCTCGGCATACAACGCGCATCCCAGGTTGGTTGTCGTGATCGTGATTGACCAGTTCCGCGGCGATTACCTGGAGCGCTACCGCGACCAGTTCGGCGACTCGGGCTTCCGCCTGCTTCTCGATCACGGCGCTTACTTCCCAAACTGTAATTACAACTACGCCAATACACGCACCGCGCCGGGACACTCCACGCTGTTTACCGGCGCCTACAGCAACGGCCACGGCATTGTCGCCAACGAATGGTGGGACCAGAAGAAAAAACACATGGTCACCTCCGTCGAAGACGACGCCACGAAACTGGTGGGCGTCGAGGGGGACAAAACCGGCGCATCGCCGCACAATCTTCTGGCCGATACTCTCGGCGACGAACTCAAGCTGGCCACGCAAGGCAAGTCTCGCGTTTTTGGCGTCTCGCTAAAGGACCGCGCCTCCGTGCTTCCCGCAGGATTCGCGGGCGATGCGGCCTACTGGATCGATCCCAAGGGCGGCGCATGGATAACCTCCACCTACTACCGCGCCGACCTGCCCAAGTGGGTACAGGATTTCAATTCCAGCCGCCCGCAGAAATATTGGGACCGCGAATGGAAAGACGCGCAGGGCGCAGTCCTGCGCTCGACGGCGCACCGCAAGGGCAAAGACGGATCCGACGCCAGCTTCTACGAAGTCGTCGGCTCCACAACTTTCGGTAACGAATACGAATTCGAGTTCGCCAAAGAGCTGATGGTTTACGAAAACGTAGGCCGCGGTCCGGCGACCGATCTGCTTGCCATCAGCCTCTCGCCTAACGACATTCTTGGTCACCAGGTGGGACCGGATTCTCCCGAGATGCGGCAGATGGCCCTCGATCTCGACCACGAACTGGCCGACTTCATCAACTTCCTCGGGCACCAGATTGGGCTGGCCGACGTGTGGATTGCGCTCTCGGCCGACCACGGCGTGTCTGCCGTGCCTGACGTGGTGAAGAAGCTGCGTATTCCGGCAAAGAACATGGAAGCGGGAAAACTTGAAGCGGAGATCAACGGCGCGATCGCGGCAAAATTCTCTCCCGGGCATCCGGCGCAATATGTGAAGCTGGACTTTCCCATGGCGTGGCTCGATCAGGATGCGTTCACCGCTGCTCACGTGCACGAGGCCGATGCCGAACGCGCGGTCGGCGAGGCCATGAAGCAGGCTGGATTGCGCGACTACTACACCAAGTCGCAACTGGCCGAGGGCGAAGTTCCCGACACGGCGCTGGGACACAAATACCTGAACAGTTATTCCCCGGAAGGCAGCTGGTACGTCATGGGCGTCCCCGATATTTACACTGTGGGATCGGGAAAAGGCACGGACCATCTGTCGCCCTATAACTACGACACCCACGTGCCGCTGGCTTTTTTCGGCTTGCCATTCCAGCCGGGAACCTATCGAACCCATGCCGAGCCCGTCGATCTTGCGGCCACGCTCGCATCGCTGTTGGGCATCAACGCTCCCACGCATTCCGTAGGCCGCGTGCTGACCGAGGCGCTCGCGCCCCTGCACCACGGCACAAATCCAGACGCCCACCCCGACACCCACCCAGACGCGAAATCCGGAGAACGCCAGCCATGACCGCCGCTGCCGCAAATTCTCCCGATCTCAGCGTCACCGTCGCCGGCATTCCTTTCAAGAATCCCATCATCGCGGCCAGCGGCACTTTCGGCTACGGGGTCGAGTTTGAGGATGTCGTTCACCTGAGCAAACTGGGCGGTTTTGTGGTGAAGGGCCTGTCGAAGGAGCCGATGATCGGCAACCCGCCGCCCCGCCTGTGGGAGACGGCGGCCGGCATGTTGAACGCCATCGGCCTGCAGAATATCGGGGCGCGGGCGTTTCTCGAAGAGAAGCTGCCGCACTTGCGGGGCATCAAGAACATCGTCGTGATGGCCAACGTGTTCGGCTACACCCGCGAGGACTACGAACACACCATCGAAATCCTCAACGACGGCGAGGGCATCGCGGCCTATGAGTTGAATGTCTCCTGCCCCAACACTCAGCATGGAGGGTTGCAGTTCGGCAGCGATCCGCGCCTGCTCGACGAACTCGTCACCACCGCCAAGCGTGTAGCGCGCCGCCCGCTGATCGTAAAACTCTCACCCAACGTGACCAGCATCGCGCAAATGGCCTACGTGGCGCAGGAGGCGGGGGCCGACGCGCTCTCGCTCGTCAACACCTTCGTGGCCATGGCCATTGATCCCGAGTCGCGCAAGCCGCGCATCGCCAACGTAACCGCCGGACTCTCCGGCCCCGCCATCAAGCCCATCGCCGTACGCATGGTCTACGACGCGGCGCACGCCGTGAAAATTCCCGTGATCGGCATGGGCGGCATCTCAACCGCAGCCGACGTCGTCGAATTCATGCTGGCCGGAGCAACCGCGGTCGAAATCGGCACCGCCAGCTATTGGGATCCCTGCGCCACCGAAAAAATTGTCGACGAGCTAGAAGAATGGTGCAGCGACCACCGGGTCGCCAAGCTCGCCGATTTCATCGGTGGAATGCTGTTGGAGTAGGAGGCTGTTACTGCAACGATTATTCTTGGCCGCTCGCATGAGCGCTGAAATCCGCTACCTCGCGCTCGGCCTGCCGAATTATGAATCGGGCAAGGTCCCTGCTTTCGGGAGAGAGCCGCACGCATAACTGAAGGAGGTTCGGCTCTTCACCGAAAAGAATCGCCACACCACTGATCGGACTCTCGTTCTTCTGCAGCCTGGATGCGGTGCCGAGTCCTTCCGTATCGGCAGGAGTCTGGAACTCCACGATGTCCTTACTTCGATAGTTCAGGACATCTCCCGCATAAGGACCAAACGGAAACGAGTTTGCTGGCTCGATCCCCTCCGCGATTACGTCCTGAACAAACGCCTTGCGAGTTGGAAACACTCGCGCAATTGTTCTGGCAACCGCAAATCTCCCGGACGTGTCGCCGACCAGGGAAGAGATCTGAATCACCGGCCCCACAAACCCTTTCCAATCTGTCGAGAACAGGTCGGCAGTGCTAATCGTTTCGGCGCTAACATACAGGGTCTCGCCATTCGAGCCATACGTCCCGAAACAATGCCAGCCACGCGGTGCAAGGACTCCGACGCCATCTTTTGCCTTGTAATACGCGAGCCGTTCAGCCGCTCCGGCGGGAAGCACCATTGCTTTGCTAGTTCGAGGGGGCGCATCGACCGGGCCGACTTGGCCGTCAGATGCACATCCGACAAATGGAATGTGAGCGACAGCATTGCCATGCTGATTTGCGGGCGTTTTGGCCTGGGCGCACAGCGAACAATGTGTAGATACGAAAGACGCGAAAAGAAATAAGCAGCCGATCCCAATGTCTTTGGCTCTTCGCATGCGGCTAGTTTACGTCTGAGATCAATGGGTGTATACGGGATCGTTGTTGATCGGTCGCTCGTTGGCCGCTGTTTAATCTAGGTGGGTGTGCCGAGAAGGCTACCGCCCGCTCACGTACCAGATCGATCCCGGAGACTGGTAGTTACGGCCTTCGCCCCAGACGGCGTGGGTCGCGCCGTCGTTGTCGATGGCGAGCCCGAAGAAGTCTCCGAAGGGAAAGCGGAAGCCGCTGGGCAGGATATAGTCGTAGCCTGGCGCCGGGCCGGAGAGCCGGGTTTCCGTGCTCCAGGTCGCGCCGCCGTTGGTGGAACTACGATAAAAAGTGTTCCACAGGGGACGATTGGGTTGGGCCGGTTCGGTAGCCCGCGCATCCATCCACGCGATGCGCACGTCGCCCGACGCACCCGCTACCAGCGCCGGGAAAGCATGTTCTACGCCCCGCGCCGCATCCGACACATTGGCTCGCTCCGACCAACTGGCGCCTTCCGTGGTCGAAGACGAGAAGTAGATGCGCTCCGGCCCGCCGTTCGCCAAGCCCGCGTTCCACAGGGCATAGAGTGCGCCCGCCGCATCCGATGCCAGCGCGATCTGCGCGCCCAGAAAGCCAGTCTCGCAGTTTTGCTTCTCACACTCCGGAGGCGCGCTCGATACATCGAGCAGCGAAGTGTTCCAGGTGCGTCCACCATCGGCCGAGCGGCTAACATTAACGCCAACGCTGACCGGATTGACCGGCATCTCGTGGCGAGCGTAGGCCGTCCAGCCAAAATAAACGTTGCCCGAGGGATCGACCGTAGCCCCGCCCGCCAGCGACGATCCCGGCCCGGCGTTGGGATTCACCTGCACTGAGCTGAAGGTTTGTCCCGCATCATGCGACGCGGCCACAAAAAATTTCTCATCGTGGTTGAAGCCAACGTAGACGTCCGTACCGCGAACTGTCAGCACGGGCTTGTCCGCGTCTTCGCGGCCGCGCTCGGCCCACGAAAACGACCAGTTGCGTCCGAAGTTGAGCGACCGCGCGACAATAATGTCGCGCTTGTCATTCTGCAGCCAGGACGCGTACACCGTCTGCCGGTCGACCGGATCGACCATGATTTGCGGATCAAACTGGCCAGTCGAAAACGGCAGCAAAGCCTTCGACGTCTGCCATGAGAGCCCGTTGTCGCTGCTCACCAGCAGGGCAATGCTCGGCGCGGTGCAGCTCGCACAATCGGGGACCGCGCCATACTGCGGATAGAGAATGTAAACGTGCCCGTAGCCATCGGCGGCGATGGCCGGTTCCCATTGATCGCCGGTGCGGTAGCCGACGCGCGCCTGCGGAGTGAACGCAGAGGCGGCCAGCGCGGCCGGAACTGTGGTCAACGCCAGCAAAACCGCCAATATAAACAGGAGCGCAAGCTTCTGCGCAGTTCCTCGTCCGGGTTGATTGCGGCTGATCGGGAAAACCACGGATCTTACTCCTGGAACCACTCCTAAAACCTACTCCTGGGGACACTCCCCGGACTCTACCGTGATTCCGCACGAGCGTCAATTGCCCAGCGGGCGTATCCCTTCGATTTTACAAGTGTGTGACTTTTCTGGCATTTAGTCATCTAATTGGGGACAATAGAGAAAACTAACGTAATCGTCGAAGCGTGATCATCGAACACTTAAGACGGCGCTAAGCCCTGGGGGATGAATCAAATATGGAGAAAGCCACGTTTGCAGCAGGATGTTTCTGGGGAGTCGAAGCCACCTTCCGCCAGTTGCCCGGAGTAACCGCAACCCGCGTGGGCTACATAGGCGGACAGACCGAGAATCCGACGTACAAAGAAGTCTGCACCGACCGCACCGGCCACGCCGAAGCCGTCGAAGTCGAGTTCGACCCGGCCAAAATCCGCTACGCCGATCTGCTCAAGGTTTTCTGGGAGAACCACGACCCCACGCAGGTTAACCGCCAGGGCCCGGACTGGGGCACGCAATACCGCTCCGCGATTTTCTTCCACTCGCCCGAGCAGGCCAAAGAGGCCCAAGCCTCGAAAGAGGCGCTGGAGAAGGCGCACCGCTATTCGAAGCCCATCGCTACGCAGATCGTTCCCGCCGTGACGTTTTATCCCGCAGAAGACTACCACCAGCAATATCTGGAGAAGCGCGGTCTCTCGACCTGCCACATCAACAGCTAGTGGCAATTTGATCTCAGCCTACATCGCCACGAAAAGGGGTGCCCCATCCTTTCGCGTCTTCTGCGAAAGGGTGGGCACCACGAGCGCCTGCGCGACCGAGCTTTTTCTGTGCCGCGCGTTTACGCCGCCGTCAGCAGCATGGGCGCGCCCTTCGTGATGACGATCGTATGCTCGTAGTGCGCCGAAGGCCGGTGATCGGCGGTGACCATCGTCCACTTGTCAGGCGCCACGAACACCCTGCCCGAACCGGCCGCGATGATGGGCTCGACCGTGATGACCAGACCCTCAGTCAGGAACTGATTATCCCGCGGATCAGGATAGTTCGGCACCCGCGGCGCCTCGTGGATCGTGCGTCCAATGCCGTGGCCGGCCAGTTCGCGAATCACGGAGAACCCGCTGCGCCGCACCTCGCGCTCGACGGCGCGTCCAATTTCCCAGACTCGAAATCCCGCCCGCGCCACCAGCATGGCCTTGGCGAATGCCCGCTCCGCGCACGCAATCAGGTTCTGGCGCTCTTCTGTGACTTCGCCCACCGGAACGGTGACGGCAGCGTCAGCCATAAATCCGTCTTTCTCAATGGTCACGTCGAGCTTGACCAGGTCGCCGGGCTGCAGCGCTCGCGCGCCCGGAATGCCGTGCACCGCCTCATCGTTGAGACTGATGCAGTTGACGCCGGGAAAGCCGTAGACCAGCGCCGGCGCCGACTGCGCTCCCTGCTGCCGCATCACGCCCGCGCCCACTTCGTCCAGTTCGGCCGTGGTGATTCCGGGGCGCACTGCGGCCTTCATGGCTTCCAGCATGAGACGAACCACGGTTCCGGCGGCGCGCATTCCCGCTAGTTGCTCGGGCTCTTCGATCGACATGCATCACCTCGACAACATCATAACCTTCGTGACAGGAAAAATCAGATGCTGGGCTCTCTCGGGCAAAAGACGATCGGGAAGAAATGAATCGAGGCTAGAACGAAGCTGTCCAGGTAGAAGGGCAAGCTCTGCTGCAGAGCCTGCGTTTAGGTTCCAGTGATTTTGATGCGGAGTTCTTCCGGCAGCCGTTGCCGGATCTCCTCGGGCAAGCGGTCGTGGACGCGCCGCGCACCTTCTTTCGCGGCGTCGAGCACAGTCACCGGAGCCGGCGTGGCCACGGCCACACCCAGCCAGATCAGCGCTGAAAGGCCGAATCCCGCCAGGGCCGCGATTTCCAGCCAGAAGGCGTGGCGGGGGCCGAGGCGCCAGATCACGCCAAAGGCCAGTAGGAACACAGCCGCGGAAATCGAGGCCAGCGCGATCAGCCCTACATCGATAATGCGATGAATTTGTTGGCGGCTGCGGCAGCGTTCACACGCGGCCAGATGGCTTTCGTAATCGCCACGCATTTCCGGCGCCAGGCTGGAAATGTCGTACCGCCAGCCCGCCAGAATCTTGCCCACGATTGGATCAACGCACTGCTGACTCATTGGGGGTATGAAGCCAAACCAAATCCCGGCAAACCGGCCCGGCAGCCCGGTTACAGCTGGATTGGCTGCAGCGCTTCGGCCTGCGGCGCCAGAAGCACGCGGTTCTGAAACAATCCACCCCGCGTGGCCAGCGCCTTTTCTGCCTCTCTCCGGGCTATTTCCGGATGATTGTTCTGCTCTGACAGATGCGCCAGCACCACAAAGGTTGCACTATTATCATAGTCGTTCGTAAGGAAATCCGCGAGGGCCAGGTTCGAAAGGTGCCCCACGCGGCTCATCACCCGCTGCTTCACCGACCACGGATACGGCCCCACCCGCAGCATTTCCAGGTCATGGTTCGATTCCATGACCAGCACATCGCAGCCCCGCAGGTGATCGCGCACGCTGACCGGCAGGTATCCCAGGTCGGTGGCCACGCCAATCTTGATGCCCTCCGCGCGAAACGTAAATCCGACCGGATCGGCCGCGTCGTGTGGAATGGTGAAGGGCTTCACCTCAATGTCGCCGATTTGAAATCGATGCCCAGACTCGAAGGGCTCGAATTTGTCGAGTTTTGGCCGCTCGCCTTTTTCCGTGCGCAGGGCCCGCGCCCACGCCTGGTGCGTTGCGCCGGTCATGAATACCGGGATGCGCAGTTTCTTGGCCAGCGTTGCTAGTCCGTACACGTGGTCAGAATGTTCGTGCGTGATGAGAATGGCGGAGAGCGCTTGCGGATCGTCGCCCAGAGCCCGCATGCGCTTGAAAGTCTCGCGGCACGAGATGCCGGCATCGACCAGGATGCGGGTGCGCGCACTAGCCACTACCGCGCAATTGCCGCGGCTCCCCGAAGCCAGCATGGTCACACTTACGCCCATGTTTGCGAACCCATTGTCTGCAGCATACGCGCCCGACCTGTGGAACCGCGAGTAACTTTCTGGTTATCCGATACCTAAGAGCGGCGTCAGGCCTCAGACCCCAGCCTTCGGGGCCTGGGTCTTTGCGGAGGTCCAAGGTCCGAAGTCCGCCGCCCTTACTTTCCCTGCCTCAGGTTATCGACCACGGCGCGCATGAACGATCCTCCGTACGCGCCTGCGACTCCGGGAAGAAATGCCAGGAATGATCCGTAAATCTGCGCTCGCGTCGGCTTCACCGTCAGAACCATATATGCGGCCAGTTCCGTCAGCGGAATGAACGCCCCCACCATCACCACCCAGCGCCACGGCCACCGCGGCCGCAGCAGTCCGAGCAGGATGCAAGCCGAAACCACCAGCAGCGCGGTAAACAGCAGATCGTTGATCGCGACGTCGGCCCCGCCCGCCCCCATCCCGCAGAGCGCTGCTAGCAGATAAAACCAAGCATCGCCTCCGACGGGTTGTTCGGCGTTCCCCATTTAGGCACGGCGTTTTCACCACAGAGCCACAGAGTAAGGCAAATCAAGAAAACAAGGCAGTCGGTTTCCTTGTTTCTCTGCGACTCTGTGTCTCTGTGGTGCAAGTCGTTTTCAATCAGCAGTCAACAATCAACAATCGACAATCGTCAATATGTGTAAAAACCCCGCCCGCTCTTCCGTCCCAGCCAGCCCGCGTCGACCATCTTGATCAGCAGTGGGCACGGCCGGTATTTCGGATCGCCCAGCCCGTTCTGCAGCACGCGCATGATGTCGAGGCACACGTCGAGTCCGATGAAATCCGCCAGCGTCAGCGGCCCCATGGGATGCGCCATCCCCAGCTTGAACACTTCATCGACGGCCTCGGGCGTGGCCACGCCTTCCATCACCGCATACATGGCCTCGTTGAGCAAGGGCATGAGCACGCGGTTGGAAACGAAGCCGGGCGCGTCGTTCACTTCCACCGGAGTTTTTTCCAGCTTCACCGACAAATCGTGCACCGCGGCAAACGTTTCCTGAGAAGTCGCCAGCCCGCGAATCACTTCCACCAGTTTCATCACCGGCACGGGATTAAAAAAATGCATGCCGATGACTTTCTCCGGCCGCTTGGTGAGCGCCGCCAGCTTGGTGATCGAAATAGAAGAAGTATTCGACGCCAGAATAATCTCCGGCCGCGCGAGCCGGTCGAGGTCGCGAAAGATTTCCGTCTTGATCTCGAACTTCTCGGTCGCAGCCTCGATCACAAAGTCACATTCAGCAAGCTGGCCGCGGTCGGTAACCCCGAGAATGCGGCCCAGGGTCGCGGCCTTGTCGGCGGTCGTAATTTTATTCTTCGCGACTTCGCGGTCGAGATTCTTGCTCACGGTCTCCAGCGCGCGATCCAGAAACCGCTGCTCCACATCGCACAGCACTACGCTGTATCCGCTGCGCGCGAACACATGCGCAATGCCATTGCCCATAGTGCCCGCCCCTACCACTCCCACTCGCTGAATGTTCATAGCAGTTGCCTCGATGAAAACGTTCGAGTCTACCACTAAGAGCGCTGTCCCACACTGCAACCGTTCAATAGCTTTGTCATCCTGAGCGGCGCTCTTTGCCGCGAAGGACCTGTGCAACTGGCAGCAAAGTATATGGGTCCTTCGCTTCGCTCAGGATGACGAAGCAATTGATGACAAAGCGATTGATGACAAAGCAATTGAAGGAGCGCGGCATTCCTGCTTGGCACCGGCGTATGATGAGGAGTTTCCTGTTCGTGAATCTCCCCAGGGACCTGCCTCCATGCCCGTCAAAACCATCATCGAGCCCTTCCGTATCAAGAGCGTCGAACCGCTGCGCTGGACCACGCGCCAGCAGCGCGAGCAACTGCTCGCAGCCGCCTACTACAACCTGTTCCTTCTCCCCGCCGACGATGTCCTCATCGACCTGCTCACCGATTCCGGTACCGGAGCCATGTCCACTCACCAGTGGGCCGCCATCATGGAAGGCGACGAAAGCTACGCCGGCAGCCGCAGCTTCACCCGCTTCAGGAATTCCATCCAGGATATTTTCGGCTACCGCCACGTCATCCCCACCCACCAGGGACGCGCCGCCGAGCGCATCCTGTTCGGCGTGACCTGCAAAAAAGGCGACGTCGTTCCCAACAACACCCACTTCGATACCACCCGCGCCAACGTTGAATTCGTCGGCGCCGAAGCCGTCGACCTCGTCATTGCCGAAGGCCGCCAGCCCGCGCTGCAGCATCCTTTCAAAGGCAACATGGATGTGGCCGCTCTCGAATCTCTAATCGCGCGCGTGGGTCGCGAACACATTCCGTTAGTCATGCTCACCGTCACCAACAATTCCGGCGGAGGCCAGCCCGTTTCCATGGAAAACGTCCGCCAGGTCAGCGCGGTGTGCAAGCGCCACAAAATCCCGCTCTACTTCGACGCCTGCCGCTTCGCGGAAAACGCGTGGTTCATCAAACTCCGTGAGGAAGGATACGAAAATAAGACGCCGAAGCAAATCGCTCAGGAAATGTTCCGTCTGGGCGACGGCTGTACCATGTCGGCCAAGAAGGACGGCATGGCCAACATTGGCGGTTTCCTCTGCACCAACGACGATCTGTTGGCCCAGCAGGAAAAAGACTTGCTGATTCTCACCGAAGGCTATCCCACCTACGGCGGCCTCGCCGGACGCGATCTCGAAGCCATCGCCGTCGGCGTGCAGGAAGCGCTCGAAGAAGACTACCTGCGCTACCGCATCGCCTCGACCGCCTATCTCGGCAATCACATCGCGGCCCAGGGCGTGCCCATCGTCCAGCCCCCTGGCGGACACGCCATCTACCTCGACGCCCGCGCCTTTCTCCCGCACATTCCCGCCGACCAGTTTCCCGGCGTAGCCCTCGCCGCCGAACTTTATCTGCAAGGCGGAATCCGCTCGGTAGAAATCGGCACACTGATGTTCGCAGGCGCGGCCCAGATGGATTTAGTCCGCCTGGCCATCCCCCGCCGCGTCTACACCCAAAGCCACATCGATTACGTAGTCGAGGTAATCCTCGAAGTCTGGAAACACCGCGCCAACATCCCCGGCATGCGCCTCACCTACGAAGCCCCGTTCCTGCGCCACTTCACCGCGCACTTGGAGCCAGTGAAAGTTAGAGTGGCTGCACGCTCGTGAGTCGAGTACAAAGCCGAAAGAACAGAAAGTCTCGAGGGTGCCCCATCCTAACGTCGCGCCCTTTGCGACGTTAGGGTGGGGATTCTGACCTCCGCTCAGTAAAGGGAAATCTCTCCGACGCAAAGCTCGATGCAATGGAACTAATCCCCAAGACGCGGTGTCCGACTGTAGTAGAGGATTAATCACCTGAGGAACGCCCTTCCGATGTTCGACGTTTGTCTCAACTCGTTGCACGCAGAAGGCTGCGGGTGGAACATTGGATATCTATGGAGGTCGATGGGTTGGCTCAGCCGAGGCGATGTTACCCTGCTCGCGCTGATGCTGGTCAACACGCTGGTCGTCATTTGCCGCCAATCTTATCGCCACAACGCTGCCCGCAGGCAGTCCCGCAGATTCGTCCGTGACGCCGCTGCCGCACTGCGCGCCGGCAGATTTGATCAGGTGATCTCCATCGCCGGTCGCAACCGCTGGAGCCACGTAGCAACCGTGGTCGCGGCCGGTCTGACTGCCTTCTCTTTCGCACCGCCGCAGCTTACCGACACTGAAGCCATTGATGCCGCCGCACGAGCCTTTCAGCGTAGTCGCAAGATTCTCACTGCCGACTTAAAACTCGGGATCGGCACTCTCTCCACTATCGCCTCCTCGGCACCCTTCATCGGCCTTCTCGGCACGGTCTTCGGCATCTCGAATGCCTTTGTGGGGACCACCGGGTCGAAGTCCTCGGCGCTGGCCTTCGTCGCGATGAGCCTTGCCGAGGCATTGGTGACGGCCGCCATGGGAATTGCCGTCGCGATTCTTGCGGTATGGTGCCGCAACTACCTGCGTGACCGGGTTGCGGTGTTAGAAAGCGAAATGTCGAATACCGGGCTTGAAACAGTCACATATCTCCGGGCTCATCGCCATTTCCGCCAGCAGTCAGACGATTCCACTGCGGGAACTACAACCCTGGTTCGATTCACGCAAAATCCAACTACACGCTCCTGGGAAGTCCGATACGACCGGCAACGGGCCTTGTTGCTCGCGATGTGGTCCTCGATGTTGTATATCGTATTCATTCTCGCGCAAGGGATGTACCAGTCGTACATCTGGGAGCGCTCTTGGGAGCGCTCCCAGGAACGGCTTGCACCCATTTTTCAGCAGGTCGGCCGCCAGGAGTTGATATCGCCTGACCGTCGCTATCGTGCCATCGTCCCCGTTATCTTTCGCGAGGAAGCGCGTTCCTCCGGCAAGGATGGATATCCGCATTGGTTGTGCGGGTCGGATGCGATGGTTGCACTCAGGATTGTTCCCAATGACCGTCCGCTGGCGTGGACGCCTCATGCCTGTGGGGGAGAGACGACCTACGCCCTTGAGCCTGATGAGGCTCTCCTGACTTGGAACTGCAGCATCCCTGTGGTCATGTGGCGCAGCACCGACGAGTTGCTGATACAGTGCGACAACTGCACCACCGACAACGTGCAACTGGCAAGACCGGGTTTCTTTCCCCGCAGAATCACATTGCTTGGCGCTAACGGACAACAGATTTATCCGCAGGTCGTACATCCACAGCCTCGATGTTCCGATTAGCAATGGCCGGGTGCCCCATTTTTCTCGCGCGCCTTTGACGCGAGAAGTGGGGAATGTTCGGACTCCCGCTCCGAGTCGTGGCAGGCACTTTTCCACAGCCTTCCAGAGCCGCCTCCTGTGACGAACAACCTTTACTGAGAAATCCGAAAAGCAGAAGATTGGAAATATGCGCCAAGCATTTTTCAATCAGTGCCGGACCACTTCAGCGGTCGAAACTCCGAAGCCGGAAGCTAAGTCCCTTTCCCGCAATATTTTGCCAGCAAGTCCTTTCGCCGCAAGATTTTGGCCGGATCATTCCCCATCCAAGACTAGCAAGTCGTTTAGAACCAAGATCTTGACCCCACACGCGAAAAAAATGTACGCGAGGTCCTCCCGTCGTTCCCGATCGCGTCCACCCGCTCGAACCGAGAAAGAATCCATCCTCGCCGAAAGCCGAGACCCGGCAGCCGGAAGCCGACTGAGGTGTAAAATATCAGAGCAATCCCTAACCGATCATCTCCCAGTTTCGAAAGGATTCCTCCCATGGCAACGCTAGAAGCCCCCGTCCGGCCGCGCACGGCCCTGCATCAAGGCCCGTTTATCACCGAGCCTTTCTACGATTTTCGCAACGAGGAAAACGCCCGCCGTATGCGCGCCGCCATCGCCAAAGTTCGCGCCCAACTGGGCCGCGAGTATGACCTGATCATCGGCGGCCAGCGCGTCAGGACCGCTGAAAAGATCAAGTCGCTGAACCCGTCGCAGCCCTCGCAGATCGTCGGCATCCACCAGAAGGCGGGCAGAGATCACGTTGAGCCCGCCATGCAAGCCGCACTCAAGGCCTTCGAATCCTGGAGCCGCACCACGGTCGAGGAACGCGCCGGCCTGGTATTTCGTGTCGGCGACCTCATCCGCCAGCGCAAAATGGAATTCATGGCGTGGCTGGTCTTCGAGGTCAGCAAGAACTGGGCTGAGGCCGACGCCGACATTTCCGAGACTATCGACTTCTGCGAGTTCTACGCCCGCGAGGCCCTGCGGTTTGCGAAGGCCCAGACGCCCATCCAGCTTCCCGGCGAGCACGATACGCTGCACTACATTCCTCTGGGCGTGGGCGCGGTGATTCCGCCGTGGAATTTTCCCTGCGCCATCATGGCCGGCATGACGCTGGCTTCGATCGTCAGCGGCAACACCGTCATCCTGAAGCCGTCGAGCGATTCGCCCACCATCGCGGCGAAGTTTGTCGAGTTGCTCGAAGAAGCGGGCCTGCCCGAGGGCGTGGTCAATTTCTGTCCCGGCGCCGGAGCCAGTTTCGGCGACGCCGTGGTCGCGCATCCCAAGACGCGCTACATCGCCTTTACCGGCTCGCGCGAAGTGGGCCTGCACATCAACAAAGTCGCGGCCACGCAGGCTCCCGGCCAGATTTGGATCAAGCGGACCATTTTAGAAATGGGGGGCAAAGACGCGATCATCGTCGATGCCGATGCCGACATCGATTCCGCCGTCGAAGGCGTGGCGCAAGCCGCATTCGGTTTTCAAGGGCAAAAATGTTCGGCCTGCTCGCGCGCCATTGTCGACGAACGCGTCTACGACAAGTTTCTCGAACAACTGAAAGCCCGCGTCGAGAAAATTCAGGTCGGCGACGTTGCCGAAAACGCCGCCATGGGCGCGGTCATCAACGAAGGCTCAATGAAGACAATTCTCGAATACATCGAGCAGGGCAAGAAAGATGGGCGTGTCATCACTGGTGGCGAACGTGCTCCCGGGGAAGGCTATTTCATTCAGCCGACGGTGATCGCCGATATTCCCGCGAAATCGAAATTAGAGCAGGAGGAAATTTTCGGCCCCGTGCTCGCCGTCATCAAGGCTCGCGGTTTCGATCACGCCCTCGAAATCGCCAACGACACCGAATTCGGCCTGACCGGCGCCATCTACACTAAGTCGCGCGACAAGATCGACCGCGCCATTCGCGAGTTCCACGTCGGCAACCTGTACATCAACCGCAAATGCACCGGAGCGATGGTAGGCGCGCATCCTTTCGGCGGCTTCAACATGTCGGGCACGGATTCCAAGTCGGGCGGGCCGGATTATTTGTATCTGTTCACGCAAGCGAAGGCGGTCGGAGAGAAGATCGTCTAAAGCCCGAGGAATGACCGTTACGATCGCGAGCATCGGCGTGTGCGGCTTGGGCATTGTGCTTCTTGCCTGGGCGGGGACGCCACATGTTTCTGAACGGCAGAGTGCGCCCATTCCCGAAAATTTGAACGCGCTTCTCGATCCCATTCGCCAGAAGTACGATCTGCCCGCCCTCGCCGGCGCGATCGTCACCAGCAAGGGCCTGTCCGCGGTGGGAGCGGTTGGGGTGCGCAAGTACGGCACCGACACGCCCGTTACGGTCGACGATCAGTTCCACCTCGGCTCCGACACCAAGGCCATGACCGCGACCATGCTGGCCACGTTGGTTGAGGAAGGGAAGCTCTCGTGGAACACAACGCTGGAAGAGGTGTTTCCCGAACTCGCACCGCAGATGAATCCCGCATACAGGAAGGTCACGCTCGAACAATTGCTCGCGCACCGCGCCGGCTTTACCGACGAGAGTTGGCCGCAAGGCAAGACATTCAAAGACCTGCACGAATTGCCCGGGTCTCCTCGCCAGCAGCGCGAAGCCTATGTTGCGATGGTGCTCAGCGAGCGTCCGGTCAACCAGCCCGGCAGCACATTTCTGTATTCCAATCGCAGTTACGCCGTGGCCGGAGCCATCGCCGAGAAAGTCGCCAACGATTCCTGGGAGAACCTGATGCAGAAGCGGCTGTTTCAGCCGCTGGGCATGCAGAGCTGCGGCTTCGGCGCGATGGGCACTCCGGGCCTGACGGATCCGAAGAAGATCGATCAACCCTGGCAGCACAAACTTCTGTTGACCTTCCACCGGCCGATCGAACCTGGCCCGCTCGCCGACAACCCTGCCGTGATTGGCCCAGCTGGCACGGTGCACTGTTCGATCGTGGATTGGGGAAAGTTCGTCACCGCACACTTGCGGGGAAGAAAAGGCGAACCGGGAATTCTGAAGCCGGAAACTTTCAAGCGCCTGCACACGCCGTCATTCGGCGGCGACTACGCCTTCGGATGGCTCGTCCTCAATCGCCCTTGGGCGGGCGGCGCGGCCCTGAATCACGCCGGCAGCAACACGCAGAATTACGCTATCGCCTGGATGGCTCCGGCCAAAGATTTCGCGGTGCTCATCATGACCAATCAGGGCGATACCTTCGATGCCTGCGACGCAACCGCCGCAGCTCTCATCGCTCACTTCAGCGGGAGCCACTGAAATCTATTTTGCCGAGGGCGCCGCGGCCGCCGGATTTCGCTCCACAAACTGCCGCTGGTGCCAGTAGGGATAAATCGGCCTTACATCACTGGCGCGGTCCAGCCTGGCGATTTGCTCTGGCGACAGATTCCATCCCACCGACTGCAGATTCTGGCGCAACTGTTCTTCGTTGCGCGCGCCAAAGATCACAGTTGAGACCGTGGGCCGCTGCAGCAACCAGTTGAGTGCCACCTGCGGCACGCTCTTGCCGCACTCTTTGGCAACTTCGTCCAGCGCATCGACCACTTTGTACAAGTGTTCGTTGTCAACCTGCGGGCCCATGTCGCCCGTCTTGTGCAGACGGCTTACCGCGGGCAACGGCTGGCCGCGCCGGACTTTGCCCGTGAGCCGTCCCCAGCCCAGAGGACTCCAGATCAGCGCGCCCACTCCTTGATCGAGCCCCAGCGGCATCAGTTCCCATTCGTACTCGCGATTGATCAGCGAGTAATACACCTGGTGGCCGACGTGACGCGCCCAGCCATAGCGGTCTGAAACGTCGAGCGATTTCATCAGATGCCAGCCGGAGAAATTCGAGCACGCGATGTATCGCACCTTGCCGCTCTTCACCAGATTGTCGAGCGTGCTCAGAACTTCTTCCTGCGGCGTCAGTGCGTCGAAGCCGTGCAGATGATAGATGTCGATGTAGTCCGTGCCCAGCCGCCGCAAGCTCGCTTCACAGGCCTGGATCAAATGATGTCGCGACGACCCCAGATCGTTCGGCCCCGGCCCCATGCGGAAAGTCGTCTTGGTCGAGAGCAGAACTTTCTCGCGCCGCCCGGCAATCGCCTTGCCGAGAATCGTCTTCGGAGAGTCCGTCGGAATAAACATCCGCGGTGTCGAAAAGATTGACTCCCGCGTCCAGGCAGATGTCGACCAGCCGCGTCGCCTCCGCCACATCGCTCGCACCCCATGCGCGAAAGAATTCGTTGCCGCCGCCAAACGTGCCAGTGCCAAAAGTCAACACCGGAACCTTCAAACCGGATCGTCCAAGTTGTCGGAATTCCATACGAGAATACATACTATCGCACCGCGAAATGATCGATCCATTTCTCGAACCAGAGGATCTTCGCTAGAATTCCCTTTCCCCCGAATCTTCCACTGAAAGGATTCGGCATATGCCTGCAAGCGAATTGCGTTTTATCAAAAAGTGGGCCGAGTACCGCGAAAAGGAGGAGTTCATCAAAGTGCCGCGCGGCACACGAGGGATTTATGCGTTGCTGAATAAGGTAAGAAGGGCCGGAAGGGACAAGTACGACGTCGTCTATATAGGGATGGCACGAGGTAGGTCGGGGGTTCGGGGTCGACTTAGATCGCACAAGAGGAGCGCGCGAAAAGGGAAGCTTTGGACACATTTCTCGGTATTTGAGGTATGGGACAACATTACCGAGAATGAAATCGTTGAGCTCGAAGGGTTATTTCGCCACATATATCGGAAGGATACACAGGCGAATCGAGTAAACCGCCAGAGGTCCTTCAAGAAGCTCCGGCAGGTAAGAGACAACAGACTGTCGAATTGGAAAAGCGACACGCCCGCGCAAAAGGAAAAGAGCCGCTCTTAGGGCGGCTCTTCATGTCCCCCAACTCCGAAGCTCTTACTGCGCAACCCCCGCGGGCGGTTGCGGCGCCGCGCCCGTCGTGGTCGCGGCGGCGGCCTCGTTCAAAATGCGGTGATGGATGGTGAACAGCGCCAGCTCCAGCCGGTCCGACACGCCGATCTTGTCGTAGACGTTGCGCAGGTAATTCTTGATGACCTGCTCGGTGGTGCCAAGCTGGGTGGCGATTTCTTTATTCTTGTAGCCCTGCACGATCAGCGCCACGATGCGCAGTTCTTTCGCGGTGAGCCGGTCGCGCACCCGCAATCCGACCATATCGTTTTCGGTGAGCTCGCTGGGGACGGCGACGTCCTGCACCCAGGTTTCGCCGCGCGCGACTTTGCGCACGCAGTCCACCAGGGCCGCGCTGGTCACGTTGCGATAGACGACTCCGTGGGCGCCGTTCGACATGTGGCGCTGCGCGCTCTCTCCGGTGTCGGCCAGCACAATCACACGCGTCTTGGCCTTGTTCGCCGCCAGCACGATGGCGGCAAAGTCGTTGTGAAATCCCGCCGCCACCACCAGCACCGCGGCGCGGAACTTGTCCAGCGCCATGAACATCTGTTCAGGCGTTTGCGCCTGTGCCACAATGCGCATCTCGTCTTCCACCGCGAGCACTTTGGCGATGCCCGCCCGGAAGATTGCCTGGTTATCGGCCAGAATCAGTTTGAGCATGTTGTCAACGCTCCCAAGAAATCCGCTTCGAAACGATGCTTCGAAATGATATGGTTCGAAATGATTACGAGTTCCTCACGAACTCGTATGAATCGATCACGCAGGCCACGCCGCGGCCTTCGCCGCCTTCGCCCGTAGGATCGGCGCGCACCACCCGCCCCTTGCACTGGATGGTCACATGCTCCTGACCGCCCGTCATCTCCGGGGGCAGCGTGATTTCAAACTCCACCGGCGAACCAATCTCCATCGCGGAATCGGCGCGGATGTACACTCCCGCCGCGCTCAGATTCCCCGTCACTCCAGCGGCATCTCCGCCACTCTCGCCCTTATGTATCTTGATCGGCAGTTCCAGCGGGAACCGTTTTCCGGTCCGTGCTTCTTCGCCCACGGTACCTCCTCTGTGCTGGCCTGTTGTTTGTTTCTCTTCTGCGAATGAGGCCAACATGGTCAAACCAAGCTCCTGGCGGGGCGCAGACCCGCTTTTTATGCTCACGCTGGGTTATATCACGAAAGGCACCCGCGTAAAAGCCTGATAACCCGTTAGTTAACGGTAGCATCTAGGTTCCCCCCTGGCCCAATCGCCTCTCGGGGCTTGGCTGGCGACGTCGTTGACCGACCTTTACAGCGAAGCCGGGGCCCGCGTGTTAGTGTTTTTCTTAGGCATTTCGACACAAATTGAGGACCTGTTCCCATGGCGAACTCATCTCAAATCATTATGGCGAAGACCAGCAAGACCGCGATTCGTACGAAGGTATTAGCTGAAGCTCTGTGTGTCCTCGTTGGTATAGTTCTGTTCGCAGCGACTGAGGGTGCCGGGGCGCAAATCAGCCAGAAGCCTGCTTCCCAGGCCCCTGCCCAGAAAGCCAGTCCCATCGCGGCTGCGGCCGATGCCAAGAAGTCCGAGCCTGCCGATGTTCTGGTCCAGCTCAACAGCGCGCTGGAGAGCCTGGCCGCCCGGGTCTCGCCGGCCGTGGTGCAAATTCTCGTCACCGGATACGGGCCGCTCCGCGAAGAAGATAAGTCCCAGACTGCCTTCATCGTCCGCCAGAGAGCGGTTGGCTCGGGAGTCATCGTCGACCCATCGGGCTACATCATGACCAACGCCCACGTGGTGGAAGGCGCGCAACGCATTCGTGTGGCCCTGCCGCTGCCCATGGGCGATTCTGCCGGACAAGTGCCGATCGGCAAGCGCCGAATCCTTGAGGCCCGCCTCATCGGCCAGCATAAGGAAACCGATCTCGCCCTTTTGAAAATTGACGAGACTGGTCTGCCCACTCTTCCCCTCGTCAGCCCGCAGCGGCCTCACGTTGGACAACTGGTGTTTGCTATCGGCAGTCCCGAAGGTTTGCAGAATTCGGTCACCTTGGGCGTGGTCAGCGCGCTCGCCCGCCAGCCTGATCCCGGCAAGGCGCTTACCTACCTGCAGACCGACGCGCCTATCAATCCCGGCAATAGCGGAGGACCGCTGGTCGATATGAATGGCACGGTGCTCGGGATCAACACCTTCATTCTTTCGCAAGGCGGAGGCAGCGAAGGTTTGGGCTTCGCCATTCCCGCTCGCGTCGTCGATTTTGTGTATCACAGCCTGCGCAAGTACGGGCACGTTCATCACGTTGAAATCGGCGCCGGCGTACAGGAGATAACGCCGACTCTTGCCGAAGGCCTGCATCTTCCGCAGCATTGGGGCGTGGTCGTGGACGACGTGAAACCGGATGGCCCCGCCGCGGCCGCCGGCCTGCAGATTCAAGACATTATTCTTAGCGCTGATGACCGCCGCATCGAAACGCTGCCCTCTCTCTCTGCGGCTTTATATCTGCACCGTCTCGACCAGGTCGTAAAGCTGGAGATCCTGCGCGGCAGCGAAAAGAAAACTCTCTATATCCCGGCCATCGAGCAGCACGATCACATGGACGAACTGCTGGACGCGGTCAATCCTGAAAACAGCCTGATTCCCCGCCTCGGAGTTCTGGCCATCGACCTCACCGACGACCTGCGCGCCCGGCTCTCGCTGCGAATTCCATCTGGCGTTGTCGTAGTGGGACGCGCTGCCGACCTGATCATGCCCGACACCGGCCTGCAGGCCGGCGACATCCTCCACCAGCTCAATGCCGCGCCCATCGATTCCGTGGAAACGCTCCGTACCTTGGTGGGAGCGCTCAAGACGGGCGATCCCGTGGTGCTGCAAGTCGAGCGCGATGGCGGCCTGCTGTATGTGAGTTTCGAGTTGGAGTAGTGGGAGTCTCGAAATTCGCAGCGTCAAATTACTCTGTCATCCTGAGCAAAGCGAAGGACCTGTGTAACTTGCTCGCAGCGCGGCGACCGCCGCGGGATCGCATAGGTCCTTCGCTTCGCGAAGGATGACAACGGTTCCGATAACGTCAGTCTCCCGAACGACTCAGCGTCACCAGCGCCGGCTTGGCATGAGCATGTTGATGCCCGCTGGTTACGAAGGCGTCTTCTGAATCATCATCGCTCACCGGCGTCAACGCGAGATCGGTGTAGTGGCGCGCGTTCGGATCGCGCTTGAGCTGCCGCCGCAGCTTCCCGTAACGCCAGACGAGTCCCGCCAGCGTAATGTGCTTCCTCACCAAATCCGCGACGTAGCGGGGATAGAAAACGAACGGACTCTCGACCGGCAACGTCGGCCGCCGGTCCTTGCGATACTTGCGGCGCAAGTATCCGCCTTCCAGCGGATCGATCTTTTCGAGGCGCACGCAGGTGTAGTACCACAACAGCAGAAACGTCATGTTGCCGGCATTGCTGTTGGTCGCGACCGACCGCCGCATCACCGTCTCCAGGTGCTCAGGCGAATAATAAGCCGTCCACGCATCGTGATATAGCTTTTGCCACTGCTCCGCCGTCATCGTCGAATGCTCGGCAGTCACATGCTCGAGATCGTACTTATTCAAGTCCGGATCGAGATACGCGCCCGCCTTGTGCAATTTCTGATGATCCTCCGACCCGGGCAGCGGCGTCAGGCAGTGCGGCTCCAGCAGATCGATCGGTAACTCCCGCTGGATCGTCTGAATGTCGCGCATGACTGACTCCGGCGTGTCCGATGGAAACCCGATAATGTATCCCGCAAACACCGTCACGCCAGCCTTCTTCCATTCCAGCAGCATCTTGCGGTACTCGGCAACTTTATTTTGTTTTTTTCGGGCGCCCAGCAGCGCGTCAGGATTAATGCTCTCCAAGCCGATAAACACCCGCGCCACGCCCGCCCGTCCTGCCTTCTCGATGAAGTGCGGCAGCCGGTGGCACATCGTGTCAACCTGAATAACGAACTTGATATTGAGCTTCTCGCCTTCGCGCATGGCAATCAGCCGGTCGAAGACAATCTCCCAATCCGTGTTGCGCGCGAAGTTGTCATCGGTGATGAAAAATCGGTTGATGCCCTGTGCCAGATTCCGCCGGATAATCTGCTCGATGTCATCCACCGACCGCCGCCGCGACTTCCTCCCTTGCACGTTGATGATGGTGCAGAAGGAGCACAGGAAGGGGCAGCCGCGTCCCGCATCGAAAGTTGTAATCTTGCCGCCCGTGCGCTTCACGCGCGTCGCCGGAAGAATCGGCATAGGCACGCCGTCCAGCGAAGGCAAATCGGCCATGTAGTTGTACAGTGGATTCAGCTGGCGATTCCACGCGTCTTTCAAGACGTCCTCAAAGCGGCCCTCGGCCTCACCGGCAAAAAGCGAGATGCCAAGCTCCATCGCTTCCTTCAGTTCCGGCGTGATTTCCGGCAGCATCGACAAGCATCCTGAAACGTGGAAGCCGCCAATGCAAACCTGGACGCCCGCCGCGCGCAGCGGCCGCGCAATATCCATGGCTCGCGGGAATTGATTCGATTGCACGCCGATCAGCGCGACCAGCCCCGGTTCCTTTCCCAGTTGCCGCGCAATGCGATCCGGCCGAATATGCGTATTAGTCTCGTCCAGCGCCTTGATGACAATGTCGACGTCATCGCCCAGCACGCGCCGCTCCTGGCAGTCCAGCGCCAAACCATTGATCACGGCCAGCGTATTCGACGGAATCGCCGAGCGCAGCCACTGGATGACGTAGCCGTCATCGTCGTAGTGCGATGGCTTGATCAGGATCAACGTAAAGCGCCGGCGCGCCCCTTGGTCAGTCCCCATAAAAACGCTCCCCGTTTGAACCCGGCCAAAAAGGAATCAGATGAAGAAGTATACGAATCTGCGACGCCGGTAGGATAGACAAATCTGTCCGGCACAGTCGAGCGGTTGTTGTCGAACGGAATGCCGTTCAGCGCACAGAGTCGTCGTCGATCCAGTACTCGCGACGCGCCTTCAACACCAGGTGTGGACGATCTCTGGTTTCCACATGCAACGCGTGCAGGCCGGGAGTAGCGATGTGGGCCGGAAGCTCAGCACATAATAGTTCGGCACGTCGTTTGAAACCGCAATCAGATTGGCCTTCAGGTCCTTGGCATTGCGAAAGTGAAAGAACTCGCCCCCGGTCAGTTGCGCGATCGATTCCGCGGTGTTGGTGCGGAGCGCATTTCGCGCCGTCAGATACGTCATCGTCGCCAACCGCAGCGGCGGAGCCAGTTGGCTGATGCAGTCGAGCACCTGCTTGCTGTAGTGGCCTTCATATTCCGCGTCGGCGCCCTCACGGCTGAAGCATCCGTGGGCGGGACCTGGCTCTCTGCTGCCCCCGTAGCCGAACTTGGATGCCTCGTGCGAAACGGCCGAGCGTGTACTGGAAAAAGCGAAAGTGTACATGGCCGTATTGGTGTCGCTGATGAGGCGCAGAGCCTCGTTGAGCGTGGTCTTGCTGCCTTGGTCGATGGTTTCGCTGAGCAGCAGAATCGCGCGCCGGTAGTTTGCCGGCTGCGTCCGCAGCTGTGCCACCGCGAACGCTACTCCATCCAGGATGGCGGCCCCTTGATCACCTTCGCTCAGGTTGGAAAGCTGCCGGGAAGCGTCGACCGTCCTCGTGGTGAATGGCGTCAGCAGGTGCGGCGCGCTGTCGAAGCCGATAACCGCGACGCGATGCTCAACGTTTCCGATCAGTGCGTCGAGAATTGAGTCCAGCTGCTGGTAGTCGTTGAGATGGTGAGCGCCGGCGCCGCCGGTCTCCACCACGATTGCCAAGGCCAACGGTTGCGAATCGGTTTCCGGATCGAGCATTACATGTTGCGGCTCACCGTTATCGGTGATCAGGAAGTCGTTCGCCGTTAATTCAAAGACCACTTTTCCCGCTTTGTTGGTCACCAGGACAGGGACCATTACCAGAGTAGAGCGCACCGTAAAAGGATACTGGGCAGGCTCGCTCTGTTGCGCGAATAAGCCCGCAACGGTCAGTCCTAAGAGAAGAGTCAACGCGCAAACCGGCCTCATCATAACTCCCGGATCATGGCTCCCGGCCTAGAACGCGCTGCCGCCTCCGCCGCCAAAGCCTCCGCCCGAGAACCCTCCGCCTCCTCCACCGCCGCCGAAGCCGGAGCCGCCCGAACTCGAACGCGGAGCGGACACAAAAACCTGATGCATATCGCTCGCCATGCTATGCATCGAACTCGAAAAGAAAATCGGATTGAAGCCTCCGGCGTAGCCACCCGGCCCCACATACCACTGCGGCGGATCCTTCACGATGCCGGCAAAGGCCTGCGCCCAGTGGTGTTCCACGCCCAGCGCCATGGCGTAGGGCAGAAACTTTTCGAATGTCGTTGGCGGCATGATTTTGAGCCGGTCCGCATCCACGCGATTCATGAACTCCTGAAATCCGAGCACCGCAATCTGAACTCGCGCTCCCTTCACCGTCTTGGCCGACATCTCGCGCGCAAACAACCACCAGATCACCGCCGAGAGTGGCAGGCACACGACCAGCAAAAGTGCGGAGTTGAAAAAGTTCGCCCAGCCCAGGTACTGAAGAATGCCAAACGGAACCAGAATCGCGATCGCCCCCACCACGCTGTATCCGTTCGCCGACTCCGGATCGAGCAGATAAATCCCTTTGGTCTTCAGCGCCGCCATGATGTCCTGGCGAATGACCGGAACGGCTGTGTAGAAGCGGTTCTTCAGGCTGGAGAGGCGCGTATCGTCCCCGGCGGCAAACACATTTTCCAGCATCACGCGCTCGTGCGGCGCCAGATCGCCGCCCCATTGCTCGCGCGGCTTGAGCAGGTGAAAAATGTAATCCTTGTTTGTGAAGACCAGGGTCTTCTCGGCCGTCTCTTCGATCTTAATGTATCCCCGCACCGCTAAATCGATGATGGTCGATGTAATGTCGCGGGGATGAATCGAGTCGTCGAGCAGCGTGCCTGCTTCCGCCGGAGAAATTCCCGGCGGTGGATCGTACATGGGCGCGACTGAAATTCCCGGATCGGGGTCGCATCCCTTCCACCACCACAGCGCGAACATCCCGAGCAGTGTGACCGGCGGCAAGAACACAATCGGATTGCCGCCGATGAACCAGAAAAATCTGGTCAGCGCGCTCGGTTCTTTGAGAACGTCCTTCGGAATATAAACGTCAATGGTCAGGCCGCCGCGCATGGGCAGCGGCCCGGTTGTTTCAAAATGCGCCTCGGCGCCGTCAACCTTGGCCACAGCGTCGCGCTGGGTCGAGCCGTATACGCCGGTAAAGGCCTGCGCCCGGAGCGAACCCGCCGCAAACATCGGAAATCGTACCGTTGCCGACGCATGATCGATCGGCACCGGCCAGTCGTTTCCCGTCACGTTCCAATAAAACTCGTCGTGACTGTCGAAAAAGCGCGTGCCGTTGCGCACCGAGTAGGTAATCTCGACCGTCCGCGTCGCGTCTACGGCGTCAGGGATGTATATCTTCAGATCGCGGGCGCCCTCTTTGGTGGACGAATCGTACTTGAGTTTGCCGCCGCTGCCGTCGGTCACGCTGATGACCTTGAGGAAGAGTTCGTAATTTGTTCCGTTCGGCCCAGGATACTCAATCGGAATCGTGCGATGAATCCCGTGCCATTCGCCCTCAAAGACCAGCGTGATGCGCTCGGTCACCAGGGCGGTGCCGTCCTGGTTGACCGTGATCGTATCCTGAAAGTCGCCGACCCGCCAGGATTTTGCCTGCGCCGCTTCTGGGAAGAGGACGAGCAGCGAAAGAAGGACCGGAACAAACGTCTTTAGAATTTTCAATTACACAATTCCCCAATTACAAAATTACTCAATTGCCATGACCCCATCGCTATGATTCAATCGCCCTAGAATTTCACCTGCACCGGCTCGCGGTCGGCGTCTGTGGTTTCGAAGAACTGCCGCGCGGTGAAATTAAACATTCCCGCGAGAATGTTCGTCGGAAACGTCTGAATCTTCGTATTCAGGTCGCGCACCACCGCGTTGTAATAACGCCGCGCGTTTTGAATGGAATCTTCCGTCTGGCTCAGCGAACCCTGCAGTTGCGTGAACTCCTCCGAAGCCTTGAGCTCGGGGTAGTTCTCCGCCACGGCGAACAGGCTTTTCAGCGCCCCGGTGAGTTGATTCTCCGCGACCGCCTTGCCCTCCGGCGTGGTCGCCTGCATGGCCTGCGAGCGGAATTTGGCGATGTCTTCGAACGTACCCTTCTCGTGCGTGGCGTAGCCCTTCACCGTTTCCACCAGGTTCGGAATCAAGTCGTGGCGGCGTTTGAGCTGCACATCAATGTCGGACCACGCCGAATCGCAGCGCACCCGCAGTTGCACCAGGCTGTTGTACATCCCGATGAGCACCACGGCGATGACCACCAGAATTACCAGCAAGATGATGCCAATCATGAACGCCTCCTCAGTAGTCGCAAGTTGGAAGGATGAACGGGAAATCAATGGGACGTTAACACAGAGGGAGCGTCGGAGCAATGAGCGGCGAATTCGGACTTCCAGACCTCAGACCTTGGACCTCGGACTTCAGACTCAAAGGCGAAGGCACATCCGGAGGAGCGAGCGAGGCCCGGAGTCTGAGGGTCGAGGTCTGGGTTTAAGGTCTAAGGTCTGAGGTCTGAGGTCCGAAGTCTGACGCCTAGTCTACTGCTGCGGCGCGAAATATCCCTTGCGCGCGCGCACTTGCAGGTCCTTCTTCAGGGAAGAGATTTCAATGGAGCGGTAACGCCCATCCGCGTCAAAATTGGCGGGCTTGTAAGAGACCACGTACTGGCTGCGAAGTTCGGTTTCAATCGCCGCGAACGAGCGGGTGATGTCTTTCATCTTGAATGGGAAGAAAGCGCGTCCGCCGGTGGCTTCAGCGAGTTGCTCCAGCACCTTGTCGCCGCGCATGACCAGGCCGCTGTCGTCGGTCGAGATGGCGTAGATGATCACTTCCGAGCGCTGCGCCATCTCGATAGCCTGCGCTCTCGACATCTCGCTCTGGTTGTCTTCGCCGTCGCTGACGATCACAATCGCCTTCCGTACCGGATGATCCGGACGGTCCTTCAGGAATTTGTCTTTGCACGCCTTGTAGACGGCGTCATACAGCGCGGTGCCGCCGCCATCATGCAGCTTGTGCACTCCCACCGAGAGCAATTTCACATCGTCGGTGTAATCCTGCGCCATCTGGCTGTGACTGTTGAAGCCGACTACAAAGGCCTCGTCGAAGCCGGTGCGCACCGTGTGCTCCAGAAAATTGGTGGCGGCGTTCTGCTCGAAATCAAAGCGGCCGCCGACTGATCCGCTGACGTCGACCAGCAGACCAAGATGCAAGGGCAGATCGGTTTCGCGGCGGAAGTTCAGAATGGCCTGCGGGGGTTTATGGTCGTCGAGAATGCTGAAATCGGTCTGATTCAGGTCGCGCACGAACTTGCCGTGCTTGTCCGTCGCAATGAACAGCACGTTGACCTCATTTACCCGGGCGTGCAGGGTGATCAGGGCGCTTTGCGGATCGTCGGAATTCTCCACCGCGCCGCTTGCCGCGTTGTATGCCCTCAGGCTGGGTGCGCCCGGCGCGTAAGCGGACTGAGCCGGCGATGGGGCAACGCAGAAAGTGGTTGCCATTAGAAACGCCAGAAGGCAAAGCGTCCAGTTCGTGTACTTCATGCCCAGGAAATCCAATTTTTTCACTCTTAACCGCGTCCGAACGCACTTCCGAACCTTTGGATGCACGCCGGATGCCGAAATCGAGCTCGCCCCAGAAGCCGCTATCTGATTGACTTTAGGAGTGCTCGGCCGAAGTGCCAAGTTACAAAAGGAGCACACGTTTGGTCATGGCACAAAACGTGCAAATTCTGTGACTTGCGCCGTCCGTGGCTCGATTTCGCCCGCTCCCCCACCCAGCCGAAAGGTGGGAGCAACATCGTGTCACGCACTCCGCCATTTTTCCTTAGAATATCTTCCAGGAGGGGTTCATGAAGAGATTACTGATTTGTACCTTACTTGTCCTCATGTCGACTGCGGCGGCATTCGCCGCCGATGACGAACGCGAAGAAGACCGCGTAAAAGATGCGGGCGTTGTCCTCAAAGAGATTCTGGACATCCCCGACGACATTCCGCTGGATCTGCTGGATAAGGCCGAGTGCGTGATCATTCTGCCCTCCGTGAAGAAAGGTGCATTCGGCATCGGGGGCAGCTACGGACGCGGCGTCATGATTTGCCGCGGCGGTGAGCACTACACGGGCAAATGGGGCGCGCCCGCTATGTACGCGCTCGAAGGCGTCAGCATCGGATTTCAAATCGGCGGCCAGGCCACCGACTTTGTGTTGCTGGTGATGAATCCGAAAGGCGCCGAATCGCTGCTCTACAGCAAAGTGAAACTCGGGGCCGATGCCTCCGCTGCTGCCGGACCCAAGGGGCGCACTGTGGAAGGCGCAACCGACGTCGTCATGCAAGCCGAGATTCTCTCCTACTCGCGCAACAAAGGCCTGTTCGCCGGAGTTTCTCTGGAAGGCTCGACTCTGCGTTCCGACGGCGGCGCCAATGAAAACCTCTATGGCAAGAAGTTGACCGCCAAAGAGATTATCCGTGAAGGCAAAGTCGCCATTCCGCCCTGCGCGAATGAACTGGTGACACTGCTCAACACCAAGTCGCCGGTCAATAAATCGGACGCGAAGTCGCTGCAATAAATTATTCGGCATTCCCGGTGAACCTCTGGGACCTCTGTGGTGAAAGGTTTTCCGAACCCAGTTCGCTGCGCGTGGGCGAACGGCGAAATGTCGGTTCGTTATCACGATGAAGAATGGGGCGTGCCGGTCCACGACGACCGCACGCTCTTTGAATTCCTCATCCTAGAAGGCGCGCAGGCTGGGCTGAGCTGGAATACGATCCTGAACAAGCGCGAAAACTACCGCAAGGTCTTCGACGGATTCGACCCCGAACGCGTGGCGCGCTATGACCGGCGGAAGATCGAGCGCTTATTGCGCGACGCTGGCATCGTGCGCAACAAACTTAAAGTAGCTGCGGCCGTCGCCAACGCGAAAGCGTTTCTGCAAGTGCAGAAAGAGTTCGGCAGCTTCGACCGCTACATCTGGCAGTTCGTCGGCGGCGAGCCGCGCGTGAACTCGCCCAAATCGATGAAGCAAGTCCCGGCGCGAACGCCCGAATCCGATGCCATGAGCAAAGACCTAAAGCAGCGCGGCTTCAAGTTCGTCGGATCGACCATCTGCTACGCCTTCATGCAGGCGGTAGGAATGGTCAACGACCACGTGGTCGAGTGCTTCCGCCATCCTGCGTAGCTTATGAGAACTCGTCATCCCGACCGAAGCGAGCGAATGCGAGCGGAGTGGAGGGACCTGCTTTTGTCTGCGGGCGAATGAGTCAGCGGCGAATGAGAGCGCTTGCCGTCATATAAACCACCACCAATCCCAACAGCAGCACCGTGATCTCCAGGCGCGTCGACCACACGTGCAGCGCGTCAAATTGCACCCGCGCGGCGTCGCTGGGCGTGCTCGCCGTGTCAAAACTTGCAACCTGGGCGCGCAGCGTCACCATGCGGGGAGTAATCCAGAATTGCGAAACCAGTGTGAGTACGAGCATCCCGCAGATCAGCACGTGCCGCAGGGCGAAAACGTGCACCTCACCATCGGTGATGCGGCTGTAGGCCAGAGAACTGAGCAGATACACGACGCCCGAGACTATTGCAATCCAGTGCAGCTTAGTCAGCAGATTCCCCACAAGAGTTCCGGCGAGCAGCCGTGTGGGAAGCACATGAAATGCCGTCGGCGCCATGATGGCAAAGAAAATAATCCCGCCGATCCAGACCACCAGCGACAGCAGCATGAGAAATCGAAGGAAGGACATAACGGGAGGATTATAGTCTCATCGATTTAGCACCGGACGGTGCACATGCTAAGAGAACATGTCTGATGTTGTTGCAGCCGCTGTTGTTGCAGCCGTCCAGATTGGGAATATAATCCCGTCATGCGGCACCTTCGTAACACCGTTGTCCTCCTTCTCTTTTCACCTGCGGTGCTAGCTTGCGACTTTCAGTACAGTCCCGTCGCAGTGCCCCAATACTACCGAACAGAAGGGTGGAAGTTACTGGGCATTACGGACTTCGATACGCGGGAGAGCGCAAATTCCTATGGGGCACCAATTTCCAAGCCAATTCCGGGGGCCACTGCGTATCTTCTTCCGCATGCGCCTCCTTACATTGTGGAGTTCCCGGAGCAGCAGTTCGTTCTAAACGGTGTGCGGGAGCGGATGCACGCCACTAAGGTAAAGGCCACCATCATTCGATGGCAGGTTGATAAGCACGTGGTTGCGTATTCCTACGGTTTGATTCCGGTTGTGGCGCACCGGAACCATGGGAAGTGGATTGTTGATGATGAAATGGCGTGTATTTTCTTCGCGACCTTCATCGACGACAAAGGTGACGGTGTTTTCCGTCTACTGGTGCCGACAACGTTGTCGGCAGACTTGATCCCGCTCTGGGCCAAGCCGGAGAAGAACTAACTAGACCGGCACGGCCACGTTCTCAATAATCTCTTTCAGCACCTGATCCGACTGTTCGGATTTTCTTAGCATCGAGGCGTAGAGGCCGCTGACCGTGATGCGGTGGGCGAAGACGGGAACCACCAGCGGTTTGATATCTTCGGGAGTGCAGAAGGTGCGGCCTTCGAGGAAGGCCATGGCCTGCGCGGCGCGATACAGAGCCTGCGATCCGCGTGGCGAGACGCCCAGCGCGAGAAATTCCGACTCGCGCGTGCGGCGCACGATTTCGAGAACATAACTGACCAGCGATTCGTCCACGCGAATCTGCTTCACCGCCTGCTGCATTTCCAGCACCTCAGCGCCGGTGAGGACGGGGTGAAGGTCGCTGAGATGCGACACGCCCGCTTCCGAACGCAGAATCTGGCGCTCGGCCTGCGCATCAGGATATCCCATGCGCACTCGCATCAGAAAGCGATCGAGCTGCGATTCAGGCAGAGGATAAGTTCCGTGATGCTCCACCGGATTCTGCGTGGCGATCACCAGAAAGGGCTGCGGCAACTCGTAAGAGTGCGCGTCCACGGTGACCTGGCCTTCGTTCATGGCCTCCAGCAGCGCGGACTGGGTCTTGGGTGTGGTGCGGTTGATTTCGTCGGCCAGCAGAACGTTGGTGAAGACCGGGCCGCGCTTGAATTCGAATTCGTGTTCCAGCGTCGAATAAATCGAAATGCCCACTACGTCGGAAGGCAGCATGTCGCTGGTAAACTGCACGCGCTGAAAGGTGCAGTCGATGGCGCGGGCCAGCGCCTGTCCGAGAGTGGTTTTGCCGACGCCGGGAACGCCTTCAATCAAAAGGTGTCCGCGGGCGAAAATGCTGACCAGCGCCAGGCGGACCATATCATCCTTGCCCCGAATCACGCGGCGAAGGGCGGTTTCGAGTTCAGCGGCTTTATGCGAAACGGCGATAACGGTCTCGGGCGACATTGTTCTCGATTCTACTATCGGGCGTTGCGCGGGCGGAGTTACCTACGTCATGCAGCTTCTAGCTCCTAGCCACTAGCTTCTAGCTAAGAACGATCGCGTATGCGGAAACTTGCGAATTCTCGATAACGAGGAAAGAACATCGCGAATCCCAAATCCAGCACCGAAAAGCTAGAAGCCAGGAGCTAGGAGCTAGAAGCTAGAAGCTTTCCTACTGCATAAACTCCGCGGGCCTTCCCGTCAGCCGCTCGATGCGCTTGGCGATCGGGGGATGGGTCGAGAACAGGCCGGCGAAGTTGATGCCCAGCAGTGGTTGAATGATGAACAGGTGCGCGGTCGACGGACTGGCCTGCATGGGCACGCGGCGCGAGTAGGCGTCGAGTTTTTGCAGGGCGCTGGCCAGCGCGTAGGGATTGCCGGTGAAGTGCGCTCCGGTGGCGTCGGCCTCATATTCGCGGGAGCGTGACACAGCCAGCTGGATCATCGTGGCCGCAATCGGGGCGACGATCAGCATGAAGAGCGCGGTCAGGCCTCCTCCGCCGCGGCGATCGCGGCCGCCGCCTCCGTAGCCGCCGAACAGCATGGCCCAGCGTCCCATGCTGGCCAGCATGGTGATGGCTCCGGCAATCGTTGCAGCGACAGAACTGATCAGGATGTCGCGGTTGTTGACGTGGCCGAGTTCGTGGGCCAGTACGCCTTCGAGTTCTTCGTCATTCAGCAACCCCAAAATCCCGTGGGTCACCGCGACTGAGGCGTGGCTCGGATTGCGTCCCGTAGCGAAGGCATTGGGCGACTCGGTCGGGATCACATAGATCTTCGGCATCGGAATGCCGATTTTCTGCGTGAGGCGTTCGACAGCGGCGTAGGCGCGCGGCAATTCCTCGCGGGTAACGGGCTGGGCGTGGTACATGGCCAACGCGATCTTGTCAGAGTAAAAGTATGAGACGAAGTTCATGACGGCGGCGAAAGCCAGCGCCAGGAACATCCCATTCTCACCGCCGAAATAGCGACCAAAGAACATCAGCAGCAGCGTGAGCGCGGTCAGCAGAAACGCGGTCTTAAACATGTTTCCCATAATTTGATTTCAACCTATGTCTGATTGGATGTTACTCGGAATGCGGCGATGCAGCGGGGACCGGGCGGGAAAATTTTGGTTTCGGAGGGGGTACCCCCCTCCCCCCTGGTCTATTGGAATCATTGAGTTAGCGAGGAATTGGCGCAGAGATCCATTGAAATCAATGGCTTGCGGGCAAAATATTGTGGAATAAAGGGTTAGGGTGGGTTGGCGGCTGGGGCTCGCTGTGGGGCTGCACTTTTTTTTGGGGCGGGGCCAGATCTGGCTAATGAGGCCCGCGTTCGTCGGGAGTCGTGGTGGCGGCTCGCCTCGCTGCGCTTGGCGGGACGGGCGAAGGCGCCCGTCCCCACACAATCTCTTGGGCGCAGGCCTTTGAGGTTATGCCTTTTGTGCTTCGCGTTTCAGGGCACGTTGCAGGGTTTGGTCCAGGGCCGATTTGGCGGACTCGTATTCCTGGTGGCTGATGCGGCCTTGCTGGCGTTCGACTTCGAGTTGAAAGAGTTCTTCTTTCAGGGCTTCGAGCAGCATGGAAGAAGAGCTTCGCGGCGCGGCTGGCTGTGCAGCTGGACGAGCTTCATTTTGGCGGACACCGCCCGCATTCTCGCGCGCGGGAACTGCTGCTGCCGCGTAGTCGTCTTCTATGTCGTTCTCATCATCCTCCAGGGATGAAAGCGCTTTTCCTTTGCCGAGGGCGGCACGGTTGGCGGCTTGCTGGCGCGAGGCGACGTAGACTCCGCCGATGATCAGGGCCGTCGCGAAGCCAGCGAGAATCCACCATTGATATTTCTGATAGGGAGGAGGCGCGTCGATGGGCGGTCCCAGGCCGCCGCCGGGCCGGCTTTCATTCTGCGCGGAGGCGCCCTGGCTAGGCTGGCCACCTTCTTCTGCGGGCGCTGCCAGCGTTCCTTCGCCGGAAAGTTTGAAGGCCAGGGGTTGGCCCAGGCGCGTGTTGGAAGCGACCTCGACGTTCGCGTCAGGTTGGCCGGGGAACGGGGCGACTTGAAATTCGGCTCCGGGCGCGGCGGAGAATTCCATGGCCTTGGGTGCGATGGCGACGAAGTGCTCCAGCGGGTAAACGCTCTTGGGATCGATATTCACGCTGCCGGTGTAGGGGATTGTATAGATGACGCTGAAGCGCGTTTCACCCGGGCGAAGGGGAAAAAGAAATGCGTAGCGATTCTTGGCGTTCTCGCCCTCGGGCACCGGCGCAGAATTTATAGGCTGGCCGCCGGCCGTCATGGCCTGACCCTCGGTGACTTTGGCGCCGTCGGGGACGTAGAACTCCAGATTGTGTTCATTCATCTGGGTGCGCGGCGGCTTGGAGTTGTTGGTCACGGCGAAGGTGCGCTCGACTTCGAGCTGTCCTTGAGCGGCTTGAAAGCGCATGATGTCGGCGACTACCGAGATGCCTTCAACTTTCTTGCCGACATCGTAAACTTCGACCTCAACCGACGTGGTTCCGGGAGGGGCCATGCGGTGATAGGTAACTTCCTGATGGATGACGCGGACCAGATGTGGCCCCTGCGCGTTGTCGAGCTTGAAGCTGAAGTGGCCTTTGGCGTCGGTCTTGGTGCGGCCGGCTTCTTCCATGCCTTGGCTGAGGCTGAGCAGGACGACTTCGTCGCCGGCGGCAGGGGCGGCGATGGTGAGGTTCTTGACAGTGCCTGTCAGGGTTTGGGCGGCGGCGAGGGAAGTGAGGAGCAGGACTGCGAGGGCTAGGAGGAGCGTGTGGCGCGTCCCGGTGCCGCGTGAGAACTCCTCGACACGCCGGTTGGAAACGCTAGCAAGCACGGGGTCCTTCGACTTCGCGGGAAGCGCGCTTTGCAGGCTTCCCGCTACGCTCAGGATGACAGGGGTTTGGGGTCGGTTCATGGTCTCGCTTTTCTTGGCGCGGCTGCGGCTTTGGCCTCCAGGCGGGCGATTTCGGCCAGGAGCGTGGCGGCTTCGTCCTGCAGGGAAGCTTTGAGCGACTGGTAGTCGGCGTCGGGCATTTTCCCGGCTTTGAATTCGAAGTTCAGGTCGCGCAGATTTTCGTAGACGGCGTCTTTGCGCTCGCGCAGGTAAGAGGCGCGAGTTTTCTTGTGGCCCAGATAGAGCTTGCCGGGAGTGAAAACGTAAAACAGCGCGGCAGCGGTGGCCAGCAGACAGCAGGCCAGTTCGAGGGTCATAGGTCAGTCTCCTTGCGAGCCTGCTCGCGAAATTGTTCGAGTTCAGCGCCGTGGACGGGGTCTAACCCGTCGGCAATGGCGGGTGCAGGGCGCTTCTTCCACTCGCGGACCACGATTACTACGAATCCGATTCCCAGCACAAACGCCAGGAAAGGGAAGATCCACGCCGCCCGATCGAAGCCAGACGTGGTTGGCGCCTCGAGCACCGTGGGCCCGTATTTCTGCACGAACGATTGTTCGACCAGGCTGTCACTGTCGCCCCGGTTGATGGCAGCCATCAGTTCGTTGCGCATGCCGTCAGAACTGGGGCAGCCCACGTGGTTGCACTCCAGCAGAATCTGGCCGCAGCTGCAGATGCACATGAGTTGATGGCCGATTTCAGTGAAGCGCGTTGCGGGATCGCCGGCCCCGGAGAAGGCGAAGACCGCGAGGCAGAGCAGGCCGCATTGCAGCAGGCGGCGGAGGGTCGAGTTGGGTCGCGTGGTCATTGTATCTTCGCGGGCCTCTTTCGCCCCTCCGGGGCTGATTCGCTCGACCCCGCGCTTTCCCACGGCTGCGCCGTGGGCTTTACTCTTTCGCCGCTTGGCGGCTTGAACATGCGGGTCCTCAATCTCCTGTGACGGCAGGAATGGCGTGATCCACCAATCTTGCGGCCCGGACGGTCACCGGGGCTGGGGCGTTCGGAACCAGCGCCAGGCCAGTGCCGAGGATCATGAGGCCGGCACCCAGCCAGATCCAGACCACCATGGGATTCACATGGGCTTTGATCACCGGCTGGCCCCTTTCGTTCTGGCCCTCGTAGACCACGTAAAGATCTTCTTTGAAAGTGGAATAAATATCGGGCTTGGTCGAGGGCTGGTTGCTGGCCTTATAGACCAGGCGCACGGGAGTCATGGTCGTAAGCTTGCGACCATTCTCCGAGACGTCGAGGATGGCCCATTCGCTGAACTGGTTGGGACTGTCGTCCTGCGTGTAGGAACGGCAGGTCAGCTCGTAGTTGCCGATGTTCATCTTGTCGCCGTAGCCCATTTCCATTTCTTTTTCCTGGTTGAGGGCCGCGCCGGAGAATCCGATCATGACCAGGACGACGCCGAGGTGGACCACGTATCCGCCGTAGCGCCGAGTGTTGCGGTGCGTCAGTTGCACCATGGAAGCGAACATGCCCTGCCCGGTGTGCCGGGAGATGACGCGGCCGCCGCGGTAATATTCGGAGGCCACGGTGAAGGCGACCAACGAGGATAGAAGAATCGTCATCAGCGAATAGAAGTAGCTGATGTCGTGCCAGGGTTTCATGCCGAAGATCGAGCCCCAGGATGTGGGCGTGAACATCACGAACAATGCGACCGCAACCGCGCCGATGGTGGGCCACAGGAAATTGCGCTTCAGGCTATCGAACGAAGTCTTTCGCCAGGCGAGTAGCGGGCCGACGGCGGTCAGCAACAGAAGCAGCAGTGCGACCGGGATGGCGACCCGGTTATAAAACGGAGCGCCGACCGTGACTTTGTTGCCCTGCACGAGCTCGGAAATTTTCGGAAACCAGGTTCCCCACAACACGTCGAGCGTGAGCAGAAGAAAGAGCAGGTTGTTGAACAGGAAGCTGGACTCGCGCGAGATGAGCGATTCGAGTTTGTGCTCGCTGCGCAGATGATCTTTGTTCATGAAAAAGAAGAAAACAAAAACCGCGAAAGTGATGGCCAGGAACCACGCGAACCAGCTTCCTATCGACGACTGCGCGAAGGCATGAACCGAGCTGATAATGCCGCTGCGGGTCAGAAACGTTCCTAAAATAGCGAGCCAGAACGTGGCAAAAACCAGCCACATGTTCCAGACCTTCAGCATGCCGCGTTTTTCCTGCATCATCACGGAATGCAGAAACGCCGTGCCCACCAGCCAGGGCATGAGGGAGGCGTTTTCGACAGGATCCCATCCCCAGTATCCGCCCCAGCCGAGGACGTAGTAGGCCCAGTGCGATCCGAGAAAGATGCCGCAGGTCAGGAATCCCCAGGTAACCATGGTCCAGCGCCGGGTAATGTGGATCCACTTTTCGCCGGGGTACTTCATGATCAACGCGCCCAGCGCGAAGGCGAAGGGCACGGTGAATCCCACGTAGCCCAAGTAGAGCATGGGCGGGTGAATCACCATCTCAGGATATTGCAGAAGCGCGTTGAGGCCGCTGCCGTCGGCGCGCATGGGACCGTCGAGCAGGCCGAAGGGGTTGGCGGCAAAATTCACCAGCAGCAAGAAAAATATCTGCACTCCGGCCAGGACGACCGAAGCGTAAGCGAACAGGCGGACGTCGGTCTTATAGCGCAGGCGCAGGACGAAACCGTAGCCCGCCAGCAGCAGCGACCAGAACAGCAGCGAGCCTTCCTGCCCCGACCACAATGTCGCGAACTTGTAAGGGCCGGGAAGATCGCGGTTGCTGTGATGAAAAATGTAGGCGATGGTGAAGTCATTGCGGAAGGCGGCCGTCACGAGGGCGATGGCGGCGAGAAAAACTCCTCCAAAAACTACCACCCCGGCGCGGCGCGCAGTCTCGCCCAGTCGATCCCACAGCGGGTCGCCTTGAAAGAAGAGGGCAACCAGGCCCACCCCAAACGAATACATGCACAGCGCCAATGCGAGCAGCAGAGCAAAACTACCAATTTGCGCCATCGCGGAAGAACCCCAACTCATTTTTTCAGAAACCCACTGGAGTAGCAACCGGAGCGCGGCAGAAACGCAGCGTGGGATGACGATGGCAGACGGGCGAGGCGTAAACGTTTCCGCAAAACGCGGCGGCCGGGGCTCGGCCGCCCAGAGCAATTCGAACCCGGCCTCTGCCTTTATGCGCGGTGCTGGTGGTAGCGCTGGCGAATCTCGCGCTCGGCCGCCAGCCAGTCCTCGGTCTCGTGGCCGGACGCAAATCCCCGGCGCTCGGACAGAAGGTAGGCGAGGCGGCGGATTTCGTCCTCCAGATTGATCGGAACCAGATTGGCGCGGGGCTCGGTTTTGACCACTTCCGGCTTCCTCGATGACTTTCGCGGCGCTGGCTTCTTAGCTTCAAAGGCATTGGTTTCGAGAGCCGGTGCCACGCCTGCGGCCGCAGAGTTGCCATTCGCGGGCGACGGTGGCGAGGTGTTGGTGGTCGAGACCGCCTGGTTTACGTCAGTACTATTCTTCTTGGGAAATTTCGGTTTTGCCATGATGGGATACTCCTTGCATGCTCCTAAGTTCAGAAATGATTGGATTTGTTGATGAATGAACAACATACACTTCGCCCCTGCACATTCGCGGTTGCGATTCGTTTCTAGTTTGCGGAGTTACATTCCACTATAGCGCGTGGGAGCCTGTGGATGGGAGACGATAGTATGAAAAAATGCGATAGCAGCGGCCAGAATTCCAGAAGGAAACAACGCGTCCCAATTTCAATGCGGGATCAGTTGCTGTGGCTGGCGGAGAGTCGTGGATTCAGCTGCATGGCTTTAGCCAACTCAGCTTGTGCCTGTTTGTCGCGGCCCAAGTTATGGAGGGCAGTGGCCAACTTCAAATGAAACTCGGCCACTCCCGGATTCGTCTTCACCGCCTCGGAATAATGGTCCACCGCTTCGCCCCATTTGTGCTGCGCAGAGCAGGCATCGCCTAAGGCAAGTTCGGCCGGTCCATGCCTGCCGCTGTGGTTCAGCAGATCTGCCACCAGCGAGTAATAGCGCTGCAGCTGATCCGGATCGACAGCGGCGGCCGTGAGGTACTGTTCGATGGCCATCTCCGGCTGAGATTCTGTCTGATAGGCCTCGCCGAGTTTCACGTGGGCATCGGCATAAGAGAAATCCATTTGCACAGCCTGCTTCAGGTGAGAGATAGCCGGCTCGGTCGAGCCCTGTCGCAGCAAGAGCTCGCCGAGTCGATAATGTCCCTCCACCATGGAAGGGCTGTTTCGCAGAGCATGTTCGTAGGCATCGGCGGCTTGCGTGTATTTTCCTTGGGTGAACCACACGTAACCTTCGCCCACCAGCGCTTTGGCATCTTCCGGATTCATACTCAGCGCAGCCTGATACTGGATCGATGCTTGGGTCGGATCGACTTCTGCCAGGAGTAGAGCTCCTAGTCCCAAGTGTGCGTTGCGCGAATCCGGATCCAGGCGCAGAGCGTCCTGATACTGCGCCTTGGCTTCGGAAGTATCGGATTTGGCCAGCGCCTGCGCCAAGGCAACATGCACCCAGGCGCGATACGGAAGCAGCGCCAGAACCTTGCGGAACTGCTCGACCGCTTTCGGGGCATCGCCGGTGCCTGCCAGAAGAATTCCATACTGGTTTCGAAGCACCCAGTCGTTTTCGGCGCCTGGCAGCGCTTGCTCATACAGCAGACGGGATGAACTGACAATCTGGGACGTTCCCTTCTCGAACAACTGCTGCATTTGCCGGTTAATGTTGGCGATCTGCTCTTCGTGATTCAACTGGCTGGTGAACGGCACTTGCCGAAACATAGGAAGCAGATCCTTCGCGATCTGTCCTTGATCCCAGTCGGTGAAGGCCAATCGTTTGGCACATTCTTCCTGGGAAATAGCGCTGGTGACGGACCCCGATAACAAGCGGTCGACTTGCTCGCTGATTCTTTCAGCTAGAAGATAATTGCCATTGAAATTGAAGTGCACGTGATCGTAGAAGAGATCGGCACCCGGAACTCCCTGCGTGGCACCCGGTGGAATTAACTTTTCCATATCCACGAGTGAGACGCCATTTGCCTGCTGGGAGGCAGCGACATCGCGAATGACCTGGTTGATTTGAGAATCGGCGCGGAAGCGCAGCGCATCGTCGTCGCGGGCTTCGACATAGTGCCGCAAAGCCGACGGGTAATCCTGCAAACTTAAATAGGATCGGGCCAGCCTGAACTGCAAGTCGGCGAACTGATCGTCGATCTGGGCTGCATTCAAATAGGAATCGCGAGCCTCGGCATATTTTTTTTTCGACTCAGCGTCTACACCGCGCTGGTAGAGTTGCTCCCATTGGCGACGCTGTTCCTCCGGCAGATTCGCGCGGTGCGCCGAGGCAAAGGGCGAAGAATCCTTCAGGTTCGTGCCGAGTGTAGCGAGGATCACTTTGGCGCCGGAGTGGTTTGCAGCCCGGCACATGTCAGTCAGATTGGATTGAAAATGCGAGTACACCACTTGCAAGCGCGGGTCATTGCGAAGCAGGCGATTCTCGATCACCATTTCCATGCCCCGCCATTCCAACGGAACTTTATCTTTGGTGACGAGCAAACGGAGATTGTTCAGCAGTTGCCCAATCTTGGTGGACTTGACGAAAATCGTAGAGCGAATCGCCGTCAAACTTCTGGAGTAGGGAACAAAAACTGTCTCGGGACCGAAGGGCCCCAGAACTTCGTTATGGCCATCGTAGATAATAAACAGGTCGGGCTGATGCCTGGCCGCCTCCTCCACGATGGGCAGGTCGACGTTCGAATTGATGGCCGTCGTCGCCGTGTTGACGATTTCAAAGTGTTTCTCCGGATACTTGGCCTTGAGAATCACTTCCAGAATTCTGGAAAATCCGTATGCCGGCTGGGGATACCCGGCCGCTGCCGAGCTGCCGATCACGAAGATTCGGTAAGTGTTGGAGTCTTTGTGGTCGGGTATGGTGTAAGAACTTGGAGTCCTCAGCAACCCAGGCGGGAAAAATCGCAACTCAAACTTCAAATTCTCGATGAAGAATGTTCGTCCGTCAGCTTCCTTCCTGAGGAAACATGAACTCGGGTATCCGTAACCGGCCAGGCGCAATCCACCCTCGAGCAGCAAGAGAAAAATGCCGGGCACAAGAATCGCCAGACACGCACGCAAGACCCATTTCTTCCAACCCTGGATCGCGAGCCCCGCGTTAGGTTTGTCTTCCTTTACGGGTTCGGGATTGCCCGTCTTGACGGGCTGAGTTCTGCGCGAATTCATTTTCTTGCGCGAATTCATTCTCACTCCGAACGTTAATATAGCGGATAAAGAAAAGGAGCCACGACCGAACCAACCACCACAAACAACGTCAGCAGAAGAAGGACCACCACCAACGGCACGATCCACCACGTTTTGTTTTGACGGGCGAATCCGAATAAATCCTGCATGAGTTTCCAGGCGTGTTTCAACATTACAGTCCTTCCTCCTGATCGCTCAGTCCAGTGCGCCAGTATTCCCGCGGTCGCTTTCGGGTTTCCAGGCAGGCTGCTGATTTTTGTCGAGCAGGAAATTGCCCAGCGCAAGATAGTCCATTCCTGTACGCATAAAGCAACGGTAGGCGTCGTCTGGGGTGCAGACGATCGGTTCACCCCTGACATTGAATGAAGTATTAATGATGACAGCACAGCCGGTGCGGTCTTCGAACGCTTTAATCAGGCGGTGAAATCGGGGAGCCACATTCGGACTGACCGTTTGAACCCTTGCCGAGTAGTCGACATGGGTCACGGCGGGAAGATCGGAGCGCAACTGGTGCACACGCTGGCTGAGATCGGTGCCGGGAATGCGGCTGACCTCGATGCAGCGCGACTGGTTCACGCGAGCTGTGAGCAGCATGTAGGGAGAAGGACGATCCAGCTCGAAATAGTCGCCGAGGCTTTCGTTCAGGCAGGCCGGGGCGAAGGGACGAAATGATTCTCGGAACTTGATCTTCAGGTTCATCCGCGATTGCATGTCCCGTGACCGCGCGTCACCGACGATGGACCTCGATCCCAGGGCGCGCGGGCCATATTCCATGCGGCCGTCGAAAAGGCCGACAATCTTGCCGGCGTCGATGAGCCCGGCCAGTTCTTGCGCCCATTCGCCTTCTTTCAGCTCGCGGGCTGCATAGCCGTTGCTGCTGAGGAAGGCTCGAACCGATTCGTCGGAAAAGGCAGGGCCCAGGTATGCGCCTTGCATGGCGTCCTTCGCGCCATCCGCGACTCTTTCATTCCCTTGCACCTGGTACCAGGTCATCAATGCCGCACCCAGCGCTCCTCCGGCATCGCCTGCGGCGGGCTGAATCCACAAGTCTTCGAAGGGGCCTTCGCGAAGCAGTCGTCCGTTCGCCACGCAGTTTAATGCGATCCCTCCGGCTAGGCAGAGATACTTTTCTCCGGTGATTTCATGGGCGTGCCTGGCCATGCGCAGGACCATGTCTTCGGTTACTTTCTGGATCGAGCACGCCAGGTCCGTCTCGCGCTGGGTGATCTCCGATTCAGGCCGTCGCGGCGGCCCGCCCAACAGCCGATGAAGTTTGTCGTTGGTCATGCACAAGCTGTCGAGGAAGCCGAAATATTCCATGTTGAGGCGGAACGATCCATCCTGCTGGCACCGCACCAGGCGTTCATAGATCAGCTTCTCGAAGCGAGGCTCGCCATAGGGCGCCAGCCCCATCAGCTTGTATTCTCCGGAGTTCACTTTGAACCCACATAGATGAGTAAAAGCGGAATACAACAAACCGAGCGAATGCGGGAATCGAATCTCCTTCAGGATTTCAATGCGGTTGCCGCGGCCTCTACCGATCGTGGTGGTAGCCCATTCTCCGACGCCGTCCATGGTCAGGATGGCCGCGTTCTGAAAGGGAGAAGGGAAGAATGCGCTGGCCGCGTGCGATTGGTGATGCTGAAAAAATAAGATCTCCCCGGGAGGGTCCATCGGCATGCTCTTCATCGCCTTTTCGATCTGCAGCGGAATCCACAGTTTCTTCTTCATCCAGACCGGCATGGCGGCGACAAACGGTTTCAGACCTCGGGGCGCGACGGCCAGGTGGGTGGTCAGAATTCGCGAAAGCTTGGTGATGGGCTTATCGTAAAACGCAACTACATCGATTTTGCTCTTCTCGTTCCCGGCAGCCTCCGAGAGACAGTAGCGGATCGCGTTGATGGGGAAGCTGGCGTCGTGCTTGATCCTGGTGAACCGTTCTTCCTGGGCGGCGGCCACAATGTCGCCGTCGCGAACCAGCGCGGCCGCGGCATCGTGATAAAAGGCGCTGACCCCAAGAATGTTCATGTCAGTACTGGCGCCTGTAATCTTCGTTAGAGGGTTCGCTGGAAACCGGAAGCCAGTAAGTGGATTCGTCAGCCGTTGAGTTCAGGCGCAGCGGATCTTTGCCGCGCACCGCCAGCAGCGCGTGGCCAAGGGAGAAGAAAAGAAGATAGAACGGCGTGAGCAGAATCCAGCCGAGCGCCGAAGCCGCCACAGACGACGCCTTCTTGCTCAGACTTTCAAGGGCACGAGCCAGAGGAGGGTACATCTGCCCGGCGATCAGCAAGAGGAAGCCGGCCGCGCATATCACCGACCCTAAGAGTCGGCGGTGCAGCACGAAGACAACACAGGCCCCAACAGCCAAGAGCCAAGCAGAATGAACTCGAAAACTCAAGAAACTCGCCTCCGCTGGGGATCGGACTACGCTGCTGGCTCGCATTCCAGGATAGTCTGCTTCAAGAACGGCAGCCCGTGGAAAGCGACGGCCTCAGGAGTGGGCGCGAGATCGCGCCAGATTGCGGCCGCGGCTGCGAGTTCCTTGTGGCTGTAGCCGAAGCTCTCGATGGTGATCCATCCGTCATAACCGATCTTCTTCAGTGCGCCTGCAATGCCTGCAAAGTCTACATGACCGGTTCCGGGAATGCCGCGGTCGTTCTCGCAGGCATGAATGTGCTTCAAATTGTTTCCGGTCTTGAGGAAGGCGGCAGCAACATCTTTCTCTTCGATATTCGTGTGGAAGGTGTCGAGAAGCACGCCAATGCTGGAATGACCGATTTCGCTGCAGAGTTTGACGGCGTCGGCGGCGGTATTCAGGAAATAAGTTTCGAAGCGGTTCAATGGTTCCAGCGCCAGGGTAATGCCATTGGCCTGCAGAGTTTCTCCGAGAGACTGAAAGCACTCGACTGCCCATTGCCATTCTTCAGATGTGCGCCGGCGGCCGGGGAGGTGTCCGACCGGAGAATACACCGGTCCGCCCATGAGCGTGCTGCCGAGATCGGCTGTGACCTTGATGCTGTCGACTAAATGCCGGCAGGTTCGGCGGCGTATGTCCGGGTTGTCGCTGATAGGATTCATCCCCGCGGGGAGTATCGCGCAGACCGTGCACTCCAGATTATTTTCCGACAAAGCCTGGCGAATCTCCTGGGCTGGAACCTTGGCCGGCAGAAACACGGGAACCTCGAAACCGTCAAAGCCACATTCGCGGAGTCGTGGCAGGAGAGAGAAACTGCGTTGATCGAATTCGGTTGTCCAAATCAGGGCATTCACGGCGAATTTCATTTTGAAGTCCTCATGGGTTTCCAGACGGGCCGGCTGCCATCGAGCGCGCAATGGTAGTGCAGCGCCTCGATGAGCCTGGGGTGAGAGCCGTCGGCGTCCATGATCCATACCGGGCGTTTGTCGGCTTTCTTTTCCCGATACACGTACTCTTTGGAGTCGGGATAATTCCAATAGTCGTAGTCGGTGAGGCGGAAGGTGATGTGCCGCATGTCAGGCGACCAGGCCGCCGAGGCAGCGAATTGTTCCAGGTGCGTGAGTCGTTCTTGATTATCGCCGCCGGAATCGCAAAGGAAGAGTTCCAGCTTCTTTCCGACTTGGTCGCTGTACAGCAACTTCCGTCCGTCGGGCGACCAGGCTGGAGTGACGGCTCCGATTTCATTTTCGTGAGTCGTGAGCTGGCGAATCGCGCTGCCGTCGGCATTCATGGTGAACAGGCAATAGCCGCGCCCAGTGTGCTGTGTGAATGCGATGGTCAGACCGTCTGGGGAGATCGCGGGATCGCGTCCCGGCCCGATTACACGGAATCCGGAGCCATCGGGCCGAACGCATGCGATGACGGCTTCCTTGCCATCGCCGGAGGCATAACCGAAATAAATCAGGCCTTGAGTCCAGGTCGGGAAGTAACAGATGCCGCGCTCGGCGACATTGGTCAGACGGCGTACGTTCTGGCCGTCGGCATCTATCAAGTACAAGTTCCAGGTTTGGTCGGCGTCGCGGTTCGAGGTGAAGACTACTTTCGAGCCATCGGGTGACCAGATCGGATAGCGGTTTTCCGACGATGGGTTTCGAGTCAGGTTGCGCATATCGCCGAAGATCAGATCGACGGCAAAGACTTCCGTGTTTCCGGTGCGGATGCTGGTGATCAGGAGTTCGCTTCCAGCGGCAATCTCGGAGGGAGTCGACGGGCGATCGGGCGAGTTGCCGCTGGGCATGAATATTTCTCCGGGTCTAGTGGAAGACGGGCAACTTCACGAGTTCACCGCCGCGCATGGCAGACTCGTGGGCGCAGATGCCCGCGCAGGTCCAGTTTACAGATTGGAACACATCCGGAAAGGAGGGACGTTGCTGCGCGATGCTGCTCACGAATTCGTTGACCAGGTGGGGATGCGAGCCGCCGTGTCCCCCGCCCTGGATGAAGGAAAGATGGGCGTGCGCTTCGTCGTAAACACCTTTGGTGGTAAAGCGCTGGATGGATTCGGGCAAAAGCCGGGCAAAATCCGGAATGTTAACGCGGGCGGGCTGTTCTCCAGTGTGAACGATGCCGGGTTCGTTCTCGATGCGAGTCCACTCAAAGGACTGCTTCTCGGCGTAGACATCGAAGCTCTCAATGTATTGGCGCGCGGTTTCAAACAGCGAGCGGGTGACTTCAAAAGATAGTTGCTGCCCGCGAACCTTGAACAACGCGCTTTCCACCGCGAAAGGCGAGCCATACTTATCAGCCAGATTCTTCGCGATGTTGCCTGATCCGAAGCAGGCGACGTAGTCTGCCTCGCCCTTTACCAGCGCCAGGCATGGACTCACAGCGTGCGTGGCGTAGTGCATGGGCGGAAGGCCTTCCCAGTAGCCCGGCCATCCGGCCATTTCCTGCTGGTGGCAGCCCCGCATGAATTGAATTCGTCCGAGCTTGCCGGAGTCGCGCAGTTCGCGAATGAAAAGAAATTCGCGGGTGTAGATGGAGGTTTCCATCATCATGTAGTTCTTGCCACTGCGTTGGGCGGCGGCAACGATCTCGGCGCACTCGCTGACGGTAGTCGCGGCGGGCACGGTGCAAGCTACATGCTTGCCGGCGTTGAGCGCGGCAATGCTTTGCGAAGCATGAAGATGAATGGGGGAGTTGATGTGAACCGCATCCACTTCAGGATCGCGCAGAAGGGATTCGTAATCCGAGTAGCGCTTCGCTACTCCAAACTGCTCGCCGACTTCGTCGAGGCGCGCCTGGGTTCGCTGGCAGATGGCGTACATGTTCGCGTCGGGGTGGTGCTGATAGATGGGGATAAATTCTTTGCCGAACCCCAGGCCAACGATGGCGACATTGATTTTTCGTTGAGGCAAGTCTTCCTCCTCTTCCACGCTAACGGAACCACGCGATGCGAGCGGTCGGGGCCGTCAACGTGATCGCAACGGACACACAGCGACGTAAACACGGTACCGTCAAGGCGTATGATTTTCTGTAAGGATGGGCAAGGCTTTTCTGACAAAACTAGCGTGCGACGGGGCCCCGCGGCGGCGTGCTTTTGCGACTCAGCGAAGCCTTCATCTGTTGAGCGGCTTGATTGGAAGGGTCGCGCTTCAGCAGGCGGTCAAGTTCCTGCAGGGCCTCTGCCGGTTGATGGTTCTTATAGAGCGCCTCGGTGAGCATGAGTTGTGCGTCTGTGTTGGAGGGAACTGAAGCTTCGATGGTCCGCAGGAGTCGGATTGCTTCCGGGAAGTTGCTTTCTACGATATAGGACGCTGCCATGCCAAGACGGGCATCCACCAGCAACGGGTCGATCTGCTGCGCCTGTAGGAATTCGTTGCGTGCAGGCCGGGGCTGAGCCTTGCGCAACAGAACGCGGCCCAGCAGAAGATGGCCCGATGCCGACTGATCTTGTGCGGCGAGAAAAGTCCTCAGGTCCGACTCGGCGTCATCGAGCTGCCCAAGCTCGGTGTGGCATTGACCCAAATGAAACCACGCCTCGGAAACGCCGGGATGTTCGTGCAGCAGGCGTTGATACGAATCCGCAGCCTCCGCGAAGTGCCTGTCCTGCATCAAGGCATGGGCGTTTTGTAGCAGGGAAGCGATCTGATTGTTCGCGGCCTTTTCTACATTGAGATCACTCGATAGCTGCTCGGCCTGCGCGGCGTAGTGTTGAGCCTCTTCGGTCTTTCCTTCGGCTTGCGTGACTTTCGTCAGCAAATTCAGCGCCGCGATCTTTTTGTCGTCGTCTTCTAAGCAGATCTGCAGATCAGACGCGGCGCGGGCCCATTGCTGAAGCCGGACAAGACTCTTCGCCCGGCCGAAGCGAGCATCCAGCAAACCAGGATCTCGCTGTAGCGCGCGCTCGTAAGCCGAGACGCTCTCCTGGTACTGACCCTTGTCCTGCAGGAATTCCGCGTAAAGGTAGTCAACCATCGGATCGGGCCTGGGTGCGGGGTTGTTGAGGAGGATGGCACGATGGAAATCGTGCTCAGCCAGCACGTCCTGGCCTTGCTGATGGCGAGCAGAAGCGATGCCAGCCTTCGCCAGTGGATCACCCGGTGCCAGCGCTTCTGCGTGTTGAAACGCGGATAAAGCTTCCTTTCGCCCTAGCGATAAGTAGAAATCGCCGAGACGCTGCCAGACCGCTGGCGAACGAGGGGCATAGCGAGTGCAGCGAAGCAGAAGGGCCTCGGCAGTAGCTTTATCGCCGATGGTTCGCGAAAGTTCGGCACTCGCGTTGAGTGCTTCGATCGAACGGGGATGAAGCGAGAGGATCCGCTCGAGGATAGAGTTGGCATCGGAGAGCAGGCCCAGATGGATCCAAATCTCCGCCTGCAGAACTGCGGCTTTTACCGAGTCTGGATGGGCTTGACGGTAAGTTTGGACCTGCTTTGCTGCTTCACGCCACTGCTTGTGAGCTGCGAGAGATGCGGCTGCGGAGAGATTTGTCTGGGCGGACGCGATTCCCGAAAAAGAAGTCGCGAGGCACACGAGAAGCAACGCGGTTGCGCCACGACAGGGAGCTTTCATGGCGAAGAAAAAAGGAATCTGCCGTCGCGTGACGGCAGATTCCATAAGATACATCGACTTTTCTGCTACTGCGACACCGGGTTGAACTCCACCAGGATGCGATCGATGTTCGGATCGCCGGAAGCGGCGTTCGCCGGTACCCACAGCTCGATGGTATTGTTACTTCCCGCATTCAGAGGCACCTGGACGGTTACATATCCAGGCGTGCCCCAGCCACCATTCGGATCGGTTTGCGGCATCTGCGGCGAAGTAACCGTCGTTGAGCCGTTCACCGTAACATTGATGGTGGGACCGATCGAACCCGCCGGTAGCCCCCAACTCGGCCCCGACTGGCCATTCTCATCGTAGATGCGCAGGTTGTAGGTTCCAGTTGTGGGTACGACGACATCGCTCCAAGTCATCGACGAACCCTGAATGACGGCGACTATTTGATAGGTGTCGTAGCACAGCGGACAACCGGTGATCACAAAGGCACCACCAGCTGTCACTAAGGTTGGGTCATCGCCTCCATAAGAGACGCCTTGGGCCACGGCACTTATGGGGAGTGGCTGTGAATCTGCGCTTGCGCCATTCGGGTAAAACACCGTCAGTTTGCTATAACCCGAGCTAGTGCCGTTGGTTAATCCAACGACGGAGAAGGTGTTGGTTCCGTAGATGCCAGTACTCTGTGGGACAAATGGGCCGGTGACAGTTGGGCCGGAGCTGACGGTATAGGACAGGGCGTTCGGATCCGTCGTCCAGTTCAAGGTGAAAGCCTCGTCATTGGGAACTCCCGTTACCCCAGCCGGGGCCGGAGCCTTAGGCACAGGAAGCGGGTCGGGCGGAGTCCAGCGGAACATCACCAGTTTCGCCTGGAAATCCTCTTCGCGGATAAGGACGTACTCGCCGTTGCTCCGCTTGTATGCGGCAAGCGCATGCGATTCATCGATATTGCCAAGATTCACCATGCCGCCCACGTCGTTGCCAGCCACGAACCGGCCGACATAGGCCCCGGATTTCGCGGTATAAACCTGGATGTAATGATTACTCCAGGTGCCATTGTAGGATCCGATGCTGCCATCGAAACTTACGAAAATGAAGTCCCCGGCGACATCGAAATTATCAGGGTGCCAGTAATTGCTAATGTCTCCGTTGGTGATGAGATTCTGAGACCATGTGGCTTTCCGGTTCCCTAAATCCCAGTGGTCGTACCTCACAACCTGGGTTTCATTGCTGCCAAAGGCAAAGAGGGTTCCACCCTTGCTGGCATGGGGGTCGAACACGACCATATCAACTTCGGACAGATCGGGAAAATCCAGGCCCGCGCCCACGGTATAGGTCGCCATGTGCTGGAAATCGTAGATGGGCGATCCGTGTTCATCGAATCCCTGGAAATAGTAGCGGCGCCAGTAGAGGTTTGCCTGATTGTCGCCGTAATTTTGTTGCCACATGTCGCCATTGCTATCCAGGTAGAAACTGTCGGCATTGCGATGTCCATCTGGCGGGTTAGGTTCGAAGAATTCATTCGGATCCCAAACGCCAGCCGCGTTGGTCATCTTGCCATCGCCATTGACGTCGCGCCAGATAAACTCACCGTCCGTGGGCTCCACGATGAACTCACTATTTTGGGGATTGCCCTGCCATAATCCGTAATCGAAGGCCACGCACGGGATTCCAACTTCACTATCTCCCTCGAAGCGGTATATCTCAAGCCGCGTTTCATTCTGACTTCGCACTACAAGGAACTTCTTGCCATGGATATACTTGAGTTCCCCCATGTTCATGACATCGGTAAGGCGAACATCCTGGGGCCACAGGTACCCGTTATACGTGTCGGCGTAATGGGTGTCGACCCGTCCGGATTTTGAATAATCGATTTTGAAGTGATGGTGGGCATCGTAAAGATCCGTTTCCGATTGCGGATCGATGGCGCCCAGCGAAGCAAATTCGAGCCCTTCGCGTTCCCAGTTCAGTGCGCCCCACCAGGTGTAGCTCTGCAGAGCCACGCCTTCTCCATTGCCAAAATCAAGACCCCATCCACTCTCGCTGACGTAGATGTTGCCCTCTGCGTCGGTCCCGAGTCCGGTGATACCTCGGAATCGCTGCGGTCCAACCCGTCCCGGTACCGGCCCGGCATAGACTCCGCCCTTCTCGCCAAAGGTGCTGACGAGGGTGGGATTGTTCTCCAGGTTCGCGTAAATCTTTATATTTTCATCGGGGCCATTGTCGCCTACCAATAACGCTCCCAAGTAATTATCAAAAGCCAGCGCTCCAACCTCTGCGCCGTCGGGCAACGTGATGGTATTTACGTAATTGCCTGTGCTGTCGTAGTGGTCCACGGTGGCAAGGCCCTGCTGTGCAAAGTAATCAAATGGAACCGAGGGCCCCATGTGGCTGACCCAAAAGCCGCCCTTCTGGTCCACCGCGATGCGGACAGGGTTGGTGATGTCGGTGAAAGTGTTGACCAGTTCGAGGGTGCTGATATTGAATACTTCGACCAGATTGACGGGGACGGGCGGTCCGCTGCAAGAAGGTGGGCCACAAGTTTCGTTTTCGGCGACGTAGAGCAAGCCCTTGGCAATCGCCAATCCGAAAATTTGGGCGTTGTTCAGGTTGCTGCTGCCAGTCAAGCTGAGGTTGGGATAGGTCAGATCAATGGCGTTCCTGATTTGGACGCCCGTGCTGCCATTACCGTTGGCCGCGAAAATATAGTGTCCATCGGAAGCGACCGCATTACCGGTGGCATTGTCCCAGTTGGGGCTGCCGCCCAGATTGTTCAATGGGCTGATCATTTGGCCATTCTTGTTGAATACCGATACCGCCCTGCCGCCCTCATCCCAGCCGGTATTGGTAAATACTCTGCCATCCGGGGTCACATAGATATTGTTCATGTCCAACGGAACGTGAAACAACGTGTTGTTAGGAGGATTAGGGTTGTTCCCGCCCCAGGTGTTGCCGATCCAATCGGTGGTGGCATGAAGTACCACAGTGGGGTCCCAGTCGGGTGTTTGTGAATTTGTCTGCGTGAAGGCTGGCACTGCGAGCAACGAGAATGTGATGGCGGTGCCGAGGACAAATAACGAAAATCTCTTGAGCATCTTGGCTCTCCTGCGGGTGGGTTCTTCTGAGCGGAGTGGATCGTATGCCAAGCTGGGCGCGGTTTCTGTAAGGATTGTACTTATCTTTCTGACGAAATCAGCCAGCGAAATGGGGTCCGATGCAGGTGCGGTTCTCATTCTTAGATAATGGGGTCAAGCTCTTATAGGAATGCTGCAGCGCGATCCTCTAAATTGTTTTCCGAGAGCCCTGCGCGCTATGAGGAAAGTGATTCCACGAAGGCTAGCCGTCATCTGCGTCGCGGTTTTCGCTTGCTGGAGAGGCGTTGCCGCGCTCGACAATGGGCTGGCGCGCACGCCACCCATGGGATGGAATTCGTGGGCGACGTACGAATTAAGAATCGACGAAGGCCTGATCCGGGCGACGGCGGACGCGATGGCCAGTGGTGGGATGAAAGGCGCCGGCTACGAGTACATCATTGTGGACGCCGGGTGGAAAGCGAAGACACGTGATGCGGACGGAAGGCTCAGAGCCGATCCTGACAAGTTTCCCTCCGGGATGAAGGCGCTGGCTGATTACGTGCACAGCAAAGGGCTGAGGTTCGGCCTTTATACGGATGCCGGGACTGAAGACTGTGTGTCGGGCGCTCCCGGCAGCAAAGGCTTTGAAGAGAAAGACGCATCCTCTTTCGCCGACTGGGGCGTGGATTACATGAAAGAGGATTGGTGCAATACGGCCAGCATGAGCGCGCAGGAGGCTTATACGAAGATGAGCCAGGCGATCCTGGCAACCGGCCGGCCCATGGTGTTGAGCCTGTGCGAATGGGGCGACAATAAGCCCTGGACCTGGGCTGCGCCGGTGGCCAATCTCTGGCGTACCACGGGAGACAGCAAAGATTGTTGGGACTGCGGCCGCGACACGATGAACAAGCCGGGCGGCTACCCGCGAGGCTGGGTGCTGATTCTGGACGCGCAGCAGCCCTTGGCGTCCTTTGCCGGCCCCGGGCACTGGAATGATCCGGATCTGTTGCAGGTCGGACAACGTGGGCTGACGGTCGAAGAGTCCCGAGCGCAGTTCAGTCTGTGGGCGATTCTTGCCGCTCCGCTGATCGCGACCAACGACCCGCGCTCGATGGCGCCAGAGATTCGCGACATACTGCTCAATCAGGAAGTCATTGCAGTCGATCAGGATTCGGCGGGGATTCAGGGTAGCCGAGTGCGGGTTGAAGGACAGAGCGAGGTTTGGATGCGCCCACTCAGCGACGGCAGTCGCGCTGTCGTACTCTTTAACCGGGGCAAGTCTGCCGCGACGGTTCGCGTTCAATGGACGGATATTGGCCAAAAACAAACTGAAGCGTTGATGGTGCGGGATCTGTGGACGCACGAGAATTTGGGAAACATGAAGGGCGGCTACTCCGCTATGGTTCCATCCCACGGTGTAGTCATGATCCGGGTGGGCTTGGCTTCGGACCAGATGAACTGAGCTTCGAGGACTAAGAATTCGTTACCCGTGTGTGATCACGTCCGGCTCTGCAAGCGCCAGGAGCGGAAGACGTAAAACAGCGCAAACAAATAGCCGAACAAGCCTGTGCCGTAGGAGAGTTGCAGGCCAATGGAGTCGGCGAGCTTTCCCTGCAGCACGGGGATGATGGCGCAGCCCAGGAAGCCGAGAGTCAGCAGTCCGGAAGCCTGTCCCGTCAGGTCGCCCATGTTTTCGATGGCCATCGCGTAGAGGGTTGGGAAGAAAATCGAAACGAAAAATCCGATGGCAACAACGGCGATGATGGCGAGAGTCCCTTTGGCAAACATCGCGATTAAAAGGCAAGCGCTTGCGGCGAACAGGTGGAAGGCGAGGTGTACGGCCGGCTTGAGATGCTTCTGGATCCACGCCGCCAGCAGTCGGCCCAGGGCGAACACGGCGAAGTAAACGGTGAAGAGACTCTCGGATTGGTGGGCCGACAATCCCGCGATCGCAGGGTCTTCCAGGTAATTGCGGAAGAATCCGAACAGGGCGGCCTCGGTGCCCAGCACCAGGAAGATTGCAAGGAAGCCGAGGATGACCTTGGAATTCGTCCACACCGATGTTCCGGGGATGGCGCCCGTCAAAGACGCTGACTCGCGGAGGCTTTCGCGAATGTCCACATTCTTGACGAGCAACGTCACCAAGGTGAGAACAATCAACCCCGATCCGAAGGTGATGAATATCCCTTCCATATAAGGTAACTTTGCCCGGGCTGAGATCACGGTCGCGGGAATGATGAACGTCAAAGTGGCCGGGGCGATGATCTGAGCAATTGCGCCCAGAGCATTGCCAAAGTTCAAGCGGCTGGATGAACCTTGTGGCGGCCCCAGCGCGCTCAGCAGAGGGCTGCCCGCAACCATGTGAATCGTGAAGCCGCTGCCAATGATCACGAAGGCAAGCAGGACCAGGCTGTAGTGGTCCATCTCGAGACCCGGTACCAGAGACAGGGTGCCCACGGCGTACAGCAGCATCGCGATCGTCAGGCAGGTTTTGTATCCAATGCGCTGGACCCTGGCACCCACGAAGACAGCGAGCAGGAATGCGATGTTCTTGGCGAACATGACATACATCTGCTGCTGATAGTTGAGATGAAAATATTCTTTTATTTCGGGCAGGAACACGCTCTCGAAACACTGCGTCATCCCGCAAAAAAAATACGTGAAGTACACGAGGTACAGAAGAACATTCGCGGACCGCGAGTCGCTTTCGACGGAGCCTGAGGACAGAGTGTTCATGGTTGTGGCTCGACCGCGGGCGCAGGCATCTGAAACGGTTCGTTGTCGCTGATGATGGCGCGGCTGCCGATTTCATTCTCAATCTTGACGCCGAAGGAGCCGTTGTTGCCGCGGATGATCGCGCTCTGCACGCCCGGCGCGAGCTGGATGCTGGGAGACTGGAAGCGCACTCCTTCGCCAGGTGCGGCGTGGCCGGGCACGTGCCGCACCGACACCGCGCCGAAACTACTGTTCTGAATCTGAACCTTCCCGGCCTCAACCAGAATGGCCGCTTCGTCGGTATCGTTGTCGTTCGAGAAATAACAGTCAGAGAAAGAGGTGAAGCCTTCGCCGCGCAAAACTACGTTGTGCTTGACCGGTCCCCAGAAGCCACTGTTGACGAAGCGGACGTTTCCCCGGACTTGTTTCTCCACGACCACCTGGGTGCTGGAGCCGACGAGATGGCTGTTGAATTCGCCGTTGGTGATCAGCAGGCCCATGGGTTGAATGGCCTCGACCACGACCGCATTCTCGGTCGCATCGGCTCCGATGCCGGAGAATTGGCCGTTGGCGGCGCCGTTCGCGGTCTGAATAAAGTGGTAGCCGATTTTCGCCGGGAAAACAAAGGTGTTGGTCACGTACTCCCAGTCGGTTCGGCCGAAGACGAAGGCTTCCAGATTGTGTTGCATGTAGGCGAACGCTTTGTCGAAGTCTCCGTGAAAAGCTTTGCTGCCCCAGAAATGGCAATGGAACTGAATGTTTTCCAACCGGCCGATGTCGCCCGTCCAATCCACCAAGATGCCGCGCCGGAGGACGCAACCATGGACGCCCATAATTCTGTGGCGTCCATTCTCCGTGGGCCCGGTGCGAATTCCGTTATAGCTGTTGATCAGAGTGACGTCGGCGATGGTGGTATCGAAGGCCACTTCGTGCGGGTGGGATGGGTTGGCGCGAATCTGAATTGTCCACGGGTAGGGGCGGATGTCGTCGATGTTCTGTTCGGGATAGTAGATGGTGACTCCGGTCAGAGAAGTGGAGCTGCGCATCTCGATGAAGGCGGGTCCATCTTCACTATCATGATTCCTGCCTTCGGTGGGCATGAGGATCGATCCGGTTTGCGGCTCCCACGACTGCGGCGCTTCGTTCATGCCTTTCAGGTGAACGCCCGCTTTCACTTCCAGGTGGCCTTTGCACAGGAAGCGTCCGACGGGGACCAGCACAATCCCGCCGTTTACGCTGGCGTCGTCGATTGCTTTCTGGATGGAGGAAGTGGAATCCGTGCGGCCATCGCCGACTGCTCCATAGTCCAGGATGTCGTACACGCCATCGACTGACTTGCCGACAGGTGATTGGGTCTGGGCCGCGGAAGAGATGGCGCAGGCGAGTAGCATCACGACGGCAAGGCCTGCCTGGACTACTGCAAATCTCCAGCGCTCAATTTTCATGGTGGTTCCTCGATGCTCGCACGGTGTGCTCATGATTGTCTCAAGATCAGCAGGCGATCTCCCGGGCCCCCTGTTTCAATGTTGTTGTCGTCTTCCTTGGCGCAGTGGGTGCGCTGCCACAAGAGCGCGCCGCTCTCCGGATCAAAGCACTGCACGCTACTATCGCGTTTGAGAAAGCTGGCGTTGAGGTGAACCGAACCGCCTTCCGGGGAATAGATCATCGCCAGATCACGGGCGTCAGAACACGCCGCTGACAGAAATCGCTGGGGAAACTCTATTCCGGGTTGAGCACTGAGCAGTGCTGGGCAAGGAAAGAGACGCCACCAATCCAATGAAGAGAAAATTGTTTTCAGATGCGCCATGCTACGACTGCCGGGCAAGTGCATTGCCTCGTGCCAGGGTTTCGCGATACCCGCGTGGGGATGGTTCAGAGGAATTGCCGCACTGGTTTCCCAACTCCACACTCCGTGCGTCCCATAAGTGACGCCGGCCGGAGGGCTGGCAAGCAGGCTCCAGTAGCAAGCGCGCCGCACATCGTGGGCGTTGATGGCGCGTCTAGAGGTGAAGGCGACGTGATCTTCGTAACACGGTTCCAGATTGATGTGTGGACATGCGGGCTGGGTGGGCCAGTCTTGGCTGGGCGGGCCTTCGTTGATCCAGCGTGAGTTGTCGTCGTCATTCCAGTGTCCGCTCTGATAGCCATTGAAGTTGAACCACGCTTCGTGGCGAAATTCAGGAGCGGCCCAGAGTTTGGCGGCGGCATGCATGGTGGCAAGATGGCGAGTGCGATTCAGCGCGACGCGGCCGATGCGTCGCCATCGCTCGGCCTCGTCACCCAGGTAGATTCCATCGCCCGCCAGAATCCAAACTACCTGATGGGCTCCGTAGCGGCTGATCAGATAACGGATCAACAGGGTCAGTTGTTGGTCCGAAAGCGTGTTTCCTGGATTGAGATGAACGCTCTCAGCGTTCCAGGCGGCAGCCCATGCCAGGACGGGCGCGGCAATCATGCCGGACTGGTTAATCATGTCTACGCGCCGGTCCAGGCGCTGGAAAAACGCAGGTTCAATTCGGATCGTTTCTTGGCCTTGATAGGCCGGGCGGCCGTCGGCATCTCCAGTCGCACCGATCCATTGCGTGGCCACAAATTGAATGACGTTGAATCCTTTTTGTGCCCGGTCTGCAAGGTAGGTAGCCCAGTCCTGTTCGTCCGACTTCAGCGGTCCGTTCCAGGCAGTATCGCCGAGCCAGAAGAAGGGCTCTCCGTCGGCGTGAATGAAATGATGGCGGGAGGCAGATACACGGATGGGACCGTGACGCAAGAAAGGGTCGGAGGGGGTGGGCTCGGCGCATTCGAACTCGCCTCTTCGGTCGTGCAACCCGAAATCCTGGGGAAGAGAGCCACGCGAGCGCCAAGTCCAGTGTCCGCACATGTCGGGAGAGAACCGGGCGCGCCAGGTACGGCTGCCGTCCCAAAATGCTTCGACGGTCCTGGTCTGGCCATTGGACGCGAATTCGATCGTGACTTGAACGTCCTGTAGCGGGTTCGGATAGTCGAGCGCACCTTCAAAGCTGATTTCGTAGCGCGCGTGCACGCCGACCGTGGTCACGGAGGGATGTTATCGATTCGCCGCCGACAAGACTATGAGAATCTGACCTGCTTTTCCCAAGCACGCGATCCCCGTGGAATTTGCTCCTTGCCATGGCTCACAGCTGGCGGATCAGCAGGAGCGACCAAGCTTCAAGCTTGCGCTGCACGACGAGACGGCCGGAAGCGTCCGCGTGGACCAGTTCCTTCGCCGTTGCCCACGCGGCGTTGCGCAGGGTTTCAGTTTGCTCTCGGGTCGGAGCGGCGGGCTGACCCATTTCTTCCCAAGCCCGGATGGCATTGCCATGTTGCTGGTCGAGGGTCTCAAGAAGTAGGGGAGCGTTCGGCGGCAAGTCAGAGAGCTCAATCGACAACTGCCTGGCGCTCCCAATCGCGGCCATCTGGTCGGCTTCTGCCAGCGACGAAGTTCCGGGTAGGGAATAAAGCATTTCGACAGGATAGTTGTAGGCCAGTGCAGTGAGCCGGCCAGACTTCTGGTCGCGTGTGACGATTGCCCCGGAAGTTCGGGAAAGAAGTTCATCGCCTAACGCGTTCAGGAAGCGATAGCCATGAAAGACCGGCTTGGGAATGCCCTGATAGTTGATCATGCCAAAGCCGCCGTGGAAGATGGTGTCTCCCGCGCCCTGCTCTTCAAACACATCGGTAAAGGTCCAATAGGAGAGGGAATCGACAAGGCCGATCGAATCGAGGTTGCACTTCACTACGAAAGCGGCCGCGGGAAGGGAATCGTGCGTGTGATCGCGGCTGGAAGGGCTTGAATTCCACTCCGTCAAGTGGATTTCGGCATGAGGGAAGGGGCTGGCATCCACCATGTGGCGGATGAGTCGAAGGTCGTCTCGCGTCGAATTCACTCCACGATGCATGCTCTTGCCACGACTCGTGAAGTCGGAGGGGTAGGGATGGGTCGATACGAAGTCCACGGGAAGATTATTCTTCTGGCAATACTCGAAGAAGTCCTCAATCCAAATCGGATGCCAGGGCAGGTTCAGTAGATCGGCACCGGGAGTTTGCTCCGCCTTTTGGAGTACATCTGGAGCAAGATAGTAGTTGCTGGTTGCCGGGCCGCCCACGCGCAACTTCGGGTCAACCTGCTTGAGAGTTTGCGCCGTGATTTTGTAGAGATCGAAGTACTGTGCCTGGGTTCCGGTGAAAAATCCGTTGCTCAGATTGGGCTCATTCCAAACCTCAAAGTACCAGCTGTGAACTTCCTCCGGTCCGTAGCGCTGAATGCAGTGCTCGGCAAAGTGGCGAACCAGTTCAGCCCACTTGTTGTAATCCGCAGGAGGAGTGCCATTCCCCTTCCACCAGAATCCCGTGCTGCCTTTTTGTGTGACCATGTCGGAAGGGGAGAACCCCAGCTCGACGAAAGGCCGCGCTCCATTCTTCAGCATGCGGTCGAAGAGGTCGTCAATGTACTGGAAGTTATAGACCGGGACGCCATTGTTCTCGTGATAGACGAACATGTCGTCGTGGAAGAGGCCGTGAAATCGCACGTAGCGGAAGCCGTTGTTTATGACCGCGGTGTGCAGTTGCTCTTGCCAACTGGCCCGCAGGCCTTCGTTAGCACGGCCCGCGCCGACGGTCGTGCTCCAGAAATGTTTGAGCGGAATGCCCGCATCGCGACTGCCGGCGTGAATCTGAATCGAGGTCGACGCGGCCTCCTGGGCCCACATGCCGGTTGCGACGGTGGCGAGGATTACGGCGAGGCTCAGACGGGGCGAGAACAGCGCTCTTAGGAACAAGCGAAAGCTGGTCATCGCAAGAACATAACGGTTACCGCTGGAAACTTCTATAAGTAATGTGAGAGCAATTCGCAGAAAAGAGTCCTTGCGATTGTTGAATTCCGACGAATTCTCATTTGTACTTCGCGGTTGATCTGGCTGTATGATTCGTGCCGGCACAGCAGATCACTCCGGAGCCTATGAAACGGCCATGGTAAAGACACGATGCATCCTGGTGATCGGATGGCTGCTCGCTGTTATTCCGGCCGGAGGACAAACCCACCCGGCAGCGGAGCTATCCAATGGAATACTGCACGCGAAGATCTATCTTCCCGATGCCGAGAAAGGATATTACCGGGGCACTCGCTTTGACTGGTCGGGTGTAATCGCCAGCCTGGAATACAAGGGCCACAGCTACTACGGGCCGTTCTTCCAGAAGTTCGATCCTTCGGTTCCAGACGTGATCATCGGAGACACGATTGTGGCGGGCGCGAATAGCGCGGCCAGCGGTCCGGTGGAGGAGTTCATTGGCCCCGACGAGACTGCGCTGGGATACGCAGAAGCAAAGCCGGGAGAGGCGTTTTGCAAGATTGGAGTCGGAGTCCTAAAGAAGCCAGTCGAAGGTGCTTACAGTTCATTCCAACACTACACATTGCTGAATTCGGGAACCTGGGCCGTCCGGAAGGGGGCCGACTGGATCGAATTTGAGCAGAAGGTGGACTGCGGCACTGGCTACGGCTACATCTATCGCAAAAAGATTCGCTTGGTGAAGAACAAGCCCACGATGATTCTGGAACACAGCTTGCGGAATACGGGCCGCAAGGTGATCGACACGGAGGTCTACGATCACAACTTTCTCAGCATTGATCAGCAGTCCTCGGGGCCGGATTTTGTCATCACGTTTCCGTTCGATCTCAAGGCAACAGCGGAATTGAATGGCATGGCCGAAGTTCGCGGGAACCGGATTTCGTTTCTCAAAGTGCTGGCGCACGAAGATACACTGTACACTCCGCTGGAAGGGTTCGGTGACAGTGCGAAGGACTACAAGATCACGGTCGAGAACCAGAAGACGGGCTCGGGTGTAGTCATCACCGGCGATCGGCCTCTGTCTCATCTGGCATTTTGGGCGGTCCGGACCGTGCTTGCGCCCGAGCCATTCATCGGCATGAAGATTCCCGTAGGGGAAGAATTCAGCTGGAAATACACTTACGACTTCTACACGAAACCAGCACCTGCCACGAGGAAGTAGATGGGCCGGTCGGTCCGTGGGAGGAACACAAAACACAGAGGGAACTATCTTGGCCAGGCACAGATTTCATCTTCACCGGTGGGCGGCTGGTATTGGGCTGATGGTCGTCGTTCTCGAGGCGCTGGCCTTTGCGGCCTCTTCGCCGGCGGGTTATCGCGACGACATTTCCTTTGACGTGGCCAAGGTTCCTTTCAGCCGTTACGGCTCCTACTTCGGTTTTTCTCACTTAGCGCAAGGTTGGCTGGGAGAGGGGCTGTACCTGCGCTCTCTGCATCGCGGCGTGCGCGCGGAAGTTCTGCGCGTGGACCTGATTCGCGATGGGAAGACGCTGTCCTTTCGCGAGCATGCTACGCCGGAGGTTCTGCGACTGGAGGCCGATGAGGGCTTCGTCGAGATCTGCATCAGCGAACCTTACCTCATCAGGTTGCATGGCCACGGGGTTGGAATTCGATTCTCCAAGCCGCCGGACGCCGCCGGATTCGCCTTTCCGAGGGATCGGACACGCTGGGAATTCAACAGCGCGCAGCAAGATATTCGGTTCATGCTGACGGCGATGCAGGGAAACATCCAGGCTAAGAGTGATTGGGACGGCACTGCCACGAAAACAGTTCTTCTGGAGTTCGATCCCTCAGATCCGGCGCATGACTTTGACGGTGCCATCGAAGAGTTCCGCTCCGGCTGGCACGAGCGGAATTACGACGGGTCCTTCGAGGATGCGGCGGCCGGAGTGCGACGCGAGTACCAGCAATGGCTTGCCGGAATGCCGACAGTGCCCGACGAGTTCCAGTCAGCCGCCAACCTGGCGGCCTATGTCGACTGGGCTGCGGTAGTGGGCAGAGAAGGCCATCTGACCCGGCCGGCGATGTTGATGTCGAAGAACTGGATGTATGCCGTCTGGAGCTGGGACCACTGCTTCAACGCCATGGCCCTGATCGAGGCGCAACCAGGAATCGCATGGGATCAGTACATGCTCATGTTCGATCAGCAGAGTCCCGACGGGGCTTTGCCGGACAGTCTAACCGACCGTGAGCTTTATTGGGCCTACAGCAAACCGCCGATCCACGGCTGGGTGCTTATGTGGCTGATGAACCATAGCAACTCCATCAACCATGAGCGTTTAGCCGAGGCCTATCCTCACCTGGTTCGCTGGACGAACTGGTACTTTGAGTTTCGAGATGATGACCACGACGGGCTTCCGCAATACGACCACGGCAACGATTCAGGGTGGGACAATTCAACCGTGTTCCGTTCGGGACCGGTGATCGAAACCCCGGACCTGGCCTCCGATCTGGTTTTGCAGATGGAGGCGCTGTCGAACATCGCGCACCGCTTAGGCCGTGAGCCGGAAGCGGAGGAATGGAAAACTCGGGCGGACGGCTTGCTGAAAAAGATCATTGCGTCGTATTGGCGTTCCGATCATTTCGTCGCCCTGCGTTCTTTCGATCATTCCGTGATCGAGTCTGACAGCCTGCTCCTTTACATTCCTATCATGCTCGGGAAACAACTACCGGATTCTGTGCGCCAGAAGATGATCGCGGATTTGAAACAGCCGGGACAGTTTCTGACCGGCAACGGCTTGGCCACCGAGAGGGTAGGAAGTCCGTATTACGAATCGGATGGATACTGGCGCGGGCCGATCTGGGCTCCTTCCACGATGATGATCGTGGATGGCCTGGAATCATCGGGAGAGCGCGAATTGGCCAGCGAACTCAAGCTGCGATACTGCCGGATGGCGGTCAAGAGCGGCTTCTCTGAAAACTTCGACGCGGTGTCGGGGCGCGGCTTGCGTGATCCCGCCTATACCTGGTCATCGAGTGTGTTCCTAATCCTTGCGCATCAACTCACCCAACCGTAGATCCTCGATTGTTCGATCGGAACTTCCGCTCAAAGTGACCGCAGATTCCACTCGGTCGTTGCAGACCGAGTTTCAAAATCACCGGGTTTTCAAAATCGAAGAGCGCGGTTTAGAGGAAAATCGTTAATCTACGCCACGCGCTGCGGATGAACATAGTCTGCCTGATGTTCTTACCCAACATTCAACGTTGTCGAAGTTTCCAGAACGGGAACGCGGCCGCGAGCACAGGAGCGGCACGGATCGCGATACTTTTGTCAGAAACTTTTCCGTGATTGTTACAGATTCGCGACTCATACGAAAGTACTATGCTCTCGAGCAGGGGGCATGCGGCATGGTGCAACCTCCGCTTCAGGTCATCCGGTCGAGACCGAGACGTTGCTCCGGAGGAGCCCAATGAATCGTCGGTTTTCACTCTTCGTCATACTTCTGTGCACGCTTTGCCTGTCAGCCCTCCCCCTAGTTGCGCAACAAGGAACGGGAAGCATCACCGGCCACGTAACCGACCCCAGTGGCGCTGCGATTGCCGGCGCTCAAATCACCGCGGTCAACGCGGCGACGCAGGTGCGATCGGCATCGACGACCAACTCGGCGGGCATTTACTTGTTGCCGAACTTGATTCCCGGAACCTACTCCCTCGAAGCGACGGCAGCGAATTTCAAAAAGGCATTGCACCCCAACGTGCTGGTCCAGGTCTCCGATGATATTGGGCTCGATTTCGCTTTGCAGGTCGGCAGCTTCAACGAGACGGTCACGGTGACAGCCCAGCCGTCGCAGTTGCGGACCGAAGACGCGCAGATCGGCGAGGTCGTGAATGAACAGCTGATTGAGACTCTGGTCAATCCCTCGCGTAACCCGTTGCAATTGATTACGGTCGCCGGAAACGTCCAAGGCAGCGGAGCTCCCGCCGGTGCGAGTCTGGGACTCAATGGCGGCTTCACCAGCGGCGTCAACGATACCCGAATTAATGGCGGACGTGAGTCTGGAGTCGAGTACCTAGTCGATGGCGTGCCGGCTACTGGCGGTTTTGCCCACCAGGTCGTCAATACCAGCCCCAATACCGAGGACGTACAGGAATTCAAGGTCATCACCAACGGCATGTCCGCCGAGTATGGCCGCGTTTCCGGCGGCGTGGTCGAGGTTTCTACGAAATCCGGCCAAAATGCGCTCCATGGACAGCTCTTTGAATACCATCAGGATCAATTCTTTAACGCCAATGGATGGTCTCAGGACAACCTCTGCGCTTACGGGAAGGCCACCGGCGGGAGCACGTCGGCTTGCACTAAGGCTCTGAGCCATACCAATGACTTTGGATTTGCTGTAGGCGGGCCGGTCCTCATCCCTCACATTTACAACGGCAAGAATAAGACGTTTTTTTTCGCCAACTCCGAGTGGACGAGGTTCACCACCCCCGGCGGCGAAGGGATCACCACGACCATTACTGAGGCGGAGCGCAACTCCATTCCCGACCCGTTCAATGGCATGACCATCAAGAACCCGGTGCCCTGCCCGGTCGGGACCCAATATGCAGCGGCGTTTCCCAATCCCACGGGTGACTGCGCCGACCTGACCGACATCGGATACCCCGCCAGTAACCCGTTATCCGCAACCTATCCTCAAGTTGCACTCGGAGATATATACATACCAGCCAACCCTGTCACCGGAGCAAGGACGCCTGCTGGTGGAGATGGCATGCACATTCCGGTAAGCGAGTTGAGTCTTCCGGCGCTGCACTATATCTCCCTGATGCCACATGCGAACCTCGCCAACCCTGTCTATGGTACCGTGGGCTGGAACTATGCCTACCACAGCCCCTCCAAGGCGAACACGGTGAAGTGGGATGTGCGCGTAGACCATGTTATCAATGACAAGCAGCGGATATACGGGCGCTACACGCACGATACCGAGAATTCGAGCACGCTCTCGGCTTTCCCGAATTTTGCCAACTCTGGCAATCACCTGGATGGCGGATTTGGAGCGACCCTGCACTACGATTACGTGATTTCCCCCACCCTGATTCTTGACTTGAACACCGGCGGCAATTACAGTCCGGCACGCTTCGGAGGTTCGATCAGCGGCCCAGGCGCAAGCACCGCGGGTTGGGGATTCCAGCCCTCGGTTACCGACCTGATGGGCACTACCTTGCTGGGTATTCATCAGGTTCGCGACGAGGCTACGGCACCCTCAGGCGGCGGCGACGTGATTGGGAATTATTTGAACGGGCCAGGGTTCAACGGAATCTACACCACCAACTTCATGTATTCGGCTGCAATCACAAAGATTCTGAACCGTCACACCATGAAGTTCGGCTACGAAGCCCGGCGCTATTACGATAATTTCATTAATCCGGCGGGTTCGGGTCCGGTGGGCGATGGATTCTACATCACCGGCGCGGGAAGTTTCCTGAATACAAATGACGATGGCAATATCTGGGGCAATCCCCAGGATGACGCCAACAATATGGCCACTTTCATGTGGGGGCTGGATTCGTGGTCGCACGCCACCACGGCTGTTACCAGGTCCCTCGCGTCGAACTACTACGCGGCCTACCTGCAGGACGACTACAAGGTCACGAAGAAGTTGACCGTTAATGTCGGGGCCCGCTGGGAGATGCAAACGCCGGTGACGGATCGCAACAATAACCTCACGGTTTGGGATCCGTTGGCGCCGCCTCCATTTACTCTCAACCCCAGCTACAACTTCAATAACGCGCTGCTGGGGGCCACCTGCACTCCGAATGGGAGCCTTAATCAGACCACCTGCAGTCCCGTCACTCAGGGCATGACCGTCGGTATCACGCCTCCTGATTGGGCAACCACCGGAGCGTTTGATCCAGGCGCCATTGTCTTTGTGAATTCGCCGGAGCACCGCTCCCGAGAGGCGACCATCTCGCATCCGTGGAATTTCAGTCCGCGCATAGGTTTCGCTTACCAGGTGATGCCTAAAACAGTGTTGCGCGGCTCTTTTGGAGTCTTCTTTATTCCTCTGGGCAACAACCTCACCAACTATGGCGACACTCCTAACGTGGCTTACGCCACCATGGGCAGTACGGAGTTTGGCAACAACTCCATCAACTACGAGCAAGGTCCCGGATTCCAGACCATCGCCAACGCCTTCCCGTTGCCCGCCCTGGAGTTGCAAGTCTTCGGCCACAACAGCCAGATCGCAAACATGCAGACCGCGTCTTCAGGCAGCGGTTCCGGTGGGGTGGACATCAATTCGCACATGCCGCACGAGATGGACTGGAGCTTCGGCATACAACGCCAACTGCCTCACAACTGGCTGGTAGAGGTCACCTACTCGGCCAACCATAGCGGCGATCTCCTGGGTACCCTGTATCCCAGCCATTTCCCCAAGAGCCTGTACAACGGAGGCTGGCAAGGCACCAACTTCCAACTGTTCGGCTATAACAATGGTCCTAACGGCAACCAGGCTAACTACTACGCGCAGTCACCGTTTGCGGGCCAATTTCCCGCGGGCGGATTCACCGGAGGAAACCCCGGCATCCTCGACGTGAACGGCCAGCCCGAGGTACCTTTGGGCGCCTTGATGTACCAGTATCCGTACTTCGGCCCAGTCAACGTAGAAAACGCAAACATCGGCCGATCCAACTTCCAGAGCGGCAACTTGCGCGTGGAGAAGCGGCTCTCGGAGGGTCTGCAAATCCTTCTGAACTATACCTACTCCAAAGCGCTTGACGATGTCGGCGGGCCGGACATCAACGCCCAGCCCAGCCAAATCGGCTTGGGAAGCCTCTCCAAGACATTCCAGTCGGTTGATGGCAGCATCCAACACGTTTACGGCTTTAGCCCTGGCGATCAGACACACCGCCTGGTAGTGACCTACAACTACCAACTACCGTTTGGACGTGGCCGGCGCTGGATGAATCCACAAAGCGGCATCGCCGGAGGTTTAGTCGAAGCTGGGCTCGGAGGATGGGAAATCACGGGTGATTCGACCTGGAATAGTGGGAACCCAGTGTCCCTTAGTGTGAACAATAGCAATGTCGATAACTTTGACGACATTTGGTACACCAACGGCAGCCTCGCTCCAGGCGCGAGTCTGTCGAGCCTTAAGGGGTCAGGGTACGGCAACCCGGGCTCGACTCTCTGCGACATTTTCTGCAGCTCTGCCTTGACCACCGGGAATACGCATGCAGCGGGCATCAACAAGAATGCGCTGGCGGTCGGAGAATACCCCTATCAGACGTCGCCCCCGGCCAGCCAAGCTGGCCAAACGAGCCCGTTCACTTATGGAAATCTTCCCCCGATACTCGGGTTCATACGCCAACCAAGCTCGTGGGGCACGGATATCGCTGTCCTGAAGCGCTTTCCAATCTACGAGAAAACTTACTTCCAGCTCAGGCTTGAAGGACAGAATATCTTCAACCATCCCACGCTGGGCGGCTACGACACGAACACGAGTGACCCCACCTTTGGATTGATTACGGGTAAGGGCGGGTCGCGAGTCATCGTGATCTCAGGCAGGTATGTCTTTTAGAAAATGACTCACCTCGAGGGGAGCGGGATGTGGCCCGCTCCCTTTTCTTGTTTCTTGTGCGACAATCGGGAAACCACAAGGAATGAACGCGAAATGGGAAGGTTGTACGAGTGCTCAGGCTCAGCTCTTGCGTTGAGCTTGCTGTTGTGCGCGCCGCTGCCAGGTCAAAGTCCACCCTCTCGGGCCACCGGCGGCAAGCCCGATCATTTGCATCAGGCCATGCGGTTTGCCCGCCAGCAAAAGTGGACAGACGCCGAAAGGGAGTTTCGGATCGCCTATCAGCAGGATCCCGAGTCGGCGGAGGCTGAGGTAGGCCATGCGGAGGCCCTGGTCAAAATCGGGCAGCCTTTCGACGCCGTATTGGAACTCCAGAGTTTTCTGAAGGATCACCCCGGCTCCGCCAGAGCGCACGAGTTCTATGCAGTCACCACGATCAACACCAGCAATGACTTTCTTCTGGCGCAAAGTGAGATGGAAAAGTCCGTCAGCCTGGAGCCCAACAACGGCTTTGTCTGGAAGTCCCTGGGTGATCTCTACCTCGAACACACCACACCCGCGGACGCCATCGGGGCCTACAAGAAGGCTTCCCGGTTGCTGCCTGGAGACCCTCTAGTAGTTGCATCGCTGGCGGACGCTTACTCGCAAGCGGGAGACATGAAGCAGGCGCAAAACATGTTCGCGAAGGCGATTGAGATGACCGAGACCTCGCCTGCTTCGCCCGAAATCCTTCGCAACCGGGCCGCGGTCCAATATATGTATGGCCGATACTTGTTGAGCCAGGGTCGGGCCAAAGAGAGTATCGCTGCCACCACGCGGGCGTTGTCCTACAACCCTGCTTCTACCGTGGCTCTGTACAACCGGGCCCGCGCCAGCATTTCTCTCGGCGATTACAAGGGTGCCGAAGCTGACGCTCTCCGTGCATTTGAATTGGGGCCCCATGACAAACAAGGTCCACTGTTATTGATCGATATCTACCGCAAGGAACAGGATCCGGATAAGGCACAAAAATATGCCGACCTGGCGCAGAAACTGGTCGATGAGGAACAGGAGCGGTCTTCCTTTGGGCGCGACGTGCGCCGTCTGCTGGGGGTGGCGGAGTCTGCTCTAAAGCAGGGGCAATTCGCTGAAGCCATTCCGCCCTACGAAGAGTTGATCAAGAAAGTGCCGACTTTTTACGAAGCCTATTTTGGCTTAGGTATGAGTTACATCCAGACCGGCCGGCTGGCCGATGCTGAAGCCGCCCTGCGCAAGTACTTGTCATTCCAGCCCGTCTCCGCAGACGGTCATGCAGCGCTCGGAGTGCTGCTGCTCCAGCTGCAGCGCGGGCCCGAGGCTGTGCCGGAACTGACGCAGGCTTTGCAGATTGATCCCTCGCTGGATGAAGCGCGCAAAGCATTGGCCAGCGAGTATATTCGCGAATCGAAGCTGGATGACTCGGTCCGCACCCTGCGTGCTGCCAAGGATACGAAGGACACTCAACTGATCGTCATGCTGGCAAGTATTCTGGCGCAGAAGGGCGACACGGCCGGCGCTCTCAGTGAAATTCACCGAGCCCTCCTGCTTCAGCCTGATGATCCCGACACTTTAAGAGTGAAGCAGGAGATTCTCAGCAAGAGTAAGGCCGCCAAGTAGGGATTCACCTGCGACGAGCTCGATCCGCGCCACATCCCGCTTGAGCTCCAAAAGTCGCTTAGTGTTTTCGAAAATGAGGAGGTTCTCGTTGAAAAACGTGCCGAAGTGTGTCCGAACGTTTCAATGGAGGCGCACGCGCCTCCGGCCGACAGCGACGCTGCTGCAAGTCACGATGATTGCGCTGCTGGTCACCGCCCCTTGCTCCGCGCAGATGAAGACGGGATCTGACATGCCGGGCTACTCCGAAGTTTTTGGATTGGAAAAAGAACAGAGGGCCGCAAGCTACAAGGTCGAAGAGATTGCGGTGCAAGCTGGCAGCAGCACCATGGCGAATGTCCTTTGGCCGGGCGAAAGTTTGCGGATCACTTTGCATTTTGTGAACGAAACCCAATCCGAGCTGAAGGCCCACGGACAAGTGAATGTTGTGAGCTACGGAACCAGAGTCCCGCCTGGAGACGTGTGGGTTCCGCACGTGTTCAAAATCGCTGAGGAAGGCGCGACCCCGATTGATCTGGATCTGCCTGCATCAGGCTCGCAAGACATCACGATCCAGCCGCAGATTCCGGAACGGTTTGGCGGATACGCTCTGATCACCGATGTGGAAGGTCACGGGCGCGCTTTTGCCGCCACCGTTGTTCGGACGGTGCAGCCAGACCCGGGCCGGGTGCAGTTTCCCACCTACGCCCTCGACATGACATGGGACGAGTTCATGAACGAAGGCATCTTCGTTCTCTTCGAGAAGCTCGGAATAAAAGGCGCGCGGATGAGCGGTCCCTACGAACCAAAGAGTGAGCCCGACTACGATCAGAATGCGGCTCGGCTCGACCGGTACATGACTTGGGCGCAGAAGCACGACGTTACGGTGATGTTGACTCTGGGAGATGCCGACGGATGGGGCGATCAACCACTGCGCAGGCCTCGGCCCTGGCTCGACGCCGAGAACCGAATGCTGGATACGAAGGATGATCGAGCATGGTTGCCCGCCTATGATCAGGATTTTCAAAACTGGGTTCAGCAGATTGCGTCGCGATACGGCTGGCCTAATGGCAACCTCAACGCTGTGGAACTGTGGAACGAGCCTTGGGAGAGCGTTTCGATTTCTGGCTGGGGAGCGGACATTCAGCGGTATCGCGACATCTTCACGCACATGGCGGAGGGGGTCGAGGCGGCGCGAACCCAAGCGGGGGTGAAAGTTCTGATCGGCGGAACCTGCTCTTCTTCCAATGCGCGAGACAAACTTTTTTCCGATGGCTCTGACCAATTCTTGAAATGGCTGGATTTTGTGAGCATTCACTATCAAGCGCTCGCGGCCGACCCATCGGAAGTTCCGGAGTGGGTACATCGCGCCGGCCCGTACGGGCCCGTGCGCGTCTGGGACACGGAGAGTTGGATCGCCAATGCAGAGGATCGAGTAGCCGGGGTGATTGCCTCGATGCGTGCCCAGGGACAGGGCCGGACGGCCGGAATCTTCGATGGCAACGTTTATGGGAGCAAGAACGTCAAGCTGGGAGATCGGGTTTATCCCGTGGTTCAGGCCTGGTCTCCGGCCGCAGCAGTCGCAGCCACGCAAAAATTCGTCGGGCAACGCTCGTTCCGAAAGTTGTTGTTTCAGAACGGTCTGCCCTGGATCTTTGTGTTTGACGGACTCGACAGCGCAGCCAGCGGTACGCCTAACCCCGATGACGGCACTGTGGTGGTGTTGGGGGACATGAAGAAGATTTACGATGTCGAGCGAACCCTTTTCCGCTCGGTCGAAGTGAGCAAAGATGCTCACCTCACGATGGACGATTCCACTCATCTGTTTCAGATGTATGACTTCTACGGGAATCCCGTGGAGACGAAAAACGGGAAGATCACAGTCCCCTTAAATGGTCTGGGATATTTCTTACGAAGTAATGGGACGCCGGGCTCGTTTGAGAAGCTCCTGACAGCGCTGGCAGCAGCGCGAGTCGATGGTTACAGTCCGATCGAGATCGTCGCGCACGATCTCACGGCACCCGTCGAGCAGCATCCAGTATTGAAGCTCAGCCTGACCAACGTCTTGAATCGCGCTGTGAAGGGGCGGATCGATGCGCGGCTGGGAAATCTGGCTTTGCGTCCCGCGAACGCGGCGGTAAGCCTGAAGCCTAATGAGACTCGGGAGTTTACCTTTGTCGTCGCAGGCGGTCAGCCAGCCGCCAGCAACGTCTACCACCTCTCGGCCAAATATACCGGCGAGGATGGGAATGCCGTTCACGAAGAAGATATGCGGGTGAATTACATTGTGCGGCGGACGATTCATGTGGACGGAGATCTCAGCGATTGGCGGGGCGTGCCGCCCGAAGTCGTTCCGGGGATCAGCCTGGGTCCGAATATGACTGAAGAAGCCTGGCTGCCCTTCAAGGACTTCGGAGGGTCTGTGCCGAACGGGGCGGCGACGGTTTTCCTTGCCTACGATGATCAGTATTTTTATTTTGCCGCGAAAATCGCCGACAGCACCCCTGATCCGGGCATGGTTCGATTTGCGACTCGTGACGATGATTCGTATTTCTATCCGGATCAGGTGACGGGACGCGACGGTCAGGTTCTGAAGTGGCCCGACAACGTGCGGCATTACTCCTACCGGAAGAATTTCGATATTCCGTCCGGAAGCGGCGAGCACGACAATGTGCAAATCGCCTTCAACGTGCTCGATCAAAAACCGTGGCTTTCTCACCCTCCCGGAGTCATGCCGCGTTTCATTACCTACTGGGATACCGATTACGAATTTGCGTTGAATCCGGTCTCGCCCCAATATGGCGGAGGCACCGAGGTCTGGCGGCTGTTGGCTCCGGGAATGCCGCGCAAGCATTTCTTTCCGCGCGAACCGAAATCAGCCATTGATGGAGGGCCCGTCACCGATGCGAAGCTCGTAATCCGTCGCGACGGGAATACCCGTATCGTTGAAGCGGCGATACCGTGGAGTGAACTCCCCGAAGTGCGCCGGCGAATGCAAGCGGGCCAGACCGTGAAGTTCACTTGCCGCATTAACGATAATCACGGCGATGCTCACGAACTGGCGGCCGGCCGCAGCGTTTCGAAAGACAATGCGGTTACCTTTCATGATGACTGGCAGAGTCACTGGGCGAATGAATTAGAATTCGGCGCGGAAAAATGAGGCTCACTGCTTGTGCGCCCGGCAAGACGCTCATTTTGCTGCGGGCTCGCGCAAGGTAAGAATCTGATCAGCGGCTACGTTAGCCACGGTCTGCTTGATTCCACTCAGCCATGTGACCTCAAGCTGGTCGACCTTATTGGCTGCGCCTAGACCGAAGTGCACGCGCTTGTCGCTGGACGATCCATAGCCCACACTCGTGGTGGCGTGGTTGTATTGCACGCCTTCCTTGGTGGTGACTTTGATGCGCGAGCCCAACCCATCCCGATTGCTCACCGTCCCCACCAGATTGATTAACAACCAATGATTCGAGTTTGCCGAACGGTTCATCAGGATTTCCGGTTTGCCATTCAGGCAGTTCGTCACAATATCGACGCGCCCATCGTTGTTGAGATCTCCGAATGCCGCTCCGCGATGAGCGGCGGGAACGTTGAAGCTCGCACCTGCGGCCGCTGCGACATCGGTAAAAGTTCCATCGCGATTATTTGCGAACAAGCTGTTCGGAAGGAAATAGGGCGTATGGTTCACTTGTTCGGAGTTGTCAAGAATCGCAGCGTTGCTGGTGAAGATATCTTTCCATCCGTCGTTATCAAAATCAAAAATGCCAGTGCCCCACGCCGTAAGATGGCGAGTCGCTATACCTAGCCGGGATGCCATGGTCGCGTACTCAAATTGTCCCTTGCCCATGTTCTTGAACAAGAGAAAATTGTCGTTGTACATGGCAGTCTCGAAAATGTCGGGCAGGCCGTCGTTGTCGATGTCGCGAAAATCGACTCCCATTCCAGCAACGCTCCTGCCGTTTTCCGGGTAGGCAACGCCACTCAGCAATCCAGTTTCAGTGAAAGTCCCGTTCCCGTTATTGTGAAACAGAAAATTGCGGAACGTGTCATTGGCCACGAATATATCGACGAACCCGTCGCTGTCATAGTCGGCAAAGGCTACGCCCATGCCCTTGCCCACGTGCTTGAAGATCCCCGAAGACTCGGAAACGTCGGTGAATGTGCCGTCGCCATTGTTGTGGAACAGGAGGTTGGGCAATCCGGCATAGCTGTCGGGCGAGCAGTAAGCGCGGATTCCGTTGGAGACGCACGCCGGCTCGGTGGCCGCGGACCATTTCAGATAGTTGATTACGATCAAGTCCAAATGACCATCGTTGTCATAATCAAACCAACCCGCCGCGGGAGAAAATGAATTGACCAAGTCTGGATGCACGCGAGCGAGTCCCGCGTGCGCCGTTACGTCAGTAAACGTGCCGTCGCCGTTGTTATGAAAGAGCTGGCAGCCATTGGCGCCGGTGACGAACAGATCCTGGTACCCGTCATTGTCGTAGTCGGCAACCGCAACGCCCACGCTATACCGCGACCCAGCGACGCCTGCCTGCGCGGTCACGTCGGTGAACGTCCCGTCGCCGTTATTGCGATAGAGGCGGTTGTGAAACCTGGGATCGGACTTGTCCATGTCCGGCAGGTGGGAACCGTTTGTGAAGTAGAGATCAAGCAGCCCGTCGTTGTTGTAGTCGAACACGGCGACGCCGCCCGCCATAGTCTCCGGCTGGTACTTCTGGGGTTGGGTACTGTTGTCCAGAATGAACTGGATGCCGGAGGATCGGATGATATTCTCAAACCCGGCTGTGGACTTCGAACTGGCGGCCAGCGAGGTCAGCGCAAGCCTGGAAGCAGCCGCCCCACTAATGCCGAGAGCTGCCATGGCCTTCATGAACTCTCGGCGATTGCTGCTGCGGGTCGCCATACTCAGTGAGGCGCCGCGGACTGGGCTGGCGGCGAGAGCTGCTGGTCGACCGGTTCTTCAATTTTTGCGATCTGATCGACCGGGATGGAACCCAGCGTCTGCACGATGCCGCTCGGCCAGCGGATTTCGACGCTCTTGACGGTCTTTTCTGCGCCCAATCCGAAATGCACGCGGCGATCGCTGGAAGACATGAAGCCGACGCTCGTGGTTGCGTGGTTATAGAGCGCGCGGCCGGAGGCGGTTACGACTTTGATGCGCGCCCCGATGCCGTCGCGGTTGCTGCGATGGCCTCGCAGATCGAAGAGCAGCCAGTGATTTCCATTCAGCGCGTTATTCATCAGGATCCGGGGTTTCTCGCCCAGCGAAGTCACCACGATGTCGAGGAATCCATCGTTGTTCAGGTCTCCGAATGCGGAGCCACGCTGATATCCCTGGAGCGCGAAGGCGGGACCCATCTGGTCGCTGACATCGATGAACGTCTTGCCGTCGATGTTCTTGAACATCGTATCGTGCTGTTTGGAGTTGGGAGCGAAGTTGTCCACATCGCCGTTCGCAGAATATAGGTCCTTCCATCCATCGTTGTCGTAGTCGATGAATCCGATGCTCCATCCGGAGAAAGGCAGGCTCAAAGACTGCAGACGAGTTGGACGAGTCACATCATCAAAGGATTTATTTCCGGTGTTGCGGAAGAGTCCGAAGACCTGGCCGGCAAGGTCGTTGTAAACAATGTCGACCTTGCCGTCGTTATCGAAGTCTTTGGCGTCACTGCCCATTCCGGAGACGGTTGCCCCGAGTTCGTTATAGGAAACACCGTACAGCAGACCCTGTTCCTTGAATGTGCCGTCTCCCTGATTGATGAAGAGGAAATTTCTTTCGGTATCGTTGGCCACGAAAATATCCATCAAGCCATCGCCGTTAAAGTCGGCGATGTCGATTCCCATTCCCTTGCCCAGTGCGCGGCCGATCCCCGAAGTTTCGGTAACGTCTTCAAAATGTCCGTGCCCCAGGTTGTGGTAGAGCCTTTGAGACACGCTCTTGTAAACGGCAGGACTGCAATAGATTTCACTGTTCCCCATCTGGCAACGGCGATCGGCTTGCGGGGTCCATTCAGTGTAGGTGGAGACGATCAGATCCAGCAGTCCGTCATTGTCGTAGTCAAACCATGCGGCTCCAACGCTCAGAACATTAGCCGGCTTGTGGTCGAGGCCCGAACCTTCGGTTACATCGGTGAAAGTTCCGTCTCCATTGTTGTGATAGAGCGCGTCGCGGCCGGCGTTGCAGATGAACAGGTCTTCGTAACCATCATTGTCATAGTCCCCCGCCGCCACGCCCATGCTGTAGCCGAGATTGGCACCGGTCAGGCCGGCTTTTTCCGTCACATCCTCAAATGTGCCATCGCCCTTGTTGCGCAGCAGGCAACTGTAATAAGACCGGTTCGTCTTCTTCAGTTCGGGCAGCTTTGCGCCGTTGGTGAAGAAGATGTCCATCTTCCCGTCGTTGTCGTAGTCGAAGATGGCAACGCCGCCGCAAATCGGCTGCAGGAAGTATTTTCGGACGGAGTAGTCGTTGTTGGTGCGGTAAGTAAAATCTGATCGGCTGGCAACGTCAGTGAACCAGGCAGCTGGCTTTTCAGCGGGCCCGCCCACGGTGCGGCTTCCGGCCTGTGGTCCGACCAGGATTGCCGCCAGCACGAGAAGAAGACCGCGCAGGGCGCGACGGGCCGTCACTCGGGATGGGCATAGCAATCTGGCAACCTCCGCAGTGCTGGGTTGGAAGAAGTTTATCCGACAGGGAGAATCTTGCGGTATTCGCGGGGCGTCACCTGAATCAGTCGCCGGAATACGAGGCCGAAATAACTCTGATCGCAGAAGCCAACCTCCCGGCTCACCTCGGAGATCGGCTTGTCTGTAGACGCCAGCAGTATCTGCGCTTTCGCAATCCGGAAATGATTCAGATAGGTGTCAAAGGAGTGACCGGTCACATGCTTGAAGGACCGCATGAAATGAGCTTTGCTCATCCCCACAATCTCAGTAGCCGTCGACAACGAGATGGGTTCGGGATAGTGGCCTTCGAGGTAATCAAACAGAGGCCGGAGCCGGTCGAAAGCCCGGCGTCGGCGATCGAAGGCACCGGTGAGCGCAAGATGGCGCTCGTAATGATTGATCAACAACACCAGAATCATGGCCAGGTAAGTGCGCGCAGCCAGGCGTTGGCGGTCTGCTATTGCCGGTACCTGGCTTCTGATTTTTGTGATGAGACCAAAAACCTGCGCTGGAATGCCGGAGCGCCGCGAAATCACATGGGGAAACGTCGAGTCCTGAAGAAGAAACGGCATCAGGTACTGGATGTCTTCGCCGGTGCTCTCGGTAGCCCGAAAAACATCCGGCAAGAAATATAAAACGACTGCCCGGAATGGACGATCCAGCACTTCGCTCAAGCGGTGATAGATGGCTCCATTGATGACTATGAGATCGTTCTCTTCCGCGATGAATTCGCGGCCCTCAAACTGATAACGGGCTCTTCCGGAATACACATAGAGCAATTCAAAATAGTCATGCCGGGTGAGCGGACGATTACGGTCGGTGGGGAAGGTGAAGGACCGGACATCCACGGGGAAAGTCGGATCGAACGGCCAGATATGAGAACCATCTTGCCGGATCTGAGGGGTGACGACGGAGCGGACGTTTTCCCATCGCAAGGGCGGATTTTCGATGGTGCCAGGGAATTGGATGGATGCCATCTGAGGGCTCCTCAGCTGAAAATCCGCTTCACATCGACCATAGTCTTTTAGCACGAACGAGTGGCAGAGTTCAAGTACGATTGTGGGGTCTTTCCGGGCAGCGAAGCAGCTTGGGAAATAATATGTAACTGTAATATTATCAATAAAATACCTGACTTTTGAAGGCCTCGCTCAGCGCCTTCGGTCGGCAGTTTGCCGGAGAATGTGAGGTCGCGACCAACCTTCCCAGCATGATAGTTTTGTCAGAAAAATTTTGCCCCTGTACGCTCACAAAAGCCAGAGCTATTGCCCGGCAAGAACTGAAATGGATTCGAGCGACAGTCCTCCGGCGCCCGGCGAGGAGAACTTAAGCAGAACGGGCGAAATTGTCTGGGTAGGCTCGACCGCAACGGTAATCACGCCAACCCGGTTGCTGTTGCCGGTGGAAGCAAACAGGATATTGGTAGGGAGCTGGCCGTCCACCTGCATTCGACCAGTCAGGGGCATGTTGGTTCCATTGACGTAATCGATCTGAACGAAGGCAGGCGTTCGCAAGGGGGCAATCTTGAAGGTAACGGACTTCCCGCCGTCTATGGCCACGCTGTGGGCGCTGATGCATGGTGCGCAAGGTTCCGGCTTGGCTCCGCCGCTGAATTCGTTTGCGGTGGACATAGCTTCGTATCGCGTGGGTGCCGCGTCAGTGCCACGGATGACCACGAAAACAGCATCGCCAGCGGGGACGTTCGCCGTGTAGGCGGAAGAAAACGATCCCAAATCTTTAGCCGCCCACAAATCTCTGACGGTAGCGGGCGAAGCGGGATCTAATCCGATCGCGGCCCAACTCACGCTGATCGATGCCGGCACCTCCGACGTCCGGTTGAGCAGCAACACCGCGTGGGTCCCCGAAGTTGCCAGGGGTCGAGCCCACACTTGCAGGCCCGGGCGGGGTTCAGCCACCTTGATGGCTTGTAGGCCGAGCGCATCCTGATCGACGGCGATGACTTCGGAGTTAGTCAGAATCTCCCGGCTGATTTTCGTGAGCTTGGTCAGATCCGCTCCCACAATCAGCGGAGCGCCGGAGATCGCCCACAGGCTCATATGCAGGCGATTCTCCACGTCAGATAATCCCCGCATGCCAACCATCATCATGTCCGGATCGTTGTAGAAACCGGTGTGTTGCGCGGAGGGGTGAATGCCGCGGTCGAAATTGTCGAGCACTGCCTTCAGGGTCGCGTGGCGATTGTTCGGGGGCGCGTTCGCGACGATGGGATCGACGATGTCTCCGCTGGTGCGCCAGATATCGGCCTCGATGCTGCCGATTCCAGGAGCCCAGGTCCACGGGCTCTGGCTGCCCCAGTCGCAGATGGAAAAATAAAGATGGTGACCGGTGATTTTCTCCGCGCGCTGGACTGCGCCGGCAATCGCCGCGTATTGCACGGCGGGGTCCAGGTTCTCGTGGTACCCGCCGCACCAATCCACTTTGACGTAGTCGAACCCCCATTGCGCAAACTGCAGAAAGTCCTGATCGTAGTGTCCTTCGCTGCCCGTGTGCGGCATGGGAGGACCAAGATCAGGTCCATAAAAACTGCAGCCCGATTCGCCGGCGTCAGTGTAGATTCCCGCCTTCAATCCCGCGGCATGGATGAAGCGCACGATGTTGGACATATCGCCGGCATGCTCCCCAGGCTGCAGAGCAGGCCACTGCTTGGCTTCGACCACAATGTTGCCACTCGGATCGCGCTGCCCGAGCCACCAGCCTTCGTCGATGTTGATGTACTGGTAGCCGGCGTTTTTCATCCCCGAAGCCACCATGGCGTTTGTCTGTTGCACAACGATCTCAGAATTGATGGTATTCGAGAAACTGTTCCACGAAGACCAGCCCATGGGCGGCGGCGTAGTGGGAATTTGCTGTACGCGGGATGTGGCTGCCGCGGCGCCCTGCGATGGTCTCGAACTCAGCCAGAGCGAACCAACGATGAGCACCGCGAATGCGGCGGCGTAAAGCGTAAATTGCTTCAGCATTTTTCGCCTCGATCTATTGTGACGCATGCAAGAAATTACCGCTGCCCCTTTACGATCTGCCTCAGCGCTTCGTATCTTTGAACTCAACTTTCCACTCCACCGGCTCCGGCTCGCCTTGGAATGTGAGGCTCAGAGAGTTCCCTTGCTGGCGATGTTGCACCGGTATGGAATGATGTCCGCCGGCGGATGCTTCGATGAGCGATGTCGTTTCTCGTTCAGGAACGTAGATCCACAACGTGTACGGAGCCCCAGCCACAGCTTGAGAAGCGCCGCGCAGAGTGTGGGTCGAATTGTCCCAGCTCACATTCAATATGGAATAAGCGCCGCTGATATGCCGGGAAATACCCACGAGTTGCGGCCGGCTTAGCAGCGGACGCAGCTGAAAAACTCGCGTGTCATGCGGCGCGATGTCGACTCGCATGCGGTCTTTGAATACGCCGTAGATCTTCTGATTCCAAAAATCGAACGCGATGTAAGACGTGCCAGCGGCCAGGCCCAGCTTTTCGGAGAAGGCCAGTTCCTGCACCTTATCCCAGCTCCTCCAATTGGTCATCGCCACCACATCGTAGGTGCCTGCAGGCGCGCTCACTTTCAAGTCCAGAATCTCCGGATAGTTATGAATGTAGTCGTCGGGAGTTACGTGTTTGAACTTATCCCACTCCATGTCGGTGCCACGGCTGAATAAATCGATGGGAAAGATCGGCATTGTGGGCAGCGTCTGGTGCAGCAATTCCACCCGCTCCTGGGTGAGGTCGGGCATGATGCTTCCCAGCGAATAGGCAACACCGGTGAGGGAGACGAAACTGACAACCGTGCGAGCTTCGGCGAGTGTGGTTCCGAACCCGGTCAGGGGAAGTTCGCGTTCGCGCTCGGTTTCAATCACGCTCGGATTCCTGTTCTTCGATCCTTCTTCAAAACTGATGCGCGGCTCAAGCGCCATGCCCTCCCCAGGCATGGTGTAGACGGCCACATGATTCAGGAATCCATTGGCGTTGATGGAACTGAACAGCGAGTACATGCCCTGCCAATTGTCGTAGAGATCATGGCCATTGAAGTAGGAATTGATAAAGCCGATACCATTCAAAGGAGTGCCGGCGACATCGCCTTCGATGAACCGGCTGGGGCCAATCGTTTTGCGAATCAAGGCCAGACGATTGCGGTAGGCTGCCAAGGGGTCGATGGCCTGGTCGTAGAGCCGTGTCAGGTCGACCCCGGGAACGTATTTCGGCACGGCGTGCTCGCCGTCAAACTTGTAATACTCAAATCCCCAGTCATCCAGGATCTGCATCTCTTTTTGTAAGAAATCCAGAACCGCCGGATGGGTCGAATCAAGCGCCGGCGTGTTGTAGTCAAGTACCGTTTTTCCGTTGGTGTAGTGCAGATACCACTCCGGCTGCTCCGCAACAGCTGCGGCAGAAGAGTTTGGCACCAGCCATATGCCGGGGCGCAGACCTTTGGAGTGAATGTAGGTCGCCAGCCACTGCGGTCCATGAGGAAATTTCTGCTGGTCCCAATTCGTGATCCAGAAGTGCTGTCCGTCGGGTCCCCGATCATAACCGTCGTCGAGTTGAACGTACTGAAATCCGTAAGGCAATAAATTGCCGGCGATCCAGTCCGCGTTGCGGACGATGTCTTCTTCCTTCACCCGCTCGTAATAACTCGTCCAACTCGACCAAACCATGGGCGCGGTGGGGAAGTGCGAATCGTCGAAGGGCACGTAGAAGGGCAATCCCAGGGACTTCGTAAAGTAATCAGGGATGAGCCGCACCAGCGTGTTGCCCGGGACCGGAATGGTGACGTCAAGCAAGTCCAGATTCTGCGGGTTGCGAGAGAACGTCGCATCTTCGGCGAAGTCGATTGCAATATCCGACGCGCGGTCAAACAGGCTGTGCAGGCCGGCAGCGGAAACTTGTCCCAGAGCAAAGTAAGCGCAATCCGGATTCCGTCTCGGCAGGAATGAAGGATTGTGAGTGTGGCTGCCGCCGTAGCTGACCGCGACTTCTCCAGTTCCCACCCAATCTACCGGAGTCCCTTGCCGGTCCAGCAGACGGGCGACCAGCCGTTGTGGAGATGCGGGTGCTTGACCGGTTAAGACCGAATCTGACGATGTGCTCGAGATCCGCAACTCGTTTGCTTGGACTTCAAAAACCCAGACCATTCGAGAATCGCGAGTCTTGAGGGAAAGCTGGTTCTCTCCCGTGGCCTCCGCCGTCCACCCGCTCGCGGTAGTCAGCCCGTCTGCCGAGCGGAGGTTGAGGTGGACATTCTCGAGCACAATGCCGAGGGCATCATTCGAGATGGTGAGTTGGCCTAGCGACTCGTCCGCGGAGATGGTCCAGCCGGAAGCGGCGATGTTGACCGGCTTTGCCCAGGTGATTGAAGCCAGCGCGAGAATGACGGCGATGATGAAGACGACTCGATAAAGTCTGGCCATGCTTCTCCTCTGCCCAATGGTTGCCGCTGCGGAAGAATGCCCGGCGCCCGCTAGGGTTGAAATGGAAGATAGAGGCGAGGCAGCGCTTGCTGCAGCGCTTTCTCATTAAGGTGCGGGTCACCACGGTCGTAAAGTCGAAATGTTGTGGACGTTGATGGAGCGGGCACGAACGTGAACGTTCCATCGTCGGCGACACGCACCATGACTGGCTCCAGTTGATTGATCAGCACAGTATCGTTTGTCGAAACGTCGTCGGCAGCGACGATGCCAAAACCGCCGTCGTTATGCTGAACCAGCGACCGGCCCGACACCGCCATCCAAACCGCCGTTTCCCATACGTGATGGGGATGGGAGTAAGCCTCCGTAGGTTCTGCCGGAGCGTCGTCTCCATCCATAGCGCGCAAGAAATCACACTGGCAAACACGGCCGAAGGCGTAGTCCAGATAGCGGCGCAGCTTCGGATGCATTTGCTCTACAAAATGTAGGTCTGGCAGATTCCAGTACGAATTGTGCGAATCATATGAGAAAGGACCGTCCTTGGTCGCACAGGGGAAAATGTCAATGGGCAGATGCGAACGCAGGAGGCGGACAGCGGCATTTGGATCTAAGGCAACATTCCATTCGAGGTAACCCGGAGACGAAGATCCTGCCGAGAGTAAGATTCTTTTGACTTTGCTTTCAAACAGCTGCGGATTCCGGTTGTACGCGACCGCGATCGGCCGGGCCGATCCGAAGGAAAGAATTGTGACCGGCTCAGGGCTCTCCGCCAGGACTTTCAAAATCAACTCCACCCCCTGCTGCTGAAATCCGGGGATGTCTAACATTTTGTCGTCCGGACTCTTCATCATGGTGAAGGGGCCGGCAGCGGCGGGCACGTTCCGGTTGAAGATGTAATTGAGCTGAAGTACAGGAATAAATCCCGGATCTCGTGGACCATTTTTGTCGGAGTCATGCAGGATCGGGTGCTCGGAGATACGCTTGCGAAATGAATCGTGAGTATCAAGAATCACGGCCTTCAACGCAACCTCGGGAAGCGCGTACGCGGTGAGGAGGTCAAAGTTGTCTCCGGAGTCCTGAAAGGGGTGATACAGGTCGGTGACGTCAATAATAGGGACACGCCGGATTTTTTTCTGCGGCGATTGTTCCGCCTTCTGGGTCTGACCAAAGACAACCGTTGCCCACAGCAGAGGAGCAATCCCGCACCATATATATACAGATCGCCGGACACCGCGTAATAGTGTGATGGTCTGGGTTCGCAGTTGTCTCCTCATTTCGCTGTTTTTCGACCTATCCATGCGACCCAGTCCTCGCCATCCGGCGGCGTCAGGCTTCGGCCCGTCAACGGAAGTGTCCCGCCCCATTCCCCGGATCGAGGATTAAACCAGCGCACAACAATGGACTCTCCTAGCTGATCCGACCGAAGAGTGACAGCTTTTCCCACCGGGAAATAGAGAAGAGCCCACTCGTCTTTCTTTTTTTCGGACTTCGCCGCGGCTACGAATGCGGAGGGATCCGTGTCACCCGGCTGATTGGCGATCAAACTCGGATCAGGACGCAGAGTCCACCATTGTACGGAAGAAAACAGGGTCATCAGGTGCGCCATATCTGTACTGCCGGGAAGATTCATCGCCTCGAACCATGGCCGGGCCACTCCGCTGCCAAAATGATTCATGGGCAAAGCTGGGTGACTGTCCCAACCCCAGATGCCATGCGCGCCATAAGTGACTCCCGCCGGCGGCGAGACTAGCAGACTCCAGTAGGCGGCGCGACGCACGGCATGTGCATCAAAGCGCTGATGACTGAAATAGCTGATGTGGTCTTCATAGTTCGGCTCCAGATTGATGATGGGATGAATCGGTGGGGCGTCCCATGAAACGGATGGAGGCCCCTGCCAAATCCATTTGAGATCCTCCGGCCCATCTCCGTGACCGCTCTGATAGCCGATGATGCTGAACCACGGTTCCAGGCCGAAGTCGCCGCCCACCCATTCGTGGCCAGCTGGATGGATGGTTGCCAAGCGTGACGGATGATCGGCGAAGACGGCTTTGCCAATTCGTTTCCATCGTTCCGCCTCGTCGCCGCGGTAATCGCCGTCACCGGCTAATATCCAGATGACCTGGTATGCCCCATAACGCGCCACCATGTACCGCGCGAGCCGGATGACTTGATCGTCGGGCAGGGCGTTGCCGGGGTTCAGGAACTTGGAATACGGACTCCACGGCGCGGTCCAGATCAGAACAGGAGCAGCGACCAGACCATGCTCGTTCACCGCCCGGATGCGCTCGTCCATCCATTGGAAGAAGACCGGATCGATCGTGATGGATTCGCGACCTTCATAGGCCAATCGCGCTTCCGCATTTCCGGCTCCGGCAATCCACTGCGTCGTGACGAACTGAACGACCGTGAACTGCTTCTTTTTTCTGTCGGAGAGATAGGTTTCCCAACTGGCGTGATCGGCTTTCAACGCGCCGTTCCATGCAGTATCCGAGAGCCAGAAAAACGGCGTTCCGTCCACCTGTTCCAGGTAGCGCCGGTTTTGCGACACGCGAATGCTGCCGTGTTGGTAAAGTGCATTTGTGCCGGTATAGGGCGCGCAGCGGAATTTCCCGATTTGCCCGTCTAGTCCCTTGTCTTCTGGGTGAGAGGCACGAGTTCGATACGTCCATTCGCCGGTTTGTTCGGGCGAAAAACGAACTCGCCACGTGTTCTCTCCATCCCAGTAGGCTTCTTCTGTGAGGATTCTTCCATCGGGAGCGGTGAAGTCGACAGTGACGGCAATATCCTGGAACGGGTTTTGATACTTGGAGGTGCTGGTGAAACTGGTCTCGAAGACCGTCCACTGCGCGGTTTCATCAGTTGCCGTCGCAACCGTCGAAAGCAGCCCCGCCCAACACATACCGAGGGATAACACCAATGCGACTGCCCGCAACCGGCCGAACACTGCGGGTTGTAGAGCAGCTGAGAATCGGGTTGACAAGATCTTGTCTCCACTTAACAATGCAAATCAACAATACAAACCTGAGACTATTCCCCGGCGCTCTCCTGTTGCTGCCTTGGCTATAATAGGCCTATGAAAGGGCACCTTTCTGTAAGCGGGAGTTGCATCTTTCTGACAAAAACAGCACCATCGCTTCCACCCGCACCAGCAAGAAGATAGTGAAGACAGGGTTTGTCAGGATCTTATGCCCACCTCGTCGATGGGAGTGCTGAACTCAAATAAGCGCAAGGCTCGTGTAGCCCCGAGCAAAGATAAGCAGCCACCGCGGCGGGACTACCTGGTCCTGGATTCGCAGGTGAATGCGGACGGAGTTCACGTTTGGCCTTTCGATCCTCGATTTCCCATCGATGTGGTCCATCATCACCTCAGCGGTCTTCAGCCTTTTCGAATGAACCGCCATGATTACCTGGAGATCTTATATTTGAATGCCGGGGAACTCGTCTGGCAGGTTCAGGATCGGCCAGTGACGCAGAGCAAGGGCGACCTCTTCGTGATGGGCAGTGCGAAATATCACCGAGTGACCGAGAATTCAAGTTCCCAGGCAACGGTGGAGTCCCTTTTTTTTCATCCTGATCTGATTCGTGCTTCATCCGTTTGTCGCGATGATTCGGAATACTTGGGGGCGTTTCAATCGTTCGATCCGGGCTTTCCGCACGTGATCCCCGCCAGCACCGGTGTACCTTCGGAGGTCCGCGGTCTGATTGCGCGGATTCACCAGGAACTGCCGGCAAGTTCCGATCGAGCGCGACTCTGTGTGAAAACCTACCTCAAGATGATTCTGGTGGTGCTCTTGAACCATTATTCGTCGAACCGCATGATTCCTGCCAGGTTCGACCGCAGGCAGCGCGCTCTGGAACGGTTCAAGCCACTATTTGAATTTCTTGACCGCCAATACTGGGACCAGATCACCCCGATCGACGCAGCCAAAACTGTGAACATGAGCCCGTCTCATTTCCGGCGAGCCTTCAAGCAGGTGACTGGTCAATCGTTTGTTTTGTACCTGAACCATTTCCGCATCGCGAAGGCGCAAGAGCTCCTGGTCTCCACCGACAAATCGATTGCGGAAGTGGGCATGGAAGTTGGCTTCTGCGATCAAAGCTATTTCGGTCTGATCTTCCGCCGGTGTACGCAAATGACGCCGCTGTTCTATAGAAACCGCGCCCAGCAGTTGTCGCAGATGGATCGTGCGCCGCTGCCGCGGCCCTCGATTTTGGAACCTGAATCGGTTGCCAGTCGCACCACGTAGCACATACTCCCCGAACCCGATCTCCTCGTGGTCGAGCAGGTCCTTCGTCTTCAGGTTGTGAAACCGTACGTTCCAGATACTTTTCTTAGAATGGCGGCTGGGTTTGTTATAGAAATGCCGTACCGCATTCAATTAGATTTCCTGAGCACGGAAGCCGATCTCCGCGGGCGGAATCCACTTCGGAGCCAGCCGACGGAGAACTGTGTATTCTGACTGGTTTGCAGATCGAGACTGCAGGCTAAGGTTAAAGAATGCGTAGATTGAAGTTTGCCATGTTCGGCACCGGTTTCTGGGCGCGGTATCAGCTTGCGGGCTGGCGCGAATTGCCCGGTGCGGAGTGCGTTGCTCTCTACAACCGAACCGTTTCCAAGGCCAAAGCCCTGGCGCAAGAGTTTGCAGTTTCTGCAATCTACGACAATCCGGAAGAATTGTTCCACAAGGAGAAACTGGACTTCGTGGACGTCGTCACCGACGTGAATCGCCACGAAGTTTTTGTGAAGATGGCCGCCGACCATAAACTTCCCGTGGTCTGTCAGAAGCCCATCGCTCCTACTCTTGCCAGCGCAGAACAAATGGTGCAGGCCTGCCGATCCGCTGGTGTGCCCTTGCTGATCAACGAAAACTGGCGCTGGCAGACTCCGCTCCGCGAGCTCAAGAAAATCCTGGACTCCGGTGAAATAGGAACGCCGTTTCGCGCGCGGCTGGACATGATTTCCGGCTTCCCCGTCTTTCGCAACCAGCCTTTCTTACGCGAGTTGGACCGCTTCATTCTGATGGATCTGGGCAGCCACATCCTGGATGTTGCGCGCTTCCTGTTCGGTGAAGCCGCAAGTCTGTACTGCCAGACCCACAAGGTTCACAGCGATATTAAGGGTGAAGACGTTGCCACTGTCATGCTGAAAATGGGGAGCGAGACGACTGTGGTGGTGGAGATGGCTTATGCGGAGAACCCTCTCGAGCGAGAGTGCTTTCCGCAGACGTTGGCGTTCGTAGAAGGAGACAAAGGGTCTCTGGAGTTGAGCCCAGACTATTGGCTCAAGGTCACGACGGCGAACGGTACTTCCACCCGGCGCGTTCCTCCTCCGCACTATTCGTGGGTGAATCCTGCCTACGAGGTCGTTCACTCCAGCATTGTTGCCTGCCAGGCGAATCTGCTCCAGGGCTTGAATGGAGGACTGGCGGAAACCACGGGCGAGGACAACTTAAGAACCATGCGTCTGGTTTTTGCGTCTTACGAATCCGCCGCTAATGACAAGGCGATGATTTTGTGAAACTCCGAACCTTCGCTGGCAGGAAGGCTCTGGCTCGGCGGCGCGAATCTCTTCGGTGACTCTCGCCTTTTCGACTGAAGATTGGGAGGTGAGGGTGAGGTTGACCCGCAACATTCTTTACTACGGCTCGGACGCGCCCCCGCCCGAGCCGATCCTGCTGCGAGCCGGGCCGCTTTCTCTTGCGTTTGTGGCCGGGGAAATCCGGGACATCCGCATGGGAAGCCGCGAAGTCTTGCGCCGCGTCTACGTCGCGGTTCGAGACCGCAACTGGCACAGGGTGCCGGCCTTCCTGCACGATGTTCGGCAAACCATCGGTCCCGAATCATTCGAGCTGGGCTTTGCCGTAGAGAACCAGCAAGATGAGATCGACTTTCACTGGGATGGTTCCGTGGTTGGCCAGAAAGACGGAACCCTTCGATTCGCCATGGAAGGGAGCGCCCGGTCCACGTTTTGGAGAAACCGCATCGGCTTCTGTGTCTTGCATTCCTCCGCGGAATTGGCGGGCTCGCGCTGCTCGGTTGAGACCGTCGATGGGGAATGCCTGGACGGAGAATTTCCGCAGTTCATCTCGCCCCATCAGGTGTTCTCAAGAATCCGGGCAATCTCCCATGAAGTCTTTCCGAAGGTGCGGGCCGAAGTGCGAGTCGAGGGCGACGTCTACGAGATGGAGGATCAGCGCAATTGGGGTGACGCGTCGTTCAAGACGTATTGTCCTCCGTTGAGTCTCCCGTTTCCCTCCGAAATCCGCGCGGGCAGCACGATTTCGCAGGCAGTCACGGTGGCAGTGAAGGGGAATGTCTTAACCATCATTCCCGAGTCCGCCGACGAGCCTACGAAAATTCAGCTAGGTGAGACGAAGAGTGTTCTCCCTAGAATTGGACTGGGGCTGCCTCCGAGCGCAGGTTCGCTTTCTTCGGGATCGATCCAGCTCCTGCGTGCCCTTCACCTGACGCATCTTCGTGTGGATCTCCGGTTGAACGACGGCGCGTACGAGTCTCAGTGGCAGCGAGCTACGAACGAGGCTCTGCGCCTGGGTCTGGTCCTGGAAGTCGCTCTCTTTATTACCGACAATGCTCCGCGGGAACTCGAGGAGTTGCGCGCCGCCCTCACTCGCATTCATCCCCCCGTAGAGACTTGGTTTGTTTTCCACGTCTCCGAGAAATCTACCAGCCAGAAGTGGCTGAACCTGGCGCGAGCCAGCATCTCTGATCACAACCCGGCAGCTCTGTTTGGGTGCGGAACGGATGCCAATTTCGCAGAGCTCAACCGTTGCCGGCCGCCGGCTTGCGGAATTGATCTGGTCAGCTATCCGCTGAATCCCCAGGTTCACGCCTTTGATCATCCCAACCTGATTGAGAATCTTCAGGCGCAAGCATCGATGGTGGAAAGCGTGCGCCAGTTCGCGGGGGACGCTCGCGTGGCCGTCTCTCCCGTAACGTTGCGCCGGCGTTCCAGTCCAGACGCGGCGAGCGTTGCGGAACTTAATGACAGCTGCGAATTGCCCGCATCGGTCGACCCTCGCCAGATGTCTCTCTTGGGAGCGGTGTGGACGGCCGGCACCCTGAAGAGCTTGTCGGAGGCTGGAGTTTACAGCACCACTCTTTACGAGACTGCCGGCTGGAAGGGCGTGATGGACGCGGAGCAACTCTCTCTGCGCTGGGAAAAGTTTCCCTGTCCATCAGGAGCGGTTTTTCCGCTCTATCACGTGTTTGCCGATGTCGGGGAATTCCAGGGTGGCGAAGTACTGGCCTGTTCTTCGACGGCTCCGTTGAAAGTTCAAGCACTCGCACTGACCAAAGACGGCAGACTGCGGATTATCTTGGCCAATATGACTCCCGAGAAGCAGGCAGTCCGTCTAGTTTTCGGCGCCGCTTCCAATAAGTTTCAGGTGAAGGTTTTGGATGAGAGCACTGCAGAGTGGGCGATGACCGATCCCGAGGCGTTTCGGTCGGCACCTGGCGAATCTCTCACTGCCGAGGGGAAAGGCACAGATGTTCAAGTGCCTCCTCTGGCGCTGATGAGGCTCGACCGCATATGAGTTTACGACCATGAAACTCGGAATCGGAACCTACGCCTACATGTGGTCGATCGGATTCCCAGGCGCGCAACCTTCGGCGCCCATGGACGCAATCGAACTATTGCGCAGGGCGCACGAGTTGGGAGTCCGGGTCGTGCAGTTTGGACCGAACCTCCCGCTGAGCGAAGTCGGCGGGAATCAGCTCCGCGCCATTGTCGACTACGCGCGAGATGCGCACATCGAACTGGAAGTTGGTACACGAGGGCTCAATGCCCAGCATCTTCGCAGTCAGCTTGAACTCGCTGCTCGTCTGGACTGCAAGCTGGTCCGGACGGTGCCAGAACTGGACGATGGCTCGGTTCCCTCGCATGCCGCCATGGTCGACTGTCTGGGAAAGATTATCCCCGACCTGGAGCGGCACCGCATTCGATTGGCGCTGGAGAACGGCAACCTTCCAGCGCAGGATCTGGCCGACACTCTGGATGCTCTTGCGAGTCCTTGGCTCGGCGTGACGTTGGATACGGCCAACTCGCTGGCGATTCCCGAAGGTACCCGGCAGATAGTGAAGACGCTGGCGCGGCACACGATGTGCTTCCACGTAAAAGATTTTGTGGTGCAGCGTGTCTGGCACCGTATGGGTTTCGTCGTGGAAGGAAGACCAGCGGGCCAGGGTCAAATGGATTTGCCCTGGATTCTGCAGGAGTTGAACAGCGCTAGAGCTGACGCCAATGCAATCCTGGAACTGTGGCCTCCACAGCAGGCCGATATTCAGGCAACCACAGCGCTGGAGCAAGAATGGGCGGAAGAAAGTATTCGATTCTTACGGCAATACATACAAACGTAGTCCTAACTTAAGAAAGGACAGCACAAATGCAGCAGCAGACCGTGGTGATCGTTGGAGCGGGTGGAAAAATGGGAGCACGGGCCGTGGAAAAAATCGGGAAGGAATCCCGGTTTCGCGTGCTTCTCTGCGAAAGCGATGCGGTACGAGCGCGCGAACTGGAGAAGGATGGCTTCCCTGTAATTTCCACTGAATCCGCGCTGCCGGAGGCGGATTTCGTGGTGATGGCGGTTCCTGACGCCTTGATCGGCCGCGTTGCCGGCCAACTCGTTCCCCACATGAAAGACGGAGCGACCTTGATTATGCTGGACGCATGCGCGGCGTACCTTGACCAGTTGCCTCATCGTCCGACCTTGACGTTCATGATTACTCATCCCTGCCATCCTCCATTCTTCTTCGAGCAATCCACTCCCGAAGCGCGTCACGATTATTTTGGCGGAGTGGCCTTGCAAGACATTTTGGTTTCGCTGGTAACCGGTTCGGAGGTTCGTTTTCAAGAGGGATCAGAAGTGTGTAAGGCGATGTTCGGGCCGGTGCGAAATGCGTATCGCGTCACCCCGGAGCAATTTGCGTTGCTTGAGCCAGCGATGTCAGAGATCGTGGTGGCGACGGCGGCCTGCCTGATGAAAGCTTCGCTGGATGCCGCGGTGGAAAAGGGAGTGCCTCCGGAGGCCGCGCATGCCTTCATGGCCGGGCACGCCCGGATTGCGATGGCAATCACGTTTGGGGCCGAGAAGTCGCCCTTTTCCGATGCCGCCAAAATTGCCATCGAGTTTGGGATGAAGGAAGTTGTTCGCTCCGATTGGAAAAAAGTATTCGAGCCAAAAGTGTTGCGGGAAGCCATCGAGGTCATGCTGGGAGTTGATGCCGTCGAACCTGCCAAGTGAAGAGCTCTCCCAGAAAGCTTGGATACTATGGTCCCGAAAAGATCTTGGGCGATTCAGCGACGGCTACTCCGTCAAGCTTCTGCCGCCGCCTTCTTTTGAGCCTGCCGTGCGTTGAACGTGCTCTGGATTCACGTTGCACGGCGCGAAGTTTCGCTTGCGGCATTCGCTGCTTCTTACTGCGTCCGCGAGAAAGTTCCCCGCAATTCAAGTTGTTAGGAACTTCCCACGAGAATGGTGAAGAGGCCGCCCTCCGCCTTCCACGACTGTCCCTTCTGGATCAAGTCTTATTGGTTACAGTCCCACGGAATGTTAGGCAGCCTTCAGAAGGTAGATACCCATCTTCTTTGCTGACAGCTTATTTTCCGCTGTAGAAGTTTGGTTGGTGATCGCATCCAGCACTTCGATAGAACCGTTCTTTGGATAATCGAAGTCCTTATAAGAGAAGAGCACCTCGGTTCCTGGGCCTTTCCAAACTACTCCGTTATCGTTTTCCAGAATCCACATCTCTTCCATGTGGCCCTCCACACGGCCGAATGCCAAATTGAGAGGAACCATGGCCTCGGGCCGCCACCAGCGCGCAAGCGAGCGCGGAGCAGGGAAGAGATTGGGTTCAATGCCCACCTGATACGTGAGCCGTACCGACAGGGCACGAAAATAGGCCATCACGACGTCGTCGCCAGTTCTTGCAAAGCCCTCGTGGTCGAATCCCGCGTCCAGGTTGCTGTAGATATATTCATTCCCACGAATATTGGCATAATCTGGCGACGACCAGGAAGTTCCCAAGGCGCCTTCCGATTCCACGTAATAAAAAAATCCGTACTCATTCTGCAGACGGCTCTGCAGATGAAGTGCCGTATCGTGCATGGAAAGAATCTGGTCTTGACCCTGAACGTCGGAAGGGAAGTGAAACTCGCCGGGTGGCACGGGCTTGCCTTCATCGTAGTAATCGATATGCAGGAAGTTGATAGTGTCGGTAGCAAGATTGAAATGGCTGTCGTGGAATATCCCGTTCAGGCCGCAATCCTTGGCCTTGCGATAAGCCGCCATCAAGTATTCCTGATACTTCGGGCTACGCTGATTCACTGCCCACAAAACGTGTCCGTAGTTGTTGCGATTGAACTGGCCATTCACGTCGCGGCAGAAGAGGTCAGGAATTTGTTTGGTCAGGGGAGTGATCGACGAAAAGTGTGAGGCATGCCAGGTGAAAGTCTCCATGTTGAGCGACGCGGCATGCTGGGTGACGCTCCGCAGGCCCTCCCAACCGCCATAACAATCGGCGATCTCAAGTTCCAGCGGACAGCACAGATTGCCGAAGACGCCGAAGCGCTCGCGGTCTTTGTCGAAACGCGGAATGATGTCCGTATCCGGGCTTCGCCAGATCGGCATGATAAAGGCGCGATTGATGCCCCATTTTTTCAACTGGTCGAGGACGGGCTTGAACTTTTCCATCTGTGCCAGGCCGTAGGCCTCCATGTGGGACACAGGCCGCGCCTTGTCGTACTTCAAGCCGTAATACTTGCGGTGCTGGTGCTGCAAGAAATCACGCACCCGCAAATAGTGATTGGCCAAAGTGGTTTCGCTGCCGTCCTTGCGCGCGCCTGCCAGGATTTTCCGGGCGGGCGTGGTGTGCTGCTCGGTGAGGTCGAAGCAGTATTGATTGAAGTGCAGCAGCGATGGCTGCCCGGCCTGCCTCTGGAATAGCGAACGCACGTGAGACGGATGATCGTGTACGGTCAGAAGAACCTGGCTGGCATCGTACTGGAACGTGAATCCCTGCATCTGAGTGTAAAGCGGCTTGTGCTGAAAAACGTGGGGGTTGGCGATGCCGGGCAGATCCCAGCCTGAGTAATAAGGCGTGTCTGGCGTGAAACGCGCATGGGGTTCGCCGCCCCCGCGCATGATGAATCCGTTGCCAACAATATTGCCGCCCAATTCCCACGTCGCTTTATCTTCGATCTGATAAATGGGATGCTTGGGGCCCTGGTAGCGAAATGCGTAGGAGAATCCCGCGTAGGCCACATCGTCGTACGTCTCATTGACCTCGCGCAGAATCCAATCGAAACGGCTGCCCCCCGGGCTAAGAGGTTTCTTCGACCACGAAGCCGTATTGGTCAGCGGGTGCATGGCGTGCTCGGTCCATTCCATGCGGTGGATCACCCGATAGTACGGGCGCGTAGAAATGATGATCGTGCCCGCCTCTAGCCGAACGTCTTGAAGTTCGAAGTCGCACAGCTCCACGCCGTAGGGAGTGGCAATTTCGGGCCAGATGCACTCGGTGGTGTCGCGCAGCGCCTTGCCGTGCAACGTCACTGCTCCGATGCCTTTCAGCCACTTGCCATCCACGACGAAATTAACTTCAATGCCATTTTGCCCGAGCACCTGAATCTGGTTGGCGGTCCGGCGAAAGCGAAAGGCTTCGCCCGATCTTTCCTCTGTTCGGGGTTCTTCTGAAATGGCCAGAGTCGACGGCAATGCCGCGACCGTCGCCGCGGTAGCACTCCCTTTTAAGAAAACGCGTCTCGATATGGTCACGAATTTCTCCTGGCGGGCTTCGCTCCTCGCTGCCGCAAGGGGCTGAATCGTGTGCCAGCGCTGCATTGATGGTACGGCTGTTAAAGCTTCGCTTCTGTAAGGATTGTGATGAGTTTTATGAAATGGGGGTCATGAGCGGTTGTTAGCAGTTGGGCGCGTCAGGGGCAGACTTTGCGCGCCTGCGAAGAATATCCGAGCACCGGATCTCAGCGCGGCCGGCGACGTCTTCGACCCGAGAAATCCAAACCCGGTGTTTTCCTCAGACAATTCTTTGAAATTGTTACAGACCGGCCTGGCGGCGCACAGAGTAAGATAGATGGCCCGTAAGAGTTAAGGTGAGGTGAGACGCTGAAAGCAGTGTCCGCGTCGAGGTCAGCGTTGGCGAACGCTTTGCCGAAGGGGGATCAGAATGATATCCCGGCGTAATTTCATGGCTGCGCTGTCAGCTCTTCCTGTCTCACGTTTGCTCAACTTCCGGGGATTGAATGAGCCGAATCCACCAGCAGGATCCGCCGCATCGCCGGCATCCTCGGCATCGGAAGACGTAACCAAGTTCGTGAAGATCGCCATCGGCACCGGCGGCCACGGTCATACCTATCCCGGGGCGACCGTCCCGTTCGGCATGGTGCAACTCAGCCCCGATACATACAACGACGGCTGGGACTGGTGTTCCGGTTATCACTACTCCGACAGTTCGATCATGGGCTTCAGCCACACGCATCTGAGTGGGACGGGCGCCTCCGATATGCTGGATTTCCTGCTCATGCCCGGCACCGGGCCGGCCAAAATCTTTCCCGGCTTACGACAGAATCCGGGGGAAGGGTACCGTTCGCGCTTCAGTCACGAGGAAGAAATCGCCGAGCCCGGCTACTACTCGGTACTGCTGCGCGATTACGGCGTCCGGGCGGAATTGAGCGCGACGGAGCGCGCCGGCATTCACCGCTACACGTTTCCCCAGAGTGACAGCAGCCATTTCATCCTCGACCTGGTCCATGTCGGGTCGAACTATCCGATTCTGTGGGCGAATTTGAGAATTATCGGCAACGACACGATTGTCGCCGGGCGCAGCGTGAAGGGCTGGGCCGCCGGGCGCGAGATTTATTTCGCGATGAAGTTTTCCCAGCCGTTCAAATCCGCGGAAATCGTTTCTGACGACAAGCCTCTCGCTGCCGGCGTGCTTGCAGCCAAAGGAACGTCTCTGAAATGCCTGACGCATTTCCAAACCAAAGAGGGCGACGTCGTTGTGGTCAAGACCGGAATCTCCGGTGTGAGCGAGGAAGGTGCGTTGAAGAACCTCGAGGCCGAAATTCCCGGCTGGGACTTTGACCAGGTGCGCCATGCCGCCCACAACGCCTGGAACGAAAATCTCTCGCGAATCAAAATTGAAACTTCCAATGCGCGGCACCAGCGAATTTTCTACACCGCTCTCTACCACATGATGGTCGCGCCGACTCTGTTTGATGACGCTGACGGCCAGTATCGCGGCATGGACGGCCAGATCCATCAACTCCCGCCGGGCTTGCATAATTACAGTACGTTCTCTCTGTGGGATACATTCCGCGCGGCGCATCCGATGTACACGCTATTCCAGAGCGAACGCGTGCCGGACTTCGTCAATTGCCTGATTCGCATGGCCCAGGAAAGTCCCGACGGCATTCCCATCTGGCCTTTGCAGGCAAAAGAAACCTTCTGCATGACTGGATATCACGCGAGTTCAGTGATTGCGGAGTCGCAGGTCAAGGGCTTCAAGGGAATCGATTTCAGCAAGGTCTATCCCGCGCTCAGAAAGCGTGCGATGGTCGACGACTACAGGGGTCTCGGCTACTACCGCAAACTAGGTTTCATTCCTTGCGATAAGGAAGAAGAATCAGTCAGTAAGGTCATGGAATATGCCTATGACGACTGGGCGGTCGCTCATATTGCTCAGGCACTGGGCGAAAGGGACGATGCGAAACTTCTGCTCGAGCGCGCCAAGAACTACAAGAATCAGTTCGATGCGGCTAGCGGTTTCATGCGACCCAGATTGGAGAATGGCCAATGGTCTGAGCCTTTCGATCCGACCGAGATGGGCTATTCCAATAAATGGCGAGACTATACTGAGTCGGACCCCTGGGAAACTACGTTCACCGTGCAGCATGATCCGGCTGGCTTGATCGCGCTTCTCGGCGGGCGTCAGGCGTTTATAAATAAGCTCGACACACTCTTCACCACCAGTTCGCAACTTCCCGCAGATGCGCCGCCAGATATTGCCGGCATGGTCGGCCAGTATGCGCATGGCAACGAGCCCTGCCATCACATGGCCTACCTGTACGGTTACGCCGGCGCTGCACCCAAGACTCAGGATCGCGTGCGTCAGCTTCTTGATCTGGAGTACGACGATCAGCCCGACGGGCTGGCCGGCAATGAAGACTGCGGACAAATGTCCGCGTGGTACGTGATCAGTGCACTCGGCTTCTATGCCGTCGACCCGGTCAGCGGCAACTACGTATTGGGCTCGCCTCTGTTCGATCGGGCGGAAGTGGAACTGGGCGGCGGCAAGAAACTGGTGGTTGAAGCGAGGCGGAATTCTCCCCGAGACCGATACATCCAATCCGTAACCTTCAACGGCAAGCCCCATCAAAAGCTGTGGTTCCGCCACGCCGACATTGCGAATGGCGCGACCATCGTCTTCACCATGGGCAGCACTCCCAACCAGGAGTTCGGGTCCAGCGAGGGCGCGGCGCCGCCTTCATTGACGCTGTAAGCGGTAAGGAATTCTTTCGGAGACGATTGGCCGACATGCGAGCATCAACCACCATGAAGGAGATTGGCCGCGAGCTGGGAGTCTCCATCGCCACCGTTTCCCGAGCGCTCAGCAATCGTCCTGAAGTGAACTGGGAAACCCGGGAACGGGTGTTGCGGCGCGCCAAAGAGCTCAGCTATCAGCCCAATTCATCGGCGCGGGCCCTGGCGACCAGCCGTACAAATCTGATCGGCCTCATTGTGCCTGACCTGGTCCATCCATTCTTTGCGCAAGTCGCCCTGGGGATCTCCGCTCAACTGCGGCCGCATGATTACACTTTGATCATCTCTTCGTCGGAGGAGGACCCCCGCCTCGAGAGCCGCGAAATCGACCAGATGGTGGCGCGCCGCATAGATGCTTTGATTCTCGCCTCCACCCAAGCCAGCGTCGAGCCCCTCCGGACTGCCGAGAACCATAGATTGTCTTGCGTGTTACTGGACCGGAGAGTGCCTGGCGTGGCAGCCGATTTCGTGGGAATTGACGACGTCATGGCGGGTAGTCTGGCTACCGGCCACTTGCTCGACATTGGCTGCACGACGGTGGCTCACATTGCCGGTTCGGATGTGAGCACAGCGTTTGATCGGCAGGCGGGCTATTGCATGGCGCTGGCGTCGCGTAATGTGAATCTATCGTCTGCCTACATCGTGAAATGCCGACACGGCGATCACTTGGGGGACGCGGCAGGCTATGATGCCATGCGGACGTTGCTTCGCGTTGATCCTCGTCCGGACGGGGTATTCTGCTGCAACGATAACATCGCCATGGGAGCGATGTGCGCCATCCTGGAAGCGAGCTTGCGTATTCCGCAGGATATCGCGGTAGTAGGATGCGGAAATGTTCACTACGCCGATTGTCTGCGTGTTCCTCTGACCAGTATCGACCAGGACAGCAACGGCCTGGGAGCAATCGCGGGAAGAATGGCCTTAAGCGTGGTCAAGCGCAGAAATAAATCAGCCCCGCGCAGCATTCTGATCCCTGCCCGGCTCGTGATCCGCGCCTCTAGCCAGAGATAGGAACTTTCTGCGTCGCGAGGCTCAGCCGAACTGAACGAGGTGCGGTCTAGTGCACAACTGGAAAGGCCCTCTCGTGAAGGCCCCCAGTCTCAGTCTGGCCGAACTTTCAGTTCGCCTGCACTTCAAAATCGCTTCGCATCCGGAGTTCCAAGAGAACGTTCATCGCCCGTATGCGATTTCCCGAGGAAAGCCGTCGCGAAACAAAAGGCCCGAAAATCCTCCTGGCCTGCTGAGATAAGAAGGACAAAGGATGTTGTTGTAAGTTGGTCGCGGCTTGTGCAGGGTGCGGTCTTGGCCGTAAAATTGACATCGAAGGAAAGAAGTATGACTCTTCGTTAGGAAGGGCTCATCTTCCACGACTGGTGGCGGTCAGCCGTTCGCGGCGTTGCGAACGCTGGGTTCCCCAAACCGTCGCAACGAGACAGCCAGCGAGTAAGCCTCGCCTAAGTCGCCGATTATAAAGCCGTGGCGCTATCGTCTAGGGGTTAGGACGGAAGATTCTCAATCTTCAAACCCGGGTTCGATTCCCGGTAGCGCTACCAGTATTCATGCGTGTTTGGCGCACTTCGTCGTCTGTTGCGTCATCTGATGTAAACAATTTGTCAACACTGAATTCGCCGCGACAGCGGTAGATCACTTCATCCACAGCCACCGCGCGAACCTACTGACTTCATAGACGAAGCACGAGAACATCAGGGCCCGCATTGTGATTCGTTCGCAAACTGTGAAGAACCCATCAACGTTCTGCTCGAACTTGTTCTTAGGTTTTCCAGACATGTTGGGCTCCTCACTTCCTCGGCCCAGCAGGGCTAGATTGCGAAAGGCTGGAGACCAGATTCTTCGCCACTGTAATTTTCCCGGTAATCTCCGACGCCAGCTTCATGGACTTTGTCACTAGATCGTCCAGCAGCAGCGGGATACATTCAATGACCTTCAACCTCAGTTCCCTAGGTGCGTCTTTGAAGGCCCACTGTTCATAGGTATTCTCGGGGTCAATGTTGAGGTACTGGGAAATGACGAATCCCCATTTGCCCGAGACCTTGTCGTATCCGAAGATTACACGTCGGGATGCGTTTTCATCTACGGGCACGATTTCTGCGTCTACAGAAGCGCGCACTCCTAGATTCAATTTGTTGATTGCGCCTTCAATCTCGGCGACTTGCGCGGTCAAGCGATCCGAGAGTTCGTTCAGATTCTGAGCAACATTGGTGAGAGCTTGAAGCTTTGCCTGCGTCGCAAGTACTTCGACGTAGTCAACCTCAGGAACTTCATCAATCTCAACTTGTTGGGCAGGCGGGTCTACTAGGGGCTTGGCTACTCTAAACGGTGATACATGTGACAGGGATGGAACGGTAGGTACAGGAGATTTCTTGTAAGGCACGATTCGTGCTCGTTTCTCAGACTCGTCAAGGTCTGATTTTGCTCGGCGCACAGCCGAGGATTGCCTACCGGGACTTCCGTCCAGGCTGTCGGCCTTCCGGCCGATCTGTACAAACTTGCAGGTGGAAGGACACCTTCCGGCACCTTCCAAGGTCAAGCCTACTATTACCAGTCCCGTAAAACAAGCGTTAAACATCGAAGGGCGACCGATCACAACTGATTGCCAAGCTTGCTGGTTGCCGCCCCTTGGCCCCTGCCTGCTCACCAGAAGATCCTTTATTGGGCTAAGATACTAAGTCCGGAGGGAGGCGTCATGGTCGACCCAGGCACAGGCTTGGCGATACTGGGTGGTGCAATAGGGTCCAAGGAATTAGTTCTGAGGATTCTTGGTCCGACCGCCGACTATCTCGGTTCAGGCTTGGCTAATTGGACGGACCGCGCCATCAAGAACACGGGTCGGATATTCGAAAACGCTGCGCAAAAACTAGGGGAGAGAATCGACCAACCGGGATCAGTGCCTCCAAAGGTTCTAAAGGGAATCCTTGAAGAAGCCCCATTTTGTGACGACGAGTTAGAAGCCGAGTATTTCGGTGGAGTTCTCGCGTCATCACGGAGCCAAGTTGGGCGCGATGATCGCGGAGCAGCCTTTTTGGGTTTGATAGGACGACTTAGCAGCTATCAAATTCGCGCGCACTACTTCTTCTACGAGACAGTTCGCGTTCTTTATGAGGGAATGGTCGTGAATCTAGGCGTCGGCGACGGACGCGCACAACTGATGACTTTCATACCGGTGGATAGCTACTCTTGCGCAATGGAGTTTGGACAGGGGGAACCGGTTAACTCACTACTACCTCACATAATGTTCGGGCTTTTCCGCGAAACACTGATTGAGCACGATTTCCTTTTCGGCGATCCCGGGCTTCTCAAATCAAGGTTCCCGACAGCGGACGTACACGGGATTCTATTCACGCCATCGGTGCTGGGAGCAGAGTTGTTCCTCTGGGCGCATGGCAGAGGTAATCTGGAAGTGAATGAAATACTCAATCCGGGTTCTCAGCTCATTTCAAGCGCCACTATCACAACTTCACCCGGCATTCGTAGCGTCCTGTTTCCCGACAGAGTTCTTCCACTGACCATTCAAACGGCGACCGACCAAAATGCCCACAGCGTAGGAACTGTGGGCAAGTAGGCCTCCTACTTCTTGTCGGCCTTTTTCTTCTCGTCCTCGCCTGCCTCGAATTGCTTAATGATGTCGGGCAGCTTTTTCAGGAACGCATCGCCTTCCTTCCACTCATAGCGCCCGTCTTTGGCGCGCATCCCGGTCGAGCGCAGGATTACGCGCAGGCGGCGCGGCTCCATCTTGTGGCGTGCGGCGAGTTCTTTCACGGTGATCATTTTCGGTTCTTCTTTAGTCGTCATTTGTTTTCTCCTTTTTGATTTACGGCAGTTCAGGTGGATTCCACCCGTTGCGAACAGCCAGTTCCCACAACTGAGCTGCCCATGGTAGGAGGCAGGAGCCGTGCTGGTATTTCGTCCCGCCCAAGAAATGGCCCGAAAATGAATAGCGCACGTCGTGTCAAGAGTGCAGTCTCACGAAAATCTATCTCGACGTTCGCGCGTATCTATCGAAATGCTGCACTCTTGATGAAAATAAATGACTTATTTAAACGAGACTGCATTCTTGACAGGCTGCATTGTTCGTCAAGAGTGCAGCCTTTCGCGTATACCCGCGGATGCGGCCGACGCTTGTGCCTGCTCTGTCGCAAAGGAGTATATGCGGCCTGATTGCGGCGGCGTGCTAACATCCACTGATCGGGCTCGCGCACCCGCTAGAGCCACACGGAGGTCAAGATGAGTTCAATCACACGCCGCGGTTTTCTCAAAACAGGTTTGGCCGCTGGAGCCATGGCGACCACAGGAATTCTTCCGCTGGCCGCTGCCAAGCGCACCGCGGCCGATACCGTCGTGCTTGGCCGCTCAAAAGTGGAGGTAACAAGACTGGCCTTCGGAACCGGGACGAACAACGGCGCGGTACAGGCCGCGCTGGGGCAGCAGGAGTTCACGCGGCTGGTGCGCTATGCCTTCGATCGCGGTATCCGCTTCTTTGAGACCGCTGAAGCCTATCAGACGCCGGGAATGCTGGGCGAGGCGCTGAAAGGCTTGCCGCGCGACAGCTATCAGCTCATGAGCAAGGTGACTACCTTCCACCAGGGGATCGACCCGCAGGCCAAGTTCGACGAACTGCGGCGCACCTCACAGACGGAGTACTTTGACATCATGCTGCTACATTGGCAGCACTCGGCCGACTGGCCGGAGACTACGAAACGTTGGCAGGATGGGATCCTCGAGGCGCAGCAGAGAAAGATCATCCGCACGCATGGCGCCTCAGTGCACGGGCTGCCCGCACTGCGCCAGATGCCGGGCACAAACTGGCTCGATGTGGGATTGATCCGCATCAACCACAGCGGCGCACTCATGGACGGGCCGTCCTATGAAGATCCCAACAATCCGAAAAACGTGAGCGAAGTGGTCGATCACATCCATCAGTTGAAGAAGGAGGGCCTGGGTGTGATCGGCATGAAGCTCTGCGGTGGCGGCCAGTTCGAGCATAGTCATAGCGATCGGGTGAAAGCAATGAGGTTCGCTTTCCAGAACGCAGGAGTGGATTCCGCAACGATCGGCTTCAAGAACCGGCAGCAGATTGACGAGGCGATCAGCAACCTGAATCTGGCGCTGGCGTGAGCTCTGGCGACATCTCGGAATTCGCTGCGTTGGCGAAAATCTTCATAACGTTCCATTGACTCAATAATCTTTTGTGAAGAGAGGACGCGGGTAGCCGCGCTCTGCGTCATCAGTGTAGTATTGGCCTCCGTAGTGAGGAAGCTGCGCGCGAAGGGGGACTGGTTCCGTGTGGAAGCGGATGGGTCGGCTGCTCGGTAAAGTGGGAACCGCAGTTGTCATATTCACTGGGGCAATGATTGTGGCCTTACCTTGCCTAGCTCAGCAACTGACCAACGACCAGCTCGCCCTGACGGCCAACGCTCAAGACGGATCGTATCAACTCGCCGTACGGGGCGGCGGCCGGCCCGTGTTCACCAGCCGCGTGGCCGCTCAGGTCGATCACCATTGGCTGCGATCGAGCGATTACCCGCGCCACCAGGCTTCCGAATCCACATTCACTGATGAACTTGGTTCGGGCCGCGTGATCACCATCACTTGCCGGGGACTCGAGGGCAAGGCCGATCTGGTTTATGCCGTCCAGCTCTACGATCAGCGTCCTTACGCTACCGTCCAGGTCACCGTTCAAAACACCACCGGAAAGGAAGTGACGGTGCAGGCCATCCGAGGAGTAGAGGCAGTGGGCGAGCCCGTGCTCAATCTGGGTGGCCGCGCAGTCGCCAATCGAATTCTCTCCGACAGTTTCAGCGAAGATTGGCCCGACCTGCAGCTCTACGACCTGGGGAAAGCACCTGGCGGGATGCATCGCGGCGCCGGGAGTCAACTCATCTATAACCGGGAGAGCAAACAGAGCCTTTTCCTGGGCGCGCTTACCTCAGACCGGTTTCTGACTCTGCTGCATCTGCAAGCTGCGGGCACCGGAGCGGAAACGAAAATTGCATCCTTTAATGTTGACTCTACCGGGACTACGGAAATCCAAAAAGAAGTTGCACTGCAAGATGCTCCCGCGGAGGATCAGATCGAACTGAGTCTGCCGCTCGCACCCGGAGCCGCGATGGCTTCCGAGCGCGTGATGCTCGCGGCCGGGCCCGACTACCACAATCAGCTGTTAGCTTACGGCGATGCGATTCGACGGTTGCACCACGCGCGCGTCTCCACCGAGACTCCGATTGGCTGGTGGAGTTGGACGGCCTTTTATGCGGCCATCAACGAAGGCGAGACCCTGGCCAATGCAGACTGGCAAGCCGAACATCTGAAGTCGCTGGGCTACAAATATTTCCAGATTGATGAAGGCTACCAGTACGCCCGCGGCGAGTACTCGACCGCCAACGCCACGCAATTCCCCGACGGCCTGGGCTTCGTCGGACATCGCATTGTCGGAGATGGTCTGACGCTCGGCATATGGACTGGCCCTTTCGAAGTCACCGGCCGGGCTTGGGTCTACGAGCACCACAAGGATTGGCTGGTACACAACGCCAAGGGCGAACCGATTCCCATTGGCGATGTCTGGGGCCAGAAGACGGATGTGCTGTACGCGCTGGACACAACTCATCCCGGAGCCCAGGAATATCTGCGCCAGACTTACAAGACACTGACCCGTGAATGGGGCGTCCGCTTCATCAAGCTCGATTTCATGGACACTACGGCGATCGAAGGCTACCGCTACCGGCCCAATACCACTACGCTCGAAGCGCAGCGCATCGGCCTTCAGATCATTCGTGACACCGTGGGCGATGACGTGGTCCTCGACAAGGATGGAAGTCCCATGCTCAACCCGGTGGGAATCGTGGATACCGGCCGCATCTCGGTGGACACGGGGCACAGTTTTGAGAGAACCCGGAACGCTGCGCCCGGAATCGCCGCCCGGTTCTACATGCAGCACAATTTCTTCGTGGATGATCCCGACGCCTTCAACGTCACCGACAGTTACCTGCTGGAAGATCGCCGGGCGCAGACGCCAGTTTCGCTGACCGGCGCGCAGGCGTCGATCGCGCTCTCCGCCGTGTCGGGCGGCATGTACGAGATTGGCGATGATCTGCTTACGCTGGGGTCGGAGCAGGATCGTCTGGCGTTGGTGGAAAATCCGGACTTGCTGAATATCCCCAAGATTGGACGAGCCTCCAAGCCCCTCGATCTGATGACCTACGAGCCCGAGGATGAGCAACCCAGCATCTTCTTTCTGCAGGAAAGTCCGCGCCAGTCCATCTTGACCGTCTTCAATTGGACCAAGACTTCGCGGTCGCACAAGTTGAAACTAACTGACCTCGGCTTGCCTGCCGGGCACACGTTTACTGCGGCGGACGTGCTCAACCCGAGCGCGCCGGTGGCGCTCGCCGGCGACACCGTGCGGATTGAGAATCAACTCCCCGAGTCCGTCAGAGTCATTAAACTCATCGACGGCAACGTCTCGCCGAGTGCGCCGACCGTGAAGGCGCAGGTGCCCGCCGTCGCCAACGCCGGCGATACCATCCATCTCTCGGCGCAGGCCGACGCCGGCGGTGTGCCTGCGGTCGGGTATCACTGGGACTTCGGCGACGGCAACAGCGCAACCGGCCCCAAGGTCGCCTACACCTACACCCGGGCATCGGACTTCACCATTCGCCTGACGGTCGATGGCGTGGATGGCGTACCTGCAGTCCAGAACTTCTCCGTCAAAGTGACGGGCAGTCTGCATGCGTTACCAAACCTGACGGATAATCAGCGCTTCCGCGACCCTGCCGACCGCTGAAGGCGGCAACCAGTGCCCACGTCAGCGAACCGGTACGTTGAAACCGATTTGCCGGCTGCGCGGCGAATTCGCAAGGAAGAAGGGAAGGAGGAAGAATCTCAATGCAGCGCAGAGACTTTCTCAAGAGCGGTGTTGCACTGGCCGTCGCAGCGGAGCTTGGCGCTGGCAAGGCGCACGCCTTCGTCCCTGCGCACAACTGGGCCAAGTACGATTTCGGTTCTGGCCCGCCGGTGTCCGATCGCCTCAACCAGGGGCCGTTCCCGCAGTACCCGCCCGATGCCGTCATTCCCTCGGACGACGTGGTGATGACCACTACCTCTACGGAAGACGTCGTGCCGAACGTCGCCTCGAACGTCGCCTCGAACGTCGCCTCGAACTATGGCATGGGACTGGTCACCTACATCACCGCCGACAGTGGCACCGCGGAAATCAAGTCAGACAATATTTCCCAGGCGATTGAAGACCTGGTTCGATTCCCCCTGGGACAGCAGCTTTATATCCGTCCCACCTGGAGAGAAGTGCAGCCGCGGCCCGGACACCTGGACATGCCCGATTACGTGAAGCTGGTTTTTGATTTGGCGAAGAAAAACAACAAGCGGGTTGGACTGCGCATTCAGATGTGCGCTCCGGACTATACCCACGCGGCGGCCCTCCCGGATTTTGTTCTCGAAAAAGTGCCGAAAGTGGATCTGATCCTGAGCGACCAGGAAAGCAGTAAAGAAGCACAACGATATTTGCAGAACCCGCATTCGCGCTACCAGCCCCGCTACGACGATCCTTTTTTCCAGCAGGCATTCAAAGAACTGGTTGGACAATTGGCCGCGGAATTCGACGGCAACCCGCTCATCGAGTTTGTCGATACTTTCATGTACGGCTTCTGGGGTGAAGGTCACACCTGGCCATTCGCCAACAATCCTTTCCCCGACTACCGGACCGCAGAGCGGACCTGGATCAACATGCTCGAAGTCCAGCTCGAAAATTTCAAGAAGACTCCGCTCCTGACCAACACTCAACCGGACTATAGCCGCGTGGGTAATTCTGAAATGCTGGACCGCACGGTCCGCAGCAACAATTGGATTCGCAGCGACACTATCTTCATTGAGAACGAGCAGATTGAGGCGCTCAGCAATCGCCCGCCCTGGATCGCGGCCTTGCTCGAGCAGGGTATTCCGGGTAAGCCTCCCGATCCCAGCACCGCACAGGAAGGCATTTCCCCGGCAGAGAACATGATCGCTCATGTGATGGATATCGGGGCGAATTACTGGTCGCTGTGGAACTTTCATCAGATCAGCGCGAAGAATCTGATGAGCTACTACCAGGCTTATCCGGCAGCGTTCGATCGAATCAATCGCCGCATCGGCTACCGCGTGCGGCCGTCTTTCATCTGGAGCTACACGGACAAAGGTTATCTGGGCCTGATTGTCGGCTTCGCCAATGACGGCATTGCCGGCGTTCCGGGCGTCCTGCGCGTGAGCGTCGAGAGTGAAGACGGCAGGACGCTCAAGAGCGGTTGCCTGGATGCCGGATATCCTGTGCCGGGGAAAATCCGGCAGGCGCAGTTTGTCCTGCCGCAAGGCACGAAATGGCAGGGACTGAAACTCAAAGCCGAGATCGAGGTGAAGGGTATGCGTTATCCAGTGCGCTGGGCCTGCCACCAGAAGCTGAATGATGACGGCACACTCACCCTGCGCCCCAACCTGCGTCCGGACGTTTAGACGCAACGGCTGATCCGTCGATCTTAAGGAGTATAAGTATCCTCGCTCAACACAGCGGATACTGCATAGACTCTCGAAAGGGCTAAACATGGAACTGCGGCAGCTTTCGTTCCGGAAGTTTATGATTTTTCGATCTTCGAGTAGACGTTCGAGTTTTCGGAGGGTGTCCGCGGCCCTCGCGCTGGCCCTCCTGGCTCTGCCACTGTCCGCAGCGGACGACAAGCCTCAGAACGGCTTCGACCCACAGCGCCTCGCCAAAATTCAGCAACGAATGCAGGAGTATGTAAACGCCGGCGATGCCGCCGGAATCGTGACCATGGTCCTGCGCGGCGGTAGTGTTGTGCAGAAGACAGCGGTGGGATTGCAGAACATCGAAGCCAACCGTCCCATGCGCGAAGACTCAATCTTTCAGATCATGTCCATGACCAAGCCGATTACCGCCGTCGGCATCATGATGCTGTGCGAAGAAGGCAAGATCAATCTCTACGACGAAGTGCAAAAATACTTGCCGGAGTTTCGCGACCAGACGGTCAACGTCAATGGATGGCCGAAGAAGCCTTCCCGCCCGATCCGGATCGCCGACCTGCTCTCGCACACTTCCGGAATGCGCCAGATGCCTCAGGGCGACATGAAGGACGTCCACTGGAAGATGGATCACACGCTGGCGGAAGCCGTGGCCTCATTCGCCAAAGAACCGCTCGAATTCGAGCCCGGCACGAAGTGGCTCTACAGCAACACCGGATTCGCAACCCTCGGCCGCATCATCGAGGTCGTTTCCGGCCAATCCTATGAGAGCTTTATTCAAAGCCGTTTGCTGCAGCCGCTGCAAATGAAGGATACGTTCTTCTATCCGCCCGCGGACAAGCAAGACCGGATTGCAATCGTCTACATGCCCCAGAAAAAAGACGGCAAAATGATTCGCGCCGGGGCTCAGATCCTGGGCGGCGACCCGGGCGCCTTCCGCAAAGGCGCGAAATATCCTGGACCTGAATACGGACTATTCTCCACGGCGGAAAACCTCTCACATTTCTGCCAGATGATTCTGAATCGCGGGACCTGGAAAGGCATTCGCTTTCTTTCTCCCGCAACCCTTGAAGCCATGCGGCAAGTGCAAACCTCAGGCATGGAGGCCGGTTGGTATCCCGGTGCCGACTACGGGCTGGCTTGGGAAATCATCAGCAGGCCGACCGGAGTTCTGGGCTTGCTTCCCCTCGGAACTTTCGGCCACGGAGGCGCGTTCGGAACCCAGGAATGGATCTTCCCTTCTCGCGACATGATCACCATCTTCATGGTGGCATGTGAGGGGGATTGTTCCGAGAGTCCACAGCGTGCATTTCAGGAAATGGCTATCTCCAGTCTCGAGTAGGAAGAAAGCTCGACCGCGAACTATTTGCTGCTCGCAGAAAGGGGAGACGAAGATGACGGCATGTGCAGCGTGACTCGTGTGCCCTGCCCCAGTTGGCTCGCAATCTCCACCTTGCCGCCGTGCAACTGCGCAATGCTCTGCACAATCGCCAGTCCCAGGCCCGTGCCCCCGGAGCCTTTGGAACGCGACGAGTCGACCCGGAAGAAGCGATCAAAAACTCTGGGCAGGGCTTCGGTGGGAATGCCGACGCCGGTGTCGGAGACTTCGATGCGAACGGTGAAACTATTCTCGTTGGCGGAATCGGTGTTCGAGGACTTCCCGTTCGAAGCATCCTTGTTCGGAGAGTCCGGGTTCGAACCATCCGGCTGCGCGAAATCATTCTTCGCGGAATCAATGGCCGTTCCCAACACGACCGTCCCGCCGGGTGGGGTATGCGCCAGGGCATTGGAAACCAGGTTGCCCACTGCTCTCTGCAAGAGCGTGCGGTCCAGTTCGGCGATCACCGGTTGATTGGCGACGGACGTAGTCAGCGAGACTCCGCCGTCGGCTGCCGAGGCTTCGTAATATTCCCTCACCCCGCCCAGCAGTTCGCCCACATCCACGCGCTCGCGGCGCAAGTGCGCCAATGGGCTCTCCGCACGGGCGAGAAACAGCAAGTCGCCGATCAGGTCCGAGAGGCGCACCGCTTCTTCCAGGCAGGACTCGATCACATCGCGATATTCGCCGGCGCTTCGCGCCCGGGCCAGCGCCACTTCCGCTTCGCCGCGAATGTTATTCACCGGCGTGCGCAGATCGTGCGCAATGTCGGCCGAGAATCTGGAAATACGTTCGAACGATTCCTCCAGCCGGTCCAGCATCTGGTTGAAAGTGCTGGCCAAGGACGCCAACTCGAACGGATAGCCCTCCGGGAGAATGCGTTCGCGCAGGTTCGTCGAACTGATGTGGCGCGCCGTGGTGGCCATTTCCTCCACTGGGCGAATGCCGTGCCGGGCAATCTGGTAGCCGACCAAGGGAAAAATGGCGAAGGTCGCCAGCAGAATGACTCCGAACCAAAAGCGGTAGCGTGCCAGCAGCGCTTCGTTGTGCGAGACGTCGATCGCAATCTGAATAGTGTCGGTTTCCGTTGCAGCCGGACCGACCGGCGCCGATGTGCTGGTCACGCGAAAGGCCTGTCCGTTCCTGCCTTTCATTCGAATCGTGCGACCCGGGCGGCTTTGCGTCTGATTGGCCAATTGTGTCAGGTCCAATTGATCGGCCATGCCCGGCGTCATCAACAGGGGAGTGTTGTTTTCATCCAGCAGGCGAATGTAGAACTGCTCGTAGCGTCGCGCCGCGGACTCCAGCTCGACTTCCTCGCGCAGTGCATCGGAGTCGTCGGGTCGCTCGCGCAACATAGTGCGCAGCACGTGTACTTTGTCAGCGAGGAATAAGTCGTTACTTTTTTCCAGTTCGCCGACCAGCACAAAATAAAGACTGGCGGTCGCGGCGAACACCAGAAGCAACCCGGCCAGGGCGTAGCCCGCCGTCAACCGGAACGCCAAAGTTCCCCACAGGCGTGAGGCAGGCACTAATCTAATGGCCGGATTCCATGACATAGCCGGCGCCCCGCACCGTATGGATCAACTTCAGTGGGAAAGGATCGTCCACTTTGCTGCGCAGCCTGCGCACATTCACGTCGACGACGTTGGTGTCGCTGTCGAAGTTCATGTCCCAGACCGCTTCGGCGATCAGAGTGCGCGACAGCACCTCGCCCTTGCGCCGCGCCAGCAGCGATAAGAGAAGAAACTCTTTGGAAGTCAGCTCCAGGCGCTGCCCAGCGCGGGTGGCCCGCTGGCGCAGCAAATCGATTTCCAGGTCGGCCAGGCGCAGTGCCTCTTGCACCCGCAGAGGCCCACGGCGCAGCAGTGACCGCACCCGGGCTAGCAGTTCGGAAAAAGCGAATGGCTTCACCAGATAGTCGTCCGCGCCCAGCTCGAATCCCCGTACTCGTTCGTGGATCGCATCACGCGCGGTCAGAAACAGCACCAGCGCGCGCCGCCCTTCCTGGCGCAAGCGGGTCAGGATTTGCCAACCATCCAGTCCCGGCAGCATGACATCGAGAATGACCAGATCGAACTCTAGTTCCAGCGCCAGGTGCAGGCCATCCAATCCGTCGATGGCGACATCCACTACGAACCCCGCCTCGTTCAGTCCCTTCTTCAGGAACTTGGCAGTCTTGACTTCGTCTTCAATGACCAGAATTCTCATAAGTAACCCGCCTAGAACGTAAATCTCACGGAAAACTGCAATATCCGGGGAAGCCCGTCGGGGCTGATTTCCTGATAAGCGCCGAAGTTCCCCGGACCTGAATTCGGAACCAGATAGCACGTCTGGGTCTGTGACATGCCGTCCCCGCAGCTGCCGCCATACGGGTTGTACTGGATCTGGTTGATCCCGTCTCCGTTCTGGACGTAATAGTTAGGATGATTGAACACGTTGAATGCCTGCGCCTGAAACTCCAGTTCTTTGCCTTCGCGGATTGCGAAGCGGCGCCCCACGGCTACGTCGATCCTCTCCAGCCACGGACCATAAAAAGAATTCAGCCCGATACCCGGAGTTGGGCCCGCACCATTGATGCCCCCCGCGGTGTTCGCAGTGTCCTGGTTAAAGGCGGTATCGTTGAGGTTGCTATTCCCAACCAGCGCGCCGCCCAAGAGGATTCCGCAACTGGGCGAAGCACTCAGGTTTACGTTGTCGCTCGGAGTGGTGAGATTGTTGTTCAGCGTCGTGGTGCATGCCGGGTTGAGCAATCCCGCATACGGACGTCCGGAGGAAAACTCCATCACGCTGGTGATCATCCAGCCGGAAAGCAGGGTGCGGGCGCTGCCCGGACTGATCAGCCTTTCGAGTTGCGGCTTGTAGACAGCGGCCAGAGTGAACCGTTGCCGCTGGTCCAGCAGCGAAGGAGCATGGGTATTGCTGAAGTCGAACTGATTATTGAAGTCCATGCCGTCGAGCATGATGCTTTTCGCGAAGGTGTAAGAAGCCTGCAGAGAAAGTCCGTGCGACATCCGCCGTTGCAGCTGCGCGAAGAAAGAGTTGTAGTAGTTCTGTGCCGGGCTGATCAGTTCGTTGATCTCGCCGAACTGGGAGGTCAGGTTGCCTTCCGGGAGCAGGGCCTGATCCATGTTCGGCAGCACGTAGGTGGGACCGCTGCAGGGCAGCGTGGTCGTGTTGGGAGGACACACGTAGTACGTCGTGGTCCCCGTCAAGGGCATCAAGTTTAAGTCATAGGCGCTGCCGGAGAGGATGTGTACCCCATGATTGAACATGGTGCCGATGCTGAACGTTGTGTTCTGGCCCAGCTCGCGCTCAATCTGCAAACTTCCCTGCAGAATGTAGGGCACCCGGAATTGTGGCGAGACCAGCGAAATGTCCGGAGCAGCCTGGAACAAAGGCGAATTCGACGGAAGGATAGCGGGAAACGTTGGTCCATAAACGTTCCCGCTCACCGGGTCGCTCGAGGGCACCTGTTGACCAGGTGCCAGCGCCGGATTAAAGACCGCGCCTACCTCCGACTGCTGTGACGCTAGTCCGTTCGAGATCACCGTGTTCCGGTAGTTTAGGCCGTTCATGTTCGTATAGAACATCCCGAACCCTCCCCGAACCACGGTTTTTTCTATCGGTTGCCAGGCAAATCCGAAACGCGGAGCCAGGCGTTGAAACTGGTTCGGATACTGGCCGGTTAAATTCGTGTACTGGCCGACTACTGGGAAGTTTGGATTTGCAGCGGGCTGCGGATACACCTGGAAGTCCTCGCGCAAGCCCAGTTCGAGCGTTAATTTCGGCAAGACGCGGTAGGTGTCCTGCGCGTAGAACCCGTAGTAAGGAACGGCAAAAGAAAACCTCGGCTGGCCCGCGGCTTGGCTGAAATTGCTGTACTCTCCGAGCGCAAGCGCTTCGAGACTGGGAAATTCGTAGAGTCCCAGCGGCGACCCGAAGTCGACGGCTTCGTTCGGGTCGGCGCCGCCATCATCGGTGTCCGCATCCCACGAACGATTCCAATCAAAACCCAACTGCAGCGTGTGCTTGCCCACCACGTAGTCGATACGTTCGGCGATCGAGTACTGCCTTTCAAACACTCTCCCGATGGAAAACGCGGCGTTTCCCTCAGTAAACGCCGGACTGTCCAGAATGATCGTAGGCGTGTTGGGAGCTAAGCCGCTAGGGGTCGAAATTTCATTGTCCTGCGACGTGGCCGCATGGAATTCATTCAACACTCGGGAAGAGAACGAGTGCGTCCATCCCACGCTGGTTTGGAAGGTGCGCACATAGGCGTTGGCCAGCGTTTGCGTCCCATAGTTACCCACCGTAGGGTCAAGAATGACGCCTCCAGGGGAGTTGAAGCGATTCCAATTCAAAGTGAGGAACAGGCCATCGCGGGAACTGGGTTGATAATCCAGCCGCGGCGTAATCACCCAATCGTTGCCCTTTCTTGCCTTCTGACCCAGATTGGAGTTCAGCCCAAAGATGACGTTCGACACTTGTTGCAGGTACGGCGAACCGGGAGTTGCATCCGGAGCGATCTCGTTTCCAGGCACAGGCAAATTTCCGGTGGGTGTTGGCAGGGGAGTCCCATCCGGGATGCCGAAGTTCGACGACAAGAAACCGGGTTGGGTGGCGTCCAGCGCGGGGTTGATGACGGAAATCGGGTTGTTCCGCAGTTGCTGCTCATAGTCCGCGAAGAACCATAAACGATCGCGCAGGATCGGCCCGCCCACTCCGGCGCCGAATTGCTGCAGATCATCCTCCGGCTTCGGATTGCCGGCGGCTTCATCGAGAGCGTCGTTGGCGCCCGTCGCGGAGTTCCGGTTGTAATAAAACGCGCTGCCGTGGAACTCATTGCCGCCGGATCGGGTCACTGCATTCACGAAACCCGCTCCCCCGCCATAAACCGCCGAATACGGGCTGACCGCGACTTGAAACTCCTGAATCGAGTCTTCCCCATACAGGTATGGGATGCGATTACGGCCCACAATATCGGCGAAGTAGTTGTTCGTGGCGTTGCTTCCGTCCACGGTAAAAGCGCTCGATCCATTTCCGTTGGCGTATCCCGAATCCTCGCCGCCCTGTTGTCCGGCAATGCTCACCAACCCGGTGTCGCCGTCGTAGCTGGTATTCGGCGTGAGCACCATAAAATTGGTGTATTTTCGTCCGTTGAGCGGCAGGTTATCCATGAAAGACCGGTCCAGCACAGTGCTGGCCGAGGATTCCGCCGGCCGCAAGAGTGGCGTCGTCCCCGTAACCTTTACTGTTTCCCCGCCAGTTCCCACTTCCAGCCTGAGGTCCTGCAGCGTAGTATTTCCCACCAGCACACGCACCAAAGCCTCAACCCCTCGAAATCCTTTGCCAGACGCCGTGACCGAATACGTTCCCGGCATGAGGACCGGGAACTGGTAGATTCCCGCGTGGTTCGTCACCGCGGACTGGGGCACTCCAGTCGCCAGATTGCGCACCTCCACCGACACTCCCGGCACAATGGCTCCTGTTTTGTCAGTGATGCGGCCGCCGATGGCGCCGGTTAGCACGGCATTCTGCGCGGGCAGCTGAAGCATGCTCGCCAGCACGAAGAGCGCAGCGACAACTACGCGGGTTACGACCAGGCCCGGCAGTCCCGAGAGGACGAGGGCAAGGATCGTTTTCGATTTCGAGTCGATTTTCATTGATAAGGACCTCTTGCGTTTCTGCCGGCTGAGTCTGGCAAGAACCTCAAAAGAATGGCGAGATAACTCTCTACTATTGTGGATCGTACTGGCGCCTGAAGAAAACCTGGGTAGGCTCAACCTGCAAGCCGCTTTGCCACGCGAGCACAAAACAGTGGTCATGGGCAGGCTGCTCATCTTCCTTGGAGGTCCCACCGCTAGTCAAGCTACATCCCTGTCAAAATCTGTGCCTGTCCGCGCATCACCGCAACCAGCAGACAGGTCAGGACTACAGAACTTAGGTGACCTTGTTGACTTGAATCGTGGATATCCTCCATCAGTTTCCTTCTGAGAAGCTCCAATGCTGGCTGGCAGGGGTTCAAAGCTATGGCGGCACATCGTCGCCGGCGGAGTGCGGTACTGAATTCGCCCGCCGAGGGCCGAAAGGCGAAACTCGCGTCTGGCGGGAGATTACAACCACGTAATCTAGTCTGGATAGGTTACGGCAAGTTGAAGCAAATATGAATATCGGATGAAAAAAGGCCCAAACCCGGCGCCGTTGGCCGATCCTGTGCGGACGCTGGCGGCCAATTTGAATACTGCGTAAAGAATGCTTGCAAGGATTTACATTCAAGAAATCTGCCCGCCGAGGGCAGGAGGACACTTATGGAGAGTGTTAGAATCTCCCGACCGAATGTCCACCGCAGCAGTCTTCGATAATAAGAACGATAATAAAAACAGGGATGCCGCCTCCGCGTCAACTGCCCAGCGCTTTTACCGGCCCGAGCTGGATTGCCTGCGCTTCTTCGCCTTCTTTGCGGTATTTGTTCACCATACATTCGCTCACGAGACCGATTATTATGCGGCTCGGCACATCCCGTTCGGGGCGTTTCTGGCAAGCGCTGCGCGGGCGGGAAGTTTCGGCGTCGACCTGTTCTTTCTGCTGAGCGCCTATCTGATTACGGAACTCCTGCTCCGCGAGAGAGAACAGTTCGGGTCAGTCCATCTCCGGTCTTTCTATGTCCGGCGCATGTTGAGAATCTGGCCTTTGTATTTTCTGGCCGTGCTGATTGGCGCGGTCTTGCCCCTGCTCGATCCGAATCAGACATTTCCCCTGCGCTACGTAGTCGCCTTTCTGCTCTTGTCGGGAAATTGGATGACCTCGTTCGTAGGTTTTCCCCAGTCCGTCATGAATCCGCTGTGGAGCGTGAGTTTTGAAGAACAGTTCTATCTGTTCTGGCCCACACTCATCTCCTGTGCCCGCCGAGCCAAGACACTACTGCTGGCCAGCGGCCTGCTCCTGGTTGTAGCCGAGATTGGCCGGCTGGTTCTCCTGAAATATGCCCTGCAGCGTCATTCCGACGTAGAAATTTCCACCAACACCATTACTAGGCTTGACCCCTTAGCCTGGGGAATCGCCACGGCCGTGATCCTGCGGAAAAAGCACTTGCAACTGGGATGGTTCCTGCGCCTGGCCAGCTTGCTCCTGGGGGTCGCGGTGTGGCTGCTGGCCGGGCACTACTTTCACCTGACCGTGGCGTTCATGGCGATTGGTTATCCTGCCATCGCGCTGGGCAGCTGGCTCATTTTCATCTCGGTGTACGGCATTGGCGTTTCGCCGCGCTGGCTCAGGTACCTGGGGAAAATCTCCTACGGATTGTACGTGTTTCACATGCTGGCTCTGTACCTGGCCGACAAGCTGGTCGGCGGATACGCCCGGAACTGGGAGAAGTTCATCCTATATTGGTGGCTGGGTTTGGCGTTGACGCTGCTGATGGCTTCCCTGTCGTATCGTTTCTACGAGGCGCCCTTTCTGCGTCTGAAGGAGCGATTCGCCTTCGTCCGGTCGCGGCCCGTCTGACTTCTGCCCGCCACCAAGCTGCCGTCTGGAGATGATTTGGGAGAGGTCAATCAGCCGTTGGACTCGCATCTTTTGCGGCGAGCGTCTAATCTAAGTGTGAAAAGTTCCTCGTGAGGATGCTTATGCTCTCAGGTGCCAGCAGGATCACTCCGGCAGTTCTCTCGTCCTTCTTGTTGGTTGCGACTTTGTTAGCCGACAACAAGCCGTTTCACGACGCGCCCGCCTCGGCAAAAGCCCAGAAGAATCCATTGGAGGGGCAGCCCGCAGCTGCAGATGCGGGCAAGACGGTTTATGCCCGCAACTGCCTGGCTTGTCACGGAAAAACCGGCCACGGCACGGGCAACGTTCCGTCTCTGGTGGATGGCAAACTGCAGGGCGTGACCCCGGGCGAGATCTTCTGGTTCGTCACCAAGGGCGACGCGGACAGCGGAATGCCGTCATGGGCGGCGCTGCCCGAAGAGAAACGATGGCAAGTCGTGACTTACGTCGAAGCCATGGCGTCCGGCAAGGCGGCTGCCAGTGCGGCCCCGGCGGCCGAAGTCGATACCGGCAAAATCAAAGACGCGTCCCCCAACGCTCCTTTCACCGATTTCCGGTATGAGACGCCAGGTACGACTCGCAAGATCACGCCCAAAGATCTTCCCCAGCCCTATGCGACTTCATCGTCGAATAGCGGCCCGGAGATGGTGGAGCGTCCGCAGAACGCCTGGCCGGTGGCGCCTGCCGGCTTTAAGGTGGAACTCTTTACCACCGGGCTCGACAATCCGCGTCTGCTGCGGACCGCTCCGAACGGCGACATCTTCCTGGCCGAGAGCGATCCCGGGCGCATCAGAGTTTTTCGGGGAATGACCAGTGACGGCAAGCCGGAGCAGGTGCAGGTTTTCGCGAAAGGCTTGAAAAAACCTTACGGGATTGCGTTTTATCCGCCCGGACCCGATCCGCAATGGATTTACGTGGGCAACACCAACGAAGTGATTCGCTTCCCCTACCACAACGGAGATTTGCAAGCCAGCGGCGCTTCCCAGCACATCGCCGACCTGCCTTCGGGCGGCGGGCATTGGACGCGCGCTGTCGAATTCTCTTCGGATGGAAAAATGTTGTTCGTCGCCGTAGGCTCCGCCTCGAATGACGACGATACCGATACTCATCCCGGCGAAAAAAATCGTGCCGACATTTTGTGGTGCGACGTGGCGAATTGCCAGCTGCAGGTGTATGCCTACGGCATTCGCAATGCCGGCGGCGGCATCGCAGTGAATCCGTTAACCGGCGAGCTGTGGTGCTCGGTCAACGAACGCGACGCGCTGGGCGACAACCTCGTGCCGGACTACATCACGCATGTCGAGCAGGGCGGATTCTACGGCTGGCCCTGGTGGTATATCGGAGCCAACCAGGATCCGCGGCAAAAGGGCAAGCATCCCGAATTGAAGGACAAGGTGATCGTTCCCGATGTTCTGCTGCAGCCGCACAACGCGTCTCTCGAATTCACTTTCTACCAGGGCAAGCAGTTTCCCGCGGAATACAGCGGCGAACTGTTTGCTTCGGAACACGGCTCCTGGAACAAGTCGGTCCGCGTGGGCTATGAAGTAATTCGCGTGCCCCTGCATCAGACCGGTCATGCCTCCGGCGAGTACCAGGATTTCCTGACCGGCTTCGTCCTGCCCGATGGGCATGTGTGGGGCCGTCCCGTCGGTATCACGGTTGCGCCCGATGGTTCGCTGCTGGTGAGCGACGACGGCTCGAACTCGATCTGGCGAGTGAGCTACACGGGCAAATAAACGGCGCTGAATCTGTCGATGCTAGATTTGCCGGGGGCTAGATTCGTCCGGGAAAGACTGTCCTCAGCGCGGCCAGAAATTTCGTGGCGATCTTGTCAAACCCCGGCGGTGTGGGATGCAATTCGTTTGCCCAATCGTCCGCGGCGAGCGTGCCTTGGGTTTCCACAAAGACCACATTCTGGTGAGCGGCCGCGATCTGGGTGAGCGTGCTGCGAAACTTCAGCAGAAATTCTTTCACCACCTGGGTCGCGGTCGGCTTGTCCGTCCAGCCGCGATAGTCGAGCGACGGCTTCAGCCACGGGCCAATGATGTCATCGCAGACTCCCACGCCGCTGGGGATGGCAAAGTCGTAAGCGTGGATGAACAGCGGACACTGCGGCGCAAACTGATTCCGAACGGTTATCAGATCTTCATAAGCGCTGCGAACCACTCCCAGCACCGCGTCCAGACGCGGCCCGTTAATGCCTTGCGCGGGCGTCATTCCGTCAGCGTAGTTCTGCAGCCAGAGACAGAATTGATTGCCCACGGTGTCATTGCCTCCGCCGGAAAACAGGATGGCGTCGAAGATGCCGTTGTCTGCGTCCTTCAGATTGTCTTGAATGCGTTGCCGTTGTTCGACTCCGAGATTGTCGCGGGCCTCGTCCCCGTAGTGAGCCAGGTTCAGGATGAGAGGCTGCGGTCCGCCATGATTGCCGATGGAAGTAATTACGTCATTCCGGGCGAGAGCCGGGAGCGGGTAATCGAACCAGGAATCACCATCGGCAAACAGATTCAGAGACCGGGGCGCTCCCGGAGCGGCGGCGAGCGCCTGCCTGCGGGTTGCGATGGCCTGCTTGTGCCGCGCGATCCGGTCACTTCGCTCCTGGTTGATCTGTTGCCGCTGCAGCCGGGTTTGCTCGGTGCGGGCGAGGTTGGCGGCGAGGTTGAGAATATTGTCGGCCATGGCGGTGCCTCCCTTTTGCGGCCAGCATGTTAGCAGGAACTGCAGCGCTCAATGGAAGTCGTGCGAAATGGTTTCGGCTTTCGTAACAAACAAGGGAAGCACCCGTTCGGCCCGGACCGAGATGACGTTGTCCTGATTCTGCAGGATGCCTTCAATAGCGAGAAAGCGCTCGCTGGCCAGCAGCAGCCGATTGCGGTGAAACAGGTCGGGCGTAATGATGGCATTGGCCACACCGGTTTCATCTTCCAGACTGACAAACACGAATCCCTTGGCGGTTCCGGGGCGCTGGCGAGTAATGACGCAGCCGCCAATGCGCAGTCGCTTGCCGTTGGGCAGGTCGCGCAGTTCGCTGGCGCGGCGAATGCCCATGGCGTTGAGCCACTCGCGGCGGTAGGCCATGGGATGCGGACCAATAGTCAGTCCGGTGCCGTGGAAATCGGCGACCAACCGCTCTTCGTGATTCATGGGCCGAAGCGGGGAAGGCGAATCGGGCTCAGGCTGGGCTTCGAGCAGCGGCCCCGCGCCGCGGACGGCGCTCTCCACCTGCCAGAGCGCGTCGCGCCGGTGGAAAGAGTTGCGAGTTCCAAGTCCCGAGTGCCGAGAATTGCTGATTGTTGATTCTTGATTGTTGATCGAACTGTGGATTGAATCGGTGGAAATCCGTGGAGATCCGTGGCCACTGGCCACTGGCCACTGACCGCTGGCAACTGCATTCAGCGCGCCAATCTCCGCCAGCGTGGTGAGTTCATCCTTGCGCAATTCAGGAACGCGTCGCGTGAGATCGTGAATGGAAGTGAATGGTGCGATTGTACGTTCGAGGATCAGGGACCGGGCGGCTTCCTCGCGCAATCCGCGAACGTAGCGCAAGCCCATGCGTAGCGCCGGCGTCTTGCCGCCTATCGCGTGGGCGTCCCGCCCACGCTGTGCGGGCGCCCGCTCCACGCAATCCAATTCCAAAGTACATTTCCATTCCGAGCATGTCACATCCACCGGCAGCATTTTCAATCCGTGCCGCTGCGCATCCTTCACGATGGTCGCCGGAGAATAAAATCCCATGGGCTGGTTGTTGAGCAGCGCGGCGGTAAATGCGGCCAGGTAATGGCATTTCAGATAAGCGCTGGCATAGGCGATCAGCGCAAAGCTGGCGGCGTGCGATTCAGGAAATCCGTAGAGCGCGAACGAAGTAATGGAGAGAATAATTTCTTCCTGCGCCTTCTGCGGAATGCCGTTGTGCGTCATGCCGGCGCGCAGCTTGGCTTCGATTTCGCGCATGCGCGCCTGCGAACGTTTGAACCCCATGGCGCGCCGCAGTTCTTCGGCCTCGCCGCCAGTGAAGTTGGCCGCGATCATGGCCAGCCGCAGCAGTTGTTCCTGAAACAGCGGAACGCCGAGCGTGCGTTTCAGCACGGGCTCAAGTGAAGGATGCGGATACGTCACTTCTTCGCGCCCCTGGCGGCGTTGCAAAAAAGGATTCACCATCTGCCCCACGATCGGCCCTGGCCGGATGATCGCGACCTGCACCACAATGTCGTAAAAGCGCATGGGACGCAGGCGCGGCAAACACGACATTTGCGCCCGGCTCTCCACTTGAAACAGACCGATGGTGTCGGCCTGCTGCAGCGCGGAATAAACCGGTGGATCATCCTGCGGCAGATGCGCGAGATCCACCTCCTCGTGATAGTGGTCGCGAATCAGTTCGATCGAATCCTTAAGCACAGCCATCATGCCCAGGCCGAGCAGATCGACTTTGATGATGCCCATGTCGGCGCAATCTTCTTTGTCCCACTGCACCACGACGCGGCCGGGCATGGACGCGGGTTCGAGCGGCACAACAGAATCGAGTTGTCCCTGGCAAATGACCATGCCGCCCGAATGCTGCCCGAGATGGCGCGGCATGTCCTGCACGGCAAGGCAGAGTTCGTAATATTTGCGCAGGCGAGGATGGTTCAGGTCGAGTCCGGCATCGTGGAAGCGGCGGTCGAGCGCGTCGTTTTCGTCGCGAAATTCCCAAGTGGCGACGGCCGCGGAAATTTTCTGCAGCGTTTCCAGATCGAACCCCAGCGCCTTGCCCATTTCGCGCGCCGCCATGCGGTTACGATAAGTGATGACGTTGGCGGTCATGGCGGCGCCGCGCTCGCCATAACGCTTATAGACATACTGAATAACTTTTTCACGCTCGTCGCCGCTGGGCAGGTCGAGATCGATGTCGGGCCATTCGCCGCGTTCTTCGGAAAGAAAACGCTCGAAGAGCAACTCCATGCTGACGGCATCGACCGCGGTAATGCCGAGCGAGTAACAGACGGCGCTGTTGGCGGCCGATCCGCGCCCCTGGACAAGAATATTCTGCTCGCGACAGTAGCGGATGAGATCCCATACAATCAGAAAATATCCCGCCAGCTTGAGCTTCTCGATGAGATTCAGTTCGCGCTCAATCTGGCGCCGGGCGCGGGTTTGCATGTCAAGCGCGGCACGGCCGTAGCGCTGGCGAAATCCTTCCCAGGCGCGCTCGCGCAAGAATGAATTCATGGTCTCGCCTTCGGGCACGGGATAGCGCGGGAATTCGTAGCCCAGATCGTTCAGCGTGAATTCCAGGCGCGAAGAAAGTTCCAGCGTGTTGCCGAGGGCTTCCGGCAGGTCGGCAAAAAGCTGCCGCATTTCCTGCGCGGATTTCAGAAAGCGCTCGGAGTTGCGCGCCAGCAGACGTCCGGTGGTGGCCAGCGTGCGGTGATTACGAATCGCTGTGAATGCGTCGCAAAGTTCGCGAGCTTTGGCAGTGGCGTAGCAGACTCCGTTGGTAGCCAGCAGAGGAAGATTCAGCGAGCGGGCGACATCGATTGCGGCACGGTTGCGGGATTCTTCTTCGCGCTGGAAATGACGCTGCAGTTCAACGTAGACGTTGCTCGGCCCGAAAATTCCGGCTAGTTGATCGATGCGCCGCCGGGCTTCTTCGATGCCACCTTGCCGCAAGCCCGCTGTCAGTGGGCCTTCCGCCCCGCCCGTGAGGCAGATGAGGCCGGAAGCATTTTCTTGTAACTCCTCTTCCGTGACCGCGCCTTCGCCTTTTTTTGCACGCAACTTCATTTTGGTGATCAGCCGGCAAAGATTCTGGTAGCCGGTGCGCGAAGAGACGAGCAGGGGAAGACGGAATTCACCACAGAGGCACAGAGACACGGAGGAATTCGTATTTTGATTTCTAATGGTCGATTGTTGATTGTTTGTTTCTGTGTCGGAGCTTGCCCTGAGCGGAGTCGAAGGGTGTCTCCGTGGTGAAAAAACATTTGTCGTTACTTCTGCGCCAATGTGAGCTTTGATCTTTGCTTTACTCGCGGCCAGGTGGAAGCGCGGCGCGCCATATACGCCGTCAGTGTCCAGCAGCGCCATAGCAGGCATGCCCAGCTGTGCACACACTGCGGCCAGTTCCTCAGGCAGGGAAGCACCTTCGAGAAAACTGAAAGCCGAGCGGGCGTGGAGTTCGATGTACAAGTACACAGTACCCAGTACTCAGTACTCAGTTAAGGCAAGTGTTTTAACTGAGTACCGAGTACTGACAACTGAGTACTTCTCTTCAGTCATACGTTCCTTCGACGAACCAGCCGCCGCCAAGCAGATCGTGCACGAGGCGGCAGAAAGAGACGGCATCGCCATTCCGCAGAGCGTTGTTTTGAAGTGCAATGTCCCACTCGTCGCGCGACCAGGCTTCCCGCTCCCACCAGTCGCCGGAAAAGCGCCAGGGGCCGGCTCGCCAGAGCACATCGCCCTGCACATCTTTCTTCTGACAAACCAAATGCACGGGCTGGCCGTTTTCCAGAGTCACATGGGCGCGCAGTGGCGGACGAAAGCGGCGTAGAGCCGTGACCGGCGATTGTTCTTCTGCGGCATCGGGCGCCTTCTCGCGCTCACTCTTTCGTGGGACCTCGGCCACGAAGCGCCGCATGCGAAAACCCTCGGGATGATGGGTGTCGAGCAACTCCAGCGCGCCAACATTGTCCTCGCCGACCATCCCCGCAATGCGGGCGAGCGTGAGTTCCAGTTTTTCCGGTTCCGGCGATGGAGGCCGAAACAGCCCGGCCTGCGCGGAACGTGGCCGCGCCGGTTCGGCCGCCAGATGGATCTTTACGATGGGCGCGCCCGGAGGATGCGCATTCAAATCCAGTTGCAACAATTTTAGAAACACTTTGCTGTCGAGCATGGGAAGGGGCAGGCGCAGGGTGCGAAGAAATTGTTGATTGCTGATTTTTGATTTTTGATTACGTGCCGAAAAACTTTCCAGTTCCAGTGTGAGGCGCAGTTCCTGCGCGGCCAGGGCACGCGAACCTAACCGGGCGCAAATTTGTTCGAGCAGACGATTCAGCAGGAAGGCCAGCGGTTCGAGCAGCACGATCGGGTGCTCCAGTTCGACGGACTCTTCAAATACCGGCGGCGCTTCCACGGGAACCAGCGTGCGCGAAGCCGCGCCCCGCGCCAGTTGCCGCAGGCGCAGGCCTGCTTGTCCGAGGCGTTCGCTGAGCGAAACTTCCGGCAGTGCGGCCAGTCCACGCAGGTTGCGAATGCCCCAGCGGTCGAGAGTTTCAAGCAGGCGAGCGGTGGCTTTTTTCTCGTCTTCTTCCCGCCGGTCTTCTTCCAGAGGATTCATAAACAAAACTTCCGTCGGCAAGGGACCCAATTGCTCCGCCTCTTGGCCTGCGGGAATTACGGTGACGCCGGGAAATCCACGAGCGGCAAGTACGGCCGCATCAGGATTGGACGCTACGGCAACGTTGGCGCCTAATCCAAGCGCGGCCGCACGGTTGCGGATCGAACGAGAAATTTCCGGCAACGATCCGAACAGAGATTCCATGCCCGCCAGATCGAGCAGGGCGGTATCGCAGGCTGCGTCTTCCACGCACGGAGAAAACGACTGGGCGCAATCCAGCAAGGCGGCGTGCGCGGCACATTCCCGAAGCGCAGAACGCGGGCGCAAGGCGAGTTCCGCGCAGAGTTCGGCTTGCGCCTTGGTCATGCCCGGCGCAATGCCCATGCCGGAGGTCTTTTCATTGACTGCGACAATTGTTTCCAGCGGAGGTTTGCCTTCGAGAATGGCGAGGGCGCGCGCCTGCAATTCCGGTTCGGCGCGCAGTGCGGCCGCCACCAGAAAATTCGGCACGTAGATGCAGGCAAACGGCATGGCGAAACCATTGACTCATTGAGTGATTGAGTCATTGAGAGATTGAGCTGCAATGCTATGAGTCAATGACTCAATCTCTCAATGATTCAATCCTTAATCATCCCGCCCAGGCGGTTTTGGTTTCGAACGCGACCGAGCGCGTGGGTTTTCGGTCCAGTCGCGAACGGATGAGTTCGACGTTGATAGTCAATCCGGTCAGCAACTGCGCATGCGCGGGCTCGATATTTTGAGGGTCAGCATTTTGAGGGTCAGCATTTTGAGGATCAGCATTTTGAGGATCAGCGGCGGATTGCTCGCTGATGCAATCTTTCTTTCGCCCCTCCTGGGCTTTCTCGTTTTCGGCAGCTAACCCACGGCTGGTGCCGTGGGCTGCATTCTTACGTCGCCCCGCGGCTGATCCGTCTGCTGGTCCCAACTGCAGCAGCAGCGACGAGCAACTGCCGGCGATGGGACGTTGCTCAATGGCCAACAGGATCGTGGGCGTGTACTCGATCGCGCGGCGGAAGCGGAACCACGTGGTCAACGGAATATGGCGCGCCGCCTGCGGCGGCAAATCGCCGAGATCGAGAGCGATCAGGCCAAAGCCTCCGCTTTCGAGCAGCAAATCGGTGGCCCGCAGAACTTGTTCCAAACGATATTCAGATTGCCGATTCGTAGGTTCGAATTTAAAAGCCGCCTGCAACGAAACCCCCACTTCTCGTGCCAAAGACGCACGAGAAATGGGGCGCCCGTCTTTCAGATTTCCGTTTTTCTCGGTGCCGGAACCTGCCCTGAGCGGTGTCCCAAAAGGGTGTCTCCGTGGTGAATTTTCTTTTCTAGATAAATCCTCTCCACAACGCACCCACAGCAGTCGGCCCAGGTCGACTCCGGCGGCGGCGGCCGAGTGAGGATCGAGCGCGTCACTGGCATCGACCACCGCGCAGAATTCTCCACGGCGCGTGGCGGCGGCCAGAGCGGCCAGCAGTAAGGCGGTGCGTCCCGAGGACGCGGGACCGCAGATTTCCGTCACACATCCGCGCGGCAGCCCGCCGGTCAGACTATCGATGGCGGGGATGCCGCTCGAAACCATTTCCGGCGCGGGACGTATTTCGAGCCGCGAAGCTGGGGTTACGCGCGCCGGGGGAATTTTTGATTGCTGATTGTTGATTGTGGATTGCAGAACCCGGGCGATGGGAGATTCCTGGTCAGCCGGTTGGCCTTTGGCAAACTCGCGACCATGGCCGCCGGAAGGCGCGCACACCTCAGCATCTGCGTCGGCGTCAAATACAAAAGGGCGGCCCCGGGCCGCCGGAGTGGAAACCACTGCGGAAGACATAAAATTCCTCGGGAAGATTTCAGGGAACGCCGGGGCCGGTTAGAGATTGGAGCCGCGGAGGCGTATTCGCTTTTTATTCGCCTTTAAGGATTCTGCCTCCGCGCCCGGCTTTTGTCAAGTTCCGGATAGTGATTGGAATCTATGACATGATGGAAGCATGAAGAAACAATCGTCTGATCAACAATTTCACGACCGCCGCTACCAGGAGCGGAAACGGGCAGAAGCCGCCCGGCAGCCGGCCAAGAAGAAATCGCAGGGAACGGGCACGCCTGCTCCTGCCAGTGAAGAAACCAAGAAATAATCGCAGGCGGAGTTTCAGATTTTAGATTGACAGGCGCGATTTCTACCCCGTATTGTGCAGCCCGGCGGCGATGCCGTTAATGGTCGCGCCCAGCGGATACTCCAGGTCCGAACTCTTCTGTCCCTGCTGCTTGCGCCGCAACAGTTCCACCTGAATCAGGCTCATCGGATCGACATACGGATTGCGCAGGCGGATGGAGCGGGCCAGCACGCGATTGCGTCCCAACAATTCCCGCTGCCCGGTCACCCGCAGAATCATGCGGCGGGAGCGCAGGAATTCTTCCTCCAGCATGGAGAAGACGCGTTTGCGCAGCGCCGCATTTTTCACCAGCCCGGAATAGTCTCGTGCGATGCCGAGATCCGCCTTCGCCATCCCGAGTTCCACGTTGCGCAGCAGTTCCGAAAATACCGGGAAACCGCGCGCGATCTGGCGCAGAAGCTGCTCGTGGCCGGGACCGCTCTTCGCGAACTGTTCCAGTGCATGGCCCACGCCAAACCACGCGGGAACGGCGTGCCGGCTCTGCATCCAGCCAAAAACCCAGGGGATGGCGCGCAGGTCTTCCAGCCGTCTGCCCTTGGTGCGGCGCGAAGGCCGCGATCCAATGCGCGCCGTGTCCAGTTCGTTAACCGGAGTCGCCTGCTCGAAATATTCCAGCACGTCAGGATTGTCGGCGATCTCGCGGCGGTATACGCGGTACGCCTCCTGCGACATTTCCTCGACAGCTTCTTCCCAGCCGGCGGGAGATTGCTGTTCACCATGCAGCGTCAGCGCCTCCAGGCTGGCCGCGATCATCAGTTCCAGATTCCATTCCGCGAGCACCGGGTCGGCATATTTCCAGTTAAGCACTTCGCCTTGTTCGGTGATGCGAATCTGGCCAGAGAAACATCCTGGAGGCTGCGCCAGAATCGCGGCATGCGTAGGCCCGCCGCCGCGCCCCACCGTTCCACCACGGCCGTGGAATAGGCGCAGCTTCACTCCATTTTCTCGCGCCGCATGATGCAACTCGCGATGCGCTTTATAGAGTTCCCAGGTGCTGGTGAGCATGCCGCCGTCTTTGTTCGAGTCGGAGTAGCCCAGCATGACTTCCTGCCAGCGTCCCCAGGAATCGAGCAGAACCTGATACGCGGGATCGCTCCACAGGCGCCGCATCACGCCGCCAGCACCGCGCAGCGACTCGATCGATTCGAACAGCGGCACCGGCATCAAGCCGGGATCGTCGGCCGATCCCGCGATCTGAACGCCGCCTAATTTGGCCAGCCGCAGCACCGCCAGCACGTCACCCTCCGATTCCGCCCCGCTGATGATGTAGCTGCGGATCGCTTGCGCCGGATACGTTCGCTTGACCTGGGCAATGGTTCGGAACGTCTCCAGCAATTCGATCGCGGCCGCGGATTCAGCGTTCGGATGCGGTGTGCTTCCCAGTTCTTTGAGAACTTGTGCATGCACCCGCGCATGTTGACGGATGTCGAGTGTGTGCAGGTGAAAGCCGAACTTCCGCACCATCCGCAACAGCGATCCGAGGTAGGTTCGCGCCAGCCGCTCGCCGCGGTGCGCGATCAGGCTATTCCACACGAGCGAAAGATCCTGTTCGAACTCGGCAGCATCACGGTAGGCAGCAGGTGTCTCGGTTCCCTCGCGAGTCCGCTGCAGCCGGTGAAACATGTAGGAAAGAAAACGGCGGTAGCTTTCTGCCTGATTTTCAGGGCCCCACGCCAGGTGTACGCCCGGAATGCTGCGTTCATACTGCCTGAGCCGCGCCAGTAATTCTTCCGAAACCGAGGTCTGCCGGCGCGAGGAACTCAGCCGGTCACTCAGAGCCTCGACGCGGTCCAGGTATTCGCGCAGGATCAAGGCGCGCGCCATGTCGAGGGCATCGCGAATGCACTCCGGCTTGACCAGGGGATTGCCGTCGCGATCGCCGCCAATCCATGATCCGAAATGAACCACATTCGGAACCGAAGACTCGTCGAGAACCATTCCATAAATGTCGCGAAACGATTCCACGATTTCGTCATAGAGCCTCGGAAGAGAGGCGAAGATCGAGAAGCGGAAATAGCGCAGCCCCATGCGAATCTCGTCGTCCACCGTAGGCTTCGCCATGCGGACTTCGTCCGTCTGCCACAGCGAGGTCACTTCAGCGCGAATATTGTTTTCGCAGTCTTCCGCTTCCTCGGAGGTGAGCGGAAGCCGGTCGAGGCGTTCCAGTTCCTGCGCGATGCGGCGCCGCTTCAACAGCACGGTCTGCCGCGCGACCTCGGTGGGATGCGCCGTGAAGACCGGCGTAATCGCGATCTGGTTGAGCGCGGCGATGGCGTCGGCTACCGGGATGCCAGCCTCTTTCATGCGCACCAGCGTGCCGCGAAACGAGCCCGCGAGCGGCGCATGTTCACGATCCAGTTTGCCGGCGCGGCGGCGGCGCTGGCGGTGGTTAGTCTCGGCCAGATTGGTCAGCTCGAAATAAGTCGCAAAGGCTTTGGTGACCTGGTAGGCGTGAGACAAGTCCATGCGGGAGACGATCTCTTGCGCCTTCTGCATCAGCTCGGTCGAAGAGGCTTGCTCCGGACTTTGCCGCGCCGTTTCGCGATGCTCGATCAGCAGGCGCCGCAGCTCTTCCACGGAGTCGAACAGTTCCTGCCCAGACTGCTCCACCAGCACCTGCCCGAGAATCGCGCCCAGCGAGCGCACGTCGCGTCGCAGCGGGTTATCTTTCGCGGGCTCGTCGGAATTGGCAATCAGTTCGGCCAGCCGCGCCTGCTGGTCGTCGGCTTTCCACAGTGCTTTGGGTTCGTTCGCCATCAGAAGGATGTAGGCAGAATAAACGACGGGGCCGGAACGTGCGATGAAAAGAGTGAATTGCTTGCCATTGTGTTCTCAATGACACGGGAATGGCAGTCACTTTATTTCGGCACTTCGAAGCGGTAGCCGATGCCGCGCAGGGTCTTCAGATATTGCGGATGGCGGGGGTCGACTTCAATTTTCTCGCGCAGCCGGCGAATGTACACGTCGATCGATCGCGGGGTGACGAACGGAGTCTCTTTCCACACTGCGTCCAGCAGTTGATCGCGGGTCAGCACCCGGCCGCGATGCGTCGCCAGGTATTCCAGAAGGCGAAATTCGCGTACCGTGGTAAGCACGTTGCGCCCCTTGGCCTGCACCGTCATCGACGCACGTCAATTTCCAGGTCGCCCAGCTTCATCACTTCGCCGGCCGCGGGCACCTGCCCCAGCCCGCGCAGCACGCTGCGAATCCGGGCCACCAGCTCGCGTGGGCTGAACGGCTTGGTGATGTAGTCGTCGCCGCCCAGTTCCAGCCCTTTGACCCGGTCGGCCTCCCCGGTCTTTGCTGTCAGAAAGATGATGGGAGTCGCCGAAAGCGCCGGAGTCTGGCGGATATGCCGGCACAATTCAAAGCCGTCGGTTCCGGGCAGCATCACGTCCAGCAGAAACAGCGCCGGCATTTCCCGCACCGCTTCGGTCAGCACCGAAGCGCCGCTGACAAAGCTCTGCACCTCGAAACCCGATGCCTGCAGATTGTGCGAGATCAGGCGGGCGATGTCCTCGTCGTCCTCGACCACAAATATGACGGGGCGAAACGCGCTGGCAGCGGCAACATTCCCGGACGGCTCGTGGACTTCGGCTGGCAGATGCATTTGGCGTTTCAGAGTACCCCACGAAGTCGGCACTTTTGAAAGGGGGACGTATCAAAGACTCTATTGGGCGAATGTTGCGCGAATGTTTCTCGCATGTTAATGAACGATGAATTTGTAGGAACGAAGCGGTCAGTCCTGCAGCCTCATCCTTTCGGGCTACCTGCCGATAGAGAGACGAAGGAGTCAATATGTCTCGCCTCGGTATTTTGATGGTTGCAGTTGCGATGTCTGCCGCTCTTGCCGCCCAGACCACTCGAGCGCAAGAACCAGGCCAAGCGGACGCCAAAGCTATTCAAACCGCCCCGCCGATCCCGTGGTTGGATTCCTCGTTGGCCCACCGTCCTGACGGCGCAGCCGTGTTAGCCATTGCAGTCGCCAGTATTACTGACTGCTCCGCGGGTTCATCGGCAATCTGTTACGGACTCTGCTCTCCCCACTCGGATCACGCGAATCGCGAACACTCGCCCGACGGCGACTCAGCGGAGATGAAACAAAAGAACGCTCTCAAGAGCACGACCGCAGATCCTATTACCGAGAGCCGAAAAGTGGGAACTCGAAAACTGAGTGCTGAGCCACCGAGAAATGGGAACTGAGTACTGAGTACTGAGAATTGCTAGTTCGCCGCCTTCTTCTTCGGCATATGCCGCAGGCTGCGGCCTTCGATCAAACTGTAGAGGTCCTCGGCCAGATTCGTGGTGTGGTCTCCGGCACGCTCCAGCGCCTGCGCCATGAGCAGCACGTCGAAGCCGGTCGGTTCTCCCGGCGCCACGGTCTCCGCCAGATGCGTCTGGAAAAGTCCATGGCAGACGCGGTCGATTTCTTTATCCATCTGCAACACCTTGCGGGCACACTCCAGATCGAGCGTGGAAAACCCCTGGTGTACCAGGTCGAGCATGTCGCGCAGCACCGCCGACATTTCCACCAGCTGCCGCACGTCGGACGCAGCCATCTTTGACGTCCGGGCCTGCACCCGCATGGCTACACTCATGACCAGGTCGCCGATGCGCTCCAGGTCGGTCGTCGACTTCAGGCTGGAAAGCAGTTGGCGGGCGCGTGCTTCGTTCACCCGCGTAATGGCCTCGGGCAGGCGCTCGTCGATGTGGCGCTCGATCAGGTCCAGTTCCTTTTCGCAATCCTTGATGGCCAGAAACGCCATACGCGAATTATTGGTCAGCAGGTCGCGGACGTTGAACGCCGCATCGCGGGCAATCAGGCAGGCTTTCAGCGCAAGGCGCGCCAGATCGTCCGGCCCGCCCAGTTTCGGCTCCGCACTGGCTGCGGCCTTGGCCGCACGCGGGTGAGATACGACCTCTTCCTTAGCTGCGGTTTTCCTGGATGTTGGCGTTTTGCGTGGCATAAGAAATCAGAACTAAATCAGATTAAGAAGTTCGGGTGCCCCATGTCTCGCGTTCTGGGCGAGACGTGGGGATTTTGAATCCTGTCGCTGAATCCTGTCACGATCGCGCCCCGTAGTCTATGCGCAACGCGACCCTGCAGTCTATTCCCGCAATGTGAAAGGATGGTTACAACATTGCCTGCGCCCGCACGACCGACTACATTGGTGGAGTCGGCGCACGCGCCCGACGGAGGGCGATTCTGTGAATCTTGCTGACTATCTGCGCCGCCAGTTCTCCTACGATGAATGGGCGAACAAGGAAGTTCTGGCCGCGATTCGGGCCGCGGGCGGCGGCGACCCGCGCTCTGCCGAACACAGCTCGACCGAGCGCCGTTCTACAGGAGAAAGTTCCGCCAATGACCGCTCATTGCAACTCATGTCCCACATCCTGGCCGCGGAGCGCGTATGGCTGGAGCGGTTGAAACAGCAACCGCAGAGCGTTCCGGTATGGCCCGAGCCCGATTTGGCGCAGTGCGAAGCGGAGGCCGCAACGCTGGGCGGGCTATGGCTCGAATTCCTCGACCTCATCACCGCCGGAGACGTTTCTCAGTCCATCTCTTACAAAAACAGCAAGGGCGAGCCTGGACCAGCACCATCGTCGACGTCCTGACTCAAGTAGTCCTGCACTCAGCCTATCACCGCGGGCAGATCGCCAGCCACATGCGGGCCCACGGACAGACCCCCGCCTACACCGACTTCATCCACGGCGTCCGCCAGGGCCTGGTCAAATAAAAGTCAGGTAGAAGCCAGAAAGGAGTCGCGATGCAAAGCCGATATGTCTGGGCCATCACCGCACTGCAGTTAATCGCCGTTGGGGTCATGGTCTGCGGCCTGATCATGTGGCCCACACCCTGGAATGCGCAGCGCTATTTAGGAACGGCGCTGGCCGTGTTGGGCATTGGCGGCATCGCGGTCGCACGCTATCAACTCGGCAAGTCGTTTTCGATTAAGCCAGAGGCCCATGGGCTGGTCACCAGCGGAGTGTACTCGAAGATTCGCAATCCGATTTACGTTTTCGGCACGGTAATGATCAGCGGG
>CAWDBW010000028.1:0-27242 GCA_963800405.1 uncultured Acidobacteriota bacterium
AGCAAGCAATACGAGATGTTTGAGGGGTGCGGCAACCACGCATTGCTCATGTCTTTTTCCAGCTTGGTGAGATCAACTTCCACCAGCGTATGCAGCTTGCTGAGTTGCTCGGCAAATTCCGCCGCCGCAATGTTGTAGGAATCCACATGCGACTGCGTGGGCTTGGCCAGCGAGAACCGTTCCCCGTCCATGATCGAAGTCACCCGCTGCTCAATCGATGACGGCACCGGCTCGTTCCGCTTGGCCATTTCCGCGTCGCCGAGTAGTGCCCGCAGAATTTCCCGGTCGCGCTGCTCAATTCCATCCGCCACAGAGCCCAACTGCTTCTCAACCTCCGGAGTTTCGCGCAAGGCCTCGCGAATCGACTTCAGCCGCGACTCCACGTCCTCGGCGGCGCGCAGAGCTCCATTCACCACGCGATACAGACGTCCCGTCTTACGCAGGAATTCCTCCTGCGCCACGCGGTCAGCCGGCGTCATCGTCGATGATGATGATGTCGAACCCTCCGTGACTACCTTGAACGAACGTGGGCCCGATTGTGGTGCGGCCAATTCCGTGACCGTGCCGGCGATCTTCTCGAACATTCGAACCGAATAAGTTCCCGAAAGAACGAGTGGGCCCAGACCCGTGATATCGGGAAAGTCCTCTCCTTCTGGCTCCTCCGTAGCCGCATGCGCGCGCGCCGCCGAATATCGCAAATCCCACGCCGCCCGCTGGAACCCCGCGTCCGTGCTGCCGTCCACGCGGCGGATCGCAGCCCCGCTCTCGTCATACACCACGAAATAAACTTCCGGCTTCGGCTCTTCCGCCTCGGCGCGCAGTTCGTCGTTCGTCGGGTAGGGAAGCGTCTGATTTTTCTTCGCCGCTTCTTTCTCCGCGTCCTGGCGCTTTTCTTTTTTCGTCTTGATCTTGTCTTTCAAGTACGCGGTAAACACCGCCCCATACGGCGGATTGTCCGCCGTATAAAACGCATCGCCCTGGAACCCTTTGCCGGGCTCGCCCAGCGGATGCCTCTCCACATACAGCAACGCATCCTTCACGGGAAACACCGCCGCGGCCTGCTCGGTCGAATCCGCCTTCAGCTGCCGCAGCGGCGTGATGTCATCCAGCACATAGAATCCGCGCCCAAAGGTCGCGACCACCAGATCGCCCTCGCGAACCTGAATCACCATGTCGCGCACCGCAATCGTCGGCAGTCCGCCTTTCAGGCGCACCCAGTGCTGCCCACCGTCAACGGTAAAGAAAGCGCCGAACTCAGTCCCTGCAAACAAAAGATTCGGATTCACCGTATCTTCCGCAAACGCCAGCACCGGCCCGTTCTCCGGCAGATCGCCGGCAATCGAAATCCAAGTCTTTCCTGCGTCAGTAGATTTCAGCAGATACGGCTTGAAGTCTTCGTTCTTATGATTCTCAAACGCCGCATACACCGTATTCGAATCATGATTTGATGCCGCCAGCCGGCTCACGTACGTCATCTCCGGCACGCCCGCAAACTTTTCATATTTCGCCCAGGTTGTGCCGCCGTCGCTGGTCACCTGGATCAGCCCATCGTCAGTTCCGACATAAATCAGCCCTTCTTTTTTCGGCGACTCCGACAGGGCCACAATATTTCCGTAAAACGACGTCGACGCGTTCTTCGCCACCGCATCCGGACCCCATACCTTGCCCATCACCGGGAGCTTGTTGCGATCGATCTGCCGCGTGAGGTCTCCGCTGATCGCTTTCCACGTATCTCCGCGATCGTCGCTGCGAAACAATTTATTGGCCGCAAAATAAAGGCGCGTATGCGAATGTGGACTGATCAGGATCGGCGAATCCCAATTCCAGCGCAGCGGCGGCTCGCCCTTGCCCTCCAGCGGTTGTAATACGAGTTCTTGCCCCGTCGGCTTGTCATAGCGCACCAGCACACCGTACTGCGATTCGGAATACACCGTGTTCGGATCGACCGGATCGACCTGCGAGCGGAACCCATCGCCCCCGGTCGTGACATACCAGTCTGAATTCATAATCCCGTTCACATCGCGCGTCCGCGCAGGCCCGCACCAGGAAAAATTATCCTGCGTGCCTCCACACACGTTGTAAAACGGGCTCGCATTGTCCACCGCCACATCGTAAAACTGCACCGTCGGCAGATTCGATTTGAACTCCCACGTCTTCGCGTTGTCGAACGTCTCGTACATGCCGCCGTCCGAGCCCATCAGCCAGTGCTTGGTATCGTCGGGATCAATCCAGATTGCATGATTGTCCCCGTGATGGTTCGTCTCGCTGACCTTATGCAGCGTCTTGCCCCCATCGAGCGACTCGCGCAGTTCCACATTCATCACAAAGATGCGATCCACATTTTTCGGATCCGGGACGATCCGCGCGTAGTACATCGCCCCCTGATCAAACTCGTTGCGCCGCTCCCAGGTCGCACCCTTATCGTTCGAGCGGAAAATTCCTCCCTTTCCATCCGCGGCCTCGACAGTCGCATACACCACGTTCGGATCCGCCGGTGAGACCGCCAGCCCAATCCTCCCCATGTCCACGGAGGGCAATCCTGACTTCAACTTGTTCCAGGTCACTCCCGCGTCCGTCGATTTATAGATCGCGCTTTCCGGCCCGCCATCAATCAGCGCGTAAACATGCCGCCGCCGCTGGTAAGTCGCCGCATACACAATGTCGGGATTCGAAGGATCGAGCGCCACATCGACCACGCCCGTGTTCTCGCTGATGGTCAACGCCGCCTTCCAACTTTTCCCGCCGTCCGTCGTCTTATAAAGCCCGCGATCTCCGCCCGCTCCCCACAGCGGCCCCTCCGCCGCAACGTAAACGACTTTCGAATCCCGGGGATCAATCACCACCCGCCCAATGTGCTCCGATTTCTTCAGCCCCAGATTTTCCCAGCTCTTGCCGCCGTCGACCGACCGGTAAATCCCGTCGCCGTAAGCCACGCTGCGCTGCGAATTGCTCTCGCCGCTGCCCACCCACACCACCGACGAATCGTTCGGATCGAGCGCGACCCACCCAATCGAATAAGAGCCCTCGCCATCGAACACCGGAGTCCACGTCGTCCCGTCGTTCACCGTCTTCCACACTCCGCCCGAGGCCACGCCCACGTAATACTCAAATTCATTTTTCGGATTCACCGCAATCGACATCACCCGCCCCGAGGCCACAGCCGGCCCGATCAGCCGAAACTTCAGCCCGGAAAAGGTGTCGGCCGTCATCCCGCCTTTCTTTTCCTCCTTCGGCTCTTCCTTCTTCTCGTCTTGTTTCGAATCCCTTTTCTGACCTTTCTTTTCCGCTGGCGTCGCTGAGGTTCCCTGCGCTTTATCCGCAGATTGTTGAGCAGCGACCGGCGTCAGAAACGACAGAGACAAAACGAAAATGGCGAACGATTTCATTGAACTCTCCAAGTCAGAAGTTGTAACGAGACATGTTATCCAGCGGGCGCACTTTGCCCGTCGAAGGGCCTATGCAACAGCGCGAGAAATCGCTGCGTGTTTGCTCCAAGAAACTCAAAACCGATATGTATACAGGATTTGAAACTATCTAAGAAGGGAATTTAGGAAGTCCTTCGCGTCCTCTCTAGTTATCCGGTTTTGCCCCCTCAGGATAGAATCTTCCGCATGCCCCGCAAGATCCACGGCCACGAGACGTCCTACACCAAAATGCAGAAGAACTACTGCTTCGCCTGCGGCCAGAACAATCCCGACGGCATGCGCCTCAAGTTCACGCTCGACGAAGAGCGCCAGACTTTCGTCTGCAAGTTCCGCCTGGGCAAGCGCTACACCGGACCTCCCGGCCACTGCCACGGCGGCATCATCGCCACCATCCTTGACGATGCCATGGGAAAAGTAAACAAGCTCCACCACGTCATCGCCCTCACCAAAGAGATGATTGTTCAATACCTCAAGCCGGTCCCACTGCATAAACCTCTACATGTTGAGGGCAGGGAAGTCAGCGTGCACGGCCGGCAGCACATCAACGAAGCCGAAATCCTAAACGAACACGGAGAAGTCCTGGCCCGCAGCCGCGGCATCTTCATCGCCATCGACGCGGAAAAAATGTTCGGCAAATTTGTAGAAAGATAGTAAAAACGAAGGACAAAATCCGTCGGGGCGAACCCGCGTGAACAGAAAGACGGTGATATGGCGGAAGTGGACGAGTTAGCGGAGCACATTGAGCATGCCGGGGAAGCAGGCGGCCTGGGCAAGTATATCGGCATCACCATGGCATGCCTGGGCGTGCTGCTGGCGCTGTGTGCGGCACTGGTCGGAGGTGAGCGCACCGAACTCATCGCCACCATGGTCGAACAAACCAATGCCTCGATGAAATACCAGGCCATCTCGACGAAATACCGCGTGCTTTTGGCGCAGCTGCGGCAGTTGCACGCGCTGAACCCCGACCCGGAGCGCTTCACGCAGTGGGACGAGGAGTCGAGGAGACTGGTGGGTCAAATCTCCTCAGCCGACGTAGCGCGCGCCGCACGGGTGAACCGCCTGGAGAATGCCAAGAACCTGAATGCCGAGATTCCCACCCACGAAGACCTCGTGGGCTTCGCCACAGTCATCCGTGCGCTGGATACGGAAAAAGAGGCGGCGCTGGAGTGGTCGGAGTCGTACGAGCCGGCCATTCGAGTCCATTCCATGGCCGCCGAGCACTACGAGTGGGCCCAATTGGCATGCGAAATCGGCATCGTCGTCGCGTCAATCGCGCTGCTGTTCATGAGCCGCCCCGCCTGGCTCGGGGCGCTGGTGCTTTGTGCAACGGCCATCGTGATAGTCAGCATCACGTTCATCACGGTGTCGAGCCAGTTGCACGGCGCTGAGCAGAAAATCCGCGACGCCAGCCAACGATTCACCGGTCTGAATGGCGAGCAACGCGACAAAGAGGCGGACGAAGAGTTGTTGAAATCAGTGGAAACCGAGAAAACTGCGAACGTTGATCCCAAGTAAGAATTGATGTGCAGTCATCCCGAGCGGAGCCGTTCCTCAGGCGAAGAGAGGGATCTCCCGCTCCTCCGGCCCGACGCGAAAGCCAAATGGCCGGTTGCCCATCCTAGCCGCGGTTTTTGCGGCTAGGGTGGGGACTTTGACTCGATCTTGCTCAGGCCACCCGTGCTACGTGCGGCCCCACGTTGTAGAATAGACATCAAGGCGCGTCGCGCCCATTCTTCGCGTTCGCGAAAAGGTATCCACGGGTTCAAAACCATGTCCCAGAACAACGGCTCCAACACTACCAGTCTCCGTCTCAAAACCGGCCTCGCCGAAATGCTCAAGGGCGGCGTCATCATGGACGTCACCGACGCCGCACAAGCCACCATCGCCGAACGAGCCGGCGCCGTAGCCGTGATGGCCCTGGAACGCGTGCCCGCGCAAATCCGCGCGGAAGGCGGCGTGGCCCGCATGGCCAGCCCAAAAAAGATTCGCGAGATCATGGCCGCCGTGTCGATCCCGGTCATGGCCAAGTGCCGCATCGGGCATTTCGCCGAAGCCCAAATACTGCAGGAACTCGGGGTCGACTACATCGACGAATCCGAGGTCCTCACCCCAGCCGACGAGGCGCACCACGTCGACAAGCACGCCTTTAAAGTCCCCTTCGTCTGCGGAGCCCGCAATCTCGGAGAGGCCCTGCGCCGCATCGCCGAAGGCGCTGCCATGATCCGCACCAAGGGCGAAGCCGGCACCGGCGACGTAGTCCACGCCGTCAAACACATCCGCCAGATCGTGCAGGAAATGAAAATCCTCACCGTCCTCGGCGAAGAAGAACTCTACGCCAAGGCCAAAGAGCACGGTGCTCCGTATGAACTAATCCGCATCGTGGCCAAAGCAGGGAAGCTGCCCGTCCCAAATTTCAGCGCGGGAGGAATCGCGACGCCCGCCGACGCCAGCCTGGTCATGCAACTCGGAGCCGAGGCGGTCTTCGTTGGCTCAGGCATTTTCATGAAAGACTCGACGACTTTCGCCGATCCCGTTGAAGCCGAGAAGCGCGCCCGCGCCATCGTCAAAGCCGCGACGCACTTCAACGACCCTAAAGTATTACTTGAAGTCAGCGAGGACCTGCAAGGCGCTATGAAAGGCTTGGCGGTCGCCGGTTTAGACGAAGCGCACATGCTGCAGACCCGGGGCTGGTAAAGACCGTCAGAGGAGGATCCGTGCGATTATCAGCCAACGCTTTCTTCTTCTTGCTGATCAGTTTGGTCTGTCTCCACCTTGCTCCGAACGTTGGCGGACAAGGAGCGCACGTCGAGAGCAAAACCTCTGCTTCCGATGCCTCGAGCCCCGACGCTCATCCCGTGCTCATTGAGCTGTTCACTTCCGAGGGCTGCTCGAGCTGCCCTCCGGCCGACGTATTCGTAAGAAACCTGGACGCTTCCCAACCCATCGCGGGCGCTCAGGTGATTGTTCTCAGCGAGCACGTGACTTACTGGGACCACGACGGCTGGAAAGATCCCAACTCCTCGCCTGCGTTAACCGACCGCCAGAATGCCTATGAAGCGGTTCTTCGCGAGCCCAGCGCCTACACTCCACAAATCATCGTCGACGGCGTGCAGGCAAAGGGCGATGCGCAGCAGATCACGGAGATCATTCAGAAGGCAGCTGCCACGCCCAAAGTTCCGGTGCGCATCGGCGAGGTGACGGTGGTGGCCGGCAGTCCGGCCGGACTCCGCACACACATCGAAACGGATAATAATTCTGAAAAACGCGGCGGCGACGTTTATGTCGCAGTGGCTCTCGACCATGTCGAGTCGCAAGTTCTAAAGGGCGAAAACGGTGGGAAGCACCTGGTGCACGTTGCGGTCGTGCAGCAACTGATAAAAGTAGGCAAACTCGGCAAGGGAAAAAGCTTTAGCCAGGATGTGCAGTTGAAACTCGCGCCCGGAACCGATCCCAAAAATCTGAGACTCGTGGTCTTCGTGCAAGAATCCGGCCTGGGCAACGTCCTGGGAGCAGCCCTGCGCAGGCCTGCAATCTGATCAGCGCGCCTCGGAAGCCGGTTGCGCCACTCCGGCGTAGTAGCCTTTGCGGGCGTACACCTTGAGCTTGCGCCCGTCTTTTTCCGCCTGAATGTCGATCTCGCGGTAGCGCCCGTCCCGCTGGAAACCAGCCGGCTTGTACGACACCAGATAGCGTCCGCGGATGACTTGCTGCAGCTCGGCCAGGCTTCCCTTGAGGCCACGAATCGAGCCCGGGATGAAGGCCGTGCCGCCGGTAAGTTCCGACATGGTTCGCAACGCGTGGTCGCCCAGTTCCGCGCTCGCATCTTCCTGGATGGAATCCCGGGTACTGACCGTGTAGATGGCGACTTCGCCGCGTTGGGCGCTGGCGATCGCTTCTTTCAGGGTTGCGCTGCTGGCGTTGTCCTCGCCGTCGCTGATCACGATCAGCACCCGCGCGACCGGCTGCGCTTCCGCGCGTTCTCTCAGCTTTTCCGCTCCGAACGCCACGGCATCCCAGAGAGCGGTGCCTCCGCCGGGTGCGAGTTCGTTAATCGCGTGCGAGATCTGCGTCTGGTCCCCGCTGAAATCCTGCACTAACAGCACCGAACTGTTCACCCCAACCACAAAGGCCAGATCGTCTTTGCCGGTCACCACCGCTTGCAGGAACTTGGTGGCCGCCGCCTGCTCGAACGCGATTCGATCCTTCACTGAGTTGCTGGTATCGATGATCAGTCCCAGGCGTAGCGGCAATTCAGACTCGTTGCGGAATCCCAGGATGGCGTGCGGCGGGCGGTTGTCGTCGCGAACCACAATGTCGGATGCGGTGAGGTTTGTCGCAGACTTTCCGTGATCGGTGGCAGAGAAGAATATCGTGACCTCGTCCACGACGGCGCGGATAGTCGTTACCGGCGAATCCAGCCGAGTCTTCATTGCTGAGCTTGAATTCGTCGCAACCCCAGCTCCCGTAACCCCCGCTTCCTTACCCCCAGGTTCGACGGCGACTCTCGTTCCGCACTCCGCGCACTTCGGTTGCGGCTCCGCCTCGGCCTCGGCAATCTGTGTTCTCTCTTTAATGTCCTGTAAGACTTGTTGCGCCTGCTCCAACTTCTGTTCTGGAGGCGGGGTATTCGTGGTGTCGAGGGAAAGCGTCAGCGTCTGCGCCGGGTGCAGCTTGGCCTCGGCCTGCCTCACCTGTTCCGCCTTGAGCTGCTCCACAATCTGACGGAATTGGACGGCCGAGTCTGACTTTGGATCTTCCTGCAACACTGTTTCCATTTCATGCTGCGCTTCGACCAGGTTGTCCTGCGCCGCCCAGGACGCGCCCGCAAAATAATGAACTAACGCCGCGCCCTTGTGTTTGCGCTCGTGCACATGATGCGCCGTCTCGATCACCGCCGGATAATCGTGATTGGCAAACTCTCCATAAGCGAGCGCCAGCTGCAACTGAATGTCGAGCGGAGCGATCGACGACGCCTTGCGCAGCGACTCTTCCGCCGCCGGATATTGCTTCAGCGCCAACTGGGCACACCCCAGATTCAAATAAGAATTCGGCAGGTGGTCGTCCAGAGTCACCGCCTTGTCGAACTCTCCTCGCGCCTGTTCGTTCTGCTCCAGACTCAGGTACGCCGAGCCCAGGGCGTTGTGCGCCGCCACAAAACTGGGATAGATCTGAATGGCATTGCCCAAATGCGTGACTGCACCCTGTAAATCCTTCTTCATCAGGAGCTGAAAACCCTTTTCATACTCTCGTTGCGCTTTTCCCGGCGCCTTCAGGTCCAGCTTGGAAACTGCAGCGCTCGGACTCTGCACCCGACTGCCGTTGGGATCCTGAGTGTTGACCGTGAAGATGTTGAAGTCCAGCTGCGCACCTTGAATCGCATCAATGCTCATCGAGGTTTGCATGCTGTCGCCGGGATGGGGAAAGTTCAATACCTGGGCAGTCATCGCACCGCACAACAAGCCAAGCAGCAACCCGAACTGAAGTGGCCATCTCCACATTAGGGGTTCACCTCACGGAAGAACGACGGGGGAACGTCTGGCAAAAGTGTAGCCTTGAAGCGCTGGGCTGGCAAGATTGCAATTTCGTGGGCGAATGGTTCTCCTCGGCTCGAATCTTAGCTCCCGAGGGTCCCCGTCGAAGCTCCGCTTGGGCACGGTTTTCGTTTGCCGAGTGTGAGCCCCCGCGGACATCCCGCTCCACAGTTCTAGTAAAATGAGTCTCACTCATGAAAATCGGGGTCCTGGCTCTGCAGGGCGATTTCGATGCCCACCGCCGCCGGCTCGAAGAGCTGGGCGCCGAAGTTGTGCTCGTCAAGAAGCCCGAGCAACTCGACGGCGTCGACGGCCTAGTCATCCCTGGCGGCGAATCGGGCACGTTCCTCAAGCTCCTCGGTGAAGAGGGATTCGAAAAGCTGAAACAATTCGTCCATGCCAAACCCACCTTCGGTACCTGCGCCGGCGCAATCCTATTGGCCAGCGAAGTCGAGAATCCCCAGCAGAAAGGACTCGGCGCGCTCAACATCCGCATCCGCCGTAACGCCTACGGACGCCAGATCGACAGCTCCATCCGCCAGGGCCTCTTCGGCGATACACCACTGGAAATGGTCTTCATCCGCGCTCCTAAGATCGAGGGGGTCGGAGAGGGCGTCGAGATCCTCGCCACCGAAGGCAACGATAAAGCTCCTGTAGCCGTCCGGCAGGGAAGAACGATGGCCGCAACCTTCCACCCCGAACTCTCCGACGATCCGCGCGTCCACCAGGTCTTCCTGGATCTAGTGGGCGCGACGGAAAGGAACACGTAGTTCCGAGCGGGGTGCTGGTGCACCACTCAAATCTCTTTGTCATTCTGAGCGCGTTCTTTGCGCGAGGAACCTGTTTTTCCTTTGGGTTCGAAAAACATCTTGACAAGCAGACTGCGTAACTGTAAGGTTACGCATTATGCGTCACCGTCCGGTTACATATTCGTCAACGCAAATGGCGGAAGCCGCCTTCCAGGCTCTCGCCGATCCCACCCGCCGCGCCGTTCTCGACCTGCTGCGCCGGGGCAGCCAGCCCGCTGGACAAATCGCTGAGGCCTTCCCGGTCTCACGGCCCGCCATTTCCAAGCACCTTCGCCTGCTGCGCCGCGCCCACCTGGTTCGCGAGCACCGCGAAGGCCGCCACCGGGTTTACCAGCTCAATCCCGAGCCGCTGCGGGCCGTCGACTCCTGGATCGGGCAATACCGGGCGTTCTGGACCACAAGCCTGAACAACCTGAAATCGTTCGTCGAAACCGAATACGCGCGGGAGACTCAAGCCTCCCGCAAACCCAAATGAGCCAACCTCAAACCGAAAGGGCAATGTCCATGACCAACACAAAAGCACGGCGCATTGTAACGCTGATGTTCCTCGCCGCTAGCCTCACCGGCAGCGCGCTCGCCCAAACCGACGCTCAGAAGGCCTTCGCGGCCCTCAAAGCCATGCCCGGCACATGGGACGGGAAGACGCAAGACGGCCGCGCCGTCGAAGTGACCTTCAAGGTAGTTTCCGGCGGATCGGCCGTCATGAGTGAAATCCAGGGCCACGGCCCGGAAGGCATGATTTCCATGTTCCACCTCGACGGCGCCAACAAGCTACTGATGACGCATTACTGCAGCGCCGGTAATCAGCCCCGCATGCGGGCCAGCGTTTCGCCCGACGGCAAGACTTTCACCTTCACCTATTTCGACGCGACCAACCTGGCCACACCCGATGCCGGGCACATGCAGCGCATGGTTCTGACCGTGCTCGACGACAACCACCACACCGAAGACTGGACCTTTGCGGACCACGGCAAAGAGATGAAAGAAACTTTCGATCTGCGCCGAAAACTGTGACCGTGTGAAACCTTGCCAGGCTGAGCGAAGCGAAGAGCCTGCCCTGAGCAATTGTCGAGGGGAACTCTGCACTTGTCCGTGCCCAGCAGCATTCTTTGATTGTTAAGGAGCACCCATGACCACCACCATCGTCACGCCCGATCAAGACGCGGTCGTCAGCGAGATCGAAATCGCTGCTCCAGCCGAGCGCGTCTTTCAAGCCCTGACCGACGCCGCGCAACTCGGGCGCTGGTTCAGCGACGCGTCGTGTCCCATCCACCTATGGGAAATGGATGCGCGCCTAGGCGGCCGCTACCATTATCGCACCGAGAAGGGAACAGCCGTCGTTAACAACGTCAGCGAGTTCGAGTGTCACGGCGAGATTCTCGAATACGATCCGCCCCGCGTCCTGGTCTACACTTGGTTTGGCAACTGGCACGACGATGTCACCCGCCGCACCGTCGTCCGATGGGAACTCACTCCGGCCAAAAGTGGAACGCACGTAAGAGTCACGCACAGCGGCCTGGCCACCATGCCCATCGCCCGCAAGGATTACAGCGGCGGCTGGACGGGTGTGGTTGAGATGCTGAAGAAGTTTGTGGAAAGCTGAAACCGCGGTGCCCCATCCTTGTCGCGCGACAGGGGTGGGGGTTTTGATTTGAATATTCGTTGACGAAGAGTTGAGAAGGAGAACCATGGCCACCGCAACCATCACCCCCGATCACGATACGGTCCTCGCCGAGATCTTCATCGCCGCCCCGCCAGAGCGCGTGTTTCAAGCCATCACCGTTCCCGCTCAATTGCAGAACTGGTGGGGCGAGAACGGCCTGTACCGCGTCACCGAGCGGTTGTCCGATCTTCGCCCCGGAGGGAAGTGGTCGGCCACCGGCGTCAACGCCGACGGCAAGCGGTTCTGCGTCGAAGGCGAATATCTCGAAGTCGACCCGCCGCGCCGTCTTGTTCAAACCTGGTCTTACAGAAACATGGGCCCGCTCAAAACCACTGTCTACTGGGACCTCGAGCCGCAGGCGGTGCATGGCCTGCATCCCAGCGGCCCGAAGAAATCCGGCACCGGAACCCTGGTCAAGGTGCGGCATCAGGGCTTCGCCACCGCTCCGGAGCAGGCTATCAGCCACGGCGACGGCTGGAAGCGCGTCTTTGGCTGGCTCGCGGCCTACGTGGAGCGCGGCCAAACCGTTGACACGCGCGGGTAAAAGGCGCTGGGGTCAGGTAAGAGGCACGGGTTCCCCATCCTTCTTTTCACGTTGTTTTCGAAAGAGGGTGGGGACTTTGACTTTCGTGTCGAGAATCAAAATCCGAAGAAATCGACGTTCGTGGAACCCCACCTTTCACAAAGAACGCGAAAGATGGGGCACCCGGGTTGCGCACTCGCACGCCGAATGAGACGATGGCCAAATGATCAACGGCGCCCACATCGTCCTCTACACCGCCGACGCTGAAGCCGATCGCGCTTTCTTCCGCGACGTGCTCCAGTTCCCCTCGGTCGACGCCGGCCACGGCTGGCTCATCTTCGCCCTGCCGCCCAGCGAAGCCGCCTTTCACGATGCTGAGCACAATGACAAGCACGAACTGTACTTTATGTGCGACGACATCGCCGCAACCCTGCGCGATCTCAAAAAGAAAAAGGTCGCAGTCTCCGCCGTGAAGGAGGAGCGGTGGGGAACGCTCGCAACCGTCACCCTTCCCGGCGGCGGAAAAGTCGGCATCTATCAGCCCAAACATCCCAGGGCGCCTCGGCCTTGAGAGATGTGGCTGGTTGCCCCATCTTTCTTTGCGCGTTCGTGGTTTTTGCGAAAAGAGGGTGGGGAGGTGGACGTTCATGTCGAGAATCAAAATCCCAGGCTCGTCGAACTCCCAAACCCCCACCCTCTTTTCGCTAAGAACGTGAAAAGAAGGATGGGGCACCCGCGCGATTGGTTTGGCTAGAAGCTAGTAGCTAGCAGCTAGAAGCTCTGCCCGTTATACTTTACCTATATGTCTGGGGTTCCACAGAACGCTTCAAAAGGCGCGGCGCAGAAGACGTTTTATCTGGAAACTTTTGGTTGCCAGATGAACGTCCACGACTCCGAAAAAGTCGTCGGGACGCTGCGTGCAGGAGGGCTATCGTCAGGTGGAGACGGTCGAGCATGCCGACCTGGTGCTGTACAACACGTGCTCCATCCGCGACAAGGCCGAGCAGAAGGTGTTCAACCGGCTCTCCGATTACAAGAAATACAAGGCACAGGGCAAGACCTTTGGCGTGCTGGGCTGCGTCGCGCAACAGGAGGGTGAAAAGATTTTCGAGCGCGCGCCGTATGTGTCGCTGGTGTGCGGATCGGCGTCGTACCGCAAGTTGCCTGAGATGCTGCATCAACTGGAAGACGCGCAGTTGCAGAACTCGCCCCAATCACCCGCTATCGGCAGCATCGATTCGAACCCTTCGAACACCGCGAAGGGTGGGGCACCCGCTCCAGTCGTGGTGACAGCAGCGAAGACTCGCGGCTCGGGACTCGCAGCTCGGGACTCGCTGGTCCGCATCACCGGGCTCGACGATCGCGAGACCGACGCGTGTTTTGAAACCGAATTTACCGCCCGGACCAATCCGCATCGCGGATACATCACCATCATCGAGGGCTGTGACAAGTTTTGCGCTTACTGCGTGGTGCCCTACACGCGCGGCAAAGAGCGCAGCCGCACGTCGGCGTCGGTGCTGGCCGAAGCCCGCCAGATGGCCGATCTCGGCTACACGGAAATTCAGCTGCTCGGACAGAACGTGAATTCGTACAAAGATTCAGAAGGGAATCCAAGCAAGAGAAAAACTTTTGCCGAGTTGCTGGCCGCCGTGGGAGAAGTTCCCGGCATCCGCCGCGTGCGCTTTATGACCTCGCATCCGCGCGACTTTGGACGCGACATTGTCGAAGCCATCGACGCCGTGCCCGCGCTCTGCGACCACGTGCATCTCCCGGTGCAGAGCGGCTCGACCCGCATGCTTGATGCCATGCAGCGCCTCTACACCCGCGAGCAATACCTCGAGCGCATCGCCTGGATGAAGTCCGCGAAGCGCGAGATCAGCATCACCACCGACATGATCGTCGGCTTTCCGGGCGAGACGGAATCTGACTTCGCTGAGACCCTCGGTCTGCTGGAAGAAGTGGGCTACGACGCGGTTTTTGCCTTCAAGTATTCGCCGCGCCCGAATACGCCGTCGCTGAAACTGGAAGACGCGATCCCCGATGCCGAGAAAGCGCGCCGCCTCGACGTGCTGATGGCCAGGCAGCGCGAGATTCAAAGCACTCGCTATAAGAGATATATCGGGACGAGATGTGAAGTGATGGTTGAAGGTAGGAACGAAGCGCGCGGCCAATATATCGGCCGCACCTCGCACAATAAGACACTGAATTTCACCGCCCCGCAGAGCGAAAACCCCAAACCAGGAAGCTACGCTCCGGTGGTCGTCACCGGCAGTTTTCCCAACAGCCTGCTCGGCGAATTGGTGGTATAAGAATGAAATTCGGCAGGAGGTCCCCATGGAAGTAGAAATGACAATCCGCGGCTTGCTGATGGATCCGGTCACGAATATGCCGATTGTCGTGTTGAAGGACGTGGGCGGGGACACGGTGTTGCCGATCTGGGTGGGGGTTCCGGAGGCGAACGCGATTTTGCTGGAGATGGAGAAGGTCAGCACGCCGCGGCCCATGACCCATGATCTGATCAAGAACGTGCTCACCGGGCTCGAGACCCAGGTGCACAAAGTTGTGGTCACGGAGCTGCGCGAGGACACGTTTTACGCGGTCATCTGGCTGGAACGCGGAGGTGAGGTGATCAGTATTGATTCGCGGCCGTCGGATGCGCTGGCGCTGGCGCTGCGCGTGGATTGCCCTATCTTTGTCGAGGAAGTCGTGCTCAAGACTTCCAAGCTGGTCTCCAATACGAACGGACCGGGTCACGAGCGATGAGTTGCGGAAGTATCTGGAAGGGCTTGGGGACGACGATCTAGGGAAGTACAAGATGTAGAGCGCTGAGGGACACCGGTTCCACGAAAGGGTGCAGCCAGTAATGCTGCGAAGGGGTGGGCAACTTGTCCGATGGTCGAGGCAGGCTTCGTGCGTTCCCTTTCAAGTCCGGCCTTTTCTGCCCAAGCCGTCTCGCCCAAGGAAGCTATTGATGCTCTGAGCTTCAACACCCGGCATCCCGCACATCAATTCTGGCCGGATGACATTCCTCTCGCAGGCGCGCTGGCGAATTTGAAACATCGAGTCATCGGCCATCAACAGATACGGATGGCTATCTGCTAGCCCTGGCGATCCACCATCGCGGCAAGCTGGCAACCTTGGACAAAGGTATGCGGGCATGGGGAAATGAAACAGCCCTGGCAGTGATTGCCTAGCAAGAAGAGGGAGGAGCAAGGGACGCTCGCTTAGCTTTCTTTACATAATACCTGTTATCGGACATTACTGATTGCAGCGATTTGTCTGCGTAGCGGGCACCATTCACCAGAAGTCTTCCCCCTCCCTCAATCAACCGCCTTACTGAACCAGCCGTGGCGGGTGTAGACTGCTCGGCAGCGATCGCTGGAAGTATTTATGAGGAGTTCTCCCGAAGCCAGGCGGCTGGCAAAACGCGGCGCCACGGTCAGGAACTTCTTTCTCCTCGTTCCAAACTTCGTTCAGAACTTGCTCGCCTGTTCCCTGGTGTGCGTGCTCTGGTCTTTGGTGAGTCTTACCTCCGCGCTGGCGCAGGATTCGCCGGCGCCCCCTGCCCCTGACTCTCCTCAAACTCAAGTCAAGCCAGCTGCGACCACCGGGATCGCCACTCACGATGAGCCGACCACATTCAAGGTGAACTCAAAACTGGTGGTGGTGCGGGCGGTGGTTCGCGACTCCCAGGGGCACGCCGTTGGCAATCTGCACCAGGAGGACTTTCAGGTCTTCGACAAGGGCAAGCTGCAGGTGATTTCCCAGTTCGACGTGGAACAGCCGGGAGCTTTAGCGGTCAAGGCCCGCCTGGAATCGCAGAAGGACTCCGGTGCGAGCGAAGCTTCTTCCGACACCGGGAATGTGCCGGCTGCCCCCGAGCGCTTTGTAGCGTACCTGTTCGACGACGTGCATCTCGAGTTCGGCGATCTGGCCCACGTGCGCGAGGCTGCGGAACGTCACTTTGCCACGTTGAGGCCCACCGATCGTGCCGCAGTCTTCACCACCTCGGGTCAGACGATTCTGGACTTTACCGACGATCGCACCAAGCTGCATGACACGCTGCTGCATTTGCGGCCCAATCCTATCAACTCTCAGATTTTCGCCCATCAGTGCCCGGAGATCAGTTATTACCAGGCAGACTTGATCGTTAACCGGAACGATCCGGAGGCCACGCAGGCGGCGGCGCTGGAGGAGGCCGAATGCGGTCCCAAATTACCCACAACGAGCGGAGGCTTCGCAGCGCAAGGAAATCCCGCGTTGCTGGTAAATGCACTCAGCCAAGGTGTATTGACTGCTGGTGAGCACGAGAGCCGCGTTTCCCTGCTAACTTTGAAGGATGTGGTTGATCGGGTCTCGCGGACACCCGGTCAGCGAAGCATCGTCCTCGTCTCACCTGGATTTATCACTCCCGGTCTCGAATATGAATATACCGACATTGTCGATCGTGCGGTGCGCTCGCAGATCGCGATTAACTCGCTGGATGCTCGCGGGCTCTACGTCGTCATCCCTTTTGGGGACGCCAGTCACATGAACATCGCGAACAATATCCGGCCTGCAGAAATCAAGACACGCCTCGAGGTCGCGGCCGCATCTGCTCAATCCGACCTGCTCGCCGTTCTGGCCGACAGCACGGGCGGTTTTTTCTTTCACAACAGCAATGACTTCGACGAGGGCTTTCAGCGCGTGGCCGAGACTCCCGAGTACACTTACGTGCTGGCCTTCGTTCCGCAGAATCTCAAGCTCGACGGCAGCTACCACAGCCTGAAGGTCACGCTAAGAAACCGGCACGAGTTGAATCTGCAAGCCCGCCGGGGTTATTACGCCCCCAAAACTTTTGCCAATCCGGACGAGCAGGCCAAGCAGGAAATCGAAGAGGCTATGTACTCCCAGGAGGAGTTACACAATCTTCCCGTCAAATTGCACACGCAGTTCTTCAAAGCCAGCGACGATCAGGCCAAACTTGTCGTGCTGGCTCACGTGGACGTAGCCCACTTGCACTTTCGAAAAGTCGAAGGCAGAAACAATAACGTCTTGACCTGCGTATCGGCCTTGTTTAATCGCAATGGAACCCTGGTCCAGGGAATGCAAAAAGTTGTGACCATGAACTTGAAAGATGAAACTCTGCAACACAAGCTGAACTCGGGCATCACGCTCAAAACGAGCTTCGACGTGAAGCCGGGCAGCTATCTGGTGCGACTGGTGGTAAGGGACGCGGAAGGACAATTGATGTCCGCGGAAAATGGGGCGGTTGAGATTCGCTAGACTACTTAGGAAGACGGGCGCCACGGAGGTTTCATATGCGCGATCGCCGACTGCTTCTTTGGATTGGTTTTCTCTTGCTAGCCAGCTACGGGATGTTCGTCGATCCCGGTGGCCCGCAGATCGCCCAGGCCCAACAACCGGCGGCCCCGGCTGACGCACCGGTGATCCACGTGGAGACCCGCCTGGTTCTGGTCGACACGGTCGTGGTCGACAGGAAAGGCGAGTACATTCGCGATCTCGCACAGAAAGATTTCAAGGTCTGGGAAGACGGCAAAGAGCAGGCCATCACCAGTTTTTCCTTCGAGGAGAACGCCAGTTCCGCCAACGCCCCGCCGCGCTACATGGTTCTTTTCTTTGACAATTCCACCATGGACTTCGGGGATCAAATCAAAGCTCGCGATGCCGCCGCGAAGTTTATTGATGCCAATGCCGGCCCCGGCCGCCTGATCGCCCTAGTCGATTTCGGCGGCAATGTACACATCTCGCAAAACTTCACCGCCGATGCCCAACGCTTGAAGCAGGTGGTGATGGGCATCAAAGGCTCGGTGGTTTCGCCCAACGCGCCCAATGCGCAACCGGAAGTCCTGGCGTCGCTGGCGCCGGTCTCGGCGTCGCCGACTTTGGGGAATGCCGAAACCGATTACGGCATACGCAGCGTGCTGCTGGCGTTGCGCAGCATGGCGAAATCCCTGTCGACCGTGCCGGGCCGCAAGACGCTGGTGATGTTAACTTCTGGATTTCCGCTGACCGTGGAATATCAGTCGGAACTCACCGCCGTAATCGATACCTGCAACAAGTCTAATGTGGCTATTTATCCCATCGATGTTCGGGGATTGACGGTTCCCGAAATGCCGGGGCTTCGCAACCGGCTGTCGCTGCCCAGTATACGGTCGTCACACGGATCGTTGGTTTCTGCTGCACTGCACGACTCAGGGCCACACTCTGGTCAACCCATGTTGCGGCTGGCTGCCTTTGCTGAACCGGCCGCGGCGCTATCCCCGCAACATGGCGGTGGCGGGGGTGGTGGCGGCGGCGGGGGTGGTGGGGGTCACGGTGGTGGCGGAGGAACTGGCGGCGGCGGTGGGGGCGGCACCGGTGGCGGCGGGGGTCACGGCGGTGGCGGGACGGGTGGTGGCGGGACTGGCGGCGGACATAGCGGTGGAACCACGGGCGGCGGTGTGTCGCCCAACACCAGCCTCTATAACGCCTACAATCAGCCCCGGCAGATTGTTCCGCCATTTCCTACCAGCGCTTCCACCAACCAGCAGGTTCTCTATCAGTTGGCCGATGGTACGGGCGGGTTTGTGATTGTCAATACCAACGATTTGCTGGGCGGCCTCGATCGCATCGCGAAAGATTCAAACCAGTATTACTTTCTCGGTTACAAGCCCGCCGTTTCTGCCGAGGGGAGCTGTCACACCCTGAAGGTCAAAGTGGAGCGAGCGGGGACCACGGTGCGCGCGCGCAGCGGCTATTGCAACTCCCGGCCAGCCGATCTTCTGGCCGGCAATCCTATCGAGAAAGACCTGGAAACCCGCGCTGGCAGCGAGATGCAGGGCAACGTCCTGGCCGTGATGCAGGCGCCTTTCTTCTACACTGCGCCCAACACCGCACAAGTGCATCTGGCCGTGGAGATTCCGGCCGCGGCCCTCAAGTTCGAAAAGGTAAAAGGGAAACAACATGCGGCCATCAACATCTTAGGCATCGCCTACAAGCCGGACGCGTCGATCGCGGCGCGCTTCAGCGATACCGTCAATGTTGACCTCGAGGACAAGAAACAGCTGGCGGACTTTCAAAAGCATCCCTTTCACTATGAAAACCAGTTCGGCATCGCCTCCGGCGAATACCAACTGAAAGTGGTATTCAGTTCCGGCAATGACAGCTTTGGCAAGCTCGAAACGCCGCTCCGGGTCGATCCCTACCGCGGTCAGCAACTCAGTCTCAGTGGAGTGGCGCTGAGCAACGACATTCATCCGGCCGCCGCCGCTCCCGCCGGCCTGGACAGCGAACTCCTCGAAGACCGGACCCCATTGGTGGTCAAGGGATTGGAGCTTGCACCCTCCGCCTCCAACCATTTCAAAAAGACTGACACCGCCGCCCTCTACGTGGAGGTTTACGAACCGCTCCTGAAAAATCCGAATCCGCCGGAAGTTGCCTATGAATTTATCGTAGTGGAGCGCAAGAGCGGACAGGAGAAGTTTCACATTGGCGACCGAACTCCCAAGGGCAACATCGGCGACCCGGTCATTCCGTTGGGACTGAAGCTGCCGGTGGCCACGTTGGATCCCGGCTCTTATCAGGTGAAGCTGCGAGCGGTCGATTCAGTGGGCAACTCCAGCACTACCCGCACGGCCGATTTTGAAGTGGAGTGAGAGGGTACGGCTGAAGCCGTTGCCGTTCTCGAATCAGATGTCATCCTGAGCGCGGCGATAGCCGGACGAGGGACCCTACGCCCGCCGACGCCGTTGATTCCGTGGACGGGAGTGCCGCGCGCTTCATACAGCATAGGCGCTCCTCGCACAAGCACAACCGGTGTTTAGGTTTCGTAAGGTCCCTCCGGAGCGCTTGGCGCCCTCCTGCGGGATGACTATGTAGCTGAATCCGTAGGTGCTCAATCTCAATCGGTGAATCGGTAAGTGCTCAACCTCAAATTGAGCCACTGCCGCGAAGTTGTGCGTCCGTCCCGCAGTGCTCGGTTTATTTGAGGCTATATTTCAGCAGGCACCAGAGCGCGCGCAAGCCATCCCTCCAGCCGATTTTTTTTCCTTCTTCGTAGGTGCGTCCCCAGTAGCTGATGCCGACTTCGTAGACGCGGAGGCGGCGCTTGGCGATCTTGACCGTAATCTCGGGCTCGAAACCGAAGCGATCCTCTTCGATGGGGATCGCCTGCAGAATCTCGCGGCGGAAAACCTTGTAGCAGGTCTCCATATCAGTCATGTTCATGTTGGTCAGGGCGTTGGAGATCAGGGTCAGCGTTCGGTTGGCCACGTAGTGCCAGAAATAGAGGACGCGGTGGGGCGCGGCGCCGAGGAAGCGCGATCCGTAAACGACGTCGGCCTTTCCCTCAAGTAAAGGATGAAGTAAAGCGGGATAATCGCCGGGATCATATTCTAGATCGGCGTCCTGGATGAGGATGTAATCGCCCCTAGATTCTTGAATCCCGCGCCGCAGCGCCGCGCCCTTGCCCATGTTCTTGGGCTGAAGGAGTACGCGTACCTCGGGATGGCTGGCCGCGAGCTCGGCAAGAATCTGCCGGGAGCTGTCGGTCGAGCCGTCGTCCACGCAGATCAGCTCGATCCCGGCCCCGCCCTCGGTCGACAACGGGACGGCCAGAACCTTGGCTATGACTTCGCGCAAAGTCGCCTGCTCGTTGTAGACGGGCATGACTACGGAGAGTTTCATGGGGCGCATGGTAACGGGCGCATCGTCACAGTAAAGGGCTGGACGGATACTCGTCAAGGCTGGAAGCCGGAAGTTAGGGCGTGGTAGATTGGCCGGAAGTCGGGCTCAAAGTTCAGGCGGAATTCTCAAGTGCGCAGACTGATTCTCACCGTGCATCTGTCGGTTGGCCTACTCGCGGGGGTCTTTATGCTGCTATTCGGGGTCACTGGCGGCATCATGGTGTTCGAACCAGAACTGGATCGCCTGCTCCATCCGCACTTATCCTATGTAAAGCCAAGCGGGAACGCGCTGTCTCTTGGCGAAATCGGGGAGGCGGTTTCCAAACAATTCCGCGGAGAGCCGATTGTTGCTTACCTCCCTTCCGAGTCGCCCGATCTCTCGTCCGGGGTGATATTGCCGCGGGGGGTGGTTTGTGTGAACCAATATACGGGTGAAGTCCTGGGCACGAGAACACGAGGGCAAACTGCTTTTGGACTCGCCCACGACCTTCACGTGCGGCTCGCGTCGGGCGACGTGGGCCGAAGCATCATGAAATGGTCGGATGTGGCCATGCTGGTCTCGTTGGCTTCTGGACTGTATCTTTGGTGGCCGAGGAAGCGGGTAGGAATCCGCGGCCGGCGGAGTGCAGCGTTTTGGTTTGATCTGCACAATTCGGTAGGAATCTTCGCAATGGCGCCTCTTCTTGTGTTAGCGCTAACGGGAGCGGTCATCGGGTTTGAAGATCAAGCTGCGGCGTTGCTTGGCAGAATTACCAGCGGTGTGCAGGTGGGTGCCCAGAACGGCGCCGCCCCGCGGCAGACCGCTAACGGAACGTCAGCCATTACGCCCGACGAGGCAGTGCTGATTGCGAGGGCACAAATGCCGGGCGCTTTGCCGTACCGTGTGCAGATGCCACGTTACGGCGGCGCCTATCGGGTGAGCCTGGATTACCCACGTGACAGAGTGGCGGGTGAGCGCAATCTGGTGGTGATCGACGAACAGAGCGGCAGGGTGATCTCCTCGACCCGGTCCGGACAGATGTCAGCTGCCGAGACGATCCTGGCCGCCAATGAGGCGATCCATACAGGCGTGGCGCTGGGGACGACCGGTAGGATTGTTGCGGGGCTCGCCTCCGTCATCGTGCCTGTGCAAGTGATGACCGGAATTTTGCTGTGGCTTCGCCGGAGGAGTGGCGTGGCGGGGTGAGCCGATCGGGCGGGGAGGGAACTTTCTGATGAAGAGAAGCTTTGCAATGGTGTTGCTGTGCCTAGTAAGCGCGATGGCGAGCGACGTCGCCGGCAAGTGGTCGGGCACATTCAAGGCTAGCGGCGGAGATCACGGCATCCCCCAAATTGTCATCCTCAAACTGGACGGCAACAAGCTGACGGGGTCGGCGGGGCCCGATGCCGAGGAACAATATCCCATCGAAAATGGAAGGATCGAGGGAGACCGCGTGCGATTCGAGCTGACCAGCGGCGAGTGGAGATTCAGCTATGACCTGCGACGAGCGGGAGAGGATGAAATGAAGGGGAATCTAGAGCTTACGAGCATCAACAACCGGCGGACGGCCGTGGTGTCGTTGAGCCGCGTGAGGTGATATCTCTCGGCATTTCTAGCCGCAGAGGACGATTTTGGGGTGGAATAGCGTGCCGGCGACGCGGGTGGCGATGGCGATGAGGTCGCGCTGGCTGGCGAAGACCTTGACTTGGCGGGCGCGGGAGAGGTCGGGGAGGTTGATGGTGCGTCCGCTGCGGATGCGGGCGGCGGTGGGCTCGTCGGCGGTGACGGAGGGGAAATCGGGGAGCAGTTTGCGGGGGTGGACGAAGAGGGCTTCGAGATCGGAAGCGGACGCAACACCAGGTCCCTCCACTCCGTTTGTCTTTCCCTGCGGGAAAGCGAAGCTCCGGTCGGGATGACAGTGCTTTGCGGCTTCGGCGAGTTCTTCCAGCGTGTGGGCATCGGCTAGGGTGAACTCGGCGACCGTGGTCCGGCGGAGGGATTCCAGGTGCGCGCCACAGGCGAGTTCCCTGCCCATGTCGTGGGCGACGGAGCGCATGTAGGTTCCGGAGGCGACGCGGGCGCGGAAGCGGACGCGTGCGTGCTCGACGGCGAGGATGGCGAATTCCTTGATCTCGACCTGCACCGGCTTGAGGATGACTTCTTTTTGCTGGCGGGCGAGCTTGTAGGCGGGAACGCCTTTAATCTTCTTGGCCGAGAATGGAGGAGGAATTTGTTCGATCATTCCGCGAAAGCGGGCGGCAAGGGCTTCGATTTCTTCGGGGCGCAGGTGAACTTCCTGCGGCACGGTCGTGGGTTCGCCTTCGGCGTCATAAGTGTCGGTGGCGAAGCCGAAGCGGATGGTGCCTTCGTACGTCTTTTCCGACGCGGTGTAGAACTGCGCCAGCCGGGTGAGGCTGCCGGTGACCAGCGGAAGGACGCCGGTGGCCATGGGGTCGAGCGTGCCGAGATGGCCGATGGAACGTTCGTGGAGGATGCGGCGGGCGCGGTTGACCACGTCGTGCGAAGTGAGTCCGGCGGGCTTGTCGATGATGAGGACGGCATTCATGAGGGGGATCGGAGAGCTGGGTAATTTGGTAACTTAGTAATTGAGGAATTGAAAATCGGCCGGGGTATTTTCGGTTTCGATTTTCAATTACAAGATCACGCACTTTCTCGATTACTAAATCACTAGTGACTCACCCAGTCTCTCATGTTTCCCATCAAAGACGATCTGCCGCGATACAGCACGCCGTACGTGAACTGGTTTCTTATCGGGCTGAATATTCTGGTTTACTTTTTTCAATGGTCGCAGATGATCACCGATCCTCGGGGCGCCGAGCATTTCGCGCGGACCTACGGAGAGGTGCCGGCGCATCTAGCGGCCCTGCTCGCGGGATCGCATCGCTATACCCCGGTGGATGTGGTGGTGCCGTTCTTCACCTCGATGTTTCTGCACGCCGACTGGATGCATGTGCTGGGGAACATGTGGTTTCTGTTCATTTTTGGCGACAACGTTGAGGACTACCTGGGGCACTTCGCCTATCTGGTGTTTTATTTGTTGTGCGGGCTGTTGGCGATGGCGACGCAGGTGGCGGTTTATCCGCACTCCAACGTTCCGACGGTGGGGGCGAGCGGAGCGATCGCGGGAATTTTGGGGGCGTATTTCCTTTTGTATCCGCGGGCGCGGGTGCTCACCTGGTTCTTTGTTTTTGTGATGTATCTTCCGGCGTGGATTGTGCTGGGGGAATGGTTCGTCATTCAGTTTTTCAATGGGGCCGCCGTGCTGTCCGCCGGACCGGCGGGCCGGGACGTGGGCGGCGTGGCTTTCTGGGCGCACATTGGGGGATTTCTGGCGGGGATGGCGCTGATTAAATTATTTCCGGAGCGGGGGAGGCGGAATCCGTATGCGTACCGGTAGATCGTCTATGGACTCAGGTCAAAGCCCCACCCTCAAGTCAAAGTCCCCACCCTCTTTCGCAAAGAACGCGAAAGAAGGATGGGGCACCCGTACCGAACTACCTTCCTCACTTCTTAGGGCGGGACTCGGGTGGGACCAGGCCGGACAGACGGTAGTAGCCGACTAGCTGGCCGTAGTGTTCGCCGGAGTGCTCGATGAAGCCGTAGGCCAGATCGGAGACTCGGACATACTGATGCGCGAAGGGATCGACGATCAAGTCGTTCATCCCTTTATCGCCTTTGGCCTGGATGGCGGCGGCTCCGTCGGCGAAGGCTTTCTTGACAAAAGCGACGATGGCGGCTTTGTCTTTGTATTGATCGCGCTTCATCAAAGCCTCGACGTCGGATTTCTGGCCGGTGGCAGTGTTGATGAAAAAGTAATTGGCGCCGGCGGCGTGCACTAACTGTTCGGCAAAACTGCGCTGGGCGGGCGTGGGTTTGAAGTCGTATTTGTCTTCCGGAAAATCTTCGGCCATGGCGATGAGCTTGCGGCCAATGTCGTTCCAGGAGTCGAGCACGACTTTGGACGGACTGTCGGCCGGTTTGACGGGTTGCTCTTTCTTCATGGCGTCCTGCGCGCGCGCGGGCAGAGCCAGCGTGACGGTGAGCAGGGCGGCGGCGAGAAACGGAGATTTCATCATTTGGGAGTTCCTCCACGGATGGATTGGCGGTCGCAATTGTAGTTGGACTGGGGTTGGGAAGAAAGGTGAGCGGGCTGCTGACGGCAAAGGCGTCAACCACGAAGGGCACGAAGGAAAACATACCTCCGCTTATAGGGTTCCGGCGGTCGGGAGGATTTCCAGGGTTTCGACGGTAGCGTTGGCCGGGAGCAGGATGGCATCGACTACCGCTTGGGCGACGGTTGCGGCGGACATCATTTTGCGGCGGGGAGCCTGGGGCCAGAGCGTGGTCCAGATGTCGGTGTCGGTGGCGCCCGGGAGCAGCGCGATGACGCGGATGCCGCGCGGGCGCAGCTCCAGGCGTAGGGTGTTGGTCAGGCCTAGGGCGGCGTGCTTGGAAGCGTTGTACGCAGCACAGCCCGGGAAAACGCGGTTGGCCGCGATGGAGAGGTTATTCACGATGGTACCGCCGCGCTTCATGATGGCGAGCCCGGCCTGGGTGATGAGGAACGTTCCGGTCAGGTTGGTTTCGAGCACGTCTTTCCAGACGGGCAGCGGCAGTTTCTCGATGGGCAAGTTGGGGTGGGCGATGCCGGCGTTATTGATGAGGATGTGGAGGCGTCGGAAGCTCTGGCGCGTGGCGCGGAACAGGGCGTCGACGGAGTGCGGGTCGCGGACGTCGCAGGCGTGGGCAAGGATCTGGATTTTGGCGGAGGTAAGTTCCCTGCTGATTTTGTTGAGGGCTTTTTCGTCGCGAGCGGTGAGGATCAGGTTGCAGGATTCCGCGGCCAGAGCGCGAGCTAGGGCGAGCCCGATGCCGCGCGTGGCGCCGGTGATGAGGGCGACCTGGCCGCGGAGGCGGTGGGCTGCGATTCTGGTTGAGGTGCGTTGGGGCACGGTGGTCACGCCTTCGTTCGTCGAGACATCTTATCCCAACCATGAAAGACCTGGCTCCGCTCCACGAAGTCAAACTCCCCACCCTCTCGCGAAGAACGCGAGAAGGATGGGGCACCCTCTGAGTCTCTTCGCTTACACGCCGTTGGGGCGCTGCCGGATTAGAGACAGGAATTCGGAGCGGGTCTCTTCTTCGTTGCGGAAGCAGCCGAGCATGGAACTGGTTACGGCGGCGGAGTGCTGCTTCTCGACTCCACGCATCATCATGCAGAGATGGCGGGCTTCGATGACCACGCCGACGCCTTGCGGCGCGATTACTTTCTGGATGGTCTCGGCGATCTGCGTGGTCAGGCGCTCTTGAATTTGCAGGCGGCGCGAGAACAGTTCGATCAGGCGCGGAATCTTGCTGAGGCCGATGACGCGTCCATTAGGGATGTAGGCGACGTGGACCTTGCCAAAGAAGGGCAGCATGTGGTGCTCACACAGGCTGAAGACTTCGATATCTTTGACGATGACCATCTCGTCGTAATTTACCGTGAAGAGCGCGCCTTTGAGCAGGGCCTCCGGATCTTCCTGGTAGCCCTTGGTTAGGAATTTCATCGCCTTGTGGACGCGCTCGGGAGTCGCGGCGAGGCCTTCGCGGCCGGGATCTTCGCCCAGGCGAACCAGCATTTCGTGGACCAGATCTTCGAAGCTGGCGCTGGTCAGAGTGGTTGGTTCTTTCGTTTGTTCAGTCGGGGCTGGTTTCATAAGTAGGCCATTGGATAGGCCTTCCCTTTCTATTTCTACCCAGATTCTGGTCGCGTCGGCAAGTTGCATCGGTCCTTCGGCGGAAAGAACGCGCCTCAGGATGACAATGCAAATAAGCTAGCGCCGCGGCTCGGCGCTGCCGACGTATTCGAACGAGTTCATCATCGTTTCTTCGAGTCTTACACCATCAAGATGAGCCTTATCAAAGCCACGCTGCAATATTTCGAAGATCTCGACGGAGAGATTTTCCGTGGTGGGCACGAGCTGGGCAAATTCTTGCAGCGTATTCAAATTCTCCAGCTGATAGCGGGAGAGCACTTCCCTCTCGACAAAACCGTCAAGATCGACCAGGTTGCAGACCATGCCGGTACTGGCGTCGACCGGTCCGCTTACTGTGACTTCCAGGGCGTAGTTGTGGCCGTGCCCGTGGGGGTTGTTGCATTTGCCGTAGGTGGCGCGATTTTCCTCGGCAGACATCTCAGCGCTGTTGAGGCGATGCGACGAAGAGAAGCGGTAGCGGCGGGTGAGATGGGCTTTCATGATTCGGCTTCTAGCTCTTAGCTCCTAGCTTGAACCTTTTCTTGTTGCGTTGCCTCACTAATGCGATTGCGAATCTGGTGCCGCAGATGATGACAAACCAGATTGGAGTGTCAACCTCAACCCCTATCCGGATGCCCGCTGCGAATGCATGTATGGCGTGAGGCTGATCCGGTGGCACCAGTCGCTCCGCGACGATCATTCCCGGAGTGCAGTCCGAGCAGCCAAGTTTAAGAGAACCACCCTCCACAAACGTAGCCAGCAGAAACGAAGCGAGCGCCGCCGCAACAATGAACAATATTGCGAACACAGCCTTGCCAAGCCTCGCTTCGCCGAAGCGGGAGGATCCTCGAATTTCTGGCGTGGTCTCGAATTTCAATTCTCCTCG
>CAWDBW010000029.1:0-66746 GCA_963800405.1 uncultured Acidobacteriota bacterium
CCACGCTCACGCACGAAGAATGGCTGCGCGTCATCGATACCACCATCGAAGTCGCGGCCGGCCGCGTGCCCATCGTGGCGGGTGCAACCTCCAACTCGACCCACGATGCGGTCGAGAAAGCGAAAGAGATCGCCGCGCGCCCCGGAGTCAACGCCATCCTCACGGCATCGCCCTACTACAACAAGCCCACGCAGGAGGGCCAGTACCGCCATTTCAAGGCCATCGCCGAGGCCGTGGGCGACAAGCCGGTCATTCTTTACAACGTGCCGGGCCGCACCGCAGCGAACCTCGAACCCGCCACGCTGGCGCGCCTGGCCGAGGTTCCCAACATCGTGGGCATCAAAGAAGCCAGCGGCAACCTGACTCAGGTCGCAGAAGCAATCAGCGTGGTGCCCGAAACATTTCTGGTTTTCTCTGGCGACGATTCGGTTACGCTGCCGGTCATCGCGCTCGGCGGCGTCGGAGTTGTCTCCGTCGCTTCCAACGTGATCCCGCACGAAATGGCGGCGCTCACCCGCGCCGCGCTTTCGAACGACTGGACCACGGCACGCGCCCTGAATCGCAAATATCTGCCGCTGATGCAGGCTAACTTCATCGAGTCGAGCCCGCTGCCGGTGAAGGCGCTCCTCGCGATGATGGGAAAAATCGAGGAAGTCTACCGCCTGCCGCTCTTGCCCATGCGCCGCGATACGCGCTCCCGCCTGCAGAAGGTCGCCACCGAAGTGGGATTGATCGCCAAGCCCGCCGCTCCCGCCGCCGAAGCAGCGGAATTTTTCATCTACGAAAACTGGGCCGCCGGACCGCGCAAGATCGTGCTGCACCGCGGATCCTGCGGCCAGTGCAGCCGCGGCAAGGGCCGTCCCGCCGGCCACGATGCGAATCACGCCCGCTGGCACGGCCCGTACTCAACGCTGCCCGAGGCCCGCGAGTCCGCCCACGCCATGACCGGCGTGCTGATCCGCAGCGAGTGCAAGTGCGTGTAGAAAGAAATTGCTGATTTTTGATTTTGATTGGTGATTGAAAAACCATCGTTCGGCCCACACCAATCTGTCATCCCGACCGAAGCGAGCGAAAGCGAGCGTAGTGGAGGGACCTTGCGCTTTCTCCTCTTTTGACAAATCAGCAATCAACAATCAACAATCATGCATTCATGTCCTCCCTTAAATCCTCCATCGAGCGCCTGGCCTCTCTGGGCGAAGTTGAGCACGACCCCGATGCGCGAAAAACGTTTCTCGAATTCCGCGATCAGCTGACACAAGGCAAAATCCGCGCCGCGGAAAAAATCGGCGACGCAAAAAGTGCCCATTGGACCGTGAACGCCTGGGTCAAGCAAGGCATCCTGCTGGGATTCCGCCTGGGCGAACTGGCCGACATGACCTCCGGCCTGTCGTTCGTCGACAAAGACACCTTCCCTGCCCGCCAGTTCACTGTCGCCGACCGGGTGCGCGTTGTGCCTGGCGGATCGTCGGTGCGCACCGGGGCCTACGTTGCGCCCTCGGTCATCTGCATGCCGCCGATGTTCATCAACGTCGGAGCCTACGTGGACGAAGGCACCATGATCGACTCGCACGCGCTGGTCGGTTCCTGCGCGCAGATCGGCAAGCGCGTGCACCTGAGCGCGGCCGCGCAGATCGGCGGAGTTCTCGAGCCCATCAACGCCGCCCCGGTGATCATCGAAGACGACGTGCTGGTCGGCGGCAATTGCGGAGTTTACGAAGGCACGCTGGTGCGGGCGCGCGCCGTGCTGGGCGCAGGAACGATTCTGACGCGTTCGACCCCACTTTATGATTTAGTGCGCGGCGAAGTCTACCGCGCCACCGCCGACGCGCCGCTCGAGGTTCCCGAAAATGCCGTCGTGGTTCCTGGTTCCCGCGCGGTTAAACAGGAGAGAGGCCCTTGGGGCTGGAATCTTTCGCTCTACACGCCGGTCATCGTGAAATACCGCGACGAAAAAACTGACCGAGGGATTGAGTTGGAAGACTGGCTCCGGTAGTCGGGTATTGGCGAGCTGGAAATTGGGGTATGCCCCCTCCCTCCTCGGTCTTTGGAATCATCGCGTTAGTTGCATTCAAGAATCGGCCGCAGGTGGCTCAGTGATTTCCTCTGACGAGATCGCTCTCCGCGAAAGAGGTATCGGGTCGGTGCTCCTCTGGTGTTCGCCTTCTCTGTTGGGCCTCGCGTCGTTCCTTGTCTCGTTCCCGATCTATCGGTGCATTCCGTTCTGGCCTAACTGGGAAATCGCTGAGATTTTTGCCTTCTGGTTCGTTTTCGTCACGCCTGTCACAACAATCGTAGCAATCGTCATTCTCATAAAGCGATGGAGGCGCGCTAAAGGGCTTCTCAAAGTAATAGCGTTGTTGGCGATCATTATTGGTGTTCTCGCAAATGCATTCGTCTTGCTTGGTATGGCTGGATAGTTGTGCCGGAAAGCGGTCGCCGTCAACAATGCATCTGCTCTGGAAGTTTCAACTAGTTCACCTCAACATCCACCTTCCCTGCACCGTCCGACGTGACTTGAATCTGCCCGAGCCTTCCAATGACAGCATCCGCGCTCTTTAACATGTCCCCCGCATACGTGCTCGTAATCCCCACCACCTTCATCCCGCCCGCGCGCGCCGACTCAATCCCCGCAGGCGCGTCCTCGATCACCAGACAGTCTGTGGGATTGAATCCCAACTGCTCGGCGCCTCTTAGATACGGCTCGGGATGCGGCTTCCCATTCGTGACGTCATCGGACGTCACCAGAACCTTCGGAAGCGGCAATTCGCAGAAGCGCAGGCGATTCGTCGCCAGCAACCTCGACCCGGAGGTGACCACGCCCCACCGCCCTTCCGGAATCGAACGCAGCAGGTCGGCCGCGCCGGGCATGACGGTGACACCACGCTGATCGCCCGCCTCGTGATCTTCGATGGCGCGGGCCTCGGCCTCGGCATCCAGATGCGGCGCCACCCGCTGGATCACCTCGATGGTGCGCACTCCGTGGGCAATCGCCATGATGGCGTCTCCGTCGACCTTCTTGCGCTCGGCCCACTCCCGCCACTCGCGGTCGACCGCGCGGGTCGAGTCGACGAGCACTCCGTCCAGATCAAAGAGAATGGCTGCGCAGGAAAAGGTTGGCATCTTTAGATATTTATCACAACCGCGAGTACTGCCATCGTCCTGCAACAACTGCTTTTGTCATCCTGAGCGAAGCGAAGGACCTGTGTAACTGGCTGACACTGAGATGCTGTCGGCAACTGCATAGGTCCTTCGCTTCGCTCAGGATGACAGGCCAACATGAGGCTAACGCGTCGGAAGACTCGGCTGGCTGGGCGCGGCGAAGACCGCCTGCTGCGCGCGCTGCCGCAGCGCCAGATGACGCTGCCGGAAATGCTGCTTGGCGCGTTCGCCCCAGGCGCGCACGAACCAGTAATTCAGTCCCGCACCGATCGCGGAACTGGTCAGGGGAATCAGGCGCCCGGCCCACTTCTCTACCACTTCCGCGCTGGCCTTGGCCGCAATACTTTGGATGACGCGGGGCACAAACTTGTTGACCACTTCCTTTTCGAGCAACTCGCGGCTGATGTCAACTCCCGCTGCGCTGGCCGCGGCAATCCACAGTTCGGCGATTTCTTCGTCGGTGTTGAATTCAAATCCGTAGAGCAGGCTCAATTTCTGAATCGTGCGCATGGTGATCGCCGACAGGATGCCGAGATCGGGAACGATCGTCAGCAATCCGCCCAGGCCGAGCCCCGCGCCCTCGAGGGCCGCGACTTTCATCCCGCTGCGGATGATCGAGTCCGCCACCGCGTCGAGCTCGCCAATATCCAGCGAGTAGACGCCGTGATATCCGCTGATAGGCACACGATACGCCGCCCGCAGTTGCAGCAGAAATTTTGCCGGATCGACGCGGACGGTCGAATAGGCGCGCGTGAGGCCCTTCGCCATCGCCGTCTCCACGCGTCGCCGAAGCCACGATTTGCGCTGCTCCGCCATGGCTTCAACCTTACCGCACGAAGAGCTGGAAAGCCATTAGGAGATGAGCTCGTTTCTCAATCGGTTGATCAAAGCAGCCAATCTACTGCCCGCACCACCGTGGTAGAGCGGCCCTTTAGGGCCGCGTGGGATATCGATTCGGAGAGCGGCTTCAGCCGCCGTGGTCGCATTCGGTGTCGCGTCGAGAACCACCCACCTGGGCTAAAGCCCGTCTCCCTAGGCAACTCTGACGTGGCGCTAAAGCGCCGCTCTTCCACGTCTCACCTCAACGCTCTTCCACGTCACGCCGCGCCGCTGTTCCTCTCGCCGCTCGTGGGTCAAAGCTCGCAGCGATGTGCTAGCATCATCTTTACTCAATGCCAACTGGAAAATTGCAGATTATCCCCCTCGGGGGCCTGGGCGAGTTCGGTATGAACTGCATGGCCGTCCGCTGGGGTGACGACATTCTCGTCATCGACGCCGGACTCATGTTCCCCGAAGCCGAGTTGCTCGGCGTAGACATCGTTGTCCCTGACATTTCTTATCTTGTCGAAAATCGCCAGCGTGTGCGCGGCATCATCCTCACCCACGGCCACGAGGACCACATCGGCGCGTTGCCCTGGATGCTCTCCGAACTCAAAGTTCCGGTCTGGGGCACCGAGTTCACGCTCGCCTATGTGGAAGACAAGCTCGACGAGCACGGCCTGCTCGACGACGCCGACCTGCGCGAAATGCGCCCCAACGAGCGCTTCAAGGTTGGACCGTTCACCATCCATCCCATTCAGGTGACGCACAGCCTGGTCGATTGCGTCGCGCTCGCCATCCACACGCCGCTCGGCGTCATCATTCACACTGGAGATTTCAAAGTCGATCCCACGCCCACCGACAACAAACTTTTCGATCTGCATACGTTTGCTGAGTATGGAAAGAATGGCGTGCTGGCGCTGTTTCAGGATTCCACTAACGTCGAGCGCAAGGGCTACACGCCCAGCGAGCGAGCGGTGCGGCGCAAGTTTGACGAAGTTTTCGCGCACACCAAGCGGCGGCTTTTCATTTCATGCTTCTCGTCGTCGATCCATCGCATCAATCTCGCGGTGCAACTCGCGCACGAGCACGGCCGGAAAGTCGCGTTCCTCGGTCGGTCGATGAACAATTCCGCCGAGATTGCCGAAGACCTCGGCTACATCGAAGTGCCCGACGGACTGGTCATCAATCCGGGCGAGATGAAAAATTTTCCGCCGGAAAAAGTTTGCGTGCTTATCAGCGGGACACAGGGTGAGCCCATGTCGGCGCTGTCGCGAGCCGCTGTCGACAACCATAAGCACGCGAAAATCGAGAAGGGCGATACGGTTGTGCTGTCGTCACGCATCATCCCCGGTAACGAGAAAACAATTTACCGGATGATCGATCACCTCTTCCGCCGCGAAGCTTACGTCATCTACGAAGACGGAACCTCGCCGCCCATCCACGTCAGCGGCCACGCCAGCCAGGAAGAACTCAAGCTCATCATCAACCTGGTGAAGCCGCGTTACTTCATTCCCATCCACGGCGAATACCGACAACTGAAGCTGCACGCCGAAATGGCGGGAGCCATGCACAGTTCCGTGGGCAAAGTCATCCTCATCGAGAGCGGAGACGTTCTGGAATTTGACGAACTCGGCGCGCGCAAGACCGCTCGCATCAAAGTCGGCCGCGTCTGCATCGATTCCGGCTCGCGCACGGATGTGGTTGAGGATCTGATCATCAAAGACCGCCTGCACCTCAGCGAAGACGGCATTGTCCTGCCCATCATCGCCATCAACAAGTTGTCGGGCGATGTGGAGTCTGCTCCGGAGATCGTCACCCGCGGCTTCAATCCCGGCGACGACGGCCTGCTGGACGGCTGCAAACGGATCGTCGAAGATACGCTGGCGCATTCCAGCGACGAGGAAAAAGGCGACTACGGCGTGATCAAAGAAAAAATCCGCGCCGACCTGAAACGCTATATCTCCAAGCAAACCCAGAAACGCCCGCTGATCATGCCGGTAATTCTCGAGATCTAACGGCGCCGGCTTCCGAATTGAAGTTGTTTTCGAAGATGCTATACTTTCGGGGTCTGAGGGCAATTCTGCCAGTGAGGTTGTGTCATGAAATTCTTCGCCTTGCTCGCCGCGTCTCTCCTTCTTACCTGCACGCTTGCCGCTCAAGAAGCGGATGAATCCTTTCGTGGGCCCGATCGCGGCACGATCACCCGTGTCCCCGGCATTCAAATTCTTCCCGCCAGCGGAAGGCCGTTCTCCGGCCGAGATCACATCGAATGGACTCGCACCCTCGAGGACGGGACCGTCGTCAAGACGCACCTCTTCGCGGCGCTAGCCCGCGACAGTCAGGGCCGGATTTACCGCGAGCATATGTCCTTCGTGCCGGTAAATTCGAATCAGCCATCCCGGCGGAGAGAGATCGACCTGCTGGATCCGGTCGCGCACACGCGAACTACCTGCATGGTTGCCACGCACCGCTGCACCGTCACCGACTATCATGCGTCGACCACGTTTACTCCAGGGCCGGTTGGCCCGTTCGCCAACGGCACGCGCTACCTTTCTCGCGAGAGTCTGGGCACCGACGTTGCCGACGGCCTCAATGTTATCGGCACCCGCGAAACGGTGACGATCAGCGCCGGCGCGGTCGGAAACAACCAGCCGCTCGTCACCACCAAAGAATTCTGGTATTCGCCCGACCTGCAGGTGAATGTGTCGGTCACTCGCACGGATCCGCGAGAAGGCACGCAGGTGATTAGCGTAGTGGATCTCTCACGCACCGAACCCGATGCAGCCATGTTTCAGGTTCCTGCGGGCTATGTTGTGCAAGACATCCGCCACGCGTCCGCGGCAACCGAAAACTGAAATTACTTCCCGCCCTTATGTCGGTATATTGGAAGGGACGGCCATGGTTACCCTTTCCGATATCGTTGAAGCTCGCGCCCGCCTCGACGGCATCACCGTCCGCACGCCTCTGATCGAACTCGATCACGGCGACGCCGACCGCCGGCTCTTCCTCAAGCCCGAGAACCAGCAGCCCATCGGCGCCTTCAAGCTGCGCGGAGCTTACAACAAGATCGCTTCCTTATCGGAGGAAAACCGCAAGCGCGGCGTCATCACCTACTCCAGCGGCAATCACGCGCAGGGCGTGGCGTACGCCGCCCGCGCTCTGGGCGTGAAGGCCGTCATCGTGATGCCCAACAACGCTCCCGCCATCAAGCGCGAGGCAACTGCCGCGCTGGGCGCCGACATCGTACTGGTAGGCCCGGGCAGCGCCGAACGCCAGTTCAAGGCCGAGGAACTGGCCACCGAGCACGGCTACATCATCGTGCCGCCATACAACGACGAGCACATCATTGCCGGGCAGGGCACCATGGGACTCGAGATTCTCGAAGATATGCCTGACGTCGAAACCGTGCTCGCACCGGTGGGCGGCGGAGGCCTGATCAGCGGCCTAGCCGCGGCCGTCAAGTTGAGCAAGCCCGCGGTGAACGTTTTCGGCGTCGAGCCGGAACTAGCGGCCGACGCCCAGGCCAGCCTGCGCGCCGGAAGAATCGTCGAGTTCGCCGCCGAACAGGTCACGCGCACCCTGGCCGACGGATTACGCACGCAAAGTGTCGGCGCCATCACCTTTGATCACATGCAGTGTTTTGTCGATGGCATCGTGACGGTCAGCGAAGACGAGATTCGCCAGGCAATGCAACACCTGGCGGCGAATCCTGAAACCGTGGCCGAGCCCAGCGGCGCGGTCGCGACCGCGGGATTTCTTTTCACGCAGCTCAATTGCCGAAAACCAGGATGAATGTGGCGATCATCTCCGGGGGCAACATCGAGCCGCAGATGCTCAGGGAATTACGGGCGTGATCGATTCTGAGTTCAAAATCCCCACTCTGCCGCATAGAACGCGGCAAGGATGGGGCACCCGCCACTCATTAGTGCAGACGTTGCAAGCAACGTCTCTACGGCCAATAATCATGCTTATGAGACTTCGATTCATTCTTGTCGCTGTCGCGCTTCTCGCCCTTGCGTTTTTCGTGGTCACTCCGATCGCCTCGGCGCAGTCGCAGGCGCAGCGGGGCACGCTCGTCCACGAAGAGACCATCCGCGTGTCGCCCGCGGCCGACGCGGCCAAACTCGGCGAAGCTGGCCGCGGACATGAACTCGTCATCCTCGAGACCAGTCGCAACTGGACCCACGTGGAAGCCATCATTCGCGAACCGAAAAAGGATGCCGACGAGGATGACCCTGAATCCGAAGGCAAGACAATTACCGGGTGGGTTCAAGACAAGGCCCTGGTGACGCAGGCGACGCCCAACGGCGACAAGATTATTTTCGGCGAGGCCGCCGACTCCGAAGACCAGGCCAGCCGCCGCCGCGGCCGCCGCGACGCCGCGCAGGATGCCATGCGGCTCTACTTCCGCATCTACGATCTGTTTCCAACTTCGCCGCTGGCCGCCGAAGGACTCTACCGCGCCGCCGACATCCGCTGGCAAATCGAGCGCTCCGATGTGCTGACGCGCCCCTCGGCCCGCGAGCGCGACTCCTACATGCGCGGCCAGATCGACGAGCAGTGGATGAAGTTAGTCGTGAAGAAATTTCCCGGCACCAAGTGGGCCGACATGGCCGCCTTCCATTTCCTGGAAAATAAACTTTGCGGCGACTGGCAGGGCGCATCGAAGTGTCCGGAACGAGAAGCCGACATGTACGAGAAATATGCGAAGGAGCACGAGCAGTCTCCGTCCGCTCCGGAAGCGCTGTACCAGGCCGCCTGGCGCCGGTCTGCCCTGATCGAGATTTATAAGACCGAGGCCAATCAGAAAAAAGCTGAGGAAGCGAAAAACCGCGCCCTCGAACTCACCCAAAAAATCGTCAGCCAGTACGGGCAAAGCGACTGGGCATTGCGCGCCCAGAGTCTTATGTTTTACATTCAACAGGGCGTACCAACCTTCGGAAATACGACGGACTAAACCTTGCCAATTTATCAAGCGGTTGTTCTTGCCATCGTTCAAGGACTGGGGGAATTCATCCCCATATCGAGCTCTGGACACCTCATCATCGTGCGGCGCCTGCTGGGCTGGAACGAGCTTTCTGCGGCCCACGAACTCAGCTTCGACGTTGCCCTGCACTTTGGAACTCTGCTGTCGGTGCTGTTCTATTTTCGCCGCACCTGGTTCCAGATTGTGCGCGCGGCGCTGGGCGGGAAAGTCGTTCGCTTCTCGGAATCGGGCGCATCCGATGTGGACCTCACTCCCGATGAGCAGAAAGAAGAGCGCATGCTGCTCTGGTTTCTGGTCCTCGCCACCATTCCAGGAGCCATTGCGGGCAAGTTGCTCGAGCATTCCGCCGAGGACTATTTCCGCGAACACATTTTCTTGATTGCCGGCGCATTGATCGTCGTTGCGCTGCTCATGTGGCTGGGAGAAAAAGTCGGCAGCCTGCAGAAGCCTCTGACCGGAATTTCCCTCGTTGATTCGCTGCTCATCGGTATAGCGCAAGCCTTTGCCCTGATTCCCGGCGTTTCGCGCTCCGGCGCAACCATCACGGCGGGCCTGTTCCGCGGGCTCAAGCGCGAGGCAGCGGTGCGGTTCAGCTTCCTGCTCTCAACGCCGCTCATCGCCGGAGCCGCGTTGCTCAAGGCCCACGAGCTGCACAAAGAAGGTCTGCCTCACGACATGCAAATGCCGGTTCTGGTCGGGATTATCGTTTCCGCGCTCGTCGGCTATGCCGCGATCTCCTGGCTGATCCGCTATTTGCAAGCGAACAGTCTGAAGGTGTTCATCATTTACCGCATCGTTGCGGGCGTGGTGGTCATCGCGTTGGCTCTGGCGATGCACTTGCAGTGATCTGGAGTCTACCCGCCGGGAAACCACCTGAATACTACTCGCCAATTCCCCGATTGTCGGAACCCCGGCTTCTTGGCATAATGTAAGGGCTCTGGCCGATTGCGGCACCGGAGAGGTAGTGTCTCTGGTGTGAATCTGCCTACATGGATTATCTGGCAAGCATTTTCATTCCCACCGGGAACCGGCGGCTCAACGAGCTCGTCGGATTCCTGATGTGCGTCTCCGCGCTCCTCCTGTTCCTCGCGCTGGCTTCCTACTCTCCACTCGACCCTTCCTGGAACAGTGCCTCGGTGCTGACCGGTTCCCACGCCGCGCGTAACTGGATCGGCGTAGTCGGCGCCTACACCGCCGACATGCTGCTGCAGTTTTTCGGCGTCGGCGCATTTCTGCTGGTGATTTTTCCGGCCATGCTGGGGGCGCGCTGGTTTCGCTCCAGCAGCGTGCAGTCTCCGCTGGCCAAGAGCCTGGGCGGAATCTGGCTGGTCATGTTCGTTCCCGCCATACTGGCGCTGCTGCCCGGACACTTGCGCTGGATGCACGTGATTCCCATCGAAGGCCTGCTCGGGCGAGTCGTCGGCGACGTGCTGCTTCACTACCTGAATCTGGTAGGCGTTTACATCGTGTGCGCCACCGTGCTGGCCGTGGCGCTGTATCTGTCGACGGCGTTCTCGTTCTCGACGATTCAGTTGTGGGCTCCGACCCGGTTCGCCTTCGTGACCGCGCTGTGGAATCGCTATAAAGATTGGCAGGGCGAGCGCGCCAAGAAACGCCAGCAGAAAGAACTGGAGCAGCGGCGGATTTCAAAGCCGGTCGTAAAGACGCAGCTGATTCAAACCCGGCCGGCGCCTGTGGCGCAGGCGCCCGCGGCTGCAGAACCGCGCCGCACCGGCATCGAACGCATGCTGGAAGAAGAAGCGCCCAAACCCGCTCCGCCAACCGGCGGGATATTGGCCGAGCCTCTAGCGGTAAACGCCGCTCCGGAATCGGCAGCTGATCCGGAAGTGACCGAGCGCGCCGACAGCGGAAACAAAGCCAAAACCACGATGCCGCGCATTGCGGCCGGCGGATACAAATTGCCGTCCAGCAGCCTGTTGCAGCGGCCTGACGAGCAGCAGCAAGTCGACGCCGACGAACTCAAACTGCTGGCGCAGGTGCTCACCGAAAAATATGCCGAGTTCGAAATTCACGGGCAAATTACGCAGATCAATCCCGGCCCGGTCGTCACCACGTTCGAATTCAAGCCCGAAGCCGGCATCAAATACAGCCGCATCACCAATCTCTGCGACGATCTGTGCCTTGCGCTGAAAGCCGAGAGCATTCTGATCGAGCGCATGGCCGGAAAAAGCACGGTCGGCATTCAGGTGCCGAATCGTCAGCGCGAAATCATCTGGCTGCGCGAAAACATCGAGTCGCAGGAGTTCATGGGCTCGAAATCGAAGATGACGATCGCCATGGGCAAAGACATCAACGGCCGCATCGTCACCGCCGACCTGGCCGGGATGCCGCATCTTCTGATTGCCGGATCAACGGGCGCGGGCAAAAGCGTGGCCATCAACGCCATGATCATGTCGATCCTGTACAAGGCGACGCCCGACCAAGTGCGCCTGATACTGGTCGACCCCAAGCGGCTAGAACTGGGTAACTACGAAGGTGTTCCGCATCTTTATACGCCGATCATCACCGAGCCGAAACTCGCGGCCAACGCCCTGCGCAATGCGGTGCGCGAAATGGAGCGGCGGTTGAAGCTGCTCGCAGCCAAAGGCGTGCGCAACATCGATCAATACAACCGGCTGTTCGATCAGAATGGCACGCCCAGTCTTTTCGCCGAAGAGTCCGACGAGAAGCCGATTCCCTACATCGTGATCATCATCGACGAGCTGGCCGATTTGATGATGCTCGATTCCTCGAACGTTGAAGAGTCGATTACGCGGCTGGCGCAGATGGCGCGCGCCGTCGGCATTCACCTTGTTCTGGCGACGCAACGACCCAGCGTCGACGTGATCACGGGATTGATTAAAGCGAACTTCCCCGCGCGGGTTTCGTTCCGCGTGGCCACGAAAGTCGACTCGCGCACTATTCTCGACGCCAACGGCGCGGAGGCTCTGCTCGGCAAAGGCGATATGCTGTATCTGCCCTCAGGCTCGGCGCGGGTGCACCGGCTGCACGCTCCATTTGTCACGGAAAAGGAAATCGCCGCGGTGGTGGAGTTCTGGAAATCGCAAGGCCTGGCGCAATATCAGCAGCAGTTCCTCGAACCGCCAAAAGGCGAGCGCGAAGCCGGAGCGGAAGGCAGCGGAGAGCCCGGCGAGGAAGGCGAGCCCGAGGACGATCCTATGTACGGCGATGCCGTGAAATTGGTGGTCGAGTTCGGCAAGGCCTCCACTTCCCTGCTGCAACGGCGTTTGCGCGTCGGCTACGGCCGCGCCGCACATCTGATCGATCTCATGGAGCAGGACGGCATCGTCGGCGCCGCCGACGGTCCTAAGCCGCGCGAGGTGCTGAAGCGACCCGACTGGATTTCCGAAATCGAAGAGACCACGCGCTAGAGATTCTGCGTCGCCGCCAATCGTCGAGACGTAGCTTACTACGTCTCGACACATATCTACGCCTCACACCCCAAACCACTCCGAGATGCGCCCTTTCATGCGGCGAAACGAGTCTGGCAACCAGCTTTTGTAGCGCAGCATGACGGTCGCGTGGACGGCTTTGGAGGCTTTCGGCGCGGACTTGTTGCTGAAGACCAGATAATAAATTCCCGCGCCCGCTGGGATGTCGGCCTGCACGGCGCTCTCTGCGACGCTGCCGCTGTCGTAAAGCGAACTGGTCGCGTATCCATTCTGCCAAACCGTAAACGCCGATTCGTTCAGAACGTAGGCCTCGATGTTGTTGTCGTTGTTGTCCGCGTCTTTGACCTTGTTCTTGTCGCCCGCTTCGTTGTTTGCTGAAGCGCTGTTACGGCTGGCGCCCGGCCCTTCGGCCACCGACTTAAACTGGCCGACCGCGGCCACATTCACCGACCCCTCGGGCAAAGAGAATTTGTAATAGCGGAAGGTATGCGGACCGACGGAAAAAGTGTTGTCGAGGATAACCCGGTCCTGCTTGAACCCGACAAACTCCTGTATCTCCTGCGCCAGCGTGCTGTCGCTGTTCAATACCCAGAGAATGAACGCGACCAGGAGCGCCAGCAGCACCCAAACCATGACGCGCCGTTTTCGCCGCGGCCGTGGAGGCTCCGCGGGAGGCAACACCTCCGCCACCGCGGTAATTTTCGGCGGAGCACTCACCGGCTTGCCGCATTTCAGACAGAACTGCGCCTCTTCCGGCAGGCTCGCGCCACACTTGCTGCATCCCAACTGAACCCTGGACGGCGGTGGTGTGGCGCTGTTGGCAGACATACTCATTCGCTCCCCGCACTTCCATCAGAAGCACGACATCGGAAGAAATTCCAGCCGATGTTAGCACAGGTTTGTGACCGGTGGATGTGTTCGTGCAGCCCCGCCGTAAACCGTGCTCTTATCCAGCCTTGGCGGCGCTGCCATCCAGCCCGAGTTTGTCGGCGATGGGCTTCAGAGCCTCGATGCAGAAGGCGATGTGCTCGTCGAGATCGACACCCAGAGCGGCCGCGCCCTGGATAATGTCGTCGCGATTCACCTTGCGGGCGAAGGCTTTGTCTTTCATTCTTTTGCGCACCGACTTGGCGTCGACTTCGGCCAGCGACTTGCCGGGTTTGATGAGCGCAACTGCGGTGATGAATCCGGCGAGCTCGTCGCAGGCGAACAGAGCTTTTTCCATGGGCGTGTCGCGGGTCACGCCGGTGTATTCGGCATGCGACATTACGGCACGGGTGACGACTTCCGGCCATCCGCGCTCTTTGAGGATCGCGTTGCCCTTGTACGGATGATCTTCCAGGCTGGGCCAGCGGTCGTAGTCGAAGTCGTGAATCAGTCCGACGATGCCCCACAGGTTTTCCTCGTCCTCAGTAACGTCGGGCGAGCCGTCGCCCAACTTGCGGGAGCAGGCGCGCATGCAGGCTTCGACGGCCAGCGCGTGCTTGCGCAGGCTTTCGGATTGAGTGAACTCGGTCAGGAGTTCCCAGGCGGCTTCTCGGGTGATGGTTTCGTTCATCGGTAGAATGAGTGTAATCGCGATGTTACAACGATGGTGAAAGAGAACGAGGTTCCAGACCTCACTTTTTCCGCGCAAGGACGGTATCGTCGGTGGTCCGCGCGAGTGTAGAATCGGGGCGTTGCGAGGACTTGTGAATTCCTTCGCCCGGAACAGCCATCGTCGCACTCGAATTTCGCGATTCCGACTAGTGATGGGTTGCCGCACTGGAATCGCCGCCAATCTCCGCCTTTCGCTCGGCTGCATTCTTTTGCTAGGACTGATTACTGGTCCATTCTCTGCGGCACAGAGTTGCTCACCTCCCGTCCTAGCGCCCTCCCATGCGCTGAACTTATTTAATGAGCAGCAGGAATACGACCTCGGCGAGGTCTTCGCCGAACACATCTCGTTCTCCTTGCACGTTATCGAAGACGAGGCGGTCGCGGGATACTTGCAGCAACTTGGCAACCGCCTGGTCGCGCAAATGCCACCGACGAAGATTCACTTCCGCTTTTTTCTGGTGGATAGTCCCGAAGCGAATGCGTTCGCAATTCCCGGCGGGCGTGTCTACGTTACCCGAAAACTAATTGCGACCGTTCGTTCGGAAGACGAACTGGCAGGCGTTATCGGTCATGAAATGGGGCACCAGTTAGCCCATCATGGGGCCCTCGACTGGAGCCGCATTTTTCACGACGATCTGAGAGTGACCCAGGTTGGCGACCGCGCCGATATTGAGGATAAATACAATCAATATCTCGATACGTATCGAACTCGCGGCAGTTCCACGTCGAGCGGGAATGAAGAGAACGAACAGACTGGTGCCGACCAGGTTGCTGTGTACGCCGTCGCGCGGGCCGGATATTCGCCTCAAGCAGTGATCGATTTCTGGGACCGGTTCGCCGAGACCAAAGGGAAACAGGGGAGCTGGTTGACGGACGTGTTCCGCACCACGCGCCCTGAGTCCAAACGCCTGCGGGATTTTGTCAAGGATCTCAGCTCTCTGCCCGCTGGCTGCATACGACCAGCCGACAACGCCGCTGCCTCCGGCGACTTCGCGCGATGGCAGGCTGCTGTAAGGAATTACAACGGTTTCGGCAAGAAAGAATCGCTGCATCGAGTCGCGTCGAAGCGCCCGCTTACTCCAGTTCTGCGTGCGGATATCAAAGAATTCCGCTTCAGCCCCGATGGAAAATACCTTCTCGCTCAGGACAGCAGCAGCATTTTTGTACTGACCCGCAATCCCCTGGCCAGCCTATTTCGTATCGACGCACCCGACGCGGTGGATGCGGGTTTCAGTCCCGATTCCCGCTACGTCGTCTTCTCCTACGAGGGGCTGAGGTCGGAGCGGTGGAACATTGCCGAGCAACGCCTGGAAGACGTGCGCGAGCCTTATATCTACGGCGGATGCGTTCAGGCGGCACTTTCTCCCGGCGGAGACTTTCTTGCCTGCCTTCGGCCAGATCGGGAAACCTACTACCCACTTACCTTCACTCTCTACAATCTTGATACCGGCAATGCTGTGTTGACCAAGAAAGACTTTATTGGCCCGGTATCAGGAACCGAGGCTCTCTTCGACGCGTCGCTTGAGCTGATGCTGGGCAGCAACTTCCATACCCCAATGGTTTTCTCTCCCGACGGGCACTACTTCGTCCTCGGTTTTCCCAGAACAAACTTGATGGTGGACCTGCGCTCAATGTCTGAAGTCAAGATGCCCGGGGCACTTCGCAGAGTCACTCAGACCTCCTTCGCGTTCGTTGGTCCCGACAAGATCGTTGGGGCCGAGAGTGCGAACGGGGGCGAAGCCTTGGTCGTCAAATTCCCATCGGGCGATATTGTGTCGGAACATATTCGCCTCGGAGGACGGGATCTGTTTCCGGTGACTCAGGGAGACTTTGCCATTGTGCGTCCCATGCTGAAGGCTCCGCTCGGGATCATGGACTTGGATGCCAAGACGATTTTTCGCGGCAGCCACAAGGATGCAACCGATGTTTTCGGCGATGTGTTAGTCAGCGAACGAGTCAATGGCGAAGTCGCGCTGTATCGCCTGCGCGAGGAGAAGCCTTTCGCTACCCTGGTCCTTCCCAGCGCGACGTTAGGGCGTTTGTCAGCCGCCAGTGTAGCGGCGCATGCTTCGGCCATTGCCTTCAGTCAGATGTCCCGGGGAGGGCTATGGAATCTGCAAACCGGAGAGCAGGTAGGGGCCGGACCCGGGTTTCGCGGCGTCTTCTTTGGCTCGGACGGTGTCTATATGGACTTTCCTACCGCCGATCAGTATGGTGAACTCCCCGCACAGGGTGAGACCGTAGCGGATGTGCGCCGCCGGGAAGCGGCAGAGCCCGGCGACACCGTCGCCCGGCTCGACCTGTCCACGCATTCCGCTACTCCAATTTCCGTCATGAAGAAACGGACCCATGTGCTGCAGATCGGTTCCGTGGTGCTGGCCTCGACACCGGCCGATGACGACAAACCGGGGAAAGATGTCACGCTCGAAGCGCGCGATGCCCAAACCGGTAGCGTACTCTGGTCCCGCCACTTTGCTAAGGGACTCCCGGGAATCGATTCCAGCCCTGACAGCGACGTCGCCGTTTTCTCCTGGGCCCTCGGAACCAAGCGCGCCAAAGATGAGTTGGCCGAAGAGCCCGAGGCCAAACGCCAGGTGAACAGCCTCAAAGACGAGGAAGGCAGCTATCTCGTAGAGGTGATAAATCTGCGGTCGGGCGTTCCCCTCGGAAAGTTTCCGATTGAAACGGGCAGCGTCTCCTTCACCGCCCGCCATTTTCTGGCTGCCGGCGGCACGGTAGCAATGCTGGACAGCCATGACCGTGTCTCGCTGTATTCCTATAAAGGTGAAAGGAAGGGACGTCTCTTTGGTGGCAATTTAGCGCTCTCTCTGAATGGCAACTGGCTGTGTGTTGAACGAGAGCCTGGAAGACTGATTCTCTACGATGTGGAACGACTGCGCACGCTGGATGAGATGACCTTCGGAAGCCGTGTGTCGTACGTCGGATTCACGCCCGATAGCTCTCAGTTCGTCGTTCTAACCGCCGACCAGACAGCCTACGTCTTCGCCTCTCGACCCGCAGCGGCAAATTGAGCAAATCCTCCAGTGCTCCGATCAGTTCCGCTATGCTCGGATTTTGGCAAGCGGAAGTCACTGTTGTAACCAGAAGATTACACTCAAAGCCGCCTTCCTCAGGCTCAGCGAAGATGAATACAGTTAGTAAACACAACCCCACTTCCTAATCAATCATGGTTTTCGCCTGTTTTCTCCGCGTATTTTGCCTGTAGCTTCGCGTTTTACCCGCAATATTCGCGGGCTTTCAGCATTTTAACCTTGACATCCACAGGGCAGATGCCGCAGATTGGGCGTGCAAGCAGGAATCTCTTCCCCCAAGTTGTTCCTGCTCCGGTATTTAGGCTGCACGGAGGGCCCCGCTCTGGCACTCCCACAACCCGATGGCTACGACTCTTGCCCCGGTAGATTCACGGGAAGTCGTCCGATGCGATCACTGCCTGCTGGTCCAGTTTCGAACATCCAACAATAATTGCCGACGCTGTCACGCGTCTCTGGACGAGGAACCGGAACCCGAGCCCATCCTGGTAGCGCCACCCATGATGATGCCCGTGCCCGGCACGAGCGGTCGCGGACACCTGAACCTGGCGACCTCCATCCGCTCATTGCGCCTGCGCAACGGGCTTAGCCAGCGCCAACTCGCGGGACGCATGTCGGTGCCGCGAACCTACGTGTCTAAAATCGAAAACGAGAAGGCCACGCCCACGCTGTCGTCCCTGGAACGGCTGGCGCGCGCACTGGAGGTCACCGTGCCCGACTTGCTCAGCGGCGGCGAACGCACCCGCCAGGAAGAAGTGATGGAACTGATGAAAGATCAGTTTATCGCGGAGTTGCTGCCGTTTGTCGCGCAACTGAATGGGATGCAGATGTCCAGCATCCTCACCCAGGTAAGGGATTTGACGGTGCGGCCGAGACGGAGCGCGTAAGCGTGGAAGAGTAAGGGGAAAGTGGAAGAGCGGCCCTTTAGGGCCGCGTAAAGGCATCGAGTATCACAAGGGGCTTCAGCCCCAATTGATGCCAACAATTTTATCCGGGCAACCAGCCAACTAAACGCCGGGACCGATTCTTGGGTCCCGGCTTTTTTATTCCGATCCAATAAAGTGCAGAGGTCCTTCGCTTCGCTCAGGATGACAAATGGAAGTACCGTCATTTTTTCCAAGCGCGTCACCGCCATGCACTTGCGCTCGGGGGAAACTAAACTGTCTCTATTGGGTTTACACGGATGTCGGTAGAATCGATGCGTACGGATTCTTCATGCCTTCGGGGGCGAGATATGAAAACACGAAACAGTGTTCCTGGATACTTTTACTGGCGAGCTTGGCATTCTGCTGCAACTTTCAACCCCTGCAAAAGCGCAGGATAATGCGACCGATCCAAATCAAGATCAGGCCCAGGGGCAGGATCAAGATCAAGATCAAGACAAGATCAAAGTCAGGATCCTCCCGGCCGTGTGGCGCGGCTGAACTTTTCTGAAGGGGACATGGAGTTTCGGCCGGCGGGCGAAGATGATTGGGTTTCTGGCGTGCCCAATCGTCCCATGGTTACCGGCGACGACCTATGGGCCGACGAGGATTCGCGCGCTGAAGTTCACGTAGGCTCGGCGGCCATTCGTCTCGGGCGCGAAAACAGGAATCACTTTTCTCGATCTCGACGACCAGACCACACAGATCCGGCTGGCGCAGGGTTCGCTGATTCTGCGCGTGCGCCACGTCGATGACGATGACAGCTACGAAATCGACACACCGAATATCGGCGTTCAGCCTGCTGCAGCCCGGCGAATACCGCCTCGACGTGAGCGAGGACGGAAGCCAGACGGTCATTACCGTTTTTCACGGCCGAGGGCGCGCCACGGGTGGCGGCTCAAGTTACTCCGTGGTGGCGAATCAATCGGCTACCTTCACCGGAAGTGACCAGCTGAGTTATGACCTCGGCCAGGTGCCTGATCAGGATGATTTCGACGGATGGGCGTTTGATCGCGACAGCGCAGGAAGATGATGCCGACTCCGCGAATTATGTTTCGCGCGAAATGACCGGCTATGAAGATCTCGACGAATACGGCGACTGGAGTTATGTCGCGGGCTACGGTCCGTGCTGGCGGCCCCGCTCTATCGTCGTGGGTTGGGCTCCTTATCGTTTCGGCCACTGGGTGTTCATCGGGCCGTGGGGCTGGACCTGGGTGGCCAACGAGCCCTGGGGCTTCGCGCCGTTTCACTACGGGCGCTGGGCGTTCGTGAACAACGGATGGTTCTGGGTTCCGGGGCCGGTGGTGGTGCGTCCGGTGTGGGCGCCGGCTCTGGTGGCGTTCGTGGGCGGCAGCGCGGGCTTCCGCTTCTCGGCTGGAGTCGGTGTGGGATGGTTCCCGCTCGCTCCCGGAGAAGTTTTTGTCCCGGCATACCGCGTGAGCCGCGCTTACGTCAACAACGTGAACATCACAAATACGACGGTGAATGTCACGAAGGTGACGAATGTCTATAACACGGTTGATTGTGAATCGAACTGCGGCCATCAACAACGTCACCTATGTGAATCAGCGGGTCACTAACGGCGTGACGGTGGTTTCACACGATGCGTTCATGAATGCGCGGCCGGTGGCGCAGAACGTGATGAAAGTGATCGCGAAGGAAATCGCTGCAGCGCCGGTGAGTGCCGTTGTGGCCGCGGAGCCCGTCCACAGCCAGCGTAGTTGGCGCGGGACGGCCAGCTTCGGTGAGGCCGCCGGCAGCGGTGATCAGCCGTCCGGTAGTCGCGGTCAGGACGCCTCCTCCGCCTCCGCCTTCGATCGCGCAGCGGCAGGCACAGGCCGGCGGACATCTTAATCAGCAGGCCCTGAGTGCGTCCGAGCAGGGGACCAGTCGCGGCCTGCTCCAATGAATCAACCCGGCCGGCCCGCGCAGACAACTGGCAGGAGGGCTTCAAACCGTTTGGCCGCCGAATAGCGGCAACAGTCAAGTGAAGCCCATGCAGCAAGCGCAGCCGCGGGTCTATGAGCAGCAGGGATCTTCGCAGCCGGAGAACCGGAACCCGCAGCCGGCGAATCGCTTTGTGCCGCCGGCGAGCCAGCCGGCTCCGCAAGCCACGCATCCTTTGGTTAGGCCCGCTCCGGCGGTGCAGGAGCGCAGCCCCGCAGCAGGAGCAGCAGCAGGAGCAGAAGTTCAATCAATGGCATCAGGAGCGGCCCGCAACTCCTCCGCCCGCGCCGAAGCCGGCTCCGGCCCCTAAGGCTGCGGAGCCCCCGAAAGCGGAGAAGCCGCCAAAGAAGTAGCGTTGACGCTGATACGCTTCTTGCGGTCTGATAAGGTTCGCAGGAGATGCGTGTGCGGCAAATGCGACCACCCGCGAGACCACGCCGGGAGAGGCGAAGCCTCTCCCGGCGCATTTTTGGGGCGGAGCCCCTTTGCTGCAGCAGCGTCATCGAAGTAAATTGATCGAAGCCAAGTGATCGAAGTCCAATGATTGAAGTCAAGCGCCCTACGATTAACTGGATGGATGTCCTGTGGCTGGCATTTCTCGCGGGGCTGGCCCTGCTGCCGCCCGTGCAGGAAACCCACAAGCAGCTTATCCTGCTGGCCTTCGGCGTAGTCCAGTTGGGCGAAGGCTGGCTGGTGGCGCGCTGGCCCTCGCGAGGCCCGACCTGCGTCGTTCTTTGGAAGATTGCCCTGGCCACGCTCCTCATCGATCACACCGGCGAACTTGCGATCAACAGCTACTACTACCCCATCTACTTTCTTCCCATCATCACGGCGGCTGAATACTTCGGGCCGTGGGCCACGCTCCTGTGGACGTCGCTGGCCTCGGCCGCCTATTGTTCCTATCTTTATCCCGCGTGGCAGGAGTACGGCGAAATCCCGCTGGATGCCTACCCGCTGCTGGCGATCCGCCTGCTGTTCTTTTTTCTCGCTGCCATGGTCGTCAACCGTTTCGTAGTCGAGAACCGCCGCCAGACCCAGCGCTATCAGGATCTGGCGGAGACTCTCGCCGAAACCAATCGCCGCCTGGAACAGGCGCAGGCCGAGGCGCGGCGGTCCGAGCGCCTGGCCGCGCTGGGCCAGCTTTCGGCCGGACTCGCGCACGAGATTCGCAATCCGCTGGGCGTGATCAAGGGCTCGGCGGAAATGTTGACGCAGAAGCTGGGAGAGTCGAATCCGCTGGCCACCGAGCTAGCGGGATATATTTCGACCGAAACCAACCGGCTGAGCGCGCTGGTGACGCGCTTCCTGGATTTCGCGCGCCCCTTGCACGCCGATCTGACGCCGCAGAGCATTATTGCCGTGCTCGATCGCGCCCTGAACGATGTCGCGCAGTTGTGGAGAGGCGCGGCCGTTCGCGTAGAGAAAGAATATGAGCCTGGCCTGCCGCTGGTACCGCTCGATGAGAGCCTGTGCGAGCAGGCTTTTGTGAACATTGTGCAGAACGCCTACGACGCGATGAGCGCTACGGGCGGGACGCTGCGCGTCAAGGTCCGACAATCACAGGCCGCCGGCCGCGACGGCGGCAACTCCCGCGACAGTAAGGTGGACGGAGTTGAAGTGCGCATCGAAGATACCGGGCCGGGTATTCCGCTGGAGTTGCGGGAACAGATCTTTAATCCGTTCGTGACGACGAAGAAGACGGGTGTGGGCCTGGGACTCTCCATCGTGTCGAAGATTATTGACGGACACCATGGGAACATTCGAATCGAGGTGGCAGACGGTGCAACGGGCGACGGCGGTCCGGGTTCGAAATCACGCTCGGGATCGGGCCCAGATCCGGGACCGGGCGCGCGTTTTGTGATATTTTTTCCCGCTGCCGCCGAGAACGCCGCGGTGGGATCGTCGGCTCATCTGGTGATCTCGTGAGTCGCCGAATTGAGAGGACACGAATTTGAGGACGAGGCGCAAATGCCGGCGATTCTGATCATCGAGGACGAAGCCAAGATGCGCCGCCTGCTCGAGTTGAACCTCGGCGAGGACGGATTCACTACGTTCTCTGCCGGGGACGCCGAGTCCGGGCTGAAGTTGCTGCGCGAGAATTCCATCGATCTAGTGTTGACCGATCTGAAACTTCCCGGCATGAACGGTCTGGAATTCCTGCAAACCATCAAGCGCCAGAACGCCGCTCTGCCCGTGGTGGTAATGACCGCTTTCGGCAGCGTCGAAACCGCGGTCGAGGCGATGAAGGCCGGGGCCAGCGATTATGTGCTGAAGCCGTTTTCTCTGACCGAAATGCGCATGGTGATCCACAAGGAACTGGACGTCCGCAACCTGCGCGAAGAGAACCGGAATTTACGAGAAGCCTTGGGGAAGCGCTATGCGCATCCGAACGTGGTGGCCCGCAGTCCGAAGATGCAGGAAGTACTGGCCACGGTGGAACGGGTCGCGCCGACGAACGCGACCGTTCTGCTCGGCGGCGAGAGCGGCGTGGGCAAGGATTTAATCGCGCGTGCGATTCACGAAAAATCGCGGCGGGCGTCAGGGCCGTTCCTGAAGATCAACAGCACGGCGATCCCCGAGAATCTGCTGGAAAGCGAATTGTTCGGCTTCGAAAAAGGAGCGTTCACCGGAGCCGTCGCCAGCAAGCCCGGCAAGTTCGAACTGGCCGACAAGGGAACACTTTTTCTCGACGAGATCGGCGACGTGCCGCCGGTGACGCAGGTGAAATTGTTGCGCGTGCTGCAGGAGCGCGAGTTCGAGCGGCTGGGCGGCACACGCACGGTGAAGGTCGACGTGCGATTGATCGCCGCCACCAACAAGGATCTGCGCGAGGCGCTCGAACAGGGCACATTCCGCGAAGATCTTTACTATCGTCTGAACGTCGTCCCCATCGACATCGCGCCCCTGCGCGAGCGTAAAGAGGACATTCCCGATCTGGCGAATCTGTTCATCTCGCGCTTCACCGGAGAATCGGGCAAGCCCGTGGAAGGTATCACACCGCAGGCGATGCAGATTCTGGTGAACTACCACTGGCCGGGCAATGTCCGCGAACTGCAGAACATTGTCGAACGCGCCTGCGCGCTGGCGAAGGGCAGTGTGCTTACGCCGGATGACATTCATCTCGATGTGCGGCCCTCGAAGGCCGCGAACGGCGCGGGAGGATTTCTTCCCGACGGCATGACGCTCGAGCAATGGGAAGATGAAATGGTGCAGGAAGCTTGCGCCGCGCCAACGGAAACAAGAGCCAGGCCGCGCGTCTGCTGGGCCTTTCGCGGAACGCCCTGCGCTACCGGCTCTCGAAGATCGGCATCGCGGACGAAGGGGAAAAGGAAACGTAGCAAAACCGGAATGGAAATCTGGGAGATACCTATGAGAACCAGACTAGCCTTGGTGTCGCTGTTCATCTTGGTCGTGCCGGGCGTGATCGCACAGACGGCGAAGAGCGAGTTCTTCAAAACGTCCGACGGCATACAGATTCATTATATTGAAGCCGGCAGCGGCCGCGCCATCGTTTTCATCCCAGGATGGACCATGCCGGCCTGGATCTGGCAGAAGCAGATCGACGAGTTCTCAAAGAAATATCACGTTGTCGCCGTCGATCCGCGGTCACAGGGCGAGAGCGACAAGCCGACCTACGGACACCTGCCTGAAACTCGCAGCCGCGACTACAAGGAGCTTGTCAATCATCTCGATCTGAAGCAGCCGGTCCTGGTCGGCTGGTCGATGGCGTGTGGCGAGCTAGTGAAATATGCCGAACAATTTGGCGGCGATAACGTCGGCGGGTTCGTGCTGGTCGACGGATTTCTCCCCGAAAAGGTCAGCCCGGAGATGTTTGCCGGCACTCTCGGGATGGATGAACATGCTGCAGCAGGATCGCCAGAAACAAGCGGACGGTTTCGTGCGCAGCATGTACAAGAAGCCGCAGACGGAAGACTACCTGAAGCGGGTGACCGAAGCGTCCATGCAGACCCCGGCCGACACGGCCGTGGTGCTGATTTACGACATCATTGCCGTCAAGGATTTTTCGAGCGGTCTGGCCAAAATGAATCGCCCGGTACTCTTTATCTACCATCCGAGACGCAGGCGACCGCTGACTTTCTGAAAACAAAACTGGGCGACAAGCTGCGGCTGGAAAAGTTTGACGGCGATGGTCACGCGCTGTTCGTCGATGATCCGGAAAAATTCAATCGCGTGCTCGAGGAGTTCATACAGAGCTTACCGAAGTAGTCAAAGGCCGCGGCTTGATCAGGAAGTTCGGCGACTAGCCGGGAGCGATCAGTCGAGCATAAGTGGCCGAAAACCACCACCCTTGGTTGAGGTCGGCCAACTTCATCGGGTTCGCCCGTCCATAGCGTGCCATTCGTCTCGCTCCTCACTGAAAACACACGACTTGCAGGCGCCCGTTCCCTCCCTCTTTGGCATGGCAGTTGCCCATCTTCTTGCCAGAGATTATCCGACATGCAGGGTCATACGGTCATGTTTGGTTCCAAGAGGTGGGTCATGAAAAGCAGATTCATCGCAAATTTTGCAGTCTTAATTTTGGCGTTATCAGGTGCGCTGTCGGTGAGCTCGTTGGCGCAGACGACCGAGGAAACACCGGCGCCCACGGATCAGCCGAGTGCGCCGATGGAGATCGGGCAGCCGGGGCCGATGGCGCCGAACCAGCCGGTGGCCCCCGGACAACCGGGCAGCGCCCAGCCTACCGAAGCTCAGCCGGGTGGGCCGTCGGGTGAGGCTCCGGCGAAAACCGATCAGGGCGTGGCGCGCGTCAGCCTGATTCACGGCGACGTGTCGACGCAGCGCGGGGATTCGGGCGACTGGTCGGCGGCGGTGTTGAACCAGCCGCTGATGACCGGCGACAAGGTTTCGACCGGCGACAATGCTCGCACCGAATTGCAACTCGACTTTGCCAACACCTTTCGTCTGGGCGCGAACGCCAAGGCTAACATCGCCAACCTGACGCACCGCGACATTCAGATTCAGTTGAGCCAGGGTCTGGCCAATCTCACGGTTTCGAAACAGAGCGAAGCCGAGCCGGAGATCGATACGCCGAACGTTTCGGTGCATCCCGCGCATCAGGATGGCGTGTATCGCATCGAAGTGCAGCCCGATGGCGACACGCTGGTGATTGTGCGCGAGGGCGCAGCGCAGATTGCCACGCCGCAGGGCAGCACTGAAGTTCACGCTGGAGAAATGGCGACGGTGCGCGGCGATAGTAATTCTGCGCAGTACAAAATTTCTCCGGCTCCCGATCGCGACGATTGGGATCGCTGGAACGCCGATCGCGATCACATGATCCGCAACGCCAGCTCGTGGCGGCACACCAATCACTACTACACCGGGTCGCAGGATCTGGATGCCTATGGCCGCTGGCAGAATGTGCCGGACTACGGCGATGTGTGGGTTCCGAACGAGCCGGATGACTGGGCTCCATATCGCGACGGCAGCTGGGCCTACGAACCCTTCTACGGCTGGACGTGGGTGGGCTACGAGCCCTGGGGATGGGCGCCATATCACTACGGGCGCTGGTTCTGGTATGGAGGCGGGTGGGCGTGGTGGCCGGGGCCGGTCTATGGCGGCGGATTCTACCGTCCATTCTGGGCGCCGGCATATGTTTCCTTCTGGGGATGGGGCGCGGGCTTCGGCTTCGGATTTGGCTGGGGCGGATGGGGCGGATTCGGCTGGCTTCCGATCGGGCCGGCGATTAGTTCCATCCATGGTGGGGAGGATACGGCGGGCGGTTTGGTTGGGTAGGCTATCGCGGCGGGTATAACCGCTTCGGAGGCTTTGCTCCGCTGCATGCAGGAAGAGGTTCTCGAACATCGCGAACGTTCATAACGATCGCATTGGCCGGGCGATGTCGACGGTCAACGCCGGACAGTTTGGCGCAGGCCGGGTGACGGCGGCGGCGGCGACCCGATAACAGCTGAGCGGTGCGCACATGATGGCGGGCAATCTGCCCGTGGTGCCTTCGCGGGCCAGTTTGTCAGCAAGCGGGCGCGCTGCGGCGCCGTCGACGGTGCGCAACGGTTCAGAGCATTTCTTCGGCGCGGTGCACAACAATGTTTCGCGGCCACAATCGTTCCAGGCGCAGACGGCCAGTCTGCGGCAGAGCATGGCGCAGAATCATGTAGGGGCGATTCCGGCCGGAGGCCGCGAGGGTGCGGGCGAATCCGCGGCGCGCGGTGCGAGTGGGGGGCAGCGGACGAGTGCGAGCTCGTCGCGCACGTTCACCCCGAGCAGCGCGGAGGCGCGTGGCGCGGTTTCGGCTGCGAACCGCGATGGATTCCGCCCGTTCACGCCACCATCGCACAGGAGGTGGGGAGAAGCGGGCGCGCCGTCCAGTGGATCAGCGGAGCGCGGCAGCAGCGGCAGTTACTGGAACCGCACGGCGCCGAGTTCTGGGGAATCGCGCGGCTCCTACTCGGACGGCTACGGGCGCGGATCGACCTCGCGTCCGCAGCTGGATATGCGGCAGCCGATCGTGCGCAGTCCTTACGGCGGTTCGCGAGGAGCATACGGTGGCGGCTATCACGCTCCGACGTATCATGCTCCGAGCTCCGGCGGATCGCATACTGCGCCGAGCGGTGGTGGTGGCCACGTGAGCGCGCCCAGCGGCGGCGGACATGCTTCCGGCGGCGGTGGCGGCCATTCTGGCGGAGGTGGTCATCGCTAACGGCTAGAGACGTTGCGAGCAACGTCTCTACGGAAGCGGTGACATGATATGCCGCCACAGTGACTTAGACGAGTTGATGTAAACGAAGTGAAGATAGAGTCAGAGGCGGAAAGGGGCGTGCTTAGCGGCACGCCCTTTTTCTTACTTATTGGAAGAGTTTGCTCGCTCAATCGTCTGACGGACCAACTGCTCAAAGCTCGGAGCCAGTTCGGCAACGACCTTCACTCGGTAGTTGCAGAGAATCTCTTCGTGATCGATTTTAACGATCCGGTAGTCTTTGCGTTTCGTTCGAGACTTGATGTCGAAGCAGACCGGGTCGTAGTCCATGTCCGGACCCTTACCAAACTTGATATAGCCAGCAGGAATCAGGCTTTCGGTGAGTCCTTTGTCCTTCTCCACTTCCGCGAGCAGTCCACTCAGGTCCACGCCTGGAGGATTCGCCAGCAAACAAAACGATTGCAGGTCGACTTCAGCCCACCTGTAAGAGAGAACCAGCTGCTCGTAAAGAGGAGGAAAACGAGCCGGGAGTCTCCCATACAACGGCTCAAGCAGGGACGCGTCGGTTCGCATCTCCAAGGGCCTCCAGCACCGCTCGCCGTGCGAATCCAGTTTGCCAATGCCAAGCTGCACAGCCACTGGATCGGTGCCCTCAAAAACGGACATCTCATCCAGTTGGTGGAAACTGGCGACAAATCGTTTAAGCAGGTCGGATTCCGGCATAAGCGGAGCCTACTGAAGCCCGCATGGCAACGCAAGACTCCGCTTACGGCCGGGCGTAGGCCGGACTGTCGGGGTCGGGGCGATCATAATCCCGTCCGTATTTGTTCTTGTGGGCGAGGGTGACGTCGGTTTCCGACAGAGTCAGGTTTCCGATCGAGGTATCGGCGGGTCCAACCGTGATTTCGCGGGTCAGGGCTCGGAGGGCGTCGGGCGCGACCAACGAATGAAAGACCTGCAACTGGTAGCGGCCCGGCGGAACATTAGGAAGGCGAAGGTCGCCGTGCGTATCGGAGATGGCGTAGTAGGGCGTGGCCAGGGCGATGACCACAGCGCTCATCTGCTCGTGAATATTGCAGAAGATGAATGAGACGCCGGGTTTGTCGAACTGGACGAAACGGGTGGTTCCGCTCTCATACAGTCCCAGATCGAAGCGCTTGCCCTCGAACAGCGAAAACACATTGTGGAAGAACGGATCGTGATTAGGAAATTCGACTTTGCCGCCCACCGGGATCACCACCAGCGCAGGCTGAAAGCTTTTGTTCTTCTGCACCAGTTGCGGAATGTGAGCCGGGTCTTGTGGCGGAGCATCGACGGTTGCGCCGATTGGAGTAAGCCACACCACCGCGTTGGCTGCGTTCGGATTGGAATGACCGTTCCGCGTGAGTTGCACATGTCCCTTAAGATCCTGCTGCGCAGGCGCGCACGCGGCGGCCAGCAGCACGAAGAAGAGCGAGTATCCGTAATGTTGCGAGCGAATTTTCAAAACAGAATCCCCACGGAAAGATTGACCTGATTCGTGCTGCTGCTGCTGTCATACACGGGGAAGGTATGCAACCGCCGGAACTCCGCCGAGAGCAGCAGGTCGGAGCGCGGACGAAAGACGACGTTGCTGAGAGCGCCGCGATTGCGTCCGAGAATCGGCCCGCCATTGTACTGATCCGTAGCAAAGCCGCGCACGTCGCCGGCAAAGGCGTCGTCTTCGGCGTAGACACCGTTCAACTCGCAGCTTGGGAGTCAGTTGAAATTTCAGTTGGCGTTCCGAACCGCCCGCCGCGTCGAGGCCGCGGATCGAGACATAGGGCCCAGGACCCGCGCCGTACAGAATGGAAGTTCCAATCGCGCCGCCGAGCCCGCCAATGCCGCGACCGCGATAGAACTCACCCGATAGTGCCAGGCGCGAGAGAATGGGAATTTGCCAGTCGGTCATTCCTGACCAGGCGTCCACGAAGCGTCCCCACTCCCAGTTCTGGCGGCCATAGTAGCCGGCGACGCCGAAGCTGAGCGGATGTGCCCACACCGGACGCGACCACGCCGTGCGCAGTGCGTAAGCGGGCTGGCCCGACATTTCTCCAGCCTGCGCTGAGCGATAGAACGAATTGTAAGGTGGCTCCCAGTCGAGGTTGTCGAGAATCCCGGCCTGCACAGTTACCGTCTGCTGGTCGGAAACAGAGAAGCGGTGCTCGACGCGCAATTGTGGCGTCCAGCCCCATAGGTTTCCGGCGAAGGCGAACGCGGGCGTGGCCAGGGATGCGAACGACGTCGGCGACAGCGGCGAGATGAACAAAGCGTCCTGTCCCGCAACGATGGACGTGTGCTCCCAATCGAAGCGCACGTTAGCGGTCTGCAGGCGAGCGATTCCAAAATTCACGCCGTTGCCGGTGGCGGGGAATCCTCCCGCGAAATCGAGTTGCACGTCGGCCGAAGTTCTGGCTCCGGCGAGGTTCGGGCCGAAGACTTCCAGTCCGATTTCAGACTGGCGCAGTGTCGCACCGAGACTGGCCTGGGCGATCCTGTCGCGACCGGCTGAGAATAGCTGGGAAAGTCAAGATTATCGGAGCCGCCGACATTGCGGAACGCGTTCATCAGGACGATGCCGTGGATGCGGGCGCGGTACCGGGAAGCGCTCTCGACTTTGGTTTGATATTGTTCATCGATTTTCGAGCCGATCAGCGCGGCGGATTCTTCCAGCTTCTGCACGCGTTCTTCGAGCGGGGGAGTCGCTGCACCGGTCGTGCCCGACGCGGCGGAGACGGCGGCCACGCCAGATCCGTTTTCTGACGAAGCGGATGCCGCCATCGCTGCTCCATTCGCGGGCGGTGCGGGCCGTTCCAGCAGTGCGCGCGTGGCCTCGAGGTCGTGGCGCAACTGGTGCATCTCGGCGCGGGACTCGGCATTTTCGGCGCGCATCTCTTCCACCAGACTGCGAAGTTCACGGACCTGATCCTGCAAGTCATGCACGGCGCTAACGGCTTCGCCAGCCGCCGGAGACGCAGACGGCGCGGGCGACTGCTGCGCCCAGCCCACCGCAGAGAAGAAGAAAACAGCGGCGACCGCCCATGCGGCACCGCGAACAGGAGAAATCGTAAGGCTCTTCACACCGTCCTCCTACTCCATATCAGGGTAAGGATCCAGGTCAGGCACTTGGCGAAGAGAGGGAGCGTGCCTAGGGGCCCGGACGAAAATCGAATTCCGTTGGGCGTCATCGCGCTGCGCGGGCACCAGCAAAGCCGCGTCCTCACCGGCGCCCCGAGAAGCATTCTGCACGCGCCCCGGCAATACGATCCGGAATACAGTTCGGCCTTGCGGCGTACGCTCGACCGCAATCTCGCCGCCGTGATCCTGCACGATTTTCTGCACCACCGCCAGTCCCAGGCCCGTACCGTTTTCCTTGCCGTAGCTGACGAAGGGATGGAACAGGCGCTCGCGGATGGATTCGGCGATGCCGGGACCATTGTCGGCGACGGAAATCGCGATGGAACCCCCAACCTCTGCCGCCGTAACTTCCACCTTGCCGCCCACGGCGGGGGCGGCCTCGCAAGCGTTGAGCAGCAAGTTATACAAAGCACGCTCCAACTTGCGCTGATCAAACCATCCGGCAACCTGAATGCCACAGAGCACATCGATGGAGCGGTTGTGATGCCGGGGATGCAGGCGCACCGCGAGAACCGAACGCTGGATGGTTTCCGCGACGTTGGCATAAGCCGGGCTGAGCGACTCGCGGGTGCGGGCGAATTCCAGCAAGGAATCGATGAGATCGGTCATCAGATTCACGCCAGTGCGAACTTCCTGATACAACTCCTCGCGCTGCACCGGAGTGAGGTGACTGTCGCACAAGAACTCCGAGTTGGCCACGATGGCGGCGAGGGAATGGCGCAGGTCGTGCGAAATCGAGCTGGCCATGCGTCCGATGGTCGCCAGTTGTTCAGACTCCAGCAGATCGTGCTGGCTCTTGAGCAGGCTGGTGCGCATGCGGTCGAAGGCGCGAGTGAGTTCGGCCACTTCGTCGCCGCCGCGGGGGTCGAGTGGGTGATGGAAGTCTCCGCCTTCGAGGGCACGTACGCCGGCGACCAGGCTGCCGAGCGGCCGGGTGAACGTGTGCGAGATGAAGAACACCAGGCCGCTGCCCACAACGATCGCGGCCAAGCCCAACAGAAGCAGATAACGATTCAGCTGATCGACAAACTTCGTCGCCTGATCGTACGAGCCTAGAACGTTCAAGCGCACCGGAGTGGATTGGGAACCTGACAGCACGAGCGAAGTGGCGAGGAAGCGTTCGCTGCCGATCTCGATGTCGCGCGGATCGTCATGCGCCGAACCTGCCATCAGATTCTGCACCGTACCGCCTTGCAGTTGTGCCGGGGTCAGCGTCGTGCCCACGATCTCGTCGCCGCAGGAAAATGCTACCTGGCTGCCCGCCACCTTGCTGACTTCGGTGGCGAGGCGGTCGTTGATCTCATAGCCGATGACGAGAAACCCGAGCAGAACTCCGTTCGTTCGAGAGCCGCGATAAATGGGCTCGATGAAAGTCTGGTACAGGTGATGATCGCCCAGCCACCAGTGGCTGGATTCTCCGCGATCGTCATCGAGCGATTGCTGAAAATATTTTTCCGCGGCCTCCTTTGTGAATCCGGGGGTCTTGGTATGCAAGGCGACGACCCGGCCGCTGCGGTCGACCATGACAAAAAGATCGCCGGCCGCGATCTGCGAAATATCCTGCGAGGCGTCCTGGATGGTGACCGGATCAGGACTGGTCATGATAGCGCGGGTGATGGGAAGATCGGCCAGAAGAGCAACGTCGCTGGTGAGCATGGTTTCGCGCTCATGGCGAAAATCCTGAAAAGCGGCGACGGAGTTGCGCAGGTTGACCGCAATACTCTGCCGGACGTTACTGCGAATGCTGCGCTGCACTAGGAGAAAGCTGGTGGTGGTCAGGCCGGTGGTGATCAGCAGCATCGAAAGCAGAAAACGGGTGCGCAGGCGCAGGCGCGGCAAAAGTCCTGCGGGCTGCTCCGTCGCTCGTTCGGGCCGGGCATCGGACTGGGGAGCGTGTTGCCCATCATGTTGCGCGGGTTCGGGAGTGGGGTTCACGGAAATCAGCGGACGAACTTGTATCCCATGCCATGTACCGTGCGGAAGTGTACCGGGCTCGACGGGTCCTTCTCCAGTTTCTGGCGGAGTTTCAGAATGTGGTTGTCGACGGTGCGGGTCGATGGATAATTCTGGTAGCCCCAAACTTCGTTCAGCAGTTCGTCGCGGCTGATGACGCGGTCGGCATTCTGCACCAGAAACTGAAAAGTCTTGAATTCCTGCGCGGTTAAGACTACGACCTGGCCGTCGCGCTTAATTTCCATTTTCTTGAAGTCGGCGGAGATGCCATCGAAGGTGACAACTTGCAAATCCGGAACGCGCGCGGTGTGGCGCAGCGCCGCACGCACCCGGGCCAGCAATTCCCGGGGACTGAAAGGTTTGGTGACATAGTCGTCCGCACCCAGTTCGAGCAACAGGACTTTGTCGGAGACGTCGCTGGCCGCGCTGAGCACGACGATGGGCACGGTCGGGGCGATCGCCTTGATTTCTTTGCACACGTCACGGCCGGAAACCTTAGGCAGACGCAGATCGAGGACGATGGCGGCCGGCGCGCAAGATTGAAAACTGTCGAGCGCAGACCGGCCGTCGGACTGCGTTTCCACCGTGTAGCCCTCTGTCTCGAATAGACGCCGCAGTGCCTTCTGCACGGCCGGGTCGTCCTCGACGACGAGGATGCGGCCGCCGGGTTTGGCGGCAGTGGCTGGACTTGGAGCTTTCGCGGTGCTCAGTGGCGCGGCAAGGTTCCCCATAATTTGAATTCCTGTGATCGAGGGGAAGAACTTCCGGTCCCCACGAATCCCCACCCGGAAGCGGCTCGACTACTGGAAGCTTACAACGGTTTGACGGTTAAACCTGCGGATTATGCGTGCTTTTGACATTCTTTTTACAATTTCAAGTTAGTGTCAAAAGGCGCTACGGAAGTAGAGTTGCTAGGCGAAAGCGAGGGGATGCCGCAGGGCGCGCATCGCCCGCCCGCGGCCGCCCCTGTCGTTTAAACTTGAACGGATAGAATTGAACGGAACTGAACGTTTGCCTGTGCTTTCGGAACTAGACGGTCTCGTCGTGGTGCTGGTGCGCCCGCGCAATCCTCTCAACATTGGCGCCGCGGCTCGTGCCATGAGCAATTTCGGGGCGCACCGGCTGCGCCTGGTCAATCCTTTTGCGGAGGGATTTCGCGAAGCCAAATCCGCCGTAGGCGCCTCTGATTTGCTGAGCGGCGCGGAAGAATTCAAGACTGTTGCCGAGGCCGTGGCCGACTGCACCCTGGTGGTGGGAACCACTGCGGTGCGGAATCGCGCATTGCAGCAGCCGGTGCGTCACCTCGACGAACCAGCCGGCAACGCGATTCGCCAACAACTGCAGACCGGGCGGGTTGCTCTCTTATTCGGCTCGGAAAAAATCGGGCTCACCAACAGAGATTTCAGTCACTGTCACTGGTTGCTGAACATCCCCACCAAGCAAAAAAACATTTCCATGAACTTGGGGCAGGCCGTCGCGGTCTGCCTCTATGAACTGGCGCGGGGTGTGCCCGTCGAGCCCGCTACTGAGAATGTCGAACTCCCGACTGCGGGCCAGACCGAGCAAATTACCGAGGGGTTGCTCGAAGCGCTCCGCATCAGCGGCTACGTAAAGCCGGGAACCGATGCCATGTTCGAGAAAAAAGCGCGCTGGCTGATTCTGCGCTTCAAGCTGGAAGCCTACGACGCAAAGCTGCTGCTCGGCATGGTCCGGCAGATCGTGTGGAAGTTGCGGCAGCAGACGGAAGACTAGCGGCTGGCTCGCGCCGATGCCTGAGTTGAGGCTCGTTTGAAGCGAAACTGAATCACCCACGTGCTGGCAGCAGGCGTGCCATTCACTGCCGGAGGCGTGAACTCCCAACCCTGCGCCGCCTTCAAAGCCAGACGGGCGAAGTATTCGCTCGGCCCCGGATGCGTGAGTTTCGCTGAACTCACCTTCCCTAACGAATCCACCTCGACCTGAACACCTACCTTTACTGTGCCAGTGATCGTATTGCGCGCACTCTGGGGAACCTCAGGGAGGACCTGGTGCGCGACCTCGCCGCGAGCTGTTGCTGGGGACTTCTTGGGAGCGATCGTCTGCTGGACCGAAGGCTGGGGCGCGGGCGCCGCGGCGGCCGGCGGAACTGCTGGCGGAGCTTGAGCGGCAGGCTGTTCATTGGTCACGCTAGCGGGCGCTGCTGCTTTGTTTCCGCGGGAATGAAAGACGGCGAATCCAACGGCCACAACGACTACAAGTAATACTGCGAAGATTGGCCCGCGCCTGGCCGGGCGCTGCACAGGCGGAGGCGCTTCGGGCTCAGCCGGCACCGAGCGTCCGGCAGGCTGCAGGCGCGCCTGGATTTCCGCAATCGAGCAGCGCCGCTTAGGATCGACATGCAGGCACTCGCGCGCGATGCCGCGAAAGGGTTGCGGAACGAGTGGTGCATCGGGATCGCGCCGCGAAGCCGCGCCGCCCTCGGCCTCACTCAAAAAAGATACGTTCTGCGTAAACGCAGCCACCAGCGTGACGCCGATGGACCAAACGTCGCCCGCCGGCGAAACCACTCCGTCCGCGGTTTCAGGGGCATCGTACACGTCGCGGCGGCGGGCCGGATGCGGCTCGGCCAACGATACGATCTGATCGGCCGAGAGCTTCAACTGCTCGCCCATGGCGTGCACGTTCGAGGGCTTGACGCGCCCGTGCACAAAACCCTTGCCGTGGAGAAAGGAAAGTGCGTCCAGCAGCGCGGGCAGCAAGTCGGTCACTTCAGCGGGCGCCAGCGGACGCAGCGGAAGAATCTGCGCGAGATCCTCCTCGGCATATTCCATCAGGAGATAAAGCAGCGGCTCGCCGTCGACCTGGCAACGCCCAGCTTCAAAAATACGCATCAGGTTAGGATGCGAAAGCTGCGCAGCGGCTCGCCAATGCGAGAGTTGGCGGTCGGCCTCGGCGTCGGCCGCGATCAATTTGATCGCGACTTTCTCAGCCTGCCCGGGCCGCTCGGTAAGAAAGACCGCGCTGTGGGCAGACCCGCCCAGCCACTGCTGCAGCGGAAACTTCCCGTCGACCACGCGGCCTTCCCACTTTACCCAGTCCTCAGGATTGCTCATCAGCGCTCCCCGCGAACACATTCTATGCCATCGGCCAGAAAACGCTAGCGTAGACGTGTTCGCGGGGCTCAGGACATCGAGTGGCTAGTGGTTAGTGATTGAGCGGTTTTGAACTTACCGCTAACCCCTAAACACCAGCCCCTGGCCCCTGCTTTTCACCGGCTCTTATAGCTGAACGTCACCTTCGTTTCCTCATCGAGAACAAGCGGCCGGACGAAGCTGAACGAAGTGCCGGCCCGTGGCACATCAATCGCCACCGGCAATACCCCCGCGACCCGCTTCTGCAAGTTCATGACGTTGGCCGAGGCGGTATTCTGATTCGAAACGCCCGGAGTCAACTGCGCCAACTGCATGTAGTTGCGGCCGTTTATCGGAGCGCGATCGGTGGATATCACCGAGTTCTCAGTTTGTACTTGAACCGCCTGCGCCGTCACCTCCACAGTCTCGGACACGTTGCCAATACTCAGGGGAAACTCGTACATCGACGGCTGGTTGGCGTTGTAGTTCAGATTGAGAGTGCTCGACTTGAAGCCGGGCGCCTCGGTTTGCGCTTTATAGCTTCCAGAAGACATGCCCCCGAGCACCCATCGCCCGCGACCGTCGGTCGTAGCGGAAACGGCGCTTCCTGTGGCTGCGTTCGTGATGGTCACGCGCGCGTTGGGAATGACGGCCCCGGTGGGATCGACCACATAGCCAGACATCTGCCCGGGAGCAGATTGCACTCTGAAGTTATTGGAAGCAACCTCATCCTGCCCGGTCTGGCGATTCATGACAGACTCTTCAAGGAACGCCGCGGGAACCAGATTGGCGGCAATCACGTCGCCGCCGAAATCTTTCACCTTGTATTGCTCGGGCAGAAACACCTCCCAATTCAGCAGGCTGATGGGAATGTCCATACTTGGAAGGCTCAGGTCGGCTCCGCCTTTTTTGGCGAACGGAGCGCCCGAGTGCATGAACACGAACGAAACCGTATAGGAATCGGTGGGATGAAATCCCACGCGCAGCAGGGGCACGCGGCTTCCATCCGGACCCTGCACGGGCTTCACCCGCTCACCGCCGACATCGGCAGAGAGAATGCTGACGCCGGCGGGCAGAGCGACTTTCAGGAAGGGCTGTGCCTGGTTCCTGATGACCAATTTAATTTCGGTGAGCGACTTGCCCTCGGATGTGACCATGGTGGTAACAGTTGCGCTCTCGGCCACGGCTGCGAGCACGCTGCCGTCAGGGAAACGCACCCATTCGAGCGCCAGCGTGGGCGTTTCGCTGGGCTGCCGGTGATAGCGGAACGCTGCTTGTGGTGGAAAGTGCGCCAGCGATCGCAAGTAAGGATTCGCTTCTTTCACGTCCATGCGCTTCAGACCACCGCCTTCGGTTGCGGTGAGTTCCATGGTGCCCGCGCCCTCGACCAGAACTTCGCCAGTTTCGCGCTGCGCTCCCTTGAAGCTGAGGAACGGTGCGTCGGCCTTCGCGCTGTTGATGGCACGCTCCATCGAAATCAGGAACTGATGCGTGCGCTGGGCAGGGGCGTTCACCTTGAGCGTCAAGACTCCGGAATTCGTTTCCGTGGAATCGAGCGTAGCGCCCGTCACGCCCGTGACTTCGTATCCCTCCGGCAGAACAATATGAACTTGAGACGGCTCCCCTTGCACGACCGTGATGTCGGCGAGCACCGCAATGCGCATTTCCGCCTCACTGACCGAGATGAGCGTCTTGGCATCGGAGAGAAAGCGCACTTCCCGCGGCACAGTAGGAGTCACGGCTTCGCGCGTAGCCCACCAGATGTTGGCAGACTGTCCCGGCACTAGCGTGGCTTCAATCGCGGTGTGTCCGTTCTCAGATTTCCGGCTGGTGATGAGGCCGGAGCTGATGTTGGCCACGGTGTGGTCGCCGGGAATGATGAGCGCGAGTTGCACGCTGCCCGCCGCTGGCGCAGGCAGGGTGAACGAAGCGCGTCCGGCTTCGATTCGGAGCGGCAGTCCGGTGTCGAGCGCGACCGAGAATTCGCCTGGCCCCGGAAGCAGCGCCATGTGCGTGCCATTCTCCTGGAGCAGGGGAACGCCTTTGCCGTTTTGATGCGCGTCCAGCACCGTCATTCCGCTGGTGAGCGGAACCTTGCTCACGCCCTTGTGAAAGACCTCTCCCTCGAATTCCACGGTGCCGCGCACGCCGTCGTTCTCCACGTGCAGCTTCACATCGGCATGCTTGATGGAATAGGGCAGCGGAGCGACGTCTGACTTTTTCGGCGGCTTAGCCGCGAGTTCCACGAGGCGGTTATATTCGTCGAGGGTCAGCGTGACGTTGCCGGAATCGGGCAAGGGCAGCGCGGATTTGTCATTGTTCTCGTTGGCCGCATGAGCCATCGCCGCACTCACACAGCACAGCAGCAACATTGCAAATAATCTGGTCTTCATCGCACACCTCCCTTTGTCTTTTCACGCTGAAAGCTGAACTCCGCGGCGGGAAACTGGTTCTCGCTGGTGAGCTCGGAAACAAGGAATATTGACGGGCCGAACGCGGGGAAAGGAACTGTGATGGGCAGAATGCCGGTCACCTTGCCACCCATGGATTTCGCCTTGAACGAGTCGAGGAGCGCCTGCGTGGAGTCTTTCTTCTCCTTGTCATCGGCGCCTTGCAATTTGGCGTAGTTTTCCAACCGATCGAACTCTTTGGGAGTCGCGGCCGGAGGAGGAGGCGGAGGCGCAACTGCGACTCCCCCAATAACTCCGCCGCCCGCCGGTTCCAGCACCGCAGAAATCGGATTCACATACTCCTGCGCGCGAAACGTTCCCGGCTCCGCCGAAACCTTGAACAGAGGCGGGTAGTACAACAGCAGCCCAGTACGCGAGATGGGAAGATCCAGCGCAGGCAGTGTGATCTTCTCCCGGCCTTTCTCCTCCCACGCCGCGGCCTTGGTGAGATACAGAATTTCCACGGCGAAAGCGGGCGCGTCGTCGCCGCCGCGCGATTTCTCCAGGGGCAACAGCAGGCTGCCATCGGGCGACTGCCCGGGTCGAACCGCCCTGCCCGCCAGAGTCACGCTCCACACCGTCGCGCCCGCAGGCAAACTCACCTTCACAAAGTTGCGCTGGTTGTTGCGAATGGCGTACCGCGCCTGCACCAGTTCTTTTCCGTCGGTGCTCATCAGCACCTGGTAGCGAGCCTCCTCAACATTCGCCATCAGGACGGCCTGCTGGTCGTAGCGGGCGACGTTGATGCTCAACGACCGCGCCTTTCCCGCTTCGCCCGAGCGCGCGCGAAACGCGACCAGAGCAGGCGACTGGCGGTTGGCCACCATCTCGCCGAGATCGGTAGCGTCGGCGTCTTCGAGCCCCTGCGCTTTCTGGTCTTTGATTTCGCCTGCTCCGAGGATTTCGACGGCCACGCCCCCGGTGTCGCGTTCGGTATTCAAAAGCCGCAGCAAGGGAATGTCGATGATGCCATCGCGCGGCAGGCGGGCCTCGCCGTTGATGACGAAGCGCGCTCTGTGCTCAACCGGCTCCAGGAAAGTCACGGCAAGTTCGCCGTCTTTCATCTCCCAATCGGCCACCATCGCGCCGGAAACCTGGTTGATGGTTATTTTTTCGGGCAACTGGATGCGCACCTCGCGGGCCGCACCCTGGACGACTTCGAAATTCGCTTCCGCATAAATGGAAGTCGAGTCTTCCGCCAGACTCGTCAGCTGCGTTAGCGACCCGCGCAGCCGCAGCGGAAGATCGATGTGGTGATCTTCCGTTTTCTTCCGCCAGGTAAAGGTGAGAGCGTCGTTTCCGCTGGCGTAGGCGAGCCACTTGGTTTCGCCGGAGGTCTCGGATTTTTCCGAGAGCAGTCCGCCGCCGATTCTCAGATCGATTCCCTGCCGCGGCAACAGGATCGTGGCGCGGGTCACGCCCGATTCCGTCGCGGGCAGGGCAATGCTCTCGTCGCCGGCAGAGGACGTGACGGGCACATCCACATCGAGCAGCAGCACCGAGCGCCCCGGATGCGAGAGCAGCGCCGAGAGATGCCTTCCGCCTTTCTGCCCAGGCACCAGCGAAACCAACCTGCCGTCAAGCCGGGCTTCTCGCACCAGCAGTCCCGCCGGCACCGGCACGCGCACCCATCCGTCTTTCAAGACGTCCACGGTGAGGCTGGCGCGCCCGGCCGCCAGGTCGCCTGAAATCTGCAGGTCGTAATCCACGCGAGTCAGCGTGGCATCCAGCGGAGGCGGCTCAGGATCGTGCTCGACCGGATAAGCCTTGGCCCGCAGCACGCGATATTCTTCGACCGGAATCACGACCCATCCCGCGTTATGGGAAGGCTCGACGGGCTTGTCGTCTCCTCGGACTTGAGCTCCAGCCGCGGCTCCCCAACAGAGCGAAGCCGCTACCATGCAGGGAAAAAGCGGTCTCAGAGTGAATCGTCTGAGTTGCGGAAAAGCAGCAAGAATCGAATTCTTCATGTGCAAACCTCAGTCTGGTCAGTCTCACGCTACTTCGAGCCTTACTCCAACGATTGGGGGGATGCGTATCCATCCTCGGGGGATGTTTCGGGGGCGCCGGCCATTCAGAATAAGAATGCTCGGGCTGGAGATAATTGCGCGGAATTTTCGGTAAGGATTACCGCGGCGCGGCGGCTCTCAGGCGCGTCGGGCAGCACTCTGCTGTACCATAGCTGGTCGAAATGTAACGCCGCCCGTCCCGGCGGCTGTCGTGGCGGCGTCCCGCCGCCACTGCGAGGGCGAGACCCCCGCGCGACAGCCGGCAGGACGCCGCCGTTACCGGCTCGGCTGCGGAGGCTCCGAATGGCTTTCACCACAGAGAAGTCGAGACAGGTTTATGAGCGCACGCTGGGCGTGCTGGTCGAGGCCAGCAGTTCTTCCTCGCGCGGCCCGGCGAACTTCGGCAAGTATCCCATCTTCATGGAGCGCGGCCGCGGCTCGCGCATTTACGATGTCGACGGCAACGAGTACATCGATTGGATGATGGCCTTCGGCGCGCTGCCCCTGGGTCACGCACATCCTGAAGTCGTGGAGGCCATTGCCGGAGCCGCCGCCACCGGCGCACACTTCGCCAGCGCAACGCCCGTCGAGTTGGAAGTGGCGGAGATGCTGCAATCGATGGTGCGCAACGCCGAGCGCGTGCGCTTCGCCAACACCGGGACGGAAGCGATGATGGCGGCCATTCGCCTGGCGCGCGGCGTGACCGGGCGTCCGAAGATTTTGAAATTCGAAGGACACTATCACGGCTGGCACGACGATCTCCTGGTGAGTTCCAACGTGCTGCCGGTGAGCGCCCTGGGATTGCGCAGCGATCCCGTCAAAATTCCCGACAGCTCAGGTCTGAATCGCAGCGCGCTCGACGACACGATTGTCGTCCCCTGGAATGATCTGCATACGCTCAAGCGTGCGGTCGAAAATAATCCCGGCCAGATCGCAGCCATCATCAGCGAAGGCGTGATGGCCAACATGGGCGTGATTCCGCCGGCGAAAGGATACTTGCATGGACTGCAGGAACTCGCTCATGCGAACGGTATTCTTTTTATTCTCGATGAGACAGTCACTGGATTCCGCGTCGCTCCCGGAGGCTGTCAGGAGTATTACAATCTGTCGCCCGACCTGGTGACGTTCGGCAAGGCGCTGGGCTGCGGCTTGCCGGTTGCGGCCCTGGTGGGTCGCGCCGAAATTATGGACGCGCTGGAGTGGGGCGGCGTGCTGCACTACGGCACCCACAACGGGTCGCGCATCGGAATGTATGCCGCGCGCGCCAACCTCCGCGTGCTCACCCGCAACAACAACGCCGCATTCGCGCATACGTGGCGCCTTGCCGAGCGCCTGTGCGAGGGCTTCAGAGAATTGTTCCAAAGATGCGGGCGCGCCGCGGTGGTGCAGAACATAGGTCCAATGTTTCAGGTGATGTTTACTAATCACCCCGCGATCCGCGACTACCGCGAGTTTTGCCAGTTCGTCGACCGCGCTGCGTTTCAGAAGTTTGTGCTGTCGCTGTTTCCGTTCGGCGTGTACATGTCGCCTTCGGCGTCGCTGCACTCGATCGTGACGCTGGCGCATACCGAGCAGGATGTGGAGCGCACGCTGGAAGCGGCGTGGAAGGCGCTGGAACGAACTGATTAGTCACGACCATGCAACCAGAGAAAATTGAAGAACGCGCGACCCAGCTTCTCTCAGTGGAGGGCAAGGTCGCTATCGTGACCGGCGCTGCGTCGGGCATTGGGCGCGGCATTTCGCTCCGACTGGCGGAGATGGGAGCAGTCGTCGCTCTGCTCGACATCGACGACATCAAGGGCCGTGAGAGCGTGGAGGAAATCGAAGCCCACGGAGGAGAAGCGGCTTTCCTGAACTGCGATGTGCGCAGCGCGGCCGAATGCCGGCGCACAGTCGCGGCCCTTATTGAAAAATCCAGCAAGATCGACATTCTGTGCAACTGCGCTGGAGTTGCCATCCGCAAAGATGTGGTCGAACTGACCGAGGACGAATGGGACCTCGCGCTCGATGTGACGCTGAAGGGAATTTATCTGCTGTCGCGTGAAGTCGTGCCCCACATGATCCGCAACGGCTCGGGCAGCATCATCAACATCGGCTCGGGATGGTCGCTCAAGGGAGGGCCGCAGGCCGCCGCCTACTGCGCGGCGAAAGGCGGGGTCGTAAATTTGACCCGCGCCATGGCCATCGATCATGGCAAGCACAACGTTCGCGTGAACTGTGTTTGCCCGGGCGATGTGGAGACTCCCATGCTGCGTAGCGAATGCGCGCAGCTTGGTGGGGACTTGCCCGCGTTCATGCGCGAAGCTGCCAATCGTCCGCTGGCGCGAGTCGGCACTCCCGATGACGTTGCCAATGCAGTTTTGTTTCTGGCGAGTCCGATGGCGAGTTGGATCACGGGCGCAGCGTTGGTAGTTGACGGCGGAGGACTGGCCTAAAGTTCGCTGTAGAGACGTTGCTTGCAACGTCTCTGCGGGACGCGTCAGCCCGCGCGCCGTTGCCGCGCCGCTTCGTAAAGTACGATGCTGCCGGCAACGCCCGCGTTCAACGATTCGACCTGCTGTGTGTGCGGGATTGCGATGAGCTCATCGCTTTGCGCCAGCACCGTGCGAGGCAGGCCTGAGCCTTCGCTGCCGACAAAAACTGCCGCCGGCCCGGTCAGCTTCGCCTGATCGATGGGCGTGCCCTTATGCGACGAGGTCGCAATCAAGCGCACACTCTGCGCCCGCAGCTTGGCCGAAATCTCTTCCAGGCCGCCCGCAGATTTCCCGATCACGACGGGCAGGCGGAAAATCGATCCCGCCGAGGCGCGAATCACTTTCGAATTGAATGGGCTCACCGTGCCTTCGCCCAGCACCACGCCCGCGCTGCCAAAGGCTTCAGCTGAGCGCAGGATCGTTCCCAGATTGCCGGGGTCCTGCAGGCCCGCGAGCACTATGATCGGGCCGACCTGCAAGCGTTCCAGCACGTCGGCCAGAGAAAATTCTTTCAGCCGAACCAGCGCCGCCACTCCCTGGGGCGTCTCGCTGGGAACGGTGGCGTCGAAAAGTTTGTCGGGAAGCAGCAGCGTGTCGACGCTGGCGCCGATCTGCGGCAGAAGACGATCGGCCAGGTTCTGCGCCGATTCTTTGAAGAAGACGGCTCGAAAGCGCAGGCCGCTGCGGGTGGCCTCTTCCACAATGCGCAGGCCTTCGATGGCACAGCTTCCGTCCTCGGTGCGTTCGGCGCGCGCGAATGCCTGGCGCAATTCCTTGACCAGTGCATTGTGGCGGCCTTCGATGCGGCGCAGCCGGTGCTCGGCGCTGGGCCTGGATTCTCTGGTCATAAAGAGAAAAGCCGTGAACCGCTAAGGTCACGAAGGATCGGGAAGGACTTCTTTAAAATGAGTTTCCTTCGTGGGACTTCGTGTCCTTTTTCGTAGACGTTCTCAGATGGAACCATTACCGAATCATACGCTGCCGCTTCATCTTGCGGGGTTTTGCCGTATTATGGTAGGTTTCGCGGTCAAAGATAAATCAAACCTGTAGCAAAGCGAGAGAAGGGAGCGCCGTGCGCGCCGAGATCCTGAAGATTAATAGTGAAACTCCTGAGTCGTCCCTGGTGAAATACGCCGCCGATCAGATCCGTTCCGGGGAAGTGCTGGGCATGCCCACCGACACTTTTTATGGACTGGCGGCCGATCCCTTCAACCTGCGCGCGGTCGACAAGGTGTACGACATCAAGACCCGTTCGCGCCACAAGCCGCTGTCGCTGCTGATCGAGAGCACCGACCAGGCGGAGGAACTGGCCAAGCCGCTGCCCGAAGAATTCTATGCGCTGGCGCGGAAATTCTGGCCCGGACCGCTGACCATCATCGTGAAAGCCGGCTCGCGCCTGCCGCTGAAAGTTACGGCCAATACCGGCAACGTGGCCCTGCGTGTGCCCAACGCCAAGATTCCACTGGCCGTGGTGACGGCCGCGGCCATTCCAATCACCGCGACGTCCGCGAACTTGAGCGGAGCTTCGGAATGCACCAGCGCGGAACAGGTACGCGAGCAACTCGAGGGACGCATCAGCATCATCGTCGACGGTGGCGCTTCGCCGCGGGTCGTGGCCTCGACCATCATCGATCTCAGTGACGAGACCACGCGCTGGCGCATTATTCGCGAAGGCGCGATTCCTGCCGACGAAATTTCCAAATTCTTCGCCCAAGGATAAATGGCCAAGCTTGATCGCCCAAGAATGAACGCCGAAGTATGACGGCGGAAGGATGAGCCCCCCGGGAATGACCGATGAATCCGCCAACCAGCATCCGCGACCGCGCTGGTGGCTTCGTCTGTTAGTTCTGGCCGCCACGGCAGTAACACTATTCCTGGTGGTGACGGCCGTTCAGATCGTGCACACGGCGGGTCTGGAAGAAATTCATGCAGCCGACGCCATAGTCGTGTTTGGCGCGGCCGAATATTCCGGGCACCCCTCGCCGGTGCTGCGGGCGCGCCTCGACCACGCCCTCGAGGTGTTCCACCGCGGCGTGGCACCGGTGGTGATTACTACGGGCGGAGCCGCGGACGATCCTAGTTTCAGTGAAGGTGGAGTGGGCCGCGATTACCTGATGCGCCACGGCGTCCCGGAGCGCAGCCTGATCGCCGAAACCCAGGGCCGGGATACGGCGCAATCCGCGATGCGCGTGGGTGTGATCATGCGCGCCAACGGCCTGCACAGTTGCGTCGCGGTCAGTGACGCCTACCACGTCTTTCGCATCCGCCGGCTTCTAGAGCACGAGGGCATTGACCCGGTCTATGTCGCGCCGCGCCCGGATTCGCGGCCTCACGGCCTGGGGCAGCGTGCGCTCGCGGTTTTGCGCGAGACCACGAGTTACTCGCTGTGGCAGATGGGGGTTCGGTGAGATCGGCTGGCGGGGATCCAGAATAGGTCAAATCAGAACAGGTCAAATCAGAGCAGAGCGAACTTAGAACAGGTCGATACCGTTGGTCGTACGAATTTTGAACCACTCGTAGCGCAGGCCATTCATCTGCAGCCCGTTGCGGACCTTCATGAAGGCGTGCTGAATCCGCACTTCAAGATTGTTGTTCTTGGTCATCTCCACCTGGTCGTTGCGTGCCCCCCGCGCCTCGGCCATTTGCCGATTGTTGCACTGTTGGTAGTCCTGGCTCTGCTGGCAAAGCTCGTATCCGTTGCTGTAATTCGTCTGGCGAAGAACGGTGACGTCGAGATTGGTCTGGATAGCCGCTGCCAGCATCTGGTCGTAGCGGTCATACCAGATGTGTACCGCATTCTCGGTCTGCTCCGGAGTGTGATCGGTTTTGTACTTGGCGATGGCGGCCACCACCTCGTCAGCGTTCTCGGGGCCATCCATCTTCAACCGCGGTAGTGGGCCCGCGGTCGCTTCCATATCCTCGTCGGTAAAGACTTTCTTAGCCTTGCCAGTCTTTTGCGCCTTGGCGTCTCGCGCCGCCGCTGCGATCGATGCGTCAGAACCGGTGGAACTCGGTGGCGGCGGGGCTGGGGCAGACGTCGGCTGGTTCTGAGCCGCCGCGAACTGGCCAACTGCAAGGACGGCGGAAAGCAGAATCAAGTTCCACCGAAAACCCTCGCGAAATGGCCGCTGCGCAAACATCTAACTTGATTCTACGAATCGCATCGAGCAGAGAAAGATGACCAAAGTATTGACGCGGAGGTTCCCAACGAGTCTTACCGGAGGCGGATCCTACCAGCCATTGCGAGCCCGCAGAGCTGTGATGTGGGTCACATGATGCTGCCCGTGCCAGGCGTAGAGGGCCAGCGTCTTTTCCAGGGTCATGGCGCCCATCTCGGGATGGCGGAAAGTTCGCTGCCAGTCTGCCGGCCCGAGCGACCGCAACAGGCGTACCCAGCGATCATGCAGCGAATCGAGCATCGTGAGCGACACTTCAACCGGTGTCGCTTTCGTGTCGGCCAGGTTTGCCCACCGATCTTCCGCATAGGGTTTGATGGTCGGGTCCTCTTCCGTGAGCGCCAGTTTGAAGCGGATGTAGGCGTTCATGTGGCTGTCGGGAACGTGATGGGCGGTCTGCCGCACGGTCCATCCCCCGGGACGATACGGGGTGTCGAGTTGAGCCTCAGATAAGCCCTTCACAGCGGCGCGCAGATTGGAGGGCGCCTTCGAAATATCGTCGATGAGGGCGCGTTTCTGATCGTCAGTGAGTGTACCGTCGTAGTGGAATTTGCCAATGGGATAGCGCAGGTCGGTCATTGGATCCTCCTGGTCAGGACCGCGGCGAATGCGCGCGCGGAGATGATCCGCGTGCCTTTGTGGTATTCGAGCAGGAGCATCCCGCCCTTGTCACCTGTTACTAAATAATCTGCGTTGCCAGCTTCACACAAGGCTAGCAGAAAATCGTCGGTGGGATCCGGCGAGCGGCGAACGCGCGGCAAGGCGTTCACGTTCTCCGCGAGTTTCTTGATCTCGTTGACCAGGGTTCCCGCTTTGTAAGGTTTGATGCGCTCGGCGACTGCGGGTTTGCGCAACGTCGCTCGCAGTTCGTCGAGATGCTCGGAGCAGGTCAGCAGCGTAAATCGTCCCTCCTGCCACGCCCGATAGATGGCGGCCGGGTTGCCGGTTTGAATCATGAGGGCAGAAACCAGGACGTTGGTGTCGAGGACTACGCGCATCGAAACCCCTTCAGGCGAAGAGGTGGTCTGTCGGAGTCACCTCGAAAGCTATCGGATTTAGGGGGCGTGGACACTGCGGAACAAAGATCAAGCCCATTCGGTTCAGGACCTGTCGGCTCTCCTCTTGGCGTGGCGCTCAGCGCGGACCTCGCTCACCGCCTCGTCAATAATGCGCTGCAATTCGTTCGGGTCGGTATCCGCGTTCCGTTCGTGGATGTCTTGCACGGTGCTATGAAACACTCGCCATCGGACGGCCTCCTCGATGAACTTCGAAAGGTCACCCTTCTTTGCACCCCGTGCGCCAAGAAACGTGCGCAGAGTGAGATCGGTCTCTTTAGACACTTTGATATTCCAGCGAACTCCTTCTTCCATTGGGCACCTATGCAGTTAAGCAGATAAACACCTAGGCGTATAATAAACCGTAAGCCATCCCGAAGGAAAGCAGAAGACCGAACCCGCTCCGTTAACTACAACCCCTAGTACCCGTCCCCGGACGACCCCACTCCCTCCCGCTTCAAGTTTCGATACCCTCATGCCCTTGGATTGGTACAAATCTGGCAGATTCTAGGCTAAACTCTCCCTATTGTGGGGTTTAGCATCTAAGCCACCGAAGCCGGCTACGGCCCAGCTTCGACGACTGCTCTATCGAGGGGACATCATGCCATCTTCGGTTTGGTCAGGTCACTTAACCTTCGGACTCATCTCCATGCCCGTGCGTCTATTCTCGGGCGCGCGCAGCAGCGGGATTTCCTTCAACATGCTGCATCGCACCGACAAGTCCCGGCTCAAGCAGCAGTATGTCTGCCTGGCGGATGGCCAGGTCGTCGACCGCTCCGACATCGTGAAGGGCTACGAGTTTCGCAAGGACGAATACATCATCATCGAGCCCGATGAGATCAAGAAGATCGAGCCGCAGACTGCCAAGACCATGGAGATCCTCGAGTTCGTGAAGGCCGGCGATGTTGATCCCGTGTATTTCGAATCGTCGTACTACATGCTGCCGGAGGAAGCGGGTCGGCGTCCCTACGCCCTGCTGACTAAGGCGCTGCAGGAGAGCCAGTACGTCGCCATCGCCAAAATCACCATGCACAACCGCGAATACACGGTCTTCCTGCGCCCGCACGAAGGCGGCATGATGCTGCACACCATGTACTACGCCGAAGAAGTGAAAAAAGTGGAAGGCTTCGGCGCGCCCGACGTGGAACTGAAAGATGCCGAAGTCAAAGTCGCTCACCAGTTGATCGAGGCCCTGGCCGACGAGTGGGATCCCGAGAAATATAAAGACACGTTCCAGGAAAACTTGAAACAGCTGATCGAGACCAAACTCGAGGGCGGAGAAGTGGCCGCCGTCGAGAAGCCGAAAAAACTGGCGCCCGTGGTGGACCTGATGGCGGCGCTGAAACAAAGCCTGGCCCAGATGGAAGGCAAGAAGAAGCCCGCCGCGACCATCAAGTCCGAAGAACCAGTCGTTGAGACAGCGAAATCCCGGCGCGGGCGGGGATAAGAAAAGACTGCTCAGCGGTTAGCGGCCAGTAGGCACGCGCTGCGTACCGTCGGCCACCTCGGGAAGGTCTGATTAGCCCTCCGCGGGTTCCGCTGTGCGCCTCAGTGTCCTCTGTGGTTTGCGCCTTCTGCCGGGACCTTGATCCGAACTTCCCTAGTGCGACGCTCTCCGGCTCACCCGCCTCCATCCGAATGTTCCATATCACTGCGTCTCCCCTGATCCAACTTGCCCCACACCTACAGCATCAGAGGGTGTAGCTGAGAACTGACAGCTCTCGGCTAGCGCGGATGGCGCACAATCGTTACAATATTCGTTTCTGTCGCAAATCAAGCGAACTTAGCAATGGGAACCAGAATCATTCGAGCCAAAATCTCTTCTTCGGGGTGCCAATGAGTTTCCGACGTGTGGGCTGGGTGGCAGCGATTTTGCTGATAACTTGGCTCGAACTTTCTTGCGGCCAGATTTATCGCCCCGTCGTCATTCCCATCAACATCACTCCGCCCAATCCGGCGAACTTCCACGCCGTGTTCAGCATCAATGCCAACGTCGGTATAGATAGTCAGTTCTCGAGCATAGGTTCCATCAGCGAGTCCGGCACTCTGGTCACAGTCACGCTCAGCGCACCTCTGACGAACGCGGTTTCGGGAGCGCCCATCCAAATCTCGGGCGTTGGCCTAATCGGCTATGACGGGATTTTCTCGATCTCGCAGGTAAGCGGCGGCGGCACGACGATTACTTACCAGGACTGCTCGACGAATCTAACTCCCGCCGTCGGCGGAACCGCCGTTGTTCTCTCATCAAGCACCCAGTCCTCAAGCATCCTCTCGGCCAGTGAATCCGTGGCTGGCCTGGTGACGGCGACGCTCAACGCGCCTCTGACCAATACGACTTCCGGAGTGCCGGTCATAGTTTCCGGCATGTGCCTTGTCGGAGCAATGGCAACTGGTTACGATGGGGACTTTTTTATTTCGCAGACCAGCAACTCGCCTCCCGCGATCTCCTATCAGGACCCCGTGTTGAACCTTCTTCCCGCCGTCGGCGGCACGGCCGCATCCCCCGTCCCCACGGCCACAGCCCTCGTCCCAGGCCCATCTTCCTTCATCACTTCTATAAGTGAATCACCGAGCGGCCTTGTAACCGCGGCGCTCTTTCCCCCTTTGACGAACGCTGCTCCGGGAGGGCCGATCTCAATCTCGGGCGTTAGTCTCAGCGGCTACGACGGAAACTTTTCCATTTCACAGGTGAGTTCGGGTGGTTCCACCATCACCTACCAGGATCCTGTGCTGAGCCTGCCCCCCACCTCCGGCGGCGCCGCCAATGTCCCGATTCTCAATCAAGGCACGGCGTTCCAGATCGACGTGTCCGGAGACAGCGACATCGGTTCGGCCAACATGGGAACTAACCCCACGCACGCCGCCATCCTGCCCAACAATTCGCGCGTGTTCGTGGCCAGCGCCGGCGGCAACCTATGCCCGGCGGGAACGGACATAGTCACCGCATTCGCTCCGGCCAGCGATAGCTCGACCGCGACCGGACTGGGTCCGCCAACCACCTTCACGCTGCCTAACGTCGGCGCTGTTCAGTCTGCCAACATCTCTGCCATCAGCGAGGCGGGCAACCTGGTAACGGTTACGCTGAGTGCTCCGATTACGACCACAGCGGGATCGCAGATTGTAATCTCCGGAGTCACCGTCACCGTACCCGGTCCACCTCCAGAAATAGAGCCCAGCCCGCTCAACGGGTGCTTTCCAATTACGTCTGTCAACGGGACAACCATCCAGTACGTTGGTCCCCTAGCAGGTCCGGGGACACTTTCCGGCGGCACAGCTTCGGTTCCGACCTTTTGCCGCTACATCCCGGTGTACCTGGCGAGCTCGCAGAATAATGCCATGTATTTGGCCAACTACGGGGCCGAGGGCGATCCCAATTGCAATTTCGCCAGCACCGACTCGGTCGCGTACCTGAACACGACGACGAACGCTATCGCCAACATTGCATACCTTCCAGCGGCCTCGCACCCCGTTGCCATGGTCGAGACGTTTGACACCTTGAATCTCTACGTGCTGAACCAGGGCAGCAATTCCGTGACGGATCTTTCGCCGAGCGACCTGTCGACCCTGACCACAATCCCGGTCGGCAATACGCCCGCGTGGGCGGCTTTGCGCCCCGACGGCCAGCGCCTGTACGTCGTCACCCAGGGGGATGGTCAGCTTTATACGATCAACACCGCGACCAACAGCGTGATTCCGGGCTCGCCGCAGGCTGTGGGCGGCGCGGGGGCCAACTTCGTGCTCTACGACAAAAGTCGAAATCGGTTGTACGTGACCAATCCCAGCGCCGGGTCGGTCTACATTTTCGATGCAACCACGGATCCGCCATCGCCCGTGGGAAGTGCCACCGGCGCGCTCGACCTTGCCCTCCCGCCGGCGTGCACACCCACCACCTGCACTGCGGTGATGCCCTCGTCTGTGGCTGCTTTGATCGATGGCACGCGGTTCTACGTGGCCAGCTACGCCACCGCGTGTTCTCAGTCGAACGCGTCCGGATGTGTGGTTCCGGGCCCATGCCCCGACGGCATAACGGCCGCCGGATGTGTGATTCCGCAAGTGACCGTCTACGATGCCGGGACCCTCGCGGTCAAGACCACGATATTCCCGCTCCTGGCCGCGGTTTCGACAACTACTACGGGGCTAACAAGTAGCCCATACGCGCTGACCCCGGTCACGTTCTGCGCCCCGGTCTTTCCTTACACTCCGGCCACCACTCGCTTCCGCATGTCCGCGGCCGCCTCCGTGGACGGCAGTCGCGTCTATGCCAGCATGTGCGATGGCGGTTCGGTAGCCATTGTCGACACCACGACCAGCACGATCGCAACCGGCGTCAATACCTCCGACAACCTGGTCACCGATCTGCTGGCTCCATTCAGCGCGGGTCAGCCCCAGGGGAATGGAGAACCGCTGCCCCAGAGTCCTGTATTTCTGCTGACGGGACAGTAGGGCAGTTCGGATTGTGGATTGTGGATTGTTGATTCTTGATTCTTGATTGAAGACCCACGGCAGTTTTGCGTGCGCTGATTTGCTGGTGCTTTTGCGTGGCGCAGCGCTTTCAGCGCTGCGATTGAGTCGGTGTATTACCCAGGGCTTCAGCCCCAGAGGTGCGTCAGTCGGCAGCCGCTACACCTTGGCGGGAACTTCTTCTTTCACGGCCTCTCGCGCCGCATAGTGGGAATCGACGTAGTCGTCGAGAATGTCAATAAACTCCGCAACGATGCGGTCACCCTTGAGCGTGGTGAACAACCGTCCGTCGACGTAGACCGGAGCCTTGGGCTCCTCGAACGTGCCCGGCAGCGAAATGCCGATGTTAGCGTGCTTCGATTCGCCGGGACCGTTGACCACGCAGCCCATCACCGCCAGCTTCATCTCTTCGACGCCGATGTAGCGGCCCTTCCACGCCGGCATCTGCTCGCGCAGGTAAGTCTGAATCTGTTCCGCCATTTCCTGGAAAAACGTGCTGGTGGTGCGTCCGCAGCCGGGGCAGGCCGTAACTTGCGGGGTGAAGCTGCGAATGCCGAGCGATTGCAGAAGCTGCTGCGCCACACGGACTTCTTCTGTGCGGTCGCCGCCGGGCGCGGGCGTCAGCGAGACCCGAATCGTGTCTCCAATGCCTTCCTGCAGCACCACGCCCATGGCCGCGCTTGAGGCGACTACGCCCTTGGCGCCCATTCCGGCTTCGGTAAGCCCCAGATGCAGCGGGTAGCTGCAACGCGCCGCCAGGGCGCGGTAGACATCGATCAGATCCTGCACGCCGCTCACCTTCGCGCTCAAAATAATCTGGTCGGGCCGCAGACCAAACTGTTCAGCTAACTGCGCCGAATTCAGCGCGCTCACCACCATCGCTTCCATGGTCACTTCGCGCGCGTCTTTCGGTTCGTCGAGCCGCGAATTCTCGTCCATCATTTTCGTGAGCAGCGTTTGGTCGAGCGATCCCCAGTTCACGCCGATGCGCACCGGCTTCTGATACTTCACCGCAACTTCAATCATGGTGCGGAAATTGGAGTCGCCGGTCTTTCCAATGCTGGCGTTGCCGGGATTGATGCGGTACTTGGCCAGATCGCGCGCGCACTCGGGATACTTGGTCAGCAGAACGTGGCCGTTATAGTGGAAGTCGCCGATAATAGGTACACGAATACCCTGCCTGTCGAGTTGCTCGACGATGTGGGGCACGGCTGCGGCCGCCTCGTCGTTGTTGACCGTCACCCGCACCAGTTCGGAGCCGGCGCGGGCCAGCGCCGCGACTTGCTGCACGGTCGAGGGAATGTCCGCGGTGTCGGTATTGGTCATAGACTGCACCACAATCGGTGCATCCGACCCGACGCGCACGCCACCGACAAGGGCAGTAACGGTCTTTCTGCGTTGAATATTAGCCATAAGGGAAGCTTTATTTTATCACGCGGATAGCGGGGATCCGGAGGCTTTTGGGTGACGCAGCGCTTCCAGCGCTGCGATAGCGTGCTTCATTTCTCGGAGGGCTTTAGCCCCTGAGGTACTTGCCCGGAATTCTTGTACGCGCGCTGTTTTGCGCCGAGGCACCTCAGAGGCTAAAGCCAATCTGTGGCATGCCTGGAATCGCAGCGCTGGAAGCGCTGCGCCACCCAAAAGCCTGGCCATACCGCAACCGATTTCCAGATGCCAACGAGCTGAAGGGGTCCCTACGAGTGTGCGACGAAATCTTCTGAATTGAGGTCCTTCATCAGGTCCGAAACGCTGTTGAACGCCGGAAGTTCGCTCAGTCGCGCCTCTTCGATCGCTTCCGCAGTGGCGGCATTCGGGATCTCTGGTTCGAACGACAAATGATTGTCCGTCATTGCAAGCCCTACGGCAATCGATCCAGCCCCGGAATCGTCTTCTTCAAATCGTTGTAGATGACCATCACCGCGAACAGCACCAGAAAGACGAAGGCGAACTGGTAGACGCGCTCCTTGATGTTCAAGCTGATATCGCGGCGCATCAGGCCCTCGATCAGCAGGAACATGATCACACCGCCATCCAGGATGGGAATGGGCAGCAGGTTGAAGATGCCAAGATTCAGGCTGATGGCCGCGGTCAGGCCCATCAGCGGAGTCCAGCCCTTACTGCGGGCGGCTTCGCCCGCGGCCTGGCCAATCCGGATCGGCCCCTCAATCGAGCGCATCGACATTTTGCCTTGCGCCATTTTCTTGACCAGTTCCAGAATCAGCAACGCGTTCTGCCGGTTCTCGTGCAGCGACAGGCTCAAGGCCGCCGCGAACGGCAAGGTCTTGACCTTGGTCTGCAGGCTGCCGATGCCGATGCGGTAATACTTGTCGGTGAGCACCGGCTGAACCGTAAAAGTCTTCTGCTCGCCGGCGCGCAGAACCGTAATCGCGATGGGCTTGTCTTTCGTGACCTTCAGCCTCTCAACCATGGCCGCCAGCGCCGGAACCGGCTCACCGTCCACCATCAGGATCTGGTCGCCCTCTTTCAGTCCCGCCTTTTCCGCCGGCATTCCGCTCACCAGGTCGGTGATGGTCACGGTTTGTTCTTTCGGCGCCCAGCCCGCGAATCCGATCTGATCCAGTCCTTCCGCTTCCGGCACGACCGTCTTTTCGACGGACTGCCCGTTGCGGTCTACCACCACGTCCAGAGGCTGACCGGGGCTCAGCGCCGCTTTCATTTCGACCTGCTTCCAGTTGGGGTTCTGTGCGTCATCCACGCGGGTGATCCGGTCGCCGACTTGCAACCCTGCCTTGGCTGCGGCCGAATCCTTGAACACCCATCCGATTACGGTGGGCTCGTCATCCACGGCTTCGTACTCGTAATGCACCATGTAGACAGTCGTGAGCAGGACGATGGCCAGCAGGATATTCATCGTGGGCCCGGCAATGGCGATCAGGAAGCGGTGCCAGCGCGAGTGATTCATGAACTCGCGCGGATCGTCGGAGCGCTCGTCCATGGGATTCTCGCCGCTCATCTTCACATAGCCGCCCAGCGGGATGGCGTTGATGCGATAGTCGGTTTCACCGCGGCGGAAGCCCACCAACCGCTTGCCGAATCCAATGGCGAACTGCTCCACCCGCACGCCCAGCCACTTGGCCACGGCAAAGTGGCCAAACTCATGGATCAGGATCATGAAGCCCAGGACCGCAACCACCGCTACGAGAGAAGTCAGGAAGTCAGACATAATCGAGGTACGTACGCTCCACCTGGTTAGATTCCGAAATTATGCGAAGGATGTAGCCCGGGGCCGTTCAATTTTCTTGCCGTCCGCCAGGCGCTGTTGGGCCAACCGACGGGCTTCGGCGTCCGCTTCCAGCACTTTTGCAATCGACTCCAGCTTCCCGGAATTAGTTCCCGCCAGAACATCTTCGATAATCCTGGGAATGTCATTGAAACTAATGCTGCCCGCCAGAAACGCCGCTACGGCCACTTCGTCGGCGGCATTCAGCGCCACCGTTTTCGCGCCGCCGGCCTCCGCCGCCTCGTACGCTAAACGCAGACAAGGGAATTTTTTCAGGTCCGGAGGGCAGAAGTCCAGATGACGCAAGTCACTGACCGCAAAACGCAGATCCGACGGAATTCTCTCAGGAAAAGTTAATGCGTACAGGATCGGCAGCCGCATGTCGGTTACCGAAATTTGTGCCAGCAGGCTGCCATCCACAAACTCGACCATGGAATGGATGGTCGACTGGGGGTGGACTATGACTTCCACCTTGGCCGGTGGCATGTGAAACAATCTGCACGCCTCGATCACTTCAAATCCTTTGTTCATCAACGTGGCCGAGTCGATCGTGATCCGCCGCCCCATCTTCCAGGTGGGATGGTTGAGCGCCTGCTCGACCGTGATTGACGCGAACTCGGAATGCGGCGGATGAAGAAACGGCCCGCCCGAAGCCGTCAACCAGATGCGCTCGACTTCGTCCATGCGCCCGCCGCGCAAGCACTGATGCACCGCGTTGTGCTCGCTGTCGATGGGCAGCAGCGGCTTGCCCTGCCGGCGCGCCTCGGCCGTAATCAACTCGCCTGCGGCGACGAGACATTCTTTATTGGCCAGCCCAACAACTTTCCCTGCCCGCACCGCTTCGTAAGTCGCTTCTAATCCAGCGACGCCCACGATGGCGCTGACCACGAAGTCGACTTCCGCATGGGTCGCGACCCGTACCGTCCCCGCAGCGCCGTGCACAACTTCAATCTCGCCCAGCCCTTCCCTCTTCAACCGCACGCGCAGAGCGTCGGCATCCGCTTCCGCCGCCATCGAGATAACCCGCGGCCGCCAGCGCCGCGCCTGCTCAAACGCCGCCTCGAGATTCGATCCGGCAGCCAGCGTCACAATCTGAAACCGCTCGGGATAGGACTCGGCCACGCTGAGCGTGCTCCGCCCAATCGAGCCCGTCGATCCGAGAATAGCGATGCGTTTCATGTTATTAAGAAAGCCTGAACCTGGTCATTTTGCGGCGCCCAACCCGACTGCATAGTGGTCAATCCAATCCCGTTGCTCGGTTGTTTCCGGAACCGAGATTCCTCGCGCCGCTGATGCTATTTCCACGGCAGCTCCCGGACTTATTCCCTTCCTCACCAGCAGACAAGCCGCCACCAGTCCGCTGCGCCCAATCCCCTGGCGGCAATGTACGACTACATTCTTGCCTTCCGACAGCAGGTCTGTAACCTCTTCCAAAAGCTCTGCCCACTTGGCTTCTGACTTTGGAACCCGGCGGTCGGGAATCGGAAACGAGGTGAACTCCATTCCCTGTCTCTTGGTTTCGGCTGCCTCTTGCCGAAGATCCAAATCGTTTTCCTCCTCCGGCGTGAGGAGCGACAGAAGCGTGTCTGCGCCAGCTCGCTTCCAACTGGCGAGGTCGGCGCTCAGCCAGTCACCCCCGCGCGGGCGAGCGGCCATGGCGAGCTTTCCGCGCCACGGTCCGTCAACCCAGTAGAGTTCCTTGCGCATCGCCTACTCTTGATCCTTAATGACAATTTCCCGAGGCAGCCCGTCAACATCCACGCCCCGTCGGCGAAGAACATAGATGCGATGGTGCCCATCTAGTATAGTTCCTTCCGGCCGGGTTTTCAGGCAGCCCTTCAGTCCCGGCAATAGCGACGCCAACAGGTCTTCGGTCGAAAGCCGCTCCATCTGTGCTAGTTTGCCCGCGTTCAGAGAGCTTTCCGAGTGAAGGGATTTGAGAGGCGGGTGCTCAGGAATGTCCACCATAAATATTCACTGCATCACGCGCCAAGCTGTGTAGAACCATAATACCGGAGCCGCAAACAGCAAGGCGTCGATGCGGTCGAGCATGCCGCCGTGGCCGGGAAGAATCGCGCCGGAATCTTTCACGCCCGCCCCGCGCTTGATCAGCGACTCTACCAGGTCGCCGAGCTGCGCAGCCACATTCAGCACGATGGTCAGAAGGATGATCGGGGCCATTTCTGGAACTTCCAGCCCGTACATGCCGCCGGCCCGCGTAATCAACCCGGCGTGCAGCAGCGCCGAACTGATCTGCTCCGCATGACGAAACAGCAGCCATCCCACGCCGACGCTGGCCAACAGCGAGGCCGCCGCTCCTTCCCAGGTTTTTTTTGGGCTGATGCGCGGCGACATCAAATGCCGCCCCATCGACTTGCCCACGAAGTACGCGAATATATCTCCGGCCCAGACCACCAGCAGCAGATAGAGCAGATAGATCGCCCCTGCCGCCTGCTCGCGAAGCTGCACCAGCATTCCCATGGGCAGTGCGATGTAGGTAAAGGCGAATACCGAAGCCGCCGCCGCCGGATATCCAGTGCGCAGGTCGGCCCGAAGCATCAAAATGCTCAGCGCCAGAAATGGAGCGATCGCCGCCGCAAACCCCAGCACAACCAGAAATCTTCCGGTAGACAGCAGAGGCGCCTCACCGCCGGCACTGATTACCAGAGCCAGGAAAAATAATCCCGTGAAAATGTAAGTCAGCAACCGCAGCGGCTGCACGCCATAGGATTCTGTCAGCTTCAGGAATTCATGAATGGTGACAAGCGCCACCATGGCGGCGACTATTGCCACCACCGGCACCGGCGCCCGCAAAATGAGCGCCAGCACAATCGGAATCAGGACAACCGCAGTCGCGATGCGTTTGAGCAAGGGAAGTTGATTTCAGCAGCGACGCCGGCCTCAGCCGCGCCAATGATGATCTTTGCACGATTTCAAAAATTTAACCACAGAGGTCACGGGGGATTCACAGAGGGATTCGGATTTACCCTGTGTAACTCTGTGTCCTCTGTGGTTAAGGTTTTGATTCTGAAGCCGCGGAGGTCTCGATCGCGGCGTGCCCGTCGCCATTATTCGGCGCATGATGATTCAAATCATGATGATTCAGGCCGCCGTAGCGCCGCTCGCGCTTCTGGTATTCCGCGATGCCCTCGAGTAGATGCACGCCCCGGAAATCCGGCCACAAAGTCGGAGTCACATAAATCTCGGCGTAGGCCAGCTGCCACAGCAGAAAATTACTCAGCCGCATCTCGCCGGAAGTCCGCACCACCAGATCCGGGTCGGGAAGATGCCGCGTGTAGAGATGCCGCCCCACCATGTCCTCATCGATGTGCAGATGCTCGATCCCGCCGTTTTGTGCCGCCGCGTTCACCATGGAGCGGAACGCGTCCACCAATTCACTGCGCGCGCTGTAGTTGAGCGCCAGAGTGAGCACCATGCCCGAGTTGCCAGACGTGGCCTGGCGCGCCCATTCCATGCGCTCCTGCACATCCTCCGGAAGTTCGTGCTGCCGCCCAATGTATTCCAGGCGAATGTTGTTCTGGTTCAGGGTCGGCACTTCCGCCTTCAGATAGCGGCTCAACAGTCCCATCAGGAAACCGACTTCGCTCTTCGGCCGCTTCTTCCAGTTTTCTTCCGAGAAGGCATAGAGCGTGAGGGCCGGAATGTGAATGCGCGCCGCCGTCTCCACTGTCGAACGCACAGCCGTGACCCCGGCGCGATGCCCGGCCACACGCGGCATGTGGCGCCGCTTGGCCCAGCGCCCGTTGCCGTCCATGATGATGGCGATATGTCTGGGGAGTCGCCCTGGATCCAGCCGCCGGTAAACTTCGCTCTCCTTCCGGTCGAGCCCCGCGGGTGCCGTGGAAGCTACTTTGTCGTGCAAAGTGGTCACCCGTATGAGGCTACCACAGGGAGGAAGGCGCTGGCAATGACGGGAAGGCCGCAACCCGCACCTCGGCCCGCAAGAGGCCTCAGATAGGGAAAGCCAAGTCAAAGAGAGTCGGCCTACCGCGCCTCCTCCGGCACCACTTTCAACTCCAGCTTGTCCGTCCAGCGCAGCACGGTCAGCGCAACTCTGGCCCACGCGCACATCGGTCAGCAGGCGATGCAGATCATCGACACCGGCCACCGGTTGGCCTTCCAGCGCGACGATGATATCCCCATCGCGCAGGCCGGCACGCTTGCGCCGGGCTATTCTCTTCCACCCCGAGCACCGACCACTCCCATCTCCTTCGGCAAATCGTAGAAGCGCACCACACGGCGGTGCACGGGCACGGTCTGCGCCGAGACGCCGATATAGCTGCGCCGGATGCGTCCATCGCGCAGCAGACGGCTGGCCACAAATTTCGCCGTGTTGATGCCGATGGCAAAACAGATTCCCTGCGCCGGCAGAATCGTCGCCGTATTTACGCCGACCACGCGCCCGGCGGAATCGACCGCGGCCCACCCGAGTTGCCCGGGTTCAGCGAAGCGTCGGTCTGAATCACGTCGTCAATCAACCGCCCGGAATACGAACGCAGCGACCGCCCTAGCGCGCTGACTACGCCCGCCGTCACCGTCGACTGAAATCCGTACGGCGCGCCAATCGCAATCACGATCTGCCCCACGCGCAGCCGCTGCGAATCGCCCAGCGCCGCCGCCGTCAAGCCAGGCTCGCCCCAATGCGGCTGCTCCAGGCGAATCACCGCCAGGTCGCTCCCCGGGTCATCGCCAATTAGGGTGGCCGGCATGCGCCGCCCGTCGTTCATGGTCACGGCGATGCGCACAGCATCATGCACCACGTGACTGTTCGTAAGGATCAGGCCATCCGGAGTGAACACGAATCCTGAGCCTCCGCCGCGCCGTTCTTTGTTCTGCGGCTCGCCCGAACGCGTGCGGCCAGCCCCATTGGGCAAAGCCTGATGTACTTCAATATTCACCACCGACGGGCTCATGCGCTCGACCGCGCCGGTTACCGCCATCGAATAGGCATCGAGCAAGGGGGCGTCGCGTTCGAAGCCGGCGGTGTTGGCGGCGTGCTCCGAGTCTGCCCCGCTGTTCGCCAATCCGTCGTGCTGGCTCAGGGGAACAGAATTCCCCACAGCCGTTGAAAGTATGCTTTCTTCCAGGTTCATGATGGATAGATGAAGATCGATCCAGGTTGGATTCAGCGTGAGGCGTAGGATCTACGTACTGGAGCGATAGCCCAGCAAACCTGACGCGGTAAACCCGGTAGTACTCAGCCTGCCGACCTTTCACGTTGCTCAAACGGCTCACAAAACAGTAAAGTTCAGTCGAAGCGGTTTCGCGACGCCGATTGGCCGGGATGGGTTCCCGAATCCGTTCGCGAACGGGCCTTGAAACAGCAATGAGTATTCCCAGCATTACCACCATCAACGACATTTTTTTCGCCGCGGTCGCACGCGATCTCGACCGCATGATGCTCTACCGCGATGCCGGCAAGTGGCTGCCCGTAACCTCCCGCGAGTTCGGGCGGAGCGTCGCCCGTACGGCGCACGCGCTGCATGCCTGGGGCGTCCGCCCCGGTGATCGCATCGCCATCCTCAGCGAGAATCGCCCCGAGTGGCCCGTTGCCGACATGGCCAGCCTGTTGCTCGGAGCCGTAACCGTCCCGCTTTATACCACGCTCACCGCCGAGCAAACTGCGTTCGTGCTGAACGACGCAGGCTGCCGCGCCATCTTTCTTTCGTCAGACCAGCAACTGCACAAAGTCCTGTCGATCTTGCCCCGTGCCCTGCCCAATACGAAGCTCGAAAAAGTCGTGGTCATGGATCCTGTGGAGTTCATCGGCGATCTCGCTCCGTTCGCGCGCCAGTGCGTCACCATGAATCAGATCACGGCGCAGGGCGCGGAAACTCTCGACGCCGATCTGGAAACGCGAGCGCGCTCGATTGGCCCCGACGACCTGGCCACCATCGTCTACACTTCCGGCACCACCGGCACGTCCAAAGGGGCGATGCTCACCCACGGCAACATCACTTCCAACATTCTGTGCTCGCTGCAAGGCTTCAACATGCGGCCCGGCCTGATCAGCATTTCGTTTCTGCCGCTCTGCCACATCACCGCCCGCCACGTGGATTTCGCCATGATCTATCACGGCGTAACCCTGGCCTACTCCCCGTTCATGGATCGCCTGCCCGCGAACCTGCTGGAAGTACAGCCGTCTATTTTCGTTGCAGTGCCCCGGGTCTACGAAAAAATCTACGCCAAGGCGGAGCAGACCGCCAAAGGCCTGGGCAAGCGCACTCTCTACGACTGGGCTCTATCCGTGGGGCACTGCAACGAAAATAGACGGCTGTACTTCCAGCAGGTTCGCGGGCAGGCGATCCATGAACGGGGAGTAGGCCAGGGTTACGCCGTGATAGATCATGGCGAAATCCACGTGGCGGGCGGTGATGTGGCAGAGCGGCAGAAACGAAATGCTGATCAGGCCGGGCCGCATGTTGAAGCCTTGCAGCGAGCACAGAATGTTGGAAGTGATGTTGCCGTGGGTGAGCATCGCCCCTTTGGACGTGCCGGTGGTGCCGGAAGTGTAGACGATGGTGGCCAGGTCGTCGGGGCCAATCGAGCGCGCTCGCGTTTCCAGATCGGCGTCGAGAGTTTCCGCGCCCTGCGCCGTGATCTGATTCATGGTGACGCACTGGCGCGCGAACGGAGCGAGATCGCCGATGAACTCCACAGGATCCATGACCACGACTTTTTCGAGCTTCGTATTGGGCAGGGACGGGGCAAGATCGACAGGACTTTGTGCAGTTGCTGGTCCGACGAAAGAAGATGGCGCGGCAGCCTGCGTCGTTTAGCACAAACGCAGTTTGCTCGGCGGTGAGCGTGGTATAAAGCGGGACGGTTACGGCTCCGAGCAGCAGGCTGGCCATGTCGGCAACGGGCCACTCGGGGCGATTCTCGCTGAGGATGGCGATGCGATCACCGGGGCGGACGCCCCGGCATGCAGCGCGTGCGCCGTACGGGCGACGCTCCGCCCGAACTCGCGGGAGGTTACCGGGCAGCCACTTCCCGGCATCGCGGTAGAGCATGATGCGGTCGAGATCGCGTGCGACCGCGGCGAAAAAAATGTCGTTGATGGTGGTAATGCTGGGAATACTCATTGCTGTTTCAAGGCCCGTTCGCGAACGGATTCGGGAACCCATCCCGGCCAATCGGCGTCGCGAAACCGCTTCGACTGAACTTTACTGTTTTGTGAGCCGTTTGAGCAACGTGAAAGGTCGGCAGGCTGAGTACTACCGGGTTTACCGCGTCAGGTTTGCTGGGCTATCGCTCCAGTACGTAGATCCTACGCCTCACGCTGAATCCAACCTGGATCGATCTTCATCTATCCATCATGAACCTGGAAGAAAGCATACTTTCAACGGCTGTGGGGAATTCTGTTCCCCTGAGCCAGCACGACGGATTGGCGAACAGCGGGGCAGACTCGGAGCACGCCGCCAACACCGCCGGCTTCGAACGCGACGCCCCCTTGCTCGATGCCTATTCGATGGCGGTAACCGGCGCGGTCGAGCGCATGAGCCCGTCGGTGGTGAATATTGAAGTACATCAGGCTTTGCCCAATGGGGCTGGCCGCACGCGTTCGGGCGAGCCGCAGAACAAAGAACGGCGCGGCGGAGGCTCAGGATTCGTGTTCACTCCGGATGGCCTGATCCTTACGAACAGTCACGTGGTGCATGATGCTGTGCGCATCGCCGTGACCATGAACGACGGGCGGCGCATGCCGGCCACCCTAATTGGCGATGACCCGGGGAGCGACCTGGCGGTGATTCGCCTGGAGCAGCCGCATTGGGGCGAGCCTGGCTTGACGGCGGCGGCGCTGGGCGATTCGCAGCGGCTGCGCGTGGGGCAGATCGTGATTGCGATTGGCGCGCCGTACGGATTTCAGTCGACGGTGACGGCGGGCGTAGTCAGCGCGCTAGGGCGGTCGCTGCGTTCGTATTCCGGGCGGTTGATTGACGACGTGATTCAGACCGACGCTTCGCTGAACCCGGGCAACTCGGGTGGGCCGCTGGTCGATTCCGCCGGGCGCGTGGTCGGCGTAAATACGGCGACGATTCTGCCGGCGCAGGGAATCTGTTTTGCCATCGGCATCAACACGGCGAAATTTGTGGCCAGCCGTCTGCTGCGCGATGGACGCATCCGGCGCAGCTATATCGGCGTCTCGGCGCAGACCGTGCCCGTGCACCGCCGTGTGGTGCGCTTCTACGATCTGCCGAAGGAGATGGGAGTGGTCGTGCTCGGGGTGGAAGAGGATAGCCCGGCCAAGCGTGCCGGGCTGCGCGATGGGGATATCATCGTCGCGCTGGAAGGCCAACCGGTGGCCGGTGTCGATGATCTGCATCGCCTGCTGACCGATGTGCGCGTGGGCCAGAGTTGCGCGCTGACCGTGCTGCGCTGGACGGACAAGCTGGAGTTGAAAGTGGTGCCGGAGGAGGCGCGGTAGGCCGACTCTCTTTGACTTGGCTTTCCCTATCTGAGGCCTCTTGCGGGCCGAGGTGCGGGTTGCGGCCTTCCCGTCATTGCCAGCGCCTTCCTCCCTGTGGTAGCCTCATACGGTGACCACTTTGCACGACAAAGTAGCTTCCACGGCACCCGCGGGGCTCGACCGGAAGGAGAGCGAAGTTTACCGGCGGCTGGATCCAGGGCGACTCCCCAGACATATCGCCATCATCATGGACGGCAACGGGCGCTGGGCCAAGCGGCGCCACATGCCGCGTGTGGCCGGGCATCGCGCCGGGGTCACGGCTGTGCGTTCGACAGTGGAGACGGCGGCGCGCATTCACATTCCGGCCCTCACGCTCTATGCCTTCTCGGAAGAAAACTGGAAGAAGCGGCCGAAGAGCGAAGTCGGTTTCCTGATGGGACTGTTGAGCCGCTATCTGAAGGCGGAAGTGCCGACCCTGAACCAGAACAACATTCGCCTGGAATACATTGGGCGGCAGCACGAACTTCCGGAGGATGTGCAGGAGCGCATGGAATGGGCGCGCCAGGCCACGTCTGGCAACTCGGGCATGGTGCTCACTCTGGCGCTCAACTACAGCGCGCGCAGTGAATTGGTGGACGCGTTCCGCTCCATGGTGAACGCGGCGGCACAAAACGGCGGGATCGAGCATCTGCACATCGATGAGGACATGGTGGGGCGGCATCTCTACACGCGGCATCTTCCCGACCCGGATCTGGTGGTGCGGACTTCCGGCGAGATGCGGCTGAGTAATTTTCTGCTGTGGCAGCTGGCCTACGCCGAGATTTATGTGACTCCGACTTTGTGGCCGGATTTCCGGGGCGTGCATCTACTCGAGGGCATCGCGGAATACCAGAAGCGCGAGCGGCGCTACGGCGGCCTGAATCATCATGATTTGAATCATCATGCGCCGAATAATGGCGACGGGCACGCCGCGATCGAGACCTCCGCGGCTTCAGAATCAAAACCTTAACCACAGAGGACACAGAGTTACACAGGGTAAATCCGAATCCCTCTGTGAATCCCCCGTGACCTCTGTGGTTAAATTTTTGAAATCGTGCAAAGATCATCATTGGCGCGGCTGAGGCCGGCGTCGCTGCTGAAATCAACTTCCCTTGCTCAAACGCATCGCGACTGCGGTCGTCCTGATTCCGATTGTGCTGGCGCTCATTTTGCGGGCGCCGGTGCCGGTGGTGGCAATAGTCGCCGCCATGGTGGCGCTTGTCACCATTCATGAATTCCTGAAGCTGACAGAATCCTATGGCGTGCAGCCGCTGCGGTTGCTGACTTACATTTTCACGGGATTATTTTTCCTGGCTCTGGTAATCAGTGCCGGCGGTGAGGCGCCTCTGCTGTCTACCGGAAGATTTCTGGTTGTGCTGGCGTTTGCGGCGGCGATTGCTCCATTTCTGGCGCTGAGCATTTTGATGCTTCGGGCCGACCTGCGCACTGGATATCCGGCGGCGGCGGCTTCGGTATTCGCCTTTACCTACATCGCACTGCCCATGGGAATGCTGGTGCAGCTTCGCGAGCAGGCGGCAGGGGCGATCTATCTGCTCTATCTGCTGCTGGTGGTCTGGGCCGGAGATATATTCGCGTACTTCGTGGGCAAGTCGATGGGGCGGCATTTGATGTCGCCGCGCATCAGCCCAAAAAAAACCTGGGAAGGAGCGGCGGCCTCGCTGTTGGCCAGCGTCGGCGTGGGATGGCTGCTGTTTCGTCATGCGGAGCAGATCAGTTCGGCGCTGCTGCACGCCGGGTTGATTACGCGGGCCGGCGGCATGTACGGGCTGGAAGTTCCAGAAATGGGCCCGATCATCCTTCTGACCATCGTGCTGAATGTGGCTGCGCAGCTCGGCGACCTGGTAGAGTCGCTGATCAAGCGCGGGGCGGGCGTGAAAGATTCCGGCGCGATTCTTCCCGGCCACGGCGGCATGCTCGACCGCATCGACGCCTTGCTGTTTGCGGCTCCGGTATTATGGTTCTACACAGCTTGGCGCGTGATGCAGTGAATATTTATGGTGGACATTCCTGAGCACCCGCCTCTCAAATCCCTTCACTCGGAAAGCTCTCTGAACGCGGGCAAACTAGCACAGATGGAGCGGCTTTCGACCGAAGACCTGTTGGCGTCGCTATTGCCGGGACTGAAGGGCTGCCTGAAAACCCGGCCGGAAGGAACTATACTAGATGGGCACCATCGCATCTATGTTCTTCGCCGACGGGGCGTGGACGTTGACGGGCTGCCTCGGGAAATTGTCATTAAGGATCAAGAGTAGGCGATGCGCAAGGAACTCTACTGGGTTGACGGACCGTGGCGCGGAAAGCTCGCCATGGCCGCTCGCCCGCGCGGGGGTGACTGGCTGAGCGCCGACCTCGCCAGTTGGAAGCGAGCTGGCGCAGACACGCTTCTGTCGCTCCTCACGCCGGAGGAGGAAAACGATTTGGATCTTCGGCAAGAGGCAGCCGAAACCAAGAGACAGGGAATGGAGTTCACCTCGTTTCCGATTCCCGACCGCCGGGTTCCAAAGTCAGAAGCCAAGTGGGCAGAGCTTTTGGAAGAGGTTACAGACCTGCTGTCGGAAGGCAAGAATGTAGTCGTACATTGCCGCCAGGGGATTGGGCGCAGCGGACTGGTGGCGGCTTGTCTGCTGGTGAGGAAGGGAATAAGTCCGGGAGCTGCCGTGGAAATAGCATCAGCGGCGCGAGGAATCTCGGTTCCGGAAACAACCGAGCAACGGGATTGGATTGACCACTATGCAGTCGGGTTGGGCGCCGCAAAATGACCAGGTTCAGGCTTTCTTAATAACATGAAACGCATCGCTATTCTCGGATCGACGGGCTCGATTGGGCGGAGCACGCTCAGCGTGGCCGAGTCCTATCCCGAGCGGTTTCAGATTGTGACGCTGGCTGCCGGATCGAATCTCGAGGCGGCGTTTGAGCAGGCGCGGCGCTGGCGGCCGCGGGTTATCTCGATGGCGGCGGAAGCGGATGCCGACGCTCTGCGCGTGCGGTTGAAGAGGGAAGGGCTGGGCGAGATTGAAGTTGTGCACGGCGCTGCGGGGACGGTACGGGTCGCGACCCATGCGGAAGTCGACTTCGTGGTCAGCGCCATCGTGGGCGTCGCTGGATTAGAAGCGACTTACGAAGCGGTGCGGGCAGGGAAAGTTGTTGGGCTGGCCAATAAAGAATGTCTCGTCGCCGCAGGCGAGTTGATTACGGCCGAGGCGCGCCGGCAGGGCAAGCCGCTGCTGCCCATCGACAGCGAGCACAACGCGGTGCATCAGTGCTTGCGCGGCGGGCGCATGGACGAAGTCGAGCGCATCTGGTTGACGGCTTCGGGCGGGCCGTTTCTTCATCTGCCGCATTCCGAGTTCGCGTCAATCACGGTCGAGCAGGCGCTCAACCATCCCACCTGGAAGATGGGGCGGCGGATCACGATCGACTCGGCCACGTTGATGAACAAAGGATTTGAAGTGATCGAGGCGTGCAGATTGTTTCACATGCCGCCGGCCAAGGTGGAAGTCATAGTCCACCCCCAGTCGACCATCCATTCCATGGTCGAGTTTGTGGATGGCAGCCTGCTGGCACAAATTTCGGTAACCGACATGCGGCTGCCGATCCTGTACGCATTAACTTTTCCTGAGAGATTCCGTCGGATCTGCGTTTTGCGGTCAGTGACTTGCGTCATCTGGACTTCTGCCCTCCGGACCTGAAAAAATTCCCTTGTCTGCGTTTAGCGTACGAGGCGGCGGAGGCCGGCGGCGCGAAAACGGTGGCGCTCAATGCCGCCGACGAAGTGGCCGTAGCGGCGTTTCTGGCGGGCAGCATTAGTTTCAATGACATTCCCAGGATTATCGAAGATGTTCTGGCGGGAACTAATTCCGGGAAGCTGGAGTCGATTGCAAAAGTGCTGGAAGCGGACGCCGAAGCCCGTCGGTTGGCCCAACAGCGCCTGGCGGACGGCAAGAAAATTGAACGGCCCCGGGCTACATCCTTCGCATAATTTCGGAATCTAACCAGGTGGAGCGTACGTACCTCGATTATGTCTGACTTCCTGACTTCTCTCGTAGCGGTGGTTGCGGTCCTGGGCTTCATGATCCTGATCCATGAGTTTGGCCACTTTGCCGTGGCCAAGTGGCTGGGCGTGCGGGTGGAGCAGTTCGCCATTGGATTCGGCAAGCGGTTGGTGGGCTTCCGCCGCGGTGAAACCGACTATCGCATCAACGCCATCCCGCTGGGCGGCTATGTGAAGATGAGCGGCGAGAATCCCATGGACGAGCGCTCCGACGATCCGCGCGAGTTCATGAATCACTCGCGCTGGCACCGCTTCCTGATCGCCATTGCCGGGCCCACGATGAATATCCTGCTGGCCATCGTCCTGCTCACGACTGTCTACATGGTGCATTACGAGTACGAAGCCGTGGATGACGAGCCCACCGTAATCGGATGGGTGTTCAAGGATTCGGCCGCAGCCAAGGCAGGGTTGCAAGTCGGCGACCGGATCACCCGCGTGGATGACGCACAGAACCCCAACTGGAAGCAGGTCGAAATGAAAGCGGCGCTGAGCCCCGGTCAGCCTCTGGACGTGGTGGTAGACCGCAACGGGCAGTCCGTCGAAAAG
>CAWDBW010000030.1:0-56257 GCA_963800405.1 uncultured Acidobacteriota bacterium
CTGAACCGAGTATGTTTCCACCTGACGAGCGCCGTTCTGCGTTGCGGCCAGCGTCTTGACCTGGCCGGTGCAGGCGATGCTGCCAGCCTGGTTGATGCCACAGACGCCCCCTGAACCCTCCGCGCGCAGAACGGTGCCGAAGCCACGGGCAACGTTTCCGGTAGGCCCGCCGCCGTTGTTTAACACCACGATGGTGGAACTCACCGAGCTGTCGTTAAAGAAGATTCCAGCGCTCAAATCGTCCGCCGTGGCGATCAGAGCCGATTCTTGTCCGTCCGACCCGTCGGCCCACATTCCGCTATTCAGGCCATCGTCGCTTTCCAGCGAGAAAAACGAATTGCTGAACCCGCTGGCGTTGGCCAGCGCGCCCAACACCCCGATGGACCCTGCGGTTTGCGTCCCAAAGCCTTCGATCCCCCATCCATTGGCGGCAGCTCCGGCATAGATCCCAATGCCGTACTGGCCTGAATTGCTGGCGGAAATGGCGGAGGCGGATACCGTGCCGTCGGTGTTGCTCACCGACAGTATCGGGCCGAACGCGGCGCCAGAAAAACTGTTCGTGGCGGTGAACGTGTTCGACGCTCCCAGTTGTGCGTAATCGCTCGCAGGCAGACCAGCCAGTTCGCTGGCGTTCGTCGCCGTGATGTTACTCAACCCAGACCCGTCACCCACAAACGACGTCGCAGTCACCGACCCGTTCACCGTCTGATTCCCCGTAAACGTGTTGGCGGCGCTCAGTTGTGGAACCTTGGTCGTATCCACATTGAGAGTGACCTTGCCTGCCGTGCCGCCCCCGGTCAGGTCCGTGCCCGCCGTCACTCCGGTAATGGTTCCCGTGCCTGTCGGCGCGACGCAGTTCCAGACCGTGCCGCTGTATTCCAGTATCTGGCTCGCGGCGCATGCCTTCAGCCCGATCGTATAAGTGCTGCCCAGCGTCATCGCCCCGGGAGCGGTCAGTCCGCCGGCGGCATTGGCGTTCAGAGTAATCTTCGAGTCGGCCAGCATCGCGTTGGTAATGCCGGCCGCAGGCACCTTGAGCGCTAGAGTTCCTTTGGTGCCCCCGCCACTCAGGCCACTGCCGGCCGCCGTGGTAATTCCCGTGATCGTGCCCACGCCCGGGAAAGTTTGTGTCGCCACGAACGTTACCTTGCCGGTTTGGTCGATCTTGAACGCAGTCCCATTGATGGCCAGTGTAGGATCCGTTCCCTTGGGAAACAGCGTGAGTGTGTCGCGACCGTCCGTCTTGCCGTTTACGTCAAGAGTTGCCGCCGGAGTAACCGTGCCGATCCCAATGGCGGTCGCTTTCTGGAAAATCACCGAGTCGACAATGTCGCTGGTGCTATCCCACATCGGAATGTAGCCGACGACTCCCAGTCCCGTAACGTCAGCATTGACGCGCGGCGAAGCCTTACTCTGTACGCCCGCAGATGCTGCCGCGCCGCCGTCCTTCCCCCCGCTGCCTGCCCCCCGCGGGTCATTGGCCAGTACAAAGGCTGAGGGCGGAAGCCCACCAATGGTTTCGGCGTCGCCCGCCTTCAATGCATACGGCGCACTCACCAGCAGCACGCGCGGCTGCTCCTCCTGCCCCGAGACCTGCACTCCCACCCAGCGCGCCTGTTCCAATGTAAACAGATCCGCCGGCAGCCCCTCCGGCTTGGTCGACCCCAGCAGAACCGTGTAGTGGCCATTGCTGTCGGCCGTAACGTTCTGCGTCTCCAGCCAAAGGGCAGCGCCCTCAGCCGCTTCCGAGTAGAAAGCAAACGTCACCCCCACTACGCCCGTCAGCGGATTTCCCTGCATGTCCTTCACCGTCCCGCTGAAGCGCACCAGCCGCGGCAGTGCCGATGCGGTCGAGATCAATGGAGCGCCCTGTGCAGCAGTCTCGGCAATGGTCTGTGCAACAGTCAGTGGAGTCAGCGATAGAACCACCGACATGCACGCAAATAACACACAAGCGACGCGGAGTTTCATCGGACGGGTCCTCCTTCGGGAAATCGATCTGAGGAAATTTCGAACCTGGGTTCCAGAGGGCAATCGGTATGCAAAAGCCAGGGCGGAAAAATGAACTTCCGGGCAACGGCGAGAGCAGATATCCCCAAAACGCCCGAGAGATTATGCTCGGGGATAGTTGCCCTGTCAATGTGCAGATCGTTGCATGTTCTGGCTTCCCGCTTCTGGCGATCACGGCGGGTTAAAGGCCACGCAACGGCCATTTCGAGCGTTTTCTCCGAAACGCGTTTCTTACAGGTGACCATCGTTATTACCGAATTCCCGCAGGCATTGTCCCCTTGGACATTGACCCTTCGACAGCAACAAACAGCGCGAGTCTGGGTTGTAATACATACGCCCACTCAAGTATGGGCAGGACGGGGAGATATGCCGTTTTGGGGCCCCGGCACAAGGAGAAATCACCATGTCTCTTCGTTCAACATTTCGCAATCTGTTTGCCGCAGCTTTGATCATCCTGCCGGTCGCGCTGGTAATGTCTGCCATGCCCTCAGCGCAGGCACAGATCGGCGTCGGCATCGCGATCAACATCCACATTGCTCCTCCCGCTTTACCGGTCTATGAGCAGCCTCCGCTGCCGGCGCCGGGTTACCTCTGGACTCCGGGCTACTGGTCCTACGGCGATGCGGGCTACTTCTGGGTTCCGGGCGTGTGGGCTCAACCTCCCAGCGCCGGTCTGCTTTGGACCCCTGGCTACTGGGGTTATGAAGGCGGCGCGTACGGCTGGCACGGCGGCTACTGGGGCCCGCATGTTGGGTTCTACGGCGGCGTGAACTATGGTTTCGGCTTCGGCGGCGTCGGCTTCGCCGGCGGCGAGTGGCGCGGTGGAGTATTCGCTTATAACAGCGCCGTCGCCAACTTCGGCAGCGTGCATGTCACCAACGTGTACGAGAATCGCACCATCGTCGAGCAAAACACCATCGTCAACGTCAACCACGTGAGCTTCAATGGCGGCGAAGGCATTCAGGTGCATGCCTCGGCGGTCGAGATGCAGGCGGCCAATGAGCGCCACTTCGAGCCCACTGCCGACCAGGTCCAACATGAACACTTTGCCGCGCAGGATCGCGGGCAGCTCGCATCGGTGAATCAGGGCCGTCCAGCCACCACGGCGAGCGCGAGCGTCAACGAATATCACCAGGTGGCGCAGCAGCACGCGCAATCGCAGCCCATCTCGGCTGCTGATCGCTCGGTGGGGCGCAACTACAATCCCAACACCCGCGAAGCCAACCAGGACCAGCGCATCGCCAACGGCCTGCGCAGCGGTCAAATGACCTCCGGCGAGGCAGCTCGCGCTGAGCGCACGCAAGCCAACATCGACCAGCAGGTGCATGACGATCGCGAGGCCAACGGTGGCAAGCTCACCGGTGCCGAGCGTCAACAGATCAACGGCGAGCAAAATGCCGCCAGCCGCCAGATCTACGACGAAAAGCACAACGGCAATACCGTGAAGCCCAACGAAGTCGACGACCGGGAAGCCAACCAGCAGCAGCGCACCGCTCAAGGGTTGCGCAGCGGCCAGATGACTTCCGGCGAAGCTGCCCGCACCAACGAGAACCAGGCCGCGGTCGCCCAGCAGGTTCACAACGAGCGCACCGCCAACGGCGGCGCCTTGACCAAACAAGAGAAACAACAGGCCAACAAGGAAGAAAATAAGAACAGCAAGCAGATCTACAACGAGAAGCACAACAACAACAAGACGAAACCTGCCAAAGAGCGCGACTGATACTCCAGCAGCGCAATAAAATGAAACGGCCGCCATTGCAGGCGGCCGTTCCTTCTTGTACTTGCCGTCTATTCATCAATCAAAGTCGTGATCCACACAACTCCTGAGGTCTGAGGTCCGAGCTCCGAAGTCCGCTTCTTTACGCCGGCTTCTCCAGCCCCTCGATCTCCTGCTTCGTTCGCTCCAGAATTTCGCGAATCTTCGCGATCTTCGCCGAATCGTGTGAGCCGCGAGTGGCCGTCTTCAGCGCCGCCTTCATCACTTCGGCCGCCGGACGCATCACCTCCGCGCCCTCCATGCCCATCCACGGCGCCCAGTCGCCGGCCTGCTCGGCACGCCGCCAGATTTTCTTCACCGTCTCGGCCTCACGCTGCAACTCGGCTTTGCCGGCCTCGGTCAGCGAATATGTTCGCTTCCCTGCGGCCGTATCCGAAGTCACCAGGCCCTCGTCTTCGATCTGCTGCAGCGCCGGATAAATCGCTCCCGCGCTCGCCTTGTAAATCCCGCCCGACTTCGTCTCCAGTTCCTTCATCAACTCGTAGCCGTGCTTGGGCCCGCCTTCGAGCATCGACAGCAGCGCCAGCCGAATTTCGCCCGGACCAAAAAACCGGCCCCAGCGGCCTCCGCGGCCCCATGGAAATCCTCCCCCCATAAACGGCGTCGCGAATCCGCCCCGCCACCAACTTCCACATCTTCCGTACATAGCAAACTCCTTCTAAGTTCGTCGTCGGCTCAGAATTGTTGATCGCTGATTTCTGATTGCTGCTTGAAAACCAACCACTGAGCCTGCCATGGTTTCAATCCAGCTCCAGAAATCAACAATCAGCAATCAACACCGTTCGATCTGTCGATAACTATATCTATAGATATAACTATTGTCAAGCTCGAACCCGTCGCAGATGTTCTCCCCAGCATCAGCGCCGCGGAAAAGCGGACAATCAGATTCGCGTGTAGTTCTTGAAATCAGGCCATCGCACGTAAAACCCCCTGGCAGGGGTCAATGAGTGAAATAGAGATGCTTAGACAGTTAACCTAACCTGCTAGACTCGCGGAATCCAGTTCTTGGCAGGAGCGAACTTATGAAGGCAGCTCGTTTCGTTCTTTGTGCACTTTGCCTTACTTCGGTCCATCTAGCGGCTCATTCCGTCCCCCTTCGAGTTCGTGCGCAGATTGCCGACACCGCCTCGCCGTCGTCTCCGTCAAGCACAGCTGTCCGGCCCGTTACCGACACCTTCTACGGAACCAAGGTTACTGACCCTTACCGCTGCCTGGAGAATCTTCAGGACCCGGAAGTGCAATCCTGGATCAAGGCCCAGAATGACTACACGCGGGCAGTGCTAGCAAGTCTGCCGGGCAGGCAACAGCTCCTGCAGCGCATCGTGGAACTGGATGAATCTACCAGCGCCGACGTGGGCAGCATGCGCCGCTTGCCCGACGATTTATACCTCTACACCAAACTTCTGGCTGGGGAAGACACCTACAAGCTCTACATCCGCAAAGGACTCACGGGAGAGGAAAAGCTGCTGCTCGATCCAGAACGGGTATCTGTTGCCGAAACCAGTCGCGGCAAAGGCAAGAATGCGATCGGCGCCTTTGTCCCCTCCAACAACCTCAAGTACGTAGCCGTAACCATCGCTCCAGGAGGATCGGAGAACGATACCGAAATGCACATCGTCGAAATCTCCAACGGACGCGAGACCGGCGATGTCATTCCTCACTGTTGCTTCAAATCCACCCCGGCCTGGCTGCCGGATGATCATTCGTTTGTTTATGGTCGCCTGCAGAAACTACCCGCTGGGGCGCCGGCAAACGAAGTGCGGCAGAAGTATCGCTCTTACCTGCACATTTTGGGCGCCGACCCGGAGAAAGATCAGGCGCTGTTCGGCCACGGTGTGGTGCCGTCGATTGACGTCGATCCACGCCTCTATGCGTCCATCCGGATCGAACCAGACTCAAAGTATGCGCTCGGCGTCATCGGGCTTCCCGTCGCCGCACCTAGTAGCGCGTTCTACATCGCGCCCGTCAACGCTATCGGCAAGTCAACTTCTGCGTGGCGCAAGGTCGCAGACGTCTCGGACGATGTAGCTGACGTTGCCATACACGGAGACGACCTTTATCTGTTGACGTTCAAGAACGCTCCGCGTTACAAGGTAATCCATCTCGACGCGCGGAATCCGGACTTGTCCTCTGCGGAAACTGTAATTCCGGCGACCGACGCCGTCCTCCAAGATATCGTTCCAGCCCAGGACGCGCTATACGTGCGGGTGTTGGATGGCGGCATCGGCCGCGTGCTGCGTCTGCCCTATGGCGCGGGAGCACGGGCGGAAAAGATTGCGCTTCCCTTTGACGGCGCCGTCTTTCGCTTTCGGACCCCGCTTCCCCAAAACTCTGCGTTTACTTCCGACCCGCGCGTGTCCGGGATTCTGATGCTCTTGAATTCGTGGACCATGGCATACAAGATTTATGCCTACGATCCTTCCACCAGGAAAGTGTTCGACACAAATCTCCAGCCGTCCGGTCCGCACGACGAGTTCACCAATGTCGAGGCCGTCGAAGTGAAGGTTCCCAGCTACGACGGTACGCTGGTACCGCTTTCCATCGCTCATCCCAAAGGTATGAAGCGGAACGGACTGAACCCGACCCTCCTCTCCGGTTACGGAGCGTACGGTATTTCGCAGAATCCGGAGTTTGATCAGACGCTGCTCGCCTGGTACGAACGAGGCGGAGTCAAGGCGACGTGCCATGTCAGGGGCGGGGGCGAATACGGTGAAGAGTGGCACCAGGCGGGCAAGGGGCCTACCAAGAAAAACACGTGGCTCGATTTCATCGCCTGTGCGCAGTTCCTGATTGAGAACAAATACACTTCCCCGGCCCAGCTGGCGGGCGAGGGAGGTAGCATGGGCGGCATCATGGTTGGGCGAGCGATTACCGACCGGCCTGACCTGTTCGCGGCCGTACTTGTCGACAGTGGCGTGTCTGACATGTTGCGCGCCGAAACCGCCGACCTGATCGACGTTCCAGAAGTCGGCGACTCAAGGACCGAGGCAGGCTTCAAAGCCCTTTACGCCATGAGTCCCTACTACTTCGTAAGAAGCGGGACTCCATATCCGGCGGCATTGTTCGCCGCCGGCATGAACGATCCCCGCCTGAAACCGTGGCAATCAACCAAGATGGTGGCGCGCTTACAGGCAGCCACGACGAGCGGCAAACCGGTCCTGTCGTACATCGATTACGCCGGAGGACACGACTCCGGCAACACAGCAACGGAATACCGTGAGCGTCTCGCCAATTCCTGGAGCTTCCTGCTATGGCAGTTCGGTGATCCTGAATTCCAGCCGAGCCGGTAGCGTCACGGGCCTCAGGCCGGACGTGTTTAGGTGTGACCACCGATAGTTGATGTAACCCGGCCGATTACACTCAAAATCCGGCTGGCACGGGCCCTTTTCCACAGCCTTCCACAGAAAGATTTCCCCATCTTGTGACGAACGACCTTTACCGAGAATTCCGCAAGGCGCAAGCTGGAGGATATGCACCAAGTCCCTCCCAGCGCGTTTTTCGCCAATAGCCCCAGCAGCGGATCGGCGCCCAGCGCTAAGTCCTTATTCCGTAATATTTTAGCTATAACTTCTTACGGCACAGGATTTTGGACGGGATTCCCCACACCCCTCGCCCCCAAACCCTTGCCCATGAACGTTTTACAGAGAGCGGCAAAAAAAAATATGGAAGGTATATCCCGCATGCACAAGCCCTGATGGAAGCCATCATTTACAATCCCCGATCATGTTCTACCGCTCCGATAACCGCTCTCCCGACCAACTCCGCCCCGTCGTTCTCACCCCGGAATTCATCAGCACCGCCGAAGGTTCCGTCCTGATTGCAGTGGGCAATACTCGCGTGATCTGCACCGCCTCGATCGAAGAAACCGTCCCCTCATTCATGCGCAACTCGGGCAAGGGATGGATCTCCAGCGAATACAGCATGCTCCCGCGCGCCACTCTGACCCGCACCCCGCGCGAAGTCTCGAAGGGACGCCCCAGCGGACGCACCCACGAAATCCAGCGCCTGATCGGCCGGTCATTACGCGCCGTCACCGACCTCACGCGCCTCGGCGAGCGCACCATCTGGATCGACTGTGACGTCATCCAGGCCGACGGCGGCACCCGCACCGCCTCCATTACCGGAGCATTCGTTGCATTGGGCCTCGCTCTCGAAAAGTTGGTGGACGCGGGCACCCTGACCGCGGTTCCGCTCAAGGATTTTGTCGCCGCCGTCAGCGTGGGAATTGTGGACGGAGAAATCCTGCTCGATCTCTGCTACGAAGAAGACTCCCGCGCCGACGTCGACATGAACTTCGTCATGACCGCCGGCGGAAAGTTGGTCGAAGTCCAAGCCACCGCCGAGCACCAGGTCTTCGACGACCAGCAACTGGCCAAAATGATCGCCTTCGCCAAGCAAGGCGTGCTGACGCTCATCGCAAAGCAGCAAGCCGTGCTGAAGGCGCTGACGATAAGACAGTAGAAATGCAGCGCTCCGTGAATGGGCGCGATCGAGAGATTTGAAGCCAACCAGGACGAGTCCACCGTGGTTTACAACGTACCCCTCCTGGCCAGCTCTGGACGCGATGTAACATCAGATGATGGAGCCTAGAAACGGACCACAATACCCGTTGAGACCCTCACATTGCTGTTTTGCGCACCAAACTCCGAAGCGAGGCGAGCCCAGTCGATCTGAACCACGCGAAAATCGAAGCGCTTCGTCATTCTTGCATCGACTCCGCCACCGATCATCATCGCAAACCCGCTCGTGGAACTGGCACCGCACTCATTTGGGCTGCCGCTGAAGAGGAAGCACCCGGTCGGGACATGAACTCCGCCGAACAGCGCGTGGGCGAAGATCCTAAACTTCTCGCTGGCATTCGCGGAAACAACAGGTCCGAAAGCGTAAGTATAGATGCGCACGTCGGCAGTCGAGCCTTCGGATTGTTCCGTTTTGTAGTTACCGCTGAAATCCGCGGCGATGCCGAGGTGTTTGGCAAAGTTAAAGGTCGCAGACGCATTCCAACCATTGGTATTCACGCTGTCCCCTGCACCGTCAAAATTTCCGGCGTGCAAGTATTGGTAGCCGCCGAAAACCTCGAGTTTAGGACTGTCTTGCGCCGACAATGGAAGCGCTACTGCGATTGAGACCACAAGCAACGTCAAGAATCGAGCCATGCCGCTCCTTTTTTGACCCTATAGTAACTTTGACCTCTATCGTAACGTGGATGCGCCGCTGATTTTCGCAGATGCCTCGTCGCCAATTATTGCCATTCGTGGGTGGGTTCCTCAGTGGTGATGTAACCAGCCGTGGCAGCGGTTCTCTTGATTCTGGGGTCCCGTTTTCATTGCAATAGCATGGGCGACTCGCCGCGCTCGCCGCAATATCAGAGAGTCGAAACGTAGCAGATAAAAGCAAGGATGATGGTCAAGGTTTCGGCCCCTTGCTTCCTCGATTGTTTGCGAAAAGGCGATTTCGCTCATTGGCCTGTCGATGAGTGTGACGGCGATTCTTAACTAATTGATCGCCACTGATGGTGACTTGGAAGATGCGACAAACAATGGAAAGTGGGCAGTAGTCCCCCCGTGCCGCTAGCACTGTTTTTCGTCTACCAGGTGGGCCTTGATCGTCCGGCCTTGCGGTGTTCTGAGCTTGGGGGTTTTGCCCTTGAGCACGAACTCGACATCCTTGCCTTTCGCGGCAAACACATCCTCAATCTCATCGAGAACAGGGGTTTCGTACTCGATGCAATACGTTCGCTCGGAAGCTCGAACCTCAAAATAAAGCAGGTAGTAGTGGGTCGTCGGGTAGCGGCTGAGGAAGTACGGATTACGCAAGACCTTTCGTACGTTGAGGACTTTACCGATCTGTTGACCATCACTTGCAGTCTTTCCTGACCCCTGTGCTTGCCCAATAGGGATCGAAGCCAAGAGCAGGATTGCCAGCGAAACTAGGACGACGACACGCGGCACGGACCACCTCCCAAACGGACCTTCGGCGGAGTCCAACCCCACTAGGAATTATCGTACTGATCGGATCAAATCCGCCGTGACGGGCGTCACACAGGCTCAATTGTTGAAATCAGCTTTTGAGTGAAATCGAGATGTTTCACCAACTCAGGATAAGTAGTTTCTGCCGTGCCAACCAGCCTCTGGCAACTTCCCAAAAACTGGTCTCTCGATACCTCTGTTTGGCCGACAAATCTAGGACGGCTTGTAGATGAGGCCGATGGCCGCGCCCACGATGACCCACTGAATGAAGTAGGCGATGCACTGGTAGATGGTCAGGGTGAGGCCGATGTTCAGGTTGATGTAGTTGTGGATCGCGAAGGTGCAGACCGAGAAAAGGCCGATGAGCGCGCCCAGGTATATGCCTGATACGATTCCGCCACCCGCAGTATGGATTTGCGCATAGAGAATGGCGACGACCACGATGGCGATGAGGATCGCGATCATGCCGTAGGGCATCACCTTCATCATCTCGTCCTTGGGACGATAGACGTTGGGGTACTTCATGAATTCGGTTTTCATGGATGGCCATGCCGCGAACATGGCAAAGCCATAGACAAAGTAGGCGACCATAGCCCCGAGGGAGGCCAATGCAATGCGGGTATAGTTCACGGTCACTCCTGCTGAAGCGGAACTTGATTCGCCGGAGAATTCTACAGCAGACGGCCAGCTTGGTTGGAATGTTTACCAGCAAACCGGAAGTCCACTGATGCCGCCAGGCCCTTACACTCGTTGGCGCCCACTACCCATCGCCCCCACACGGTCTTCGCGTTTGCAGACAAGCGTCAGTTCCCGAGCGCTCCTGCCAGCAGTTCATGCTCCTTCGCCGCAATTGGATTCACCACCGTGACCCGCCCCCGGTGAACCGTTCTTGCATGTCCTCGGAGAGCAGCCGGTGTCTTGTCCACGTCACGTTTCGGAACATTCCCGAAATCGAAACACCATCCGCGGCTTTCGTTCTTCCATCACGCCGCCGCACCTTTACACCCACCCGGCCCGCCGTTACGGTGGCAGGGATGGAAGATCTTCGTACCCTCGAATGCACCACGAAAGACCGCCGTCGCGAAGCCCGCATCAACGCTGACCTTCCGCTCCGGGTTTGGGGCGTCGACACACGCGGAGAGCGCTTTCTGCAGCACGCCCAGGCCCGCGACATCAGCCTGAGCGGAGCGCTATTGTCGGGGCTCGACACCGAACTCCGCTCCGGCGATGTAATTGGAATTCTTTACGCCGGCAAGAAGGCGCGCTACCGCGTGGTCTGGGTTCGTCATAGCGGGTCCGCGCACAAGGTGCAAGCTGCGGTGCAGCGCTTCGCCTCCGACGAATGCCCCTGGAAAGAACTGCTGGCGGTGGAGTGCGAAGGCGACCGGCTCGCGGCCAGCCTGCTACCCGGCACGACCCTTGAAGATTAAGACTAACCAGCGAAAGAATAGCCAGCTAGGGAAAGTGCACGAACCGCTTATGCGCCCGGATCCTGCCGCTGGGAACTGCGATATTGGCGGCAGAAAGGCGTTGAAATTGCCCGCGTTCTTGCCGAGTCGAAGTCAGGCTTCGCGCTAGCTAGCAGTTGCTTCTACGCCACCCACACCGTTTTCGCATTCATGAACTCGCGAATGCCGATGGCCCCCAGCTCCCGCCCATGTCCTGACTGTTTCACGCCCCCGAAGGGAATGCGCGCATCGGAGGCGACCATCTTGTTGATGAAGACCATCCCCGCATCGAGTTCGTTGATGAAGCGCTCGCGCTCCTGATCGTCGTTCGTCCAGGCGCTCGCGCCCAGGCCAAAGCGCACGTCGTTGGCGATGCGGATCGCCTCATCCTGATCCTTCACCCGGAAAATCGACGCCACCGGACCAAAGAACTCCTCGCCGTAGGCTGGCGAGTTTTTCGGAATGTTGGTCAACACCGTCGGCGCGTAATAATTTCCCTTGCGCTGCAACGGATGGCCGCCGGTCAGCAGCTTCGCTCCTGCCTGCACCGTTTTCTGCACGTCGGCATCGAGCGTGGTCACCGCATCGGCCGTAGCCAGGGGCCCAAGCTCAGTCTTCTCGTCAAAGGGATCGCCGATGCGCAGGCTCTCCATGCGCGCCACAAACTTCTTTTCAAACTCTGCCGCAATCGGCTCGGCCACAATGAAGCGCTTGGCCGCGATGCAGGACTGCCCGTTGTTGAGGATGCGCGCCTCGACCGCCGTCTTCACCGCCGTGTCCAGATCGGCCGAAGGCATCACGATGAAGGGATCGCTGCCGCCCAACTCCAGCACAACTTTCTTGATTCGCTTGGCCGCTCCGATGCCCACCTGAATCCCGGCCTGCTCACTACCCGTCAGCGTCGCCGCCACGACCCGCGGATCGTTCAGCAACGCATCCACCTGGCCCGAGCCGATCAGCAAAGTCTGAAACGCGCCTGCGGGAAATCCGGCCTCCAGAAAGATCTCTTCGATCGCCAGCGCGCACTGCGGAACATTCGAGGCATGCTTCAGCAGCCCAACGTTGCCCGCCATCAGCGCCGGCGCGGCAAAGCGGATCACCTGCCAGAAAGGAAAATTCCACGGCATCACGGCCAGAATCGGCCCAATCGGCAGGTAGCGGATAAAGCTCTTCTTCGCTCCCACCTCGACCGGTTCGTCGGCCAGAAAGCGCGCCGTATTTTCGGCGTAGTAGCGGCAGGCGGTGGTGCACTTCATCGCTTCTGCCACGGCCGCCTTGTAGGGCTTGCCCATTTCGAGCGTCATCAGGTGGGCAAACTTTTCCTTGTCGCGCTCCAGGATCTCGGCCGCCTTGAGCATGCGGTGGGCGCGCACGGCAAGCGGCGTCTGGCGCTCCGACTTGAACGTACTTACGGCCAGCTGAAGCTTCTTCTCGATCTCGGCTTCCGACAGCGGCTGGAAGGTCTTAATCACTTCTCCCGTGGCAGGATTAATCGTCGCAATAGCCATGATGGCAGTTCCCTCTTCTGAAATCGGACGCGACTTCGCGCATTTCGATCCGCGCCCGCTTCGGTTCCGCGCTAATTGGAAATTGATTTCCGCTTCCGATGCAACCTAATTGAGTAAGAATTCGGAGCAAGAATCCTGGCGGTCAGACCACTATACCACTCGCAGGGCTCCGTTCAGGGAAAGGGAAAAGGCACTCCCGTGGGACAGGGACATCTTGTCGAACCGCCCGAATTGCCAACCACCGGCAACTACTTCGATCCCGGCTTTCCCAAGTGCGAAGCGTCGGCATCGAACCGGTGCCCCGGATGCATCCGCAGCTCCTGAAACTCCGCGTAGATGCCGAGACCGAAGAGCAGGATTGCTCCCGCTGCGCAGAAAACCACGATTGTGAGTACCATGTGGTCACCTTCAAACCTGTCGTGGTGGCAGGTAATTGACGATTCCAGCCTACCGCTGGGACGGATGGCCTTCAGTGATTGCGGTCACTTCACAGCGGCCCCTCGCGCCCTTGCGGTTCAACCCGGCGGGCTGAAGGAGCAGAATTTGGGCTGCGTAATTTTCTCTCCGCGTCTTAATCCGCGGGGCGCTCGAACCCTCCGCCTTTTTCTGGAGCGTCCAGTTCGCCGAGAGTTGCGGGCAGGCTCACTAGAGATGCGCGCAAAGTTTCTATCTCTATAGAAACGTCACGATGGGAACTTCAGGATAGGAACTTCAGGCGTTCCTTTTTCACCACCTGCAGCTTCGCCAGGGCTGCTTCCAGATCTCGTCTCTCGGAATGGTGGTTGGCGCTTCCTTCCAGGGCGGCGCAGCGGGTGAGAACGGCGGCTTCGGCAACTTCCACCAGCTTGAAAAGCTTGCGGGTATCGGTTTCTACCAACACCAGTTCGTAGGCGTGTTGCCATTCTGGTAAGTGCGGGCTGCGAGTGGAGAGAGATTTCCTGGGCGCCATCGCCGGGCCTCCTGTGGCGAACGTAATCTGTTCACAAGAGACCGTCACCCCGCAGGGCGCGGCGGAAGGATGTGGATAGATGACTTTAGCTTACACCCGGCCTCTGACTTCGGCGCACATTTATTCGTGCTCCGCCATAGCAACCCAGAATTGGACCTGCCAGCGCGGGCCGCGGAAGTCGTGCGGTTCTTCACAGAATGGAAATATCAAGAAGGCGGGAAGTTTGTCGGTCCGCTGACGAACGATTCTTTGTGCGCTTCCGCACCTTTCATCTTGACTTCGTTTCCGCTTCCCAACTCTTGAGCTGTTGCTGCACGATCGCGTAGCAGTCGCACGCCGCATGTTCCAGTTCCTTGCGCTTCAAGATGGTGACACTTCCGCGGGTGTAAGCAATCAGCCCCGCCTTCTGCAAAACGCCGGCGGCTACCGTCACGCTGGAGCGCCGGGTTCCCAGCATCTGGCCAAGGAATTCCTGGGTCAGAGGAAGCCGGTTGGAAAGCACGCGGTCCTGGCTCATCAGGATCCAGCGCGCGAGCCTGGAGACTACGTCATGCAGCCGGTTGCAGGCTGCAATCTGCGTACTCTGCATTGCCAGTTGGTAGGCAAAGCGATGCAACCGCTTACCCAATTCGGGAAACTGCTCGATCATCTGCTTCAACGTGGCGGCATCGCAGCGGTATGCCGTGCCGTCCGCCTGAGTCATCACTTGGGTGGGGGAGTGGGTGTAGCCCACGAGCAACGGCAGACCAACGAAGCCTTCCCGGCCGATGAGACCGACTTCGACCGTTTTTCCATCGGGCTGAACCGCCAGGATAGACATCAGTCCCGCATTCACGAAGTAGCCCGACTTGATGGTTTCTCCCGCCTCGTGCAGCACCTGATGCAGCTTCAGCCGCACGAATTCCAATCGAGGAACGACCAGGCTGAGCTCTTTGCTAGAAAAACTGAGCAGGATTTTGTTGGCAACGGAATTCCCGTCGCCATCGACCGGGAGCTTTACATCGCGGGGAGAGACACCAATCCTCTTCGCCATAATGGTTCCTTGCACAGCACACGCTGTCTGATTTCGCAAGGAACCGTCACCGGTAAGGCGCGGCGGGAAGATGCGGATGAGACGACTTCAGATTACGCTCGGGAATCCATGTTTACCACAAAATAAACGCCTTCTTGGATTCTTCCTGAACCCGGAATCCAGAAGTCCGCAGTCCGCCGTCCGACGCCGTTTTTCTCTTCCCTTGGTTTACAATTGTCAGTTCCACCGCATTCATCCCATCCGCACTACAGGAGGATTCTCATGAAGCTCACCCCGGGCAAACTCGCCGGTCTCAAAAAAGTCTCCAACGAACGCGGCATCATCGCCGCCGCTGCCATGGACCAGCGCGGCTCCCTGCAAAAATCTCTGGCCAAAGAAAAAGGCGGCGAAGTCACCGACCAGATGATGGAAGAATTCAAGACTCTGGTCACCGAGGTCCTGACCCCGCACGCCACCGCCATCCTGCTCGACCCCGAGTGGGGACTGCCCGCCTCCAAGCACCGCGCCAAGAATGCCGGCCTGCTGCTGGCCTATGAAAAGACTGGATACGATAAGACCGGCCCCGGCCGCCTGCCTGACCTGCTCGACCTGTGGTCCGCGCGCCGCCTGAAAGAAGCGGGCGCCGACTGCGTCAAGATTCTGCTCTACTACACTCCCGACGATCCTAAGCACGTCAACGACGTCAAGCACGCCTGGGTCGAGCGCATCGGCGACGAATGCCGCGCCAACGACATCCCGTACTTCCTCGAGTTTGTCGGCTACCAAGAGGGCGCCGACGAGAAGGGCTTGGAGTACGCGAAAAAGAAACCGCACATCGTCACCGAGAGCATGCGCGAGTTCAGCAAAGACCGCTACGGCGTCGACGTGCTGAAAGTCGAAGTGCCGGTCAACATGAAATTCGTCGAAGGCACCAAGTCCTTCGGCGGGACCAAGGCCTACACCAAGAAAGAAGCCATCGACCTGTTTCACCAGGCCGCCAACGTCGCCACCAAGCCGTTTATTTATTTGTCGGCGGGCGTTAGCAACGCGGAGTTCAGCGAGACCCTCGAACTCGCCGGAGAATCCGGCGTGAAGTTCAACGGCGTGCTCTGCGGCCGCGCCACCTGGAAAGACGGCATCCCGGTCTACGCCAAACAAGGCGCAGCCGCCTTCCGCAAGTGGCTCGAAACTGAGGGCGTGAAGAACATCCACAACGTCAACGACAAACTGAAAGCCGCCACCAGCTGGCACTCGATCTACGGAGTGGAGTTGGTTCACGCATAGGCTATCGGGTTGTGTGGGCGCGGGCGGCTCGCCCGCGCTCTTTTTATTTCACGCACAGGTTCAGCGAGTTCACGTTCAGCGAGTTCAAGCGCCTTGAAAAAGAAGATCCTACTCTCCTGGAGCAGCGGCAAAGACAGCGCCTGGACCCTGCACGTACTTCGCCAGCGTGGTGACGTAGAGATCGTCGGCCTGCTGACCACCATCAACACTCATTTCCAGCGCGTCGCCATGCACGGCACTCGCCATGCGCTGCTGAAAGCGCAAGCCGAGGCTGCCCGCCTGCCGCTCTGGGAAGTTCCCCTGCCCTGGCCGTGCAGCAACGAAGTCTACGAACAGGCGATGTCCGCCGCGTGCGCTTCGGCCATCCAGCAAGGCATCTCGGCCATCGCCTTCGGTGACCTTTTCCTGGAAGACGTTCGCCGCTACCGTGAAGATCGTCTACGCGGTACCGGACTCGACCCCATGTTCCCGCTCTGGGGCCGCAACACGCGCGAACTGATTTCAGAAATGCTGGATGGCGGCCTGCGCGCGCGGATCGTCTGTGCCGATCCTTCCAAGCTAGCCGGAGATTTTATTGGCCGCGATCTCGATCACGACCTGTTGACTCGTCTGCCCGCCACAGTCGATCCCTGCGGCGAGAACGGTGAGTTTCATACCTTCGCCTACGCAGGGCCCATGTTCTCCGAACCGATTCCGATCAAGGGCGGCGAAGTCGTAACGCGGGAAAGCTTCCTATATGCAGATGTCCTGCCCGAGTCAGAGATGGTCACACCTTCGTGATCGCTGCCAAATGGAACAGATCCAGCTGCATCGAACCCGCGGAGCGTCCTATTCTTGTGCTCTCAATTCTTCCACTCGTCCTTCAGCGAACTTCCGTCTAAGCGGGTTGAGCTTGGGATCATTTCCTGTGAGCGCACTCTGATAGTCGGATTTTGCTTTCTCCAGTTCTCCCAGACGATCGTTCACTAAAGCCCGGTTGAAGTAAACCCACGCATTGTCCGGACAGAGAGCAATCGAGGACTCAAACTCACGAAACGCGAGTTCGATTTCTCCCATCCCAGCCAACGCCAACCCCCGACCGTTTCGTGTGTAGGCCTCCACCTTTCGCAGCCAGCCAGCATCCTGAACCTGGCTATGAAGAATCAACTGCAGAGCCCGCGCGAGATCGCCGAGCGCCTTATCGTGCTCGCCCGTCTCCGCAAGAATCTGCCCACGTTCCAAGAGCGCACCGATGTCGTCTGGGCATATCTCCAGAGCTCGTGAATGGTCGGCCAAGGCCTCCGTAACGCGGCCCGAGTACCAGAGCGCGCCTCCTCGTGCGCAATACGCTGCGGCATCGCCCGGATGGCTACGAATGTATTCCGAAAAAAACTCGATACACGCGGAGTAATCTCCTTCAGACAGCCAAGCCGCCCCTAGAGTCGTAAGGATGTAGTACATCTGCGTCGCATCCACAATCTCGTCTCTGCGTTCAAGCGCCTGCAACAGGAGTCGGCGGGCCTCGCGAAAACCTTTCTCCTCAAGCTTGGCGTGGGCCGCCCACATGAGCGCACCGACAACGTTCCCGGCATCTTCCCGAGCCTTGTTCCTTGACAATCTCCTATTCAGCCATTGCTTCAAGCTCACGAATCAGCCCCAATCCGGACTTTTGGTTCCAAACAAGTTTGCGACTATTCTAGATTGAGAACGACTCGATTGGGTTAACTCCGACATGATGAACAACATAAACTCCACCGTCCTCATCACCGGCGCCTCCGGCGGCATCGGATACGAACTCGCGAAACTTTTCGCCCGCGACCACCACAACCTGGTCCTGGTCGCCCGCAACGCAGGCAAACTGGCGCAGGTCGCAACCGAGCTGCAAGCTCACGGCGTCACGGTAAAGACCATCGCCCTCGACCTCACAACCCCGCCCGCACCGCAGTTTCTCTTCGATCAACTCCAGCGCGAGGGCATCCTCATCGACATCCTCATCAACAACGCCGGCTTCGGCGTCTTCGGCGAATTCGCGCAAATGCCCGAAGCAGAAATCCTCGGCCAGCTCGATCTCAACATTCGAGCGCTGACGGAACTCACGCGTCTGTTTCTGCCCGCAATGGTGAAGCGCCGCAGCGGCCGCATCATGAATGTCGCTTCCACCGCGGCCTTCCAGCCCGGCCCGCTCATGGCGGTTTACTATGCCACGAAGGCGTATGTGCTCTCCTTCTCCGAGGCAATCGCCAACGAACTGGCGCACACCGGCGTCACCGTGACTTGTTTCTGCCCAGGCGCGACGCACACCGATTTCGCCCATCGCGCCGGCATGGAAAATTCCCGCCTATTCAAGCAGGTCGGCGCCATGTCGGCAGAGAAAGTAGCCCTCGATGGCTATCGCGCCGTCATGGAAGGCCGCACCCTGGCCATCTCCGGAATACATAACTGGATCGTCGCGCAATCCAATCGCTTCGCTCCCCGCAAGATGGTTACCGCCGTGTCGCGCTGGATCGCCGAAAAAGTTCAGTAGCGACGTTGCTGGGCAAGGTCTCTGCCCGCAGTGCCTCGAAACCATGCTCGTGCCGAAGCTGCCGGCGGAGACGTAGCCAGCTAGGTCTCTACGACAGGTCCCGAGTGATGCGAATTGCATCAAACCCCGCGTCCTGCAAGGCTTTACAAATCCCCACCGACTCTATGCAAACCTTTACTCGCAAACGCGCTACCTTTCGTCAGGGGCGAGGTCTAAGGCATGGGGAGCCGAACTCTTCTCCCTTCCGAAGTAAAGAAATTCGAAACAAGGAAGTCCGAAAAAGCAGTCCGCATCAATAAAAGCCTCCGCGCAACGGAGCTTTCGACAGGAGGTAGCAAATGGCGAACACCCGCAGCACGTCCGTTTCGACCATGAATGCCTTTCTGACTCTGGCCGGGACCAATGCAAAACCAACACTCGCTGTAGTCGCAACTTTACTGCTTGCCGCCAGCTGCCTGGCTCAGGATAATCCGCAACCGCCTCCGCCGGACTCGCTGACAGACTCGCAAACCATGCAAGCCTCGGCCGCACCTCCACCAGCCATCGAGATCATTCCCGCCGGAACCAGGATTGCCCTCGTCCTCACCCATCCCGTCCAGAGCCGGTACATCCACCACGGCGACGACATTTATGCACAGATTATTTCTCCCGTCGATTCGGCCACCGAGATGCAGATTCCGCCGGGCACATTTGTAACCGGCAAGGTCGACAAGCTCCAACTGAGGTCCGGAGGCCGCGCCGAGCTTCATCTGCAATCCCTGACGATCACTTTTCCGGACGGCTACGTTGCTCCCATGTCCGGGCCGGTAACGCTGGAAGGCAATGAGGGCTACGCTCTGAAAGATCCGGGGCCAGGAAGAGTCGGCGTTATGTTCGGGCTGGTCGCCGGAGGGGCTGGCTTGGGCGCCATCATCGGCCACTCGCTCGGGCATCCGCAATCCTCGGTCACCTCCAACTTCCCTCCCGGCTGCACCGGAGTGCCGCCGTTCTGCACGCCCGAAACCACCCCCGTCTACAGCACCCAAGGCCGAGACACGGCCATGGGCGCGGGCCTTGGGGTCGCGGTCGCAGGCGTGGCGGGCCTGGCGTTGCTCGCCAGTTCGCACAATTTCTTTCTGGACGCAGGCTCGCCGCTTGACATGGTGCTTACCCAGCCGTTACGGCTGCAGCAAAACCGCGTCTCCGACGCCGTCCAACAATTCGGACGACAACCAGTAGCGATCCAGCCAGTCGCACCGCGGCCAGTACCGCCGCCTCCACCGCCGGACACAAACCACGGCACCTGTTACACGCCCGGGACCCCGGGCACGCCGCCCACCGTGATTCCCGGCACACCCGGCGCTGACGGCATCCCCGGACCGCCGACCATCATTCCCGGCACGCCGCCGACTCCGGGCACTCCGTATCCGTGCCCGTAGACGACCAAGTGTCATCCTGAGCAAAGTGGCTGCTCCGCAGAAGCGGAGCAGCCAAGCAGTCGAAGGATCCCTACCCTACCGCATTCCTCGCACTTCCGCCGAGGTGTTTCCTTGTCACGCCCCGTCATTTCTCATAACCTTCCGATTGCTTAGCGGACTCTTCGTCGAAGCTTTTGTTGTACCCTTATTTCGGAAAACCGAACCCATGCCCACACTCATCGCCCAGCCCACGCGCATTCAATCCGCCGGCAACAAGCCCAAACTCATCGACGAATACATTGGCCGCGTCAACACAAAGACGCCCGGAGCCAGCGTCGCCCACATGCGCAGTCCGCAAGGCTGGCTCGAGCCCGGCCAGACTCCGGAATTCGACGAGTTCACCATCGTGCAGAAGGGATTGCTGCGGGTCGAGCACAAGGCCGCGAACGGCGCGATCACTTCCCTCGACGTCGCCGCCGGACAAGCCGTCATCGCCCACGCCGGCGAGTGGGTCCGCTATTCGACACCACAAGAAGGCGGCGCCGAGTACATCGCCGTCTGCCTTCCCGCGTTCTCGATGGAAACCGTCCACCGGGACGAATGAGCCCACCTCTTTTCCATACACATGATCGTGATAAACTTACACATGGGGGGGAGGGATTCCATGCGGACCAACATCGACATTGACGATCGCTTGATGCGCACCGCGATGCGGCGCAGCGGCGCGAGGACCAAGAAGGCAGCCGTCGAGGCCGGGCTGCGCTTGTTGGCCCAGACCTACGCGCAGGGCTCCATTCGTCGCCTTCGTGGCAAAGTTCAGTGGGAGGGCGACCTTACCGAGTCCCGCAGAGGCCGCTTCGCGGACGAATGAAAAATGGTAATCGTCGACACCAGTGTATGGATCGAATACCTTCGCGGCAATAACCATGCCGAAACCGCCTGGCTGGAACGCGAATTGCAACAGCAAGCATTGGGATTGACTGACCTGATTCTATGTGAGGTGCTGCAGGGTACGCGCGACTCGGCGTTCGCGCAAGTGCAAGCCGATCTCTTAAAGTTTCACGTTTTCCGGAACTGCAGCACCCGATCCTCCATTGCAGCCGCTCAGAACTACAGAATCTTGCGCCGCAACGGATACACCGTGCGCGCTACCATCGACTGCCTGATTGCTACTTTCTGCCTTGAAAACAACCACTCTCTCCTGCATCGCGATCGCGACTTTGACCCTTTCGAAAAGGTGCTGGGCCTGCAGGTTGTACATCCTTAGGAACGTGCTGCTTCTCCCGTTTGTCCTAGCCACCGTGCTCGACCTCAAGTTCCGGCGCAACGGCCTGTTTGGACGAACCGGATCGACTATGAGCAAACCGGCTCGTTTCAGGTTGCCTATCGCTTCCTCAATCACCGAGAGCAGTTTCTGGATGAGTTGTTCGCGGACACGCCATCGCCCTTTGAAGACGAATAGTCGGCTCCGTCTCTCCGACAGCCGCTGGCGGGCATGTCCGCACACGATTTTATGTTTGGCTAGAAGCTAGCAGCTAGAAGCTGTTCCTACTCCCACTCGATCGTCCCCGGCGGCTTCGACGTCACGTCATACACCACGCGGTTCACGCCCTTCACTTCATTCACAATCCGCGTGGAAATCGTCTTCAGCACATCATGTGGCAGCGCGACCCAGTCGGCGGTCATGCCGTCTTCGGAACTGACGGCGCGGACCGCGCACGTATATGCATACGTCCTCGCGTCGCCCATCACGCCCACTGACATCACCGGCAGCAGCACCGCGAACGACTGCCAGATTTTCGTGTACAACCCGGCCTCTTTAATTTCGCTGACCACAATGTCATCGCACTCGCGCAGCAACTCCAGACGCGCGGGCGTGACTTCGCCCAGCACGCGCACCGCGAGCCCAGGTCCGGGGAACGGTTGCCGTTGCAGAATCTCTTCGGGCATGCTGAGATCGCGTCCAATCTTGCGGACCTCATCTTTGAACAAATCTTTCAGCGGCTCGATCAGCTTGAGTTTCATTTTCTCCGGCAGGCCGCCCACGTTGTGATGCGACTTGATCACCTGCGACGGCCCGCGCACTGAACGCGACTCAATCACGTCTGGATACAGCGTGCCCTGCACCAGCCACTTCACCTTGCCTTGAGTTTTCTCGATGCGCCGGGCTTCTTTCTCGAACACTTTGATGAATTCGTTGCCGATGACCTTGCGTTTCTTCTCAGGATCATCCACGCCTTTCAGTTTCTTGAGAAAACGCTCAGTGGCGTCGACCGCATCTAGGTTCAGGTTCAGCTTGTCGCGCAGGGCCTGCTGCACTTTCTCGAACTCGTTCTTGCGCAGCACGCCGTTGTTCACGAAGACGCAGGTCAGCCGCGATTTTCCTTTCGCGTCGCGCAATGCGCGATCCACCAACACGGCCGCCACCGAAGAATCCACGCCACCCGAAAGCGCGCAGATGGCCCGCCCGCTGCCCACCTGCTGCTTGACCTGCTCGACCGTCGAATCAATGAAGCGTTGCGCCGTCCACGTGGGCTTCGCGCCGCAAATCTGGAAAATAAAATTCCGCAGCATCTGCGTGCCTTGCGGTGTGTGGTGCACTTCAGGATGAAACTGCACCGCGTACCATTTCTTGGCCGTGTTCTGAATCCCGGCGACGGCGTAGTGAGTCTTCGCCATCAACTCAAAACCCGGCGGCAATTCCAAAGCTTCGTCGCCGTGCGACATCCACACCGCCAGCTTCTTGGCCAGCCCCTGAAACAGAATCGAATCCGAAACAATGTCGATTTCCGCGTGCCCGTATTCGCGCTTGTCGGCGGGCCGCACTTTACCGCCAAGTGTATGCACCATGAACTGCAATCCATAGCAGATTCCGAGCACGGGCAGGCCCAGCTCGAACACGCGCGCGTCGGCGGGTGGCGCGTCCTTGTCATAAACCGACCACGGCGCTCCCGAGAGCACAATGCCGACGGGCGCATAGCTCTTGATTTCGTCAAGCTTGGCCGTGCAGGGGAGTACGACCGAAAACACATTCTGTTCGCGAATGCGGCGCGCGATCAGCTGGGTATACTGCGCGCCAAAGTCGAGGATAACAATAGACTGCGTTACTAAAGTTTGATTGTACTGGGATTGGGATGTCACGCATAAGTTTCGCAGATTCGGAGAGACGGTGTAAAGAGATCAATTCGCTGCGCGAAGCGAAACCTCTCCGGGGTACAATCCGAATATGAAGTCTGCCAGCGTGCGCGTAGAAGAATTAGTCAATGCAGTCACTCACGGGATCGGCCTGGCGCTCAGCGTTGTCGGCGCGGTGCTGTTGATCGTGGCTGCCGGCTGGACTCGCGATGCCTGGGTCATCGTGAGTTGCTGCGTCTACGCTGCGACCCTCATGTGCCTCTATGCGGCCTCCACCATGCTGCACTCGGTTTCCTCTCCCCGGTGGACGCGCCCGCTGGAGATCATCGATCACAGCTGCATCTATTTTCTGATTGCCGGAACCTACACGCCGGTCACGCTGGTCAGCATCCGGGGCGGGTCAGGCTGGACTCTTTTCGGCCTGGTCTGGGGACTCAGTTTTCTGGGCGTGTTGGCAAAAGTTCTGTGGTTCGAGCATGTGCGCAGCCTCTCGACCCCGCTCTACGTGGCCATAGGACTGCTCGCCGTCATAGGCTTCAAACCGTTGCTGTCTGCGTTAGGAACCCCGGGTCTGCTGTGGCTGGCGGCGGGCGGCGTCGCCTACATTTCCGGCATCGCATTCTACGCCTGGCGGCGGCTCCCTTTTAATCACGGGATCTGGCACCTGTTCGTGATGGCGGGCAGCCTCTGCCACTACGTTGCCATCTACTATTACGTCGTGCCTCGGCAGGGCTAGCAGTTCGCTGAAAAACTCGATTTGCTGAAAAATTCGATGTTGGGTGGCGCAATGCTTTCAGTGCTGCGATAAAGTCTTTCTTTTCTCTGAGAGCTTCAGCCCCTGGGGCCTCCGCAGCGAGTTTTTCAGGAACTGTTAGGTCTCAACCGCAAGATTCGGCAGATCGCTCAGGATCGGCTCCTCGCGGTCAATCGTAGTTTGAACCGGCGTCGCCTGAACCGGCGTTCCTCCCACAGGCGGTCGCAGCGGCAACGGCGCCAGCAACGCCTCCGGCATCTCCGCGATGCAGAAGTATCCTGCCAGCCGCGCCATATACAGCCAATCCACAACCGCGAAATAAGCGAGGGTCACCAGCAGCACAGCCAAAACCACCAGCCGCCACGGCACCACGACCGCGAAGCCCAGCGGCATGGAAGCCACCATGGTCGCTCCGACGAAGGCCACCAGGTGCGCCAGCCCCGTCCAGAAACTGACCGCAGCCACCGGACCCGTGCGCTCGCGACACAGAGTCACGGCCGCGGAAATCGCGCCCATCGCGTCCTCGCCGTCACGCACGGCAAACATTCCGGCCAGCGACAACAGCCAGTTGAGCGCTCCCCACGCCAGCCAGATCAATCCTGCCAAAGGCAGAAAAAGAAAAAAGGCGAGCGCCGGCTGAGGATCAGCGACAGGCGAGGCAAGTCCGGCAAGGATGGCCGCCCCCACGAATCCAAACACCGCGGCCAGCGCAACACTGGCGCGCAGAAAGTTGAGTCTCAGCAACGCCTTCGTAGAGACGTTGCTGGCAACGTCTCTCTCTCCATCATTGCGAACGCCGCCTGCAAAGACTGCCCCAACGTCTCCACGAAAATAATCCAGCAGCCCGCGCACGGTGGCGATCCGGCCCACGGATGCAGCGACAATCCAAAGCGCTCCCAGCAGCAACACCGCGAGTAACAAAGCGATCCCGGCGCGGCTCAAACTTCCGCGCAGAATGTGAGCAATCGCCTCGCCAACCAGGTAAGGTTGCCGCGTCCGCAGAAAAAGCAGTTCGCCGTTCGTGACCGGCAGTGTGTCGAGATATTCGAACAGGCCAAACAGCAGTAGCGTGGCGGCGGTCGCTCCGGCAGTCCAGCGCCACACGATTTCCGCCAGCGTCAGCAGCGGCCGCCGAAACGCCGCGCGAAATCCTTCAGACGTAGGCGAGATGGCCATCACGCTCAGGATAACTCATTCACCGTCATCACACGCTCGGCTGTCATCACACGCTCACTTTCATCCTGAGCGAAGCGAAGGACCTGTGCAACTTTCGGCAGTTGCATAGGTCCTTCGCCGCAAGGAACGCGTCTCAGGATGACAAACCGTATTTAGGAAGAAGGAAGTAAGACGGTAGGCTCACTTCGCCACGATGTTGATCAGTTTGCCCGGAACGTAAATCTTGTTCGCAATCCGCTTGCCTGCGATAGCCGCCTGCACCTTCTCATCGGCGAGCGCGCGTTCGAGAACCGTCGCTTCCGTGGCATCGGCCGGCACAACCACGCGGCCACGCAGTTTGCCATTCACCTGCACCGGAATTTCAAGTTCCTCTTCCTTGGCCAACTCAGCGTCAAACTTCGGCCACGGCGCTTTGAGCAGATTCCCTTTTTCGCCGAGCATCTCCCAAAGTTCGTGCGCAAGGTACGGTGCAAACGGCGCGAGCAATAAGACGAGATTGCGCTGCACGTCGGCCAAAAACGGCGCTGGAACTTCCTTCCGCGCAATCGCTTCTTCCGCACCGTACAACACATTCACCAATTCCATGATCGCCGAGATGCAGGTGTTGAAGTGCCAGCGCCCCTGGAAATCGTCGCTGACTCGTTTGATGGTCTGGTGCAACTTGCGCTGCATGGCGCGCGCCGCCGGCGGTAGAGACGTTGCTGGCAACGTCTCGGCGTGCGGCGTCCCAGACGATGACGATGAAGACGGCGCGTTTCTCACCACAAACCGGTACACCCGCCCCAGGAAGCGCTGAATGCCTTCCACGCCTGAATCCTGCCAGTCGAGGTCGCGGTCGGGCGGGGCGGCGAACAAGCTGTTAAGACGCGCCGCGTCCGCTCCGTAGCGCGCCACCATCTCATCCGGCGAGACTACATTGCCCAGACTTTTCGACATCTTGGCGCCGTCTTTGATCACCATGCCCTGCGTGAACAGGCGTTCGACCGGTTCGTCGTTGGTGATCATGCCCAGGTCGCGCATGAACCGCGTCCAGAAGCGTGAGTAGATCAAGTGCAGAATCGCGTGCTCGACGCCGCCAATGTACTGATCAATCCCGCGATCGCCAAACCAGTACTGCGCCGTCTTCCCGTCAAAGGGCGCGCGGTCGTTGTGCGCGTCGGTGTAACGATAGAAATACCAGGACGAATCGACGAACGTGTCCATGGTGTCGGTCTCGCGCCGCGCCGGACCGCCGCACTTCGGACACGTCGTATTGACGAACTCGGGAAGTTTCCCTAATGGCGATCCGCCCGCGAGCGTGATGTCGACATTCTCCGGCAAGATGACCGGCAAATCTCTTTCGGGCACAGGGACGATGCCGTCCTTGTCGCAATAGAGCATCGGGATGGGCGTACCCCAGTAGCGTTGCCGCGAAATTCCCCAGTCTTTCAGGCGATACGTGACGGTCGCTTTGCCGAACTTATTCTCTTCGGCGTACGCCGACATCACTTTGATCGCTTCGCTGCAGGCCAGGCCGCTGTAGCGCCCGGAGTTGATCAGCATGCCTTCGTGCGCCACGAACGGAAGCTTAGGTTCGGCGATGGTCTCTTCGGGATCGTTCGTGATCGGCAACACTACCAGGCGGATTTCAAGGTTGTATTTCTTCGCAAATTCGTAGTCGCGCTCGTCGTGCGCGGGCACGCTCATGATCGCGCCCGTGCCGTAGTCCATCAAAATATAGTTCGCGACCCACACCGGAATCCGCTCGCTGTTGAACGGATTAATAGCGTAGCGCCCGGTAAAGACGCCGTGCTTTTCGATCTCGCCAATGTCCCCAGCTTCTTTGGCCGCGCGTTGTTCGGTGATGAGTTGATCGACTTTCGCGCGCAAAACCGGATCAGCCGCCGCCAGATCCTTCACGATCGGATGCTCGGGCGCAAGCTGCACCGAAGTCGCGCCGAAAATCGTATCCACACGTGTGGTAAACACCGGGATGGTCGAGCCCGCCGGACCGAACCCCTTGTGATTTTCCGCGTAATCGAGTTTGAAGTCGACCAGCGTACCTTCGCTGCGCCCGATCCAGTTGCGCTGCATAGTGCGGACTTTTTCCGGCCAGCCTACCAGCTTGTCGAGCCCAGCGAGCAATTCCTCGGCATACTTCGTAGTGCGCACGAACCACTGCTCCAACTCGCGCTGCTCCACCAAGGTATCTTCGTGGCGCCAGCAGCAGCCATCGACCACCTGTTCGTTGGCCAGTACTGTCGCGCACTTCGGGCACCAGTTCACTTTGCTCTTCTTGCGATACGCCAACCCCCGCTCGAAGAGCTTGAGGAAGAACAACTGGTTCCAGCGGTAGTATTCCGGCAGGCAGGTCGTAACCTCACGCGACCAGTCGTAGGCAAACCCGAGGCGCTTCATCTGCGCCTTCATGTTGGCGATGTTGCGCAGCGTCCACTCGCGCGGCGGGGTGTGGTTCGCAATGGCCGCATTTTCCGCCGGCAACCCGAACGAATCCCAGCCCATGGGATGCAGCACGTTGTAGCCGTTCATCCACATGTAGCGGGCCAGCGCGTCGCCGATGGCGTAGTTGCGCACGTGTCCCATGTGCAGCGCGCCTGAGGGATAGGGCAGCATCTCAAGCACGTAGTATTTTTTCTTCGCCGAGTCGGGCTCGGCCGCATAGAGCGCGGCATCCTGCTGCCAGCGCCCAAACCATTTAGTCTCGACACGCTGCGCGTCGTAGCGCTCGTCGTTGGACCGGTCCGGTTGGGAGCGGCTGCCGTTGACCGCAGCGGCGGCGATTTCCGAATTGTCTTGCGAAAGCATGAGAGTCGGCGAAGCCCCGAGTAAGTTCTTGATTTTACATTAGGAAGCTCAACGATAAACGTCTTTCCGGTGCCCTACTTCAAGTACGAGCGGACCACCTTCTCGTCCTTGATGTCGCAAATCAAACGGTAATCGCCAATGCGATTGAGAATTCGCCTGCCTTGAGAACTCATCCAACCACATTCCTCAGACTTCCGATGGGCGGAATCGTAATGTGGATCTCATCGCCCAGCTTCAATGTGAAGCCATCCGGGGGGACAATGCCGGTGCCGGTCAGCAGAAAGCACCCGTGCGGGTAGCTGTTATTGCGGTAGAGATATTCCACCAGTTCCTCCGGCTTCCGCTTCATTTCTTTGAGCGTGGTCGCGCCTGAAAATGCCATCGACCCGCCGCGACGAATCTCCAGGGCGATTTCTGTGGCGGCCGGCAGGGGCTCATCCTGAACCAGAAGACAGGGCCCGAGCGCGCAACTGCGGTCGTAGACCTTGGCCTGCGGAAGATACAGTGGATTTTCCCCCTCGATGTCGCGCGAACTCATGTCGTTGCCTATGGTGTAGCCGGCAATCTTTCCGCGAGGGGTGACGAACAGGGTTAATTCAGGCTCAGGCACTGACCAGGAAGCGTCGTCGCGAATCGCAACCTTCGCCTCCGGCCCCACCACCCGATGGGGTGAGGCTTTGAAGAACAACTCCGGACGCTTGGCCTGATAAACGCGATCGTAGAAATCTCCGCCGCCGGCGCTTTTCGACTCCTCCATCCGCGCATTGCGGCTGCGATAGTAGGTAACCCCGGCCGCCCACACCTCCTGGCTGCCGATGGGCGGAAGCACGTCGTGCTGCACCAGCGCATCCGCCGGCTTGGTTTCGCAAATCATCCGGCCCAGATAATCAAGCAGGTCTTCGCGCACCACCAGTTCGTCCCAGGAAGACGCATTCAATTGGTAGAGGGATCCAGCGTGTTCGGCCACAATGCCGTGTCGGCAACGGTATAGCTTCATGCAGAACAGTATCGACCGTAGAGACGTTGCTGGCAACGTCTCTACGGATCGTTCTTTTTCGGAACCGTTAGTCCATCGTGATCACGGCACGGAAGCGCACTTTGCCGTCGGCCACGCGATCGTAGGCTTTGCCGATGTCATCCAGCTTGTAGGTTTCGGCGACGACTTTCACTTTGCCCTTCGCGGCGTAATCCAAGGCTTCGTAAAGATACTCGGGGCCGTTCTGCGTCGAGCCCAGCAGCCGCACGCGCTTGAACATGAGTTCGGGAGTATAGTTCAGCGGCTCGTGGCCAACCCCCATCAGGATAATGCGGCCATCGGGACGCATACCTTTCGCGGCCTCGGCGGTCGCCGACCAGGAATTCGACGTCGCCAGCAGCACGTCGGCACCGCCCGCGGCCAGCAACTTCGCGCCATCCTCGACCACTTCGTCGGCGCCCAGTTCGCGGATCATTTTTTCTTTGTCTTTCGACTTGGTTACGGCGATGGTTTCAAATCCTGAAGCCTTGGCGTACTGCAGCGCCAGGTGGCCGAGACCGCCAATGCCCACCACCGCGACCCGCTCGTGCGGTTTCGGATCGGCAATGCGCAGCCCGCTCCACACCGTGTATCCCGCGCAGAAAATCGGCGCGGCCTGCTCGTAGCCGAGCGCGTCGGGAATCAGCATAGTCGCGTCGGCGAACGCGAGCATGTATTCCGCGTGGCTGCCTTGCAGACCGATGCCCGTCGAGATCGCGTTCTGGCATAGCTCTTTCTTGCCGCGCAGGCACCACTCGCAGCGCCCGCATCCCTTCTGCACCCAGCCCACGCCCACGCGATCGCCCACCTTGCGCGACGTCACTCCGGCGCCGACTTCCACAATTTCTCCCACTGGTTCGTGGCCCAGGACACGCGGCCACTTCAGCGGGAACAGGCCGTGCGTTAAATGCACATCGGTATAGCACAAGCCGCTGGCATGAATTTTGATGACCACTTGATTCGGGCCGGCCGTGGGCGTCTGCCACTCTTTCACTTCCCACTTGCCGTTTACCGAAGGAACGACTGCTGCTTTCATAAGGAATGCTCCTGAAGATTTTGAATGCGACGCGGTTTTGAATGCGACGCTATATGGATGCCGCAGCCCGCGCCGGGATGCGCGAAGTCCTATTTCAAATCCAAATATTCTTACAAGCGCCTGCGATCAGGAAACCGCCGAAAGCCTCGATTGTCCCCTCCGACAATCCCTCTTTCAAATGGCGAAGGCACAAAAGTCCCTGTGCGCAGTCTGACTCGAAGTATTGCAGATAGGCCATGAACCGCCGGTTCCCCCTCCACTCGACCATCCCCACGAACCCCAGCGCCAGTTCGGTGACCGGCGTTTCGCTGGCTGCAATCCTCTGCTTGATCAGCGCGTCGTTGCTGGCCGAATCGCTGGTCAGCAATTCCCAGGCTTGGGCCTGGCCGTTTACCGACAGCCGCATCAGCCATTGCTCTTTGTTGAGTTGCTCGTACTGTAGCAGTTGGTTGAGGCGCGTCTCCGCGGCTTTGGCGAGAGATGCTACCTTCTTTTGTGGATCATGCTTTGATACAGGCTTCGGCGCATCCGAATCGGGCATAGTCGTCGCTTAAGAATATCCGGCTTTCGACGCCCTCCGTCAAACCACGAACCTCTGTCATTCCGACTGGAGCGGAGCGAAGCGAGCGTAGTGGAGGAACCTGCTGTTCGCCGCCACCGTCGCGAAACCTGCCGTCCGCCCCCTCTCGCCCCATTTGCGGTGCAGCGCACGCAACGGTAGACTTAAGGGGAAGCGCGGCTTCTCCTGCGTGCTCCAGAGAGTCGAGTTCCGCTCGACGGACGGGCGAGTAGCCCGTCCCCACACAGGCACTTTCCTAAGGTGAACTTATGCTCGTTGTCATGAAGGCGCAGGCCACCGAAGAACAGGTCCGCGGCGTTTGCCAGAAAATCGAGAAGCTTGGCTATCGCGCCCATCCCATGCCGGGCGCGACCCGCACCGCCATCGGCATCACCGGCAACAAGGGCGAAGTCGAACAGGGCACGCTGGAAGAGATGCCGGGCGTCGCAGGAAGTCATCCAGGTTTCGAAGCCCTACAAACTGGTCAGCCGCGACGTTAAGGAAGACAACACGGTCATCACTTTCCCCGGCACCGCCGCTACCATCGGCGGGCCCGGCCTCGCGATCGTTGCCGGGCCGTGCGCCATCGAGAGCCGCGAGCAGGCCTTCGCCGTGGCCGAACGCGTGCATCGCGCCGGAGCCCAGTTCTTCCGCGGCGGCGCCTACAAGCCCCGCACTTCGCCCTACTCTTTTCAGGGACTCGGCGAGGAAGGCCTGCGCATCATGGCCGAGATCCGCCAGCAGTTTGGCATGAAGATCATCACCGAGGCCATCGACCACGAGTCGCTCGACCTGGTCGAAGAGTACGCCGACGTCATCCAGATCGGCGCCCGCAACATGCAAAATTTTTCTTTGCTCAAGCGTGCAGGAAGAGCCCGCAAGCCCGTTCTATTGAAGCGCGGCATGTCGGCTACGCTGGAAGAATTCCTCATGGCGGCGGAATACATTCTGAGCGAGGGCAACTACAACGTGGCGCTCTGCGAACGCGGCGTGCGCACCTTCGCCGACCACACCCGCAACACCCTCGACCTGAGCGTAGTACCGGCGGTGCAGCGGCTCAGCCATCTTCCGATCCTGGTCGATCCCAGCCACGGGACAGGGAAACGAAATAAAGTGACGCCGCTGTCGCGCGCCGCAGTCGCCGTCGGCGCCGACGGATTAATGGTCGAAGTCCACAACCAGCCCGATCAGGCCATGTCCGACGGCCCGCAGTCGCTGTTCCCCGACCAGTTCGACAACTTGATGGAACAAGTCCGCCAGATCGCCGCCGTCGTGGGCAGAACCGTGCCCGCGATCGGAGTAAGGGAGCAGGTCGCAGTCAGCAAGTAGCTCGGGGCCGAATAAGTCGATTCCGGAGCGTTGTATGAGAATTACACGTTTGCCACTGAATTTTGCGGTGTTCCTCGCTGCCCTGGCATTTCTGCTTGGCGAAACTTCTCTACCGGCCCAGGACGCCCCGCAGACCCCCAACGAAGTCGTGTACGAGCGGAAGATGCCGGGCATGACCCTCCCCAAGGCCGTGTACCAGCCAGACCCGGAGTACGCCGAGCGGCCACGCAAAAAGAAGCTCCAAGGCACTGTATTGCTTTCCATGATCGTCACATCCGACGGCACGGTTCGCGACCCTCAGGTGACCCGCAGCCTGGACAAGGATCTCGACCAGAAGGCGCTGGAATGCGTCCGCAAATGGAAATTCGAACCCGCCACGAAGGACGGTCAGCCAGTGGCCTATCGCATCGCCGTTGAGATCAGTTTCCACCTTTATTAGAAGTGATGGCGTGGATCGGCATAGTCGCGGGGTGCCCCGCCCTTGTCGCGTTCTCCGCGACAGGGTGGGGGGCTTGACTCTACGGGGGGTTGACTCTACGGCCCTCCAAGAAATGCAGCGCCGGTCATTGTCGCACTGGGTTGGAAGTCAAAATCCCCGCCCTGTCCCTGCAAGAGACGCAGGGACAAGGACGGGGCACCCGGTTCTAATTCTGCTAAGCTTTCTTCTCTTAGACTGAATCCACCTTGCGAAAACTTCTCTTCATCGCGGTTCTAGTCCCAGTCCTTGCCGGACTCGGCTGGTGGTATTTCCGCGAGCAGGCCCTACCCGACTACGGGCCGCTCTACCGCGAGTACGCCTACGTCAGCAACGGCAAGAGCAACACGGTCAGCGTGATTGACCTGCGCACCTTCGCGCTGGCCAAGACCATTCCCGTGGGCAGCGAGCCCACCGGAGTCGCCGCCAACAGCAAGAAGAACGAAATTTATGTGGTCAACACCGGATCGAACAATGTCAGCGTAATCGACGCCGAGTCGAACACGGTCGTGGCCACGATTGGCGTGCACGGGCGACCGTATTTCATCGATGTGGCCGAAGACGGCAAGCGCGCCTACGTGGCCAACTCCGGCTCGGCGAATGTGAGCGTGATCGATCTCGAGAAGCGCCTGGTCGTCGGCAACGTGCGCGTGGGCGCTGCGCCGGGTCTGGCGCGGGTTTCGCCCGACGGCGCAACGGTTGTTGTCAGCAATCGCGGTGACAACACCGTTTCCGTCATCGATGCCCACCTGCTGCGCCTGCGCGCCACGATTCCCGTTTGCCAGCAACCGGAAGACATTGCCATCCTGCCCGACTCCAGCAAGGCTTTCGTGGCCTGCTCGGGATCGTCGCAGGTGGCCTCGATTCAGTTAAAAAGCGAACCAACGCCAGGCGGGTTGAATAAAAAAGAAGACCGCCTGCTGGCGCTGCTCGACGTCGGCCGCACCCCGGTCAGCCTCACCGTCAAGCCGGACGGCGGCGAGATGATGGTTTGCAATTTCGATTCCGACAGCATTTCCATCATCGAAACCGGCAACGATGAAGTCGGCAGCAGCCTGGAGATCGGCCAGCATCCCACCCGCGGCGCCGTCACGCTCGACAACTCGCGCCTCTACGTCACCAACTTCGGCTCCAACAGCGTCGCCGTCTATGACATCGATATGGGCCGCCGCATCGCCACGCTGACAGTGGGGAGCCGTCCCGACGGACTCGCGCTGACGCCTGATCAAAATTATCTTCTGGTCCTCGACACCCAGTCGGGCGATGTAACCGTGATTCAGAAACGCCGCCCGCGGCGGACCCTGGAGACGACGGAGTATTCCCTGCTGACCCTGATTCCCGTAGGCATGCAGCCCAACGCGATCGTGGTGAAAGCGTTCCTGGCCAGCAAGAAGAAGTGAGCGGCCGCATCGTACCGAGAGAGAGAGACGTTGCAAGCAACGTCTCTACGGCGCCGTAGAGACGTAACTTGTTACGTCTCTCTCACCACCTGCACTTACGATTGCACCGGAACCGGCTTCGCGCACAGACGATCAAACGCCGCCTTCAGATCAGCGGCGATGGCCGGGGCTTCGCGCCGCTCAATGTCACTGCGCGGCATGAGATAAACCAGCTGGCCGTCGCGCAGAATCCCAATCGACGGCGAAGACGGCGGATATCCCGTGAAATAACTGCGCGCGCGGTCGGTCGCTTCTTTTTCCTGCCCCGCGAACACCGAGTACGCGCGATCGGGCCGAACCGAATTCTGCATCGCCATGCGGACCGCAGGGCGCATCCTTCCGGCGGCGCATCCGCAAATCGAGTTCACTACGACCATCGTCGTGCCCGCGCTTTTCAGCGCCCGGTCGACTTCTTCGGGTGTGCGCAGTTCTTCAATTCCCAGGCGCGTCAGTTCCTCGCGCATCGGGATAACCATAATTTCCGGATACATTGGCATGTCGGTGATTCCCCCAGTTGGATTCTGTATTCATTGTAACGTGTAACCTCGCCTGATCTGTCATCTGCGCCCCGCCATCTTGAGCGAAGTGGCCGTTCGCAAAGCGAACGGTCACGCAGTCGAAAGACCCCTTTGCTCCCGGAAGGACTAGAGCGGCGTTGCAGGAGTTTTCTCCGAGACGCCGCGCGCTTTCTTTGAGAACTTCCGCCGCGTTCGTCGTAGTGCTCACGGGCGCGGGGTCCTTCGACTTCGTGACTGCTTCGCATCCGCGAAGCAGTCTCTACGCTCAGGATGACAGGTAAAGCGGCAGAGACAGCGGCCATGTGTATATTGAGAGCATCGATGCTGCTTCAGGAAAATGTTCCCCTCGCCCCGCTGACCACCTTCCGCATCGGAGGGCCGGCACGTTTCTTGGTGGCAGCCCAGTCGGCCGTCGACGTACAGCGGGCCGTCGCTTTCGCTCAGTCCAAAAGCCTGCCACTTTTTGTTCTCGGCGGCGGCAGCAATCTGGTCGTGTCCGATTCCGGCTGGCCCGGGCTGGTCTTGAAAGTCTCCATTACTGGAATTGATCGCCGCTCTGCCGAGCCAGACGGCAAAGTTGTTTTCGACGTGGGTGCCGGCGAGCCCTGGGACCGCTTCGTCTCACAGGCCGTCCTGGCGCGATGCGCAGGGATCGAGTGCCTCAGCGGCATTCCCGGCAGCGTCGGCGGTACGCCCGTGCAAAATGTCGGCGCCTACGGACAGGAAGTTTCCCAGACCATCGCATCGGTCGAGGTCTTCGATCAGAAAGACGGCCAGGTCCGCGAGCTGTGCCGCGAGGCCTGTGGCTTCAGCTACCGCTCCAGCATTTTCAATACCACCGAGCGCGGACGCTTCATCATTCTCCGCGTCGCCTACGCGCTCACACCCGGCGGCGAGCCCCACCTCGAATATGCCGACCTGAAGCGCCACTTCGAAGGCCGCGAGACGCGCCCCGACCTCGCCGAGACGCGCGAGGCCGTGCGCCACATTCGAGCGCGCAAGGGAATGCTCATCGTCGCCGGCGATTCCGATTGCCAGAGCGCGGGCTCGTTCTTCAAGAATCCCGTGCTCACCCAGCAGCAGCATGAAGACCTGAACCAGCGCGCCGCAGCCAGAGGACTCACCGTGCCCAGTTATCCCGCGCTGGAAAAGAGCCGGAAAGTTTCCGCGGCGTGGCTGGTCGAAAAATCCGGATTCGCCCGCGGTTACGGCTTTGGCCGCGTCGGCATTTCGACCAAACATGCGCTGGCCATCGTCAATCGCGGCGGCGCCACCGCCGCCGAAGTGCTGGCCTTGAAAGATCAGATCCAGCAGCGCGTCGAAGAAATCTGGGGCGTTCGCCTGGAGCCCGAGCCGATGATGGTGGGCTTCTAGTAATCCGGCTTCGAATCGTAGAGATGTAACTTGTTACGTCTCTCTCACCACGCGCACGAAGCGTACCTTGGCACAGCGCGGCATTCTCGTGACGGACAGCGAGACGTTGCAAGCAACGTCTCTACGACCGTTCTCCCTGCAGAAATTCCTGAACAAAATGGGCTCCGGGCAGGTCTTCATGAGTGAGGGCAGACAAGTGCTGGCAGGAGAGGCGATCCTGAGCGGGGCGGCCACGATCAACCGCAGTAAAGACGGGCGTGCTGAGAACGAGCGCAGTCGGGTTGAGCGTAGCCGGGTTGAGAGCGACGCGGCGCTCGAAGCTCTGGTGCGAGAGCACTCCCGGCTGGTCTATCGCATCGCCTATGCCGTACTGCGCAGCCATCACGACGCCGAAGACTCGACCCAGGAAACGTTCATGCGGGTGCTGCGCTACAACTCGAGACTCGCGGCCGTGGAAGATCCGAAAACCTGGCTGGCGCGCATCGCCTGGCGGGTCGCCGTCGATCGCAGCCGGCAGCGCGGCCGCACCCGGGAGGTTCCTCTCGAAGATCCCGAAAAGCGGCCGGCGGAAGTAGCTTCGTCCGACGCTCCGGCGGATCAGAGCGTGCATAGTGCCCAGGTGAGCGCGGCGGTGGAAAAGATGATCGCCGCGCTTCCGGAAAAGCTGCGTGCTCCGCTGATTTTGTCGACCATCGAAGAAATGTCGCCCAGAGAAGTTGCCGCGACGCTGGGCATCAACGAAGCGGCAGTGCGCTCGCGGGTATTCCGCGCGCGTCAGATTCTGCGTGACAAGCTCGCGGGATGGATTGGCCAGAAATGAATCGGCATGTGGGACGGTTTTGGGTAGGGCACGGCTTCAGCCGTGCCGTTGTAGGCTAAGAGAGAATTGGGCTTCAGCCCCTGAGGATTCCGAGGCAGCGACAGGCCGGGAGCATGGCAGAAATGCACAAACATTTCAATAACGAGAAACAGGACGAACTCGACCGCACGCTCGACGCCGCACTAGCCAAGTACGCCGCGGTCGAACCGCGGGCCGGACTCGAAGATCGAGTTCTGGCCAACTTGCGCTCTGAGCGGGCCCGCGTTCCGGATCGTGTCTGGTGGCATTGGAGTATGGCAGCGGCATTGGCGGCCATGGTCGTGGCACTGGCGCTGGCCTCGAGGTCGAGCGGGCCCTCGCGTCCAGCCGTGGCGAATCACTCGTCAACCAGGCCCCAGGGTTTAAAGCAAGCCGTCACGCCCGACGTGGCGATTGGTGACGGGAATCAACTTCGCGGGAATCAGGCTCGTCTCCACCAGCGCGCCGGACTGCGAGGTGCGACCATACATCGGCCTCAAGCCAAGTTAGTCGCGGATAATCCCAAGCTCGATCAGTTCCCCTCGCCCCAGCCATTGAGCGAGCAGGAAAAAATCCTGGCCAGCTACGTGGAAAAGTATCCGGAGCAAGCGGTGTTGCTGGCACGGGCGCGGACAGAGGCGCTGCGGCAGGATCAGCTCGAAAAGATGAAAGCCTTCCCTTCTGGCAGTAGGGCCACGGATTCAGAAGAACTAAACAGCGACTCGACAGTAAGATAAAAACTCAAGGAGAAAGAACCATGCGCAAGACAATGGCGGTTTGGACAGTTGTGATTCTGGGGTTCATGATCTGTCGGGGAGCGGCGGGGCACGCGCAGGAAGCGGAGCAAGCCAAACCCGCCGTAGAAACGAAGGCGGGGGCTACGACCGAGAAGCCAGTGCACGCCTACCGCCTAGATTTTTCCGTGAAAGAACTGGAAGATGGCAAGACCATCAACACGCGGCAATACTCCATGAACATGCAGGCCGACGACAACAACGAGATCAAGATCGGCACTCGCGTCCCCGTCGAGTCAGGCCAGGGCCAGTATCAGTACATAGACGTGGGCACAAGTATCTGGTGCAGAATCGGAGAGCGATCCGAGGGCATCCCGTTGTTGGTAAAAGCCGAGGTCAGCAACTTCGCGATTCCCGACCATGAGTCAGGGCACCCGGTTATTCGGCAACTCAAGATTGACGCCAGCACTTTGGCCTTGCTGGGCAAGCCGATGATCGTGGGCAGCGTGGATGATCCCAACTCGAAGCGGCAATTTCAGCTGGAAGTCACGGTAACGAAGCTGAAGTAGAAGTTGTGGCGCGGACACTCTAAACAATTGCTGATTTGCTGATTCTTGATTGTTGGATTGAAGTCGAAGCCGATGAGCTTTTGCTTTCTTCAATCAACTCGGCAATCAACAATCAGCAATTGCCTCATTCAGTGGCGCCGCCCCGGTTCGTGACCGAGCTTTTCAGCTATACCCTCATAAGAGGGAAGGTCGAGCGAACCGGCTCCAGCGGCGCCTCAATTTATCCATCGGCAAGTTTTGCCGCCTCTTGAAAAATTTCGACAAACATTTTTCGCGTCAGCTTGCCCGTCTGCGTGTTCTGGTTCGACGGATGGTACGACGCCAGTAACACGTTACCGTCCGGCATCCGGTAACTGGCGCCGTGTTTGAAGACGTAAGTCTTCTTACTAAATGGGAGGTGGGTGCCCCATCCTAAACTCGCGTCGTTTGAGAGTTTAGAGTGGGCGAGGCGGCGCTTCACGTAATTCACATACGCATCGAAGCCAATCTTCCCCAGAGCCACCACAACTTTCAACTTTTCTAATCCCGCCAGCTCGCGATCCAGAAAGTGCGAACACTCGGCCAACTCCTGCGGCAGAGGCTTGTTGTCGGGAGGAGCGCAGCGCACCGCTGCCGTTATATATAAATCCTTCAACTGCATGCCGTCGTTGCGGTCCGTGGACGTGGGCTGGCTGGCGAATCCTGTCTCGTACAACACGGGATACATGAATTTGCCGGAAGCATCGCCGGTAAACGGGCGTCCCGTGCGGTTCGAGCCGTGCGCGCCCGGGGCCAGTCCCATGATGAGCACGCGCGCCTGCACATCGCCAAAGCCCGGCACTGGCTTGCCCCAGTACTCCCAGCCGAGATAGGCGCGCCGCTTCACCCGCGCAACTTCCTGGCGATACTCGACCAACCGCGGGCAGCGGGTGCAAGCCACGACTTCACGGTTCAGGACCGTTAGCCAGCTATGAGTCATGCAGACAATCTTTCATGAAAACCATCTTCCATGAATCCAATCTTGAAAAGCCTTTCGCAGGGCGGCGAAGTTCTAGCCCAGCGCGAGCCTGACGCGACTCAACCGCGGTTCTAACGCGGTTTCAACGAGGAAAGACAGCGAGATTAAACGAACAGAATATTTCGCCTTCACACTTCAGATGATCACATCGCGCCCATTCGCCCTTCCATCCCTGATGCAGAAGTTTGGCGCGCAGTTCCCCCACCGAAGCCGTATCTTCAATTTCAATGTAACCGAGGAAGCAGAATCGCTTGCAAATCGGACACGTGATGCCAAATTTCCTCGTCGCTAACACGGTTCAAATTTCCTTTCGCGTCGGAAATTATAATGCCAGTTGTCGTCGGACGGAGCGAAAGGCAGGTGCGGGATACCACTGCCACCTTCCAGCGGAGCGGGGGAAGCCCGAAAGAGTTCAGAAACACACGATGGCTTCGCATTCTGCATTAGACTCGAGAGGGGAGGCAGCACGTGAGTTCTAGTCGCCGGCAGTTTCTGAAGATCTCTACTTTCGCCACTCTGGCAGCCACGCAGCCGTTGGGCGCTAAGACTTACGCGGCCGGCGTTAGCGAAAAATCCCTGGATGCCTTCTCGATTGCGCACACCCACACCCTGGTCAGGGACGTGCCCACTCCCAATTTTTTTGAAGGAATGCTCTTAGGCAACGGAGACGTAGGGGTTTGCGTGGTGGTGCGACCCGATGCCCTCGGTCTTCACATCGGCAAGAACGATTGCTGGGACATTCGTATGAGTGAAGAGGTGGAAGAGCATGTTCTCCCCTTTTCTCAGCTTCTCAAGCTCTGGGCGCGGGCGAGCGATGAAGCCAAGAAATTGGGCAAGCCAGACATGCAGTTTCTCGAGGGAAATATTGACTTCTTCCGCGACTACACTCGCAAAACCGATGCATCCTATCTGCGGCCGTGGCCGCGACCATGGCCCTGTGGAACCATTTGGCTGCACTGGGATCCGCGCTGGGTGCAACCGCGGACTCACACGCTCGATCCCGCGAATGGCCGGTTCACGCTGGAACTCGCCTGCGCCAAGCCATCAGGAACCTCGCGCAATTGCAACCTCGTCTGTTTTGTGGATTGGTCGACCGGCCTGATTTCCGTATCCACCGACGCGCCCGCACCATTTTCTTCCCTGAGTTACTCTCCGAAGATTGACGAAGGGACTCCTTCATCGGGAGGTGCGGACGGTTCTAAACACAACACCAACGCTCTGCCTCCGCCGGAACTAGAGGCACGACCTGGCAACGGTTTCACCGATTTTTCCTGCTTCCAATATTTTCCTGCATTCGGTCCTACCGAGAAGGAGCCCAATCCTCCGCGGTCTGACAAAGATCGCAATTTTGCGTTACATGCACGGCTGGCAGGCGCCTGGTCAGTCGAATCGGGCAGCCCCGGGAAAGTGGTTTCGCTCGAGTCTCAGGCAGAACAACCGCTGCGTCTGGACATCAAGTTGGCCACGCCCCGGGAAATCCTGCTGGAACGGCTCGTGCACGCGGCAGCCTCGCAAGGCGAGCGCAATCCGTGGATTCTTATTCCCCAAGACCGCGTCTTCAGCGAGCCAGATCTGGACACGCGCTCCTATGCGCACGGCGAAGTTGAACGCATGGCGGCAGTGCCACTCGAGCAGATTCGAAATGATTCCGACTCCCACTGGCGGGAATTCTGGTCGCGTTCGGCAGTGGAACTCGATGACAAAGAACTCGAACGGATCTGGTACCACAACCAGTACTTCCTGGCTTGCTGCCTGCGCGCGGCGAAAACTGCCCCCGGACTATTTGGGAATTGGTCGGCCGGCGATCTCGGCACGGCGTGGCATGGCGACTATCACCTCGATTACAACTGCCAGCAGGTCTATTGGGGCGTTTTTTCGAGTAATCACGTCGAGCAGCATCTGCCCTATGTTGAGCTATGTCAAAACCTGTTGGCAATGTGCGAGAAATTCACCCACGACAAATTCGAACTCCCGGGCGCGTGCTTTCCGCTCACCGCGGTTCCCGTTCCCAGCCAAAGTGTCTTCATACCCTCGCCCCCTTTCGCGTATCAGGTCAGCAATACTCCCTGGACGGTGCAGAGTTTGTGGTGGCAATACGTCTATACCCAGGATGCCGACTATCTGAGGCGGGTTTACCCCATCCTGCGAGCCGCTGCCCGTTTTGTCGCCGCCTATTCCAGGAGAGGGGACGACGGGAAATTTCACATCATCCCAACCGTGTCTCCGGAGAACTGGGGCTTTACGGTGGACTTTCGCCTGAACAAAGACTGCATTCTGGATCTGGCGCTGAGCCAGTTCCTGCTGGACGCCGTCATCGAAGGCTCAACCGTGCTAGGAGCCGACGGGGAAGAGCGAACCCGCTGGCGAGAGATTCGCGACCGCCTGGCGCCGTATCCTACCGGGCAGAGCCCGTATGGCGAGGTTTGGCTCGACGTGCGGGACGCACCGCTAGAGACTGTGTACAACGTACCGGTCACGCTGGGACCGGTTTTTCCCGCGGAGCAGGTGGGCATTGGGCGAGGACTCGATCAACTGGATATCGCCCGCCGCACGGCACTCACCGTTCGACTGGAAGGTGGTAACGATCTGGTCTTTCAGCCCCTGATTCGCGCCCGGCTTGGCACCTTGGATCTCGACTGGTTCAAACGCGAAGTCCGCTACTGCATTCTTCCCAACGGTGTCGCCAACGATCGAATACGCCAAGTCCGCGGGCGCTACGAAGACTCGACCGACTTTGACTCCATGATGCGCATGGGTGTGTGGACAGAAAACTTTTCCCTTCCTGCCGTACTGAATGAATGCATGATGCAGAGTTACACCGGCGTTATCCATCTTTTCCCCAATACAAACAACCTGGGGCCAGCCCGCTTTCAAAATCTTCGAGCCGCCGGAGCTTTTCTGGTAAGCGCCGGCTATGACGGGACGGTGATCACCGATCTCTCAATACTCAGCGAGAAAGGTGAGACCGCACGTGTGGCGCGGCCATGGAGTCCCAACACAGTCAGCATCAGACGATTGTCAGACGGAGGAGTTGTCGCGGTTCGCATCGAGAACGAGGTTCTCGTTTTTGACACTCAGCCCGGGGAAAGCTATCGAATTGAGCCTGCGTCCTGAGGCCGCCCGTGGGAGGAGATGAGTGACCCTGGACCCGGCTCGACGGTTACACACCACGCCAGTTCGCGTTTGACGGGAGAAGGGAAAGACATGGTCCCAGAGCGCCCCCCCTGTGATGTGATCATGTTGGAACGGGGACTCCATGAACTACTCAATTCACAAGCTACTGACCGATTCGAGTTTCGGAGCACCTGGAGAGAGAAGCGCTCGAACGTCTCGCATCGGGGGTTGGCCGAAGAAGCGGCTGTATTCGCGATTGAATTGCGTAGCGCTTTCGTAGCCAACCTCGAAGTCTGCACTAGCGGCATCGAGACCATTGTTCAGCATCAGGCTCCGCGCCAATTGAAGCCTCAGTTGTTTTTGATACTGTAGCGGGCTCATCGCGGTCAGCATCCGGAAATGATGGTGGAGAGTGGATACGCCCATGCTCGCCACCTGTGCGAGGTTTTCCACGCGCAGAGGCTTGGCATAGTTCGCGGCTATCCAAGCAATCGCTTTTGCCGTCCGGTGGCTCTGATCTCCGAGTGTTGCTACTCCGCGTAAGCGCGCTCCCACGCGTCCTCGCAGGACGCGATAGATGATCTCGCGCTGAATCAGGCCGCTGAGAAAAGGAATGTCCTGCGGATTGTGCAACAGATTCCTGAATCAATTCTGCGAATGTCTTACCGTTAGGGTGCAATCTCAAAGCAAAACGGGGTGTGGCAGTTTTGCCGTCCCTTCCTTCCACCCCGTTCATCGTTTGACGCTGCTCTCCCTAAGTCTTTACACTCAATATTAACGGCGTGTAAACGGTATCGGTCCTCGCGCTCGGTCCTGCGCACAAAGGCCCTCAGATACGGCCGCCATACGGCCACGCAAGCCGGGCCGGGCAAGCTGAAAGGGAAAACGTGAGTCCCACTGAAACAGTCGGCGCCAAGGGCGACGTCAACAACGAGGCGAAGCAGGATGGCGTGAAACGCGAAATCTCGGTCGAGATTCCGGCCGCCGAAGTCGCTCGCGAAATGGACGTCATCATCCAGAAATATCAGAAGGTGGCGCGGCTGCCGGGCTTTCGCGCCGGGCACGTGCCCGCCTCCATCATCAAACAACGCTTTAAAGAAGACCTGAAGAGCGATGTGGTCGAGGCCCTGGTCCCGCGCTACTTCCGCAAAGAGGCCGAAAAGCTCGGCATGATTCCGGTCTCGCAGCCGCGCGTTACCGACCTGCACATTCATGAGGGCGAGCCCCTGCGCTTCAAGGCCAGCTTTGAAATCCTGCCCGAAATCGTGGTCGAAGGTTACAAGGAGCTGCGCGCCGACCATCCCGAGATCGTCGTAAAGGATGAAGAAGTCGAAGACGCTCTGAACAACGTGCGCGAGCAGCACGCCACGTTCGCGTCGGTCGAAGGACGTCCGCTGGCCGATGGCGACTTCGCGCAGGCCGCGATGGATGGCAAGCCGAAAGTGGACGACGAGACCAGCAAGCCCGTGCACATGGACGAAATCCTCATCGAGATCGGCGGCAAGAACACGGTGCCCGAGTTCACCGAGAACCTGCGCGGCGCCAGTGCCGGAGACCAGCGCGAGTTCGAAGTAACCTATGCGGCGGACTTCGCCGACAAGCGCCTGGCGGGAAAGACCTTTGTCTACAACGTGAAGATTCAGGCTATCAAACAGAAAAACCTTCCTGAATTAAATGATGACTTCGCCAAGGAGCTCGGCGAGTTCACGAGCCTCGAACAGGTCCGCAAGCAGATTCGCGAAAACATGCAAGCCGAGCGCAAGCATGAAGCCGAGCGCGAAGCCAAAGACAAGCTGGTTGCCGAACTGGTGAAGCGCAATGATTTCGAAGTGCCGGAGTCGCTGGTTGACCGGCAGATCGACTTGCGCCTGGAGCGCGGCCTGCGCGCGCTCGCCGCCCAGGGCATGAAGATGGAGGACCTGAAAAAGATGGACCTGCCGCGTCTGCGGGCGGGCCAGCGCGATCAGGCGCTGCAGGATGTAAAGTCGTCGTTGTTACTGGAACGCGTTGCGGAGCTGGAAAAAATCGACGTCAGCGACGAGGAGTTCAATCACGAGATTGAAGCCCTCGCCCAGCAGTCGAAACAGACTTCCGAAGCGGTCCGCGCTCGTTTGACACAGGATGGGGGCCTCGATAGAATCCGGAACAGAATCCGCAGCGAAAAGACCCTCGATTTTCTATATCACCAGTCCGCGTAGCGCAAAAAAGCGCGGACCTCTTTCGAATCCTCCCCAGCCAGCTAGGCGTTGCGTCGGGGCAGAGTGTGACAAGGTGAACATGAACTCAAATGATTCTCGCAAGAACGATCCGCAAATGATGCTGGTCCCCATGGTTATCGAGCAGACTGGGCGGGGCGAACGCGCCTACGACATCTATTCCCGGCTGCTGCGCGACAACATTATCTTCATCGGCACGCCCATTGACGACAACATCGCCAACCTGGTCATTGCCCAAATGTTGTTTCTGGCTCAGGAAGATCCCGAGAAAGACATCCAGCTTTACATCAACTCTCCGGGCGGCTCCATCACGGCCGGCATGGCGATTTACGACACCATGCAATACGTGAAGAACGACGTCATGACGCTGTGCGTGGGCCAGGCCGCCTCGATGGCCGCATTACTTTTGGCATCAGGCGAACCTAAAAAGAGATTGGCACTGCCGAATTCGCGAATTCTAATACATCAGCCGTCTATGGGAGGTTTGTCAGGACAAGCCACCGACATTGACATCCACGCGCGCGAGATTTTACGCATGCGCGAGATTACTAACCAGTTACTTTCCAAGCACAGCGGTCAGAAACTGGACAAAGTGGAGAAAGATGTCGAGCGCGACTTCATCATGAACGCGCAGCAGGCAAAGGAATATGGAATCATAGACGATATCATCTATAAGACGGCAAAAGCGGTATGATCGGCCTTCGCGGCTGAAGGAAGTCGGCGGCGAAAAAGCGCAGCGGCGATTTGAAAGAGTTAAGATCAGCCGGCGTACGCTGGGGTCGGTTGCCGCAGAAACCTTAAGGAGTAGAGCCGAGTGAAAAACAAGTCGGGGTCCGACGAGATTCTCCGCTGTTCGTTCTGCCACAAGTCGCAGGACGCCGTGGCCAAACTGATCTCGTCGCCCAGCGATTATCCCCGCGCTTATATTTGCGACGAGTGCGTAGCGGTCTGCAATTCCATCCTGGAAGACGACCGCACCGCAACTCCGGCCAGCAGCACGCCCAACCAGCTCCCCAAACCTCAGGAAGTAAAAAACTTCCTCGACGAATATGTCATCGGCCAGGAGCAGACCAAGAAGAAGCTGGCGGTCGCCGTCTACAACCACTACAAACGCATTTTCATGAACCGGCAGAAGACCGGTGACGGCATCGAACTGACCAAGTCGAACATCATGCTGATCGGCCCGACCGGAACCGGCAAAACTCTGCTGGCGCAAACCCTGGCCCGCATGCTCGACGTTCCTTTCGCCATTGTCGATGCCACCACGCTCACCGAAGCCGGCTACGTTGGCGAGGACGTCGAGAACATCATCCTCAAGCTCTTACAGGCCGCCGACGGCGACGTCAGCCGCACCCAGACTGGCATTATCTACATCGATGAAGTCGACAAGATCGGCCGCAAGGACGAGAATCCTTCGATCACCCGCGACGTTTCCGGCGAGGGCGTGCAGCAAGCTCTGCTCAAGATTCTCGAAGGCACCATCGCCAACGTTCCACCGCAGGGCGGACGCAAACATCCGCACCAGGAATTCACGCCGGTCGACACCACCAACATTCTCTTCATTTGCGGCGGAGCGTTCGTTGGCCTCGACAAGATCATCTCCCGCAGAATTGGCAAAAAGTCTCTCGGCTTCCGCAGCGGCGAAGACGCCGAAAAAGATGAAGCGATTACCTCGAAGAAGCGCACTCAGGAACTGTTGACCGAGATCCAGCCGGAAGACCTGATCAAGTTCGGCCTGATCCCCGAATTTGTCGGCCGCCTGCCGGTGGTGGGCATGCTCGAAGATCTCGACGAATTCGCGCTCATCGAAATCCTCACTCGCCCCAAGAACGCCATCGTGAAGCAATACCAGCGCCTGTTTGAGTTCGAGAACGTGCGCCTCAAGTTCTCCGACGACGCGCTGCGCGCCATCGCGCGCCAGGCCATGGCACGCAAGGTAGGGGCGCGCGGCCTGCGCATGATTCTCGAAGAACTCATGCTCGACCTCATGTTCAATCTGCCCAGCCAGAAGAAAGTCAAAGAATTTGAAGTCACGCGGGAAATGGTAGAAAAACGCAGCGCCTCGTTCGCCACCGTAATGGAAAAAGCCGGCTAAGTAGCGTGATCGTAGAGACGTAGCTGGCTACGTCTCTGCCGACAGCACCAGCAGCGCAAGTGTCAAGATGCCGCAGGAATAGTCGGTAAGACATACTCGGCAGAACATGGTAGCTAAGTGCCATGTCGCCGGATGCCACGAACGCGGTAGAATTAAGGGTTCTCGCAGGTTGGTCGGTTGGCTGTATCCCAGGGAGACTCAGTGACCACATCCAAGGAAAAGTTCGAATCCAGGAAGCTGCCCATGATGCCCATCCGGGACGTGGTCATTTTTCCTTTCATGATGACCCCGTTCGTGGTGGGCCGTGAATCGAGCGTGCGCGCGCTCGAAGAGGCTCTGGCGGCGGACAAGAAGATCTTCCTGGCCACCCAGCACGATGCCTCCATCGATGAGCCTAAGTCTAACGAGATTTATCAAGTCGGCACGATCGTCAACATCGTGCAGAACCTGAAACTGCCCGACGGCAACATCAAGGTTCTGGTCGAAGGCATTGAACGCGGCAAGATTCTGCAGGTAATCGACACCGAGGGCTTCATGCAAGCCACGGTCCGGGTAGCGCGCTACGGCACCGAACCCAATCCGGCGCTCGAAGCCGGCATGCAGCGCGTGACTTCCCTGTTCGAACAATACGTCAAGCTGTGCCAGGCCCTTAACTACGAGACCATGATTTCGGCCGTGCGCATGGAAGATCCGGCCAAGCTGACCGACGTGATTTCCGCCAACCTGCAACTCTCGATCGAAGAAAAACAGGAACTGCTGGAGATTTTCGATCCCGCCGAGCGTCTCACACGTATCGCCGACGTACTCGACATCGAAATCGAAAAATTAAACGTCGACCGCACCATCCAGTCGCGCGTGAAGCGCCAGATGGAAAAGGCGCAAAAAGAGTATTACCTCAACGAGAAGATCAAGGCCATCCAGAAGGAACTGGGCCGCGGCGAAAAGAGCGAGTTCGACGAACTGAAAAAGAAGATCGAAGCCGCCGGCATGCCCAAAGAAACCAAAGACAAGGCGCTGCAGGAACTGAAGAAACTCGAAGCCATGCCGCCCATGTCGGCCGAGTCGACCGTTTCGCGCAACTATCTCGACTGGCTGCTGGCCGTGCCGTGGAAGAAGCGCTCCAAAGAAATCCGCAACATTTCCCGCGCCGAAAAAATTCTGAACGAAGATCATTACGGCCTGGAAAAAATCAAAGAGCGCATCCTCGAATTCCTCGCCGTGCGCCAGCTGGTAAAAAATCCCAAGGGCTCGATCCTCTGTTTCGTCGGACCTCCGGGCGTGGGCAAGACTTCGCTGGGCATGTCGATCGCCAAGGCCACCGGCCGTAAGTTTGTCCGCATGTCGCTGGGCGGCGTGCGCGACGAGGCCGAAATCCGTGGCCACCGCCGCACCTACATCGGCGCCCTGCCCGGCCAGATCATTCAGATGATGAAAAAGGCCGGCACCAAGAATCCGGTCTTCATGCTCGATGAAGTCGACAAGATGTCGATGGACTTCCGCGGCGACCCCTCGGCGGCGCTGCTCGAAGTGCTCGATCCCGAACAGAATTTCATGTTCGTCGATCACTACCTCGACGTGGAATACGATCTCTCGCAAGTTTTCTTCGTCGCCACGGCGAACGTGATGCACACCATCCCGGCGGCCTTGCAGGACCGCATGGAAGTGCTCCGTCTGCACGGCTACACCGAGCAGGAAAAAGTAGAAATCGCCAAGCAGTTCCTGGTCAAGAAACAGATGCTGGCAGCGGGCCTGTCGGACAAAAACATCAAGTTCACCGACGAAGCCATCACCGGCCTTATCCGCTCCTACACCCGCGAAGCGGGCGTGCGCAACCTGGAACGCGAAATCGGCAATGTCTGCCGCAAGGTCGCCCGCAAGGTTGTTAAGGAAGGCGAGAACTACAACATCACCATCACTGGCGAGAACGTCAACGACTTCCTTGGCGTGATCAAGTTCCGCGACACCCTGGCGCATGAAAAATCCGAAATCGGCCTGGTCACCGGCCTGGCGTGGACCGAAGTTGGCGGCTCCATCCTAAGCACAGAGGCCAGTGTGGTCGACGGCAAAGGCAAGCTCACGCTGACCGGCAAACTCGGCGACGTCATGCAGGAATCCGCGCAGGCCGCTATGTCCTACGTGCGTTCCCGCGCCAGCCGGCTCGGCCTGACCCGCGACTTCTACCGCAATCTCGATCTGCATGTGCACGTCCCCGAAGGCGCTATTCCTAAGGACGGCCCATCGGCCGGAATCACTATCGCCACCGCCATCTCGAGCGCGCTCAGCAAAATTCCCGTGCGCCGCGACCTGGCCATGACCGGCGAGATCACGCTGCGCGGCAAAGTTCTGCCCATCGGCGGCCTGAAAGAAAAACTGCTGGCCGCGCATCGCGCCGGACTCTTCGAAGTCATCCTGCCCAAGGACAACGAAAAAGATGTCGCTGAAGTCCCGGAGAACCTGCGCAATGCCATGAAGCTGCATTTCGTCGACACCATGGATCAGGTCTTGGCCATTGCCCTGGAATCTCCGCTGCCCAAGCAGTTGGACGAAGAATCCACGCAACCCATCGCTCCGTTAACCTCCGGCACTCCGGAAGCTCCCACAGCACACCAGTAACCATCAACACTGACTCCGCTCATGCCGTAGAGACGTAGCTGGCTACGTCTCTGCCGGCAGCATTTCGAATGCTGGCGAGAGAGACGTTGCCAGCAACGTCTCTACGAATCGCCCTCGGCTTGCCAACCGGCCCTCGCTCGTTGCAAACTTGAGCATGAGGGTTATCTCCCGCTTTCTGGCGTCGGCCACCGATGCCGCGCACTTCCCCGCTCCCAGCCTGCCGGAGATCGCCTTCCTCGGCCGCTCCAACGTGGGCAAATCGAGCGTCATCAACTCCCTGGTCGGCGACAAGGTGGCGCGCACCAGTTCCACTCCCGGCCGCACCCGCGCCATCAATTTCTTCGAGATCCGCTGGCCCGGAAAGCCTCGTCCCGAGCTGATTTTCGCCGATCTCCCCGGCTACGGTTACGCCAAGATTTCCCGCGAGATTTCCCAGGAATGGCCGAAGTTCATCGAGCCTTATCTCAACGACCGCCCCACGCTCGGCCTGTGCATCGTTCTGGTCGATGCCAACGTTCCTCCGCAGCAGAGTGACCGCCAGCTGTTGGACTTTCTCACCGTTCAGACCGCGAATTCCTGCTGGTGGCTACCAAGAGCGACCGGCTCTCCAACAATAGCCTGAAAAACGCGCTGCGCACCCTGACCCAGGAATATCCCGCCGCCCGCCTGCTTCCTTACTCGGCCAAGACCGGCGCCGGACGCGACGAACTCTGGGCCCAGATCCGGCAAGCCGCCCAGCAACGACCTTCGGCCGAAGCCTCCTCGGGCACGCCGCTTCATTAGAACTCTCTTACCACGGTCTTCCCTTTAGCTCGTCTAATGTCGGGATGCGTTCTTTCCGATAATCACATCAGGATCCGCGGCAAAGCGCCTCGTTTCCGGGAGCCTTGCTGTTGACTCTCAAGCGAGAGATGAGCGACGAAAGACGAGAGATGCAAGATGCAAGATGAGAGATCAGAGCGGGCGTGGTTGGTTCGCGATGAGGACGCGATGGCGGAGGAAATCGATCTCGGCGGCGCATATCTAAGAGCCCTGAAGCACACATCCAGCCTGTACTCCGCGAGTGCGGTGCCGGCGCCGCAGGACCGCGGCAACCGATTCCGCGTCGATTTCCGCGGCGGCCGATTCCGGCCAGTTCCAGGGCGCGGAAAAACGCCGCAGCCCGCGCTACTCCTGCGAAGGCAGCGTCCAGATTCGCGAGGAGGGTTGCGACGTACACACCTGGGCCGCCTTCACCGACATCAGCCTGCTGGGCTGTTACGTGGAAGCGCAGGCCACCTATCCCGTCGACACCGTCCTGAACCTGAAGCTGGACGCCAACGGAGAGCGCGTCGAGACCAAGGCCGCCGTCCGCGTAACCTATCCCTACCTCGGCATGGGAATCGCCTTCACGGAAATGTCGGACGAGAACCGACTCCGCTTGCGCGCTTTGCTGGCCACTGTCTCACCGTCGTTCCTAACCATGGGTCCAGGAATTGCCTCCGCGCTTCCCGCCCTCGCACCGCTGGAGGCGTTGCCGCTGATCACCGATCCCCGAGCCGCGCTGCAGGCGCTGACGGATTTCTTCGAAACCCGCCAGATGCTGATGCGGGAAGACTTCCTGCGCGTTCTCCGCCAGAGCCAGGCCGTGCGCGACCGGTTCTAGTTCGGGCGCCTCTCTCGCCCCACCCTCCCCGATTCTGGCCGGAGCATGCTTCATCGGAACCCGATTCGTCACCTCCTCGTAACTTCTCTCATCCCGCCTCCGGACGAAATCTCTCCCATTCGCTATGATGAAAAAGCATGGCTCTCTATCTGATCACTGGCATTGGCGGCTTCATCGGATCGTCGCTGGCCCGGGCGCTGCTTAACCGCGGCGAACGGGTGCGCGGCGTAGACAATTTCTCCACCGGAAGCGTGAAAATATCGCGGAACTTCTGGATCGCATCGACTTCCGCGAAGCCGACATCCTCGACCTCGACGCCATGCACAAAGCTTGCGCCGGAGTCGATTTCGTGCTGCATCAGGCGGCGATTCCTTCCGTGCCCAAATCCGTTCTCGACCCGCTGGGCAGCAATCGCGCCAACCTCGACGGCACGGTCAACGTGCTAGTGGCCGCCCGCGACGCCAAAGTGAAGCGCGTAGTCTTCGCCGCGTCATCGTCCGCCTACGGAGACACCCCCGCGCTGCCCAAGCACGAAGCCATGAAGGCCGACCCGATTTCCCCCTATGCCGTGGCCAAGCTGGCCAGCGAGCACTACCTGATTTCTTTTTACCGCTGCTACCAGCTTGAAACCGTCGCCCTGCGTTACTTCAACATCTTCGGCCCGCGGCAGGATCCCTCGTCTCCCTATTCAGGAGTGCTGGCGAAGTTCATCACGCTGATGCTGCGCGGCCAGCAGCCCGCCATCTACGGCGACGGCGAGCAGAGCCGCGACTTTACCTACATCGACAACGCCGTCGAGGCCAACCTGCTGGCCTGCAAAGCCCCTGCAGCGCAAGCCGCTGGACAAGTCTTCAACGTTGCCACCGCCCGCCGCGTCAGCCTCAATGAAACCTATAAGCTGCTGCAGGCGCTGACGGGATACTCCGGCCAACCCAAGTACGAAGCCGAGCGCGGCGGAGACATCAAGCACTCCCTGGCCGACATCTCCAAAGCCGAAGCCGCTCTCGGCTACAAGCCCAAAGTAGATTTCGAAGAGGGCTTGCGCCGCACGGTCGAGTGGTACCGGGGAAAGTGAGTACGATCGATCGAGCCCTGTTTTGAGTTGGCAATCGGATTTTTCACTAACTCACACAGACATTTCGCGTCGCACTGACAAAAAATGTCAGCCTCCAAAACAATTCCGTAACGCCGTTTTCGGCCTGCTAACCGAGGGCAGTGACAGTTTCGGCTGAAAACAAAGCACTTGTAGCGCGACCCTCTCGGTTCGACCGCTTTCCCACTCTGGCTCACGACGTGCAAAAGGGTGAGTGAAGTCTCACAAACACAGACGAGGCTGACCACTTCTTGCCGGGAGATTGAATCAAGTGAACAAACAAAAGGGCTTCTCACTCATCGAGTTGCTGATCGTCGTAGCCATCATCCTGATCATTGCTGCGATCGCGATTCCGAACCTGCTCCGCGCCCGTATGGCGGCCAACGAGTCGTCGGCTGTGTCATCGTTGCGAACCATCAGCACTGCGGAGATCACCTACCAGACTGGTTATCCGACGGTCGGCTATGCTCCGGCGCTGGTGAACCTAGGCGGCGCGTTGGGCGCGGCTTGCGTTCCTAGCTCCACCACAGCCTGCTTGATTGATGCGGTGCTGTCCAACAACGGCAACCCCGCGGGCGGCGGCAAGAGCGGATACCAGTTCACCACGGGCGCCGGTACGGTTACGGGCGGTGTGAACGCGGGCTACACGGTAAAAGGTGTTCCGAACACCATCAACCAGACCGGCATTCGCGGCTTCTGCGCGGAAGAAGACGCAGTGGTTCGCGTCGACCCAGCCGGCGTTTGCTCCGCAACGGAAGCAGGCATTCTGGTATTCAACCCGCTGAACCAGTAGTGACGTTTTGCGCGGGGCAGTACATGGGGAAAATGTAAAAGCTACGAGCAGCGGACCCAGGTTCGCTGCTCTTTGTTTTTCCCACGTGCGAAGTGTAACGTGAGTGCAGGCACCGCTCTCCTCAACTGGCGAAACCAGCACTTACACTCAAAACCTCACGAGCGGTCGAATGGCTGCCCGCTCTTGGGTGGCACTGGGGCAGCCGAGCACCGCCCGTCGCGTTACGTTGGTTATCTACGTCCCCATTACGGACCTGTCTACAGTTGAAGGCATGACACTTTCCTCGATGGTGGTTTCGCGCGACTGGCAGGAAGTCAGCGTTCTGGAATGCATTCTTGGCAGTCTTCACATGGACGTTTCCGTCGAAAACGAACCGGAGCGGGCGTTGGCCCGGCTCAGCAAATCCAAAATCGATGCCCTCATCGTGGACTGCGATCTGAACGGCAGCGCGCAATTCCTGCACCAGTTGCAATGCGAGTCATCGCCGAAAACCGTGCCCCTGGTCATTATGGGTGGTCCGCGGTGCACCCAGAGTCTCGATCAGACGGGCGCGCTGTTCGCCTTCGAAAAGCCAATCTCTGTGGAGCAGGCCGTGCGCACGCTCTCCGCGGCGCGCAGCATGATTCTCGATGGGCGCCTGCGCTATCACCGCGCCGGCCTGGAAGTGCCCGTGTCACTGAACCGCAAGGGACACAAGCCGCTGGAGGCGTTCCTGGTCAATGTCAGTCAGGGAGGAATGCAGATTCACACCCCCGACCCGGTCGAGCCGGTTACGAGCCTGCAGGTCTCATTTGCGTTGCCCGGCGCCCGCGCAGGGTTAAAGGCCCAGGCGGAGATTGCCTGGCAGGATAAGCGGGGAAATCTGGGCATCCGCTTCGTGAAACTTGCGCCCCATCAGCAGCGCACCCTGCAGCTCTGGCTGGCCCAGCAGTACTTCGCGAATTAGAAAAATAGCGCCAGTACCCAGTCGCCAGTTCGCACCGGCCGAAAGTGCACAGACTGTGTTCGTTGCGGGCAACGGCTTCGAATGGGCGGGCTTTGAAAGGACGCGGCTTCCAGCCGCGCCGCGAAATTAAAAAACAAACTTTGGGTGGCACAGCGCTTTCAGCGCTGCGATAAAACCTCTCTTTTTCCTTGCGGGCTTCAGCCCCTGAGGCCCGGCAGCAAACTGTTCAGCAAACTGTGTAGCGCCGGATTGAACTGCTTCACCGGAAACGCGCTCCAACTTCTTCCTCTTCCGAATTCGGCCTCACCATGCGCGCCAATCGTGCGCCCGGGCTGGATCCCCCGAACAGGTGAAAAAATCCCCAATACGAGGCCGCCACAAACACCACAGCCCCGCCCATCATCGGCAGCGGCCATCGTGGAGGCTCTCCGGTCACGGAAAGAAACACCAGCACAACCAGCAGCAGCGCCGCCAGCGCCACCAGTAGGTTGATCGTCCAGACCAGGCTGCGCCCGGAAAGTGGCCGCGACAGCCAGTCCAATTCTCGCGGCTCATCTCGTAACTCCGGTTCCTCCAGCAGCCGATCCGAAGTTATCTCGGCCGCCGCGTCGCGCACGGAAACCGGCTGCGGCCGCGGCGTCAACTCGATGACCTTCAGCGGAGTCGCGGAAACTATCAGCCCGTCGTCCTCAACGTCTTCGTCATCCCCGTCGCTCGCAGGCAAGGTCAGCGACTCGGCCAGCACAGCGTCCCCAAACGGAGTCCCGGCAAACATTTGTTCTGCCCGCTCCGAATGTGCAGTCGCTTCCAGCAGGCTGCCAAAAATCCACTCGTCGATCTGGTGCGCGACCTGCGGAGACAACTCGAGGAAACGGATGCCACATTGGCCCGACGACGTGGCCCACATAACTTCGCCGCGGGTTTCCACGCGCAGCCGCGGCTCGCGCAGTTCGAAGCGCACCCGCAACTGCTGCCGCGGACGAACCGCAGCCACCACCTGCAGTCCGACCCCTTCGTGATTCAGGTTGCGCACGATGCCGCCGTTCGCCTGATCAAGCGTCACGTAAGTCAGAGCGCGGAGTTCGTGCCGGTGTTTCGCCCTGGCTTGTCGCGCGGGAGATGTTCCTGCGTCCATAAATGCTGTTACCGCCGGAAAACCGGCCCCAGTCGGGGCCCTATCCTCCGAATGTTATCCCCGCCCGTGTATACCGCCTTAGTAACTAACATGGTGCAAAGCTAGTCCCAGCGACATCCAACCGTAGAGACGTAGCTTGCTACGTCTCGGCCCCTAGCATTCCGGCGGCAAGGAGGAATAAAACGATGCCCGCAAGTTCGCAGGGAGCCCATTAAAAGACGCTCACCAAAGTACATGCCCGAAGGGTCATGTCCTTGGTAATTGCAACTCGGCGCAAAGCCCGATAACTTAAAAGTGAACTGTCTCGAATGGCGACTACCACCACGAACCCGGATCGTGCAGCGACCACTCCGCTTGGCGGTGGCAATGTGCCTCCGTGGCCGCGGGAACAGGGCCCTTCCGCCGGCTCCGATCATTCTCAGAATACCCCCGCGCCGAATAACCCTGCAGCAGACCGGAAACCTTCCGCAACACGACGCGCTGCAAGCGCTGCTGGCCTTCGCAGCGCTGCACGATCAGGTTCGCCGCCGCAAGGCGCTGGCCCGCGCAGCACAAAGGTTTCGACGCCGGCAGTCTGGCCGCTCTGGTGGCGGAGTTTGACCCGCAAGAGCAGTTCATTCTCGACGAAGTTCTGCAACTGATTACGAGCGTGCGGTAGCAATCACGGGCGCCGATGGACTGGCCATCGCCCTGGCGGAAAACAACGAGATTGTGTTGCGCGCGGCCGCCGGCGAGGTTCGTCCCGACGTGGGCGCTCGCATTGACCGCGATTCTGCTTTCTCCGGCGCCTGCTCCCGTTCCGCGCAGATCGTCAACTGTGACGACACCGAGACCGATCCGCGCGTGAACTTGCAAGCCTGCCGCAAGCTGGGCGCGCGCTCCATGGTGGCCGTGCCACTGTGCGGGCGGCGGCGCGTGATTGGCCTGCTCGAGGCATTTTCCACCTGGCCTTTCGCCTTCAACGACAGCGACATCCGCAACCTGAGCCTGCTCGCCGAATTAATTTTGGGAGCACTCAAGCCCGAGGATGAAGACCGCTTCGCCGAGTCCGCGCAGGCTGCCGCGACCAAGCTCGAGCCATCTCCACGTCCGGCACCGGCGCCGCCAGCACCTGAATCTCCGCAGGCAGCGCGCGTCGCGCCACCTGCTTTCCGGCTGTTGCCGCTCCGCCAGCTGTTGCTCCGGCGGTAGTCGTCCCATCTCTAAAGGTTCCGCCTGCGCCGGCAACGACGGTTACCCCGCCGGTTGTCCGCAGCCCGGCTGCCAAGTTCATATTGTCATTCAACTTCGAGAAATGGCTCGAATGGGGCAGAACAAATGGCGTGCATGACCTAATCCTAGGCTTCCTTCAATCCAACCCAGAACTAGCCTGCGGAGACATTCAGGACACCGCTGTTATGCTTCCCCTTCGCCTAGGGCATGGACACTGGCTTCCGAATCGCTAATCAAGGCCAATGACTTCAAGATTACCGACATAGAAACGGTCATTAGGATAATAAGGGGCTATGTCGGAGGCGAGGCTGGATTGAAGTTTAGCATGTGGTATGAGTATTACCGCAAGTTCGAGACATTCGTTCATTCGCTAATTGAGCATGGAACTATGGCATTGGATTTCGAGCAGGTTAATGCCCACCGAGAAATTGATATTCGTTGTTAGCGCTTGTCATTACGCGAAGCAGAAGATTGTTGCGGAGCGCGGGAAGAATAAATGCTTGTATTTGGACAATCTATGTAGCTTCTTCAAGGCGAGCGAGGTGGAAGAGGAAATCGCAGGTGATTGCGTTGCGTAATAGTTTTCCGTTTGATTTCATAGCCAAAATGAAATTGTATGAGTGCCAAGCGTTTTTCGAGCATTTTAACGGGCTAAATGAGGGAGTAGTGTTCAAGAAGTAGTGGGGCTTGACAGCGGGGAGAGAGTGGTTATGTTGTTGGGTATGAAAAAGACAACCAAAAAACCAAAGCCGCAATACACGTATGGTAGAACCTTCGATTTTGAT
>CAWDBW010000031.1:0-33532 GCA_963800405.1 uncultured Acidobacteriota bacterium
AACCAGCAGCAGCTGGCGCTGCGACCGCGGCGGTTACCATTACTGACAGCGCTGGAACCCAGACCGTCACTCTGGCCGGTTTTGGCGTAGCTTCCACTTCTTCGGCGGTGCTGCTACAAAGCGTGCTGCAATTCCCGAAGGAGACCGTCGGCTTTACTAGTCCGAACCAGGCGGCGACGTTCGAAAACACTGGCAACTCGCCGCTCACGATTTCCAGCATCGTGCTGGGTGGAACCAATCCCGGCGATTTCACCATGTCCGCGTGTTCGACCACGAACCCGTTAGCCGCCTATTCCAATTGCAACGTCAACGTAACCTTCACGCCCACCGCGGCGGGAGCACGCACAGCCACGGTCACCATTACCTATACCGGAGCTGCCGGCAGTCCGCAGGTGATTACGCTTTCGGGCATGGGAGTTGCCACGGGGCAGGCGCTGGAAATCGGTCCCACCGCCATCGCCTTCCCACCGCAGGTAATCACCACGCAAAGTGCTCTCGAGCCCTACGTGCTGCTGACCAATACAGGCACGTCCCCCGTAACCATCAACTCCATTGCATTGAGCGGCGCTGACGCGGCCGACTTTACCCTGAGCAATGAATGCCCGTTATCACCGGGCACGCTGTCTCAAGGGCCGCTGAACAACACCTGCAACGTGTACGTGTCTTTCACGCCCGCGGCGGCAGGCGCGCGCACGGCCACACTCACCGTGACTGACAGCGCAGGCAGTCCAACCGCCATTGCTCTCACTGGAACCGGAGTGGCAGAAACCAAGTTGCTCGCGGTGACGCCCACCACCCTGGTCTTCGGACCTCAGGTCACCGGAACCACCAGTACCGAGCAATACATCACCGTGACCAACACCGGCAACTTTGCCGTGACTTTCACCAATGTCACCATCACCACGAACTACGCCCTGGCCAACAACTGCACCGGCTCGCTCGTCCCGAATAGTTCCTGCAACATTGGCGTTACCTTCACGCCGACCAGCACGGGAACAAAGGCTGGGACTGTAACCATCACCGACAACGCCACCCCGTCTCCGCAGAAGGTGACTTTGTCGGGCACCGGGATCGCGACCACTGCCGACATCCAGCTTTCGCAGGCGGCGGTAACGTTCGATGCACAAACTGTGAGCACGCAAAGTCCGGCGCAGATTGTGTATTACTACAACCAGGGAAACACCGCTGTAACCATCAGTAATTTTGCGCTAAGCGGCACCAATCCTGGAGATTTCTCCACCACCAGCAGCAGTTGCAGTGTGGGCGGGCAGGTCAGCGCGCTGTCTTACTGCACCTTCAGGCTTACCTTCACACCAGCTGCGGCGGGAGCGCGCAGCGCAACCCTGACGATTACTGACACCGACCCGGGCAGTCCTCGCACCATCGCTCTCTCCGGCACGGGAATCAGTTCCAGCGTGCCCGAGGTTTACCTCACCCCGGCCAGCCTGACGTTCGCTACGCAAGCCGAAGGCACAACCAGTCCCGCGCAAAACATCAACCTCACCAACAACGGCACGGGGAGTCTGACCATCTCGAGTATCGTGATCGCGGGTGCGGACCCCAGCGACTACCAGCAAACCAACAACTGCCCGGCCACGCTGGCGGCCGGTTTCAGCTGCAACATCGCGGTCACCTTCTCGCCGGTTGCAACCGGAACCCGCACCGCAACCGTCACCGTCACGGATAGCGCGACCGGAAGTCCGCACTCCGTGACCCTAACCGGCACGGGCAAGGCAGGCGCCTTGCCGGTGGTCACGTTAACCCCGGCGAGTCTGGCGTTCCCGAACGTGCCGCTGAATACCCTGAGTACGCAGACCGTAACCGTGAAGAATACTGGCACTTCGGCGTTGACCTTCACGAGCATCACGATCACAGGTACGGTCTCGTCGGACTTCACGCAAACTAACACCTGCACGGGAAGCATCGCCGTGAACGGAACGTGCTCGATCATGGTGAACTTCACGCCGTCCACTCTGGAAAATCAGACGGCGACGGTCACGCTCACCGATAACGCCGCCAACAGCCCACAGACCATAGCGATCACGGGCAATGGGGCGTTCGCCGCCGTGTATCTCTCGCCGACGTCGTTGACGTTCCCCAGCCAGAAGGAGAACACCACCAGCGCGGCGCAGACGATCACGGTTGAAAACTACGGCAACGCGACCCTGACGATCAGCAGTGTCGCCACGGTTGGTCCATTTACCGTCTCGGCCAACACCTGCGGGACGTCACTTACGGCGGGAGCGACCTGTACGATCTCGGTCGAATTCGCTCCCAAGTCAACGGGGGCATTCACCGGGGCATTGATCCTGACCGACAATGCCGGAGACAGCCCGCAGACGGTTGATTTGAGTGGGACGGGCACTTCATAGAACTCAGCGGGACTGGGACGAGGTGCGGGGCTGCGCTGCTCCGCACCTTGTGTCATTTGCTAAACAGGCTGCGGAAAAACTCGATGGTGCACTTGATTTTGGGTGGCGCAGCGATTTATCGCTGCGGTATGTGTCCTGTTTTCAATGCAGCTTTAGCCGCTGAGGTCGCACTTTTTGCGCGGGAATGAGTTTCGCCGCAGCCTGTGAAAGTAGCCAGCGCCGGGTGAGAAAGCCAGGAGCTCATAACCTAACTCCGTGAGCCTGGTCTCGCCCGGAAATTCGCGTTTCACATTGACCCTTTTCGCCTCCACTCCTACAATCCGAGTGCTGTCCACGACTTTTTCCGGGGTTCAACTCATGCGCTTGATTTCCAAGAGAACGCTTGTACTGCACAGCGTCTGCCTGGCGTTGACGTTGACTTTGACTGTGGCGCTGGCATCCGCGGCTGCGTTCGGGCAATCCGACGGCACCGCCCTTCGCGACATCGTGATCAAGAACGCTATAGTGATGACCGTAACGCACGGCACGATTGCGAAAGGCGCGGTCTACATTAAGGACGGCAAGATTGCTGCTGTCGGCGAAACCGTCAACGCGCCGGCCGGCGCTGCCGTCATCGATGCCGGAGGGAAGTACCTGACCCCGGGCATCGTCGATTCGCACTCGCACATCGCTCTCGATGGCGACGTCAACGAAGCCACCAGCCCCGTCACCCCGCAGATGATGATGAAAGACGCCTTCGACTACCAGGACAAGGCGATTTACCGCGCGCTGGCGGGCGGCGTGACCACGTCGTTATTGCTGCACGGATCGGCCAACATGATCGGCGGGCAGGCGGTAGTGATCAAGCACAAATACGGCGCGTCGCGCGACGAAATGCTTTTCCCGAATGCGCCGCGCTCCATCAAGTTCGCGAGCGGCGAGAATCCCAAGCGCGTCTACGGCAGCCGCGATCAGTTGCCCTCCACCCGCATGGGCAATTTTGCGGTCCAACGGCAGGCTCTGGTCGAGGCGCAGGACTACATGCGCGACTGGGACAACTACAACGAGAAGGTCAAGCGTGGCGATAAGGATGCCTCGCCGCCCAAACGCGACCTGAAGCTCGAGGCCCTCGCCGACGTGCTGCGCGGCAAGATCATGGTGCAGATTCACATCTATCGCGCCGACGAAATGCTGACCGAAATCGCCATGGCGAAGGAATTCGGCTACAAGATTCGCGCCTTCCACCATGCTCTTGAAGCTTACAAAGTCGCCGACCAGTTGGCGGAAAACAATATTGCGATTGCCACGTTCGCCGATTGGTGGGGTTACAAGCAGGAGGCCTGGGACGCGATCCCGTGGAACGCTACCATGTCCATGCGCAAGGGCGTGCGCGTGGCGATCAAGAGCGACTCCGAGGATTACACGCGCCGGCTGAATCAGGAAGCCGCCAAGGCCATGCGCTACGGCGGCGCTACCGAAGAAGAAGCCTTGAAGATGATCACGCTGAACCCCGCCTGGATCGTGGGCGTGGACGATCGCGTGGGTTCGATTGACGTGGGCAAGGACGCCGACCTGGTGATCTGGAATGGATATCCGCTGTCGAGTTACGGTGTGCCGGAAAAAGTTCTGATCGATGGCGACGTGTACTTCGACCGCTCGCTGCCGGGGTTCGGAACCACGCATTACAAGGAGGGAGAATAATGCGGAGAATGACGCGGCCATCAACTGTCAGCTATCACCTTTCAGCGAAATGCAGTTTCCTCCCCTTCGACTGGCTCAGGGTCGGAATGACAGTTCTTATTGTCATCATTGTCACCGGATCGGCGTTCGCCCAGGACCGTCCCGTGGTTCTCCGCGGTGGCAAGCTGTTGACGGTTTCCCACGGCGTGATTGAAAACGGCGCGATCGTCATGCAGGGCGGGAAGATTGTTGCGGTCGGTGCCGCGAGTTCCGTGAACGTCCCCAGCGGCGCGCAGGTCCTCGATGTGACCGGCATGACCATCTATCCCGGCCTAATCGATTCCGAGACACAACTAGGCCTCACGGAAATTTCCGCCGAAGAAATGACCAACGATCTGGTCGAAATGAGCGACGAGATCATGCCCCACATGCACACGGCCGAGGCCTTCCACGCGGAGTCGGCTCTGATCCCGGTCGCTCGCATGAACGGGATCACGAATGCCGTGGTCGCTCCGGAAAGTGGCGACACGCTGCCTGGTCAGGATTCTTTCATTCAGTTGGCTGGTGCCAATGCCAGCGAGATGCTGCTGATCCGCGATAACGCCATGCCGCTGAACTTCACCGGCGATCAGCGCCGCAGAGGCGAAGGGCGCAAGTTCCCCTCCACCCGCATGGGCCTGGCAGCGCAACTGCGCCAAGCCTTCCTCGACGCGCAAGATTACAAATCGAAGTGGACGGACTACGAACGCAAGAAAGCTGACGCGGCTCAGAAGAAAGAGGATAAAGACAAGGACAAGAATAAAGACCAGAATAAAGACAAGAAATCCGAGCCCACCGCCCCCAAGCGCGATCTCAAGTTGGAAGCCATGCTGCCGTATCTCGAGGGCAAGAAAACCATCGTGCTCGCGGCCGAAAGCCCCAGCGATCTGCAGACCGCGGTCAGCCTGGCCAATGAGTTCAAGCTGAAGTTCGTGCTCAACCACATCAGCCATTCGCAGCCCGTCCTCGACTACGTGGCCAGTCTCAAAGTGCCGGTGATCGTGGGGCCCATCTACGAAGCACCGAAAGAAGACGAGCGTTACGATACTGTCTACAGCCTTCCGGCGCAGCTCTACAAACGCGGCGTCAAAATCGTGTTCGCTTCCTACTCTGCGCACAACGTGCGCAACCTGCCCGACCAGGCAGGATACGCAACCGCCTTCGGCCTCCCTTATGACGAAGCGCTCAAGGCGATAACCCTCAACGCCGCCGAGATCTGGGGCGTCGCCGATCAACTCGGGTCGCTCGATGCCGGCAAAACCGCCAACGTCGTGGTTGCGAACGGCGATCCGCTGGACGTGAAAACCGATGTGAAGCAGGTCTTCATTGCAGGTCGTGAAGTTCCGATGACCGACCGGCAGGTGCGCCTGCGAGATGAGTACTCCAAGAAGTGAGAATGGTTGACACCGATTCTTGAACGGCGAAATGGGATTGCATGCCAGCGTAGATTTAGCGGAGGCGGCCTGTGTGTCGCGTGATTTCTAGCAGCAGCCCATCTTAACTTCGCCGCCAGCGGTGAGCGGAGGGCCGAAAGCTTCCACTGGTGCGGGAGCGCCGTTCAGCACCGCGATCCAGCGTCGCACCGCGCTGGACACGACCAGAACCACGCCGACGATAAAAATCGTCATCAGAACTGAATCCAGATAGCCCGTAAATACGTGACCGGGCTGGCGGGTCAAGGGCCAGAAGATATTCTTAATCGACAGCACTCCCGCCGTAAGCGTGGTTACGCCTACAAAGCACATCGGAACCGCCGTGATCCAGGCGTATTTCTGCTCGCCCATGTTGATGAGGAAGGTAGTCGTCACCGCTAGGGCGATGGTCGCCAGTAACTGGTTCCCGGTTCCGAACAGCGGCCAGATGGTGGAAATACTTCCTGTGTAGATCAGGTATCCCCACCCCAGAACGACGAAGAAACTGGTAATCAGATTTCCCGGGAGCCACGCAGTGTCGCCGAATGGCTTGTACGCTTTGCCCATCAGTTCCTGTAGAACGTAGCGGGCACAACGGGTTCCGGCGTCGACAGTAGTCAGGATGAATAGGGCTTCGAACATAACGGCATAGTGGTACCAGTACCCCATCAGACGATCCATGCCAGGTATGCCGCGGAAGATTTGTGCCATGCCAACAGCCAGCGAGACCGCGCCTCCCGTCCGGCCCGCCAGTTTCTCTCCTACTTCGCGGGAGAACATATCCAGGTTGACGGCGCTCAGACCGAGATGGCTGAAGACCTGTGGCGTTGTGTTGATGGCAAAGTAGTCGCCCGGATATAACGAACAGGCCGCAATCAGGGCCAGAACGCCCACCAGTGACTCCGCGATCATGGCGCCGTATCCGATGAAGCGTGCGTCCGTTTCCTTATCCAGCATCTTGGGCGTAGTACCGGAGGCCACCAGGGAATGAAAGCCCGAGATGGCGCCACAGGCAATGGTCACGAAGAGAAAGGGAAAGAGACTTCCTTTGATGATCGGCCCGCCCCCGTGAACAAACTGGGTCACATTTGGAAAACGAATGTTAGGACGAACCACGAAGACGCCCACGATCAGCACGGCAATCGTGCCTAACTTGACGTAGGTTGACAGGTAATCGCGCGGTTCCAGCAGCAGCCAGACGGGAAGAACGGAAGCCACCAGACCGTAAATGGCCATGAGGATGGTGATCTGATGGGGGGTGAAGGTGAGCGCAGCCGCAACACCACTTTGCGCCACCCAATGCCCGGCGATCACGCCGCCGATCAGAAAGACGACGCCAAAGATGCTGGGGCCGGTCACGATAATCTTTCCTGCCTGGCTCTTGAACATCCACAATCCCATGATCATGGCGATGGGAATGGTCATGCCGATCGTGAAAATCCCCCACGGACTATTGGAGAGTGCATTGACCACGACGATGCCGAGGCCAGCCAGCGTCACCAGAAGAATAAAAAGAACGGCGACCATGGCCACGAAGCCGGCGAAGGGACTGATTTCAGTGCGGGCAATATCCGCCAACGAGCGGCCGCGATGACGCACCGAAGCGACCAGTACCGTGAAGTCCTGTACACACCCGGCCAGAACAGCACCGATCAGCAGCCAGAGGAAACCAGGGACAAATCCGAACTGAGCCGCCAGAGTCGGCCCCACCAGCGGCCCGGCTCCGGCGATGGCCGCGAAGTGATGTCCGAAGAGCACCCACCGTGGCGAGGCCACATAGTTGTGTCCGTCGGCGTAAGTATGTCCAGGAGTGGTGCGGCGATCGTCCAGCGCCAGAGCCTTGGCCGCAATGAACGCGCTGTAGTAGCGGTAGGCAAGCGCATAAACGCACAGCGCACCCAATAAGATCGGGAAAGTGTTCATCTCGCTCAGACCGCAATTGCTTTATTTGGGCAGCAGGATCTTCCCCAGCCACGGCACGGGCAATGCACCCTGGTCTAACGCGCGGTCGTGGAAGTCAGCCAGCGTGAAGTCCTTGCCTCGGGCGGCTTCATAGGAGCGGCGCAGGCGCCACCATTCGCTCGTGCCCACATAGTAAGTCGGCAACTGAGTGGAGCTGAGTTTGGCGCGTTGCAATTTGCCCTCGGCCTCGGCGCGGGTTTGGAAGGCGTCGTTCATCATGAATGACATGGCCCGATCGTCGGTCATCTCCATGGTCTGCATGCGCACATCGAGGATGGTATTGCCCAGGGCGCGCAGCCAGACTTTCAAATAACTGAGCCGGTAACGCGGATCGTTGTTCGCGAACCCCTGCTGCATCATGACCTGCGCAATGTACTCGGCCCAGCCTTCAACATAGGCGCCGTTGCCAAAGAGACCGCGGACCAGCCGGCGAGTGACCGGCTGAATGTCGTTGGCATGTTCGCCCTGCACGTAGTGGCCGGGCAGCGCCTCGTGAATGGTGAGCCACTTCAGTACCCAGTTGTTGTACTCGCGCAGCTTCGATTCGGCCTTGTCGTCGGACATCTTGGGATCGATAGGCGTGACCCAGTACTGGGCCTCGGCGGTGGGATCAAGCGCCGGGGCAGAGTGGAAGCCGGCCACCGAAAAGATGCCGCGCATGAACGGCGGGGTAGGGATGACTTTCAAATTGTCGCGCGATTTCAGCGAGACGATCTTCTTGTCGATGATGAACTGCCGAATGCCGGCCAGATCGTCTTTCACGGTCTGCATCAAATCGTCGCGCTTGGGGTGATCGTCGGAAATCCTCTGCAGCACTTCACCGATAACTTTGTTTTCGCGCTCCTGCGAGCCGAGGCTGGCGTGGTCGTCGTGATCAGGAAAATACTGTTTGTGCAGGGGGAGGGCGATCTCGAGCATCTCCGCTCGCGTTTTCTTGAGATCGCGTTCTGCGTCAGCTAGAAGCTGGTCGGGTGCGACTGGGGTTTCCATCACCAGGCGGAATTTTTCCGCGTACAGCTCTTTGCCCAGGCGCCAGGTGCGGTCGGTCTTGCGTTTCGCCAAATCGTCTTGCAGCCAGCCGGAAAACTTCTTGAGCGCTGTAATCGCCGGGGGCGCGACCGCATCGAACTGCGCTTTCAATTTCGATCCGGTGGGCATGGCTGGGGCAATCGTGTTTTCGATCAGATCGATGTTGCCGTCGTTTTCCTCGACGGCAACCTTGATGAAGATGGGGTCGGCATCGACCAGTTGGCTGCGCGCCTGGTCGAGGAACTGCGAGGTCGCGGCCAAGCGGGAGAGGATGTGGCCGAGGCGTACTTCCTGAGGCGCATAGTCATCGGTGAGCGGCTGAAACAGAGCACTGCCCAGCAACTCCACATAGATCGTGGGATTGTGTTTGTAATTCTGGATGCGGTCGAGTTCGAGCAGGTTGAGGGCAATCTGGTCGTCGATCAACTGCCAGTCAGCGGCATCCTCGACGCCGAGCGTGGCCAGCGGAGCCTCGCTGCGGAAGCGTTCGCGCCAACTGGCGTAGACACGGCGCTGTTCCGCCATTCCGGTCGCACTCACATCGTCGAGCAGCGCATCGAGCGCGACAGTTTTCCCAGTTTTCGGATCGACGTGCTGGTGATACCCCACCTGAGACGCCGTGGAAGGCGAAAGCGCCAGCGTCTCGTGAATGAACTCTTCACTGAGCTTGGCAAACTTGAGGTTGGCGTCGGCAGATAAAGCTGAATTGGAGGTTTGCCCCATAGACTTCTGCCCCATAAGCGCGCTCGAGATGAGAACACAGGCCGCTATAGATAAGACTCGCATAGCGGCCCGATTTTAGCACTTCACAGCCGCGACCGCGCGTGCGTGGTTAAGTGGGGAATCCCAGCGGTTGAAATGGCATTCATTGACGTGTCAGCCACACGAGACGCTGTGATCTCCGTCACGGAACGATTGCCATGACTAGCACGAACATTGGAGGTCGCGGAGCAACTACGGGTCGCTTTCGCCAAAGCATGATCCGGCTCTGAGGCAAGCCGTTCATCCCCGCGGTCGAGGCGGAGTCGTGCACCTGAAGCCGGCCAGGCTACGTCGTTTTTCGCAGATCGTTTTCTTCCTGCTGTTTCTATTTCTGCTGGTGCGTACTGAGTTTAAGGGATCGCTGACCGCCTCGAGCAGCGACATCCGTCTTCCTTATCCCGTCGGACTCTTCTTTCAGCTTGATCCGCTGGTCGCATTATCAAACGCCCTCGCTAGCCATGCGCTCTATCGTGGACTGCTGTGGAGTCTCGTCGTTATGGTTCCCACGATGTTTCTGGGGCGCTTCTTCTGCGGATGGATCTGCCCGCTGGGATCGATCCATCATTTCTTTAGCAGCCTGAAATCGGAGCGCAAACGCGGCAAGCAACTGATTGAATCGAACCGCTACAAGCGCTGGCAGACCACAAAGTATTACCTGCTGACTGTGGTGCTGGTTGCGGCGGCCCTGGGAACGGGCATTGTGGGCTGGCTGGACCCGTTCTCATTGCTGGTGCGCTCGACCGGCCTGTCGATTTTGCCGGCGACCGGCTATGGGCTGCGGGTGTTCCTCGGCGTGCTCGACCACAGCAGGTTCACGGGCGTTCGAACCGCGGGCGTTGTTCTGCACTTCATCCTGGGATCGCTGCTGCTCAGCTTCAAGCAACCATATTTCCGGCAGGGAATTTGGCTGGGCGTCATCTTTATTTTCTTGATTGCGCTGAACTTTCGCATCACCCGGTTCTGGTGCCGCGCACTTTGTCCGCTGGGAGCGCTGCTGGGTATCGTGTCGCGCTGGTCGATTCTGGGGCTGGTGAAGAATCCGGAACACTGCAACGACTGCAACCGTTGTCTGCTGCGCTGCCAGGGCGGCGATGACCCGGTCGGCGGCGTCCCCTGGCATCAGCCTGAGTGCCATCTGTGCCTGAATTGCGTGGACGAGTGTCCGGAACACGGATTGCAGTTCAAGTTTTTCCCCGCGCAGAAAGTGACTGGTGCGAACCTGCAGCGCCGCAAAGTCCTCACCGGGCTGGCTGCAGGCGCGGCGTTAGTACCGCTGGTGCGCTGCACGCCGGGATTTGCCGCGGAACGGCATGAACGCTTGCTGCGTCCACCGGGCGCGCTGGACGAAGAACATTTTCTGGCACGCTGCATCCGTTGCGGCGAATGTATGAAAGTCTGTCCCAACAACGCGCTGCATCCCACGTTGACTGAGGCCGGACTGGAGGGTCTGTGGACGCCGGTTCTGGTGCCGCGCATCGGCTACTGCGAGACCAGTTGCGTGCTGTGCTCGCAGGTTTGCCCCACCGGCGCCATCTGGGAGATCACGGCCAAAGAAAAAGGCTGGTCGGTCGATGTGGCGAGTGCGGCGCGACCGATTCGTCTGGGTACGGCATTCTATGATCGCGGCCGGTGCCTGCCCTGGGCTATGGCGACGGATTGCATCGTTTGCGAAGAATGGTGTCCTACGTCGCCCAAGGCTGTCTACCTTCGCCCCGCCGAAGTCATTGACGCGGCGGGCAACGTCAAGCAGGTGAAGCAGCCTTATCTCGATCCTTCGCGTTGCGTCGGTTGCGGAGCTTGCGAGCATGCTTGCCCGGTGCAGGATCGTCCGGCGGTTTATGTCACTAGCGTCGGCGAAAGCCGCTCTCACACCAATCAGATTCTGCTGAACCGAAGAAAGGACTAGCGATGATGCTGAAGACCACGACTACACGCGTCCTATTCGCGGTTATCTTGTGCTTGTCTATGTGCGCCGATGGCTGCAGCCGGCATGGTGGCGTTCAAGTCTCGCCGTTCCCGGCATCCAACGAAGTTGCTGGGTGGGCGAAGACGGGAGACACCCGCACCTTCTCTTCCACGGAACTCTGGAATTACATCGATGGAGATGCAGAGCGATACGTCAAGGCCGGAGTGCAGACGACTTCAACAGCCGACTACAACTTCCAGAACCAGTTCGACGCGGTGGTCGATGTCTACGACATGAGCAGCGCGGCGGGAGCCCGGACCATCCTGGAATCAGAGCAGGGCGCTGCAAAATCTGTACCCATCGGCGACCGCGCCCAGCTCTACGCCGGAAGCCTGGTCTTCTGCAAAGGCTCGCATCTGGTGCGGATCGTCGCCTACAAACAAACGCCCGACGTTGCCCCAGCGCTGCAGGATCTGGGCCACGCGATAGAACGGCATCTTGCCCAGTGACTGAGTGTGTCTCGGATCACTGCGGGACGAAGCCGCTGGCTGTATTAGTTGCAGATTGGTCGTTGATTCGAGCTCGTTGATTCGAGATCGTGTCGATAGTTAGGTCGAGATCGTTGGTTTGGAGTCATTATGGAAACCGATCATGCCGTGCTAAGCCGTCGTGAAGCTTTGATTAAGTTACTGCGCGTAGCCGGAGCCGGCGCGGGTACCGCCGGGCTGGGTCTCTGGCTCAGCGAGCACAGTTGGCGTCCGGAGACCGCGCTGGCCATGACGGCAAAGCGTGGCCACACGGTGGCGCCCGACGCGAAGCTCCCAGAGATGGCTATTATCCAGGGAGACGATCCCGCACAGCTCGCGCGGCAAGCGGTCGAGGAACTCGGTGGCATGCGCCGCTTTATCGCTCGCGGCGACGTCGTTCTGGTTAAGCCCAACATCGGCTGGGACCGCACTCCCGAACAGGCGGCCAACACCAATCCCGACGTGGTTGCGGAGATTGTCCGCGAATGCTTGAACGCTGGGGCCAAGAAGGTCATCGTCACCGACGTGAGCTGCAACGACGCGCGCCGCTGCTTTCAACGCTCCGGCATCGCGGAAGCCGCGCAGCGCGCCGGCGGGGAAGTTTTGCTTCCGGATCCTTCTCGATTCAAGGAAGTCGATCTGCAAGGCGACGTTCTGCACGCCTGGCCGGTTCTCGACGCGTTTCTGAATGTCGACAAGGTCATCAATATCCCGATCGCCAAGCATCACGGCCTCACCGGCACCACTCTGGGCATGAAGAATTGGTACGGCATGCTGGGCGGGCCACGCAATCAGTTGCACCAGAAGATTCACGAGAGCCTGGTGGACCTGGCCGACTTCGTCCGTCCGTCCCTCACGATTATCGATTGCTATCGCATTCTTCTGCGCAATGGCCCCACTGGAGGCAATCTGGAAGACGTGCTGCTCAAAAAGACTCTGGTCGCCGGGACGGACCCGGTCGCGCTCGACGCCTATGTCGCGAAGTCTTACTGGAATCTGGAAGTAGACTCTCTGCCTTACCTGAAGCTGGCGGCCAAGCGCGGCCTGGGCACTTACGAGTTCGAAAAGGTGCGCACCCGAATTAAGAAGCTGTCCTGACGGTGAGCGTTTTACAGACATGCGAGCACCGTCGCCGCAACTTCATGCCTTGCGGCACTTTATGGAGTGGGCACTCCTGCGTCGGCCTCGACCAAGTAGCGCGACAGTAGCGCGCCCAGGTCCCGGCAACGCGTCGTGAGCATGCCTACGTGATCTCCTGGAGTTGTCATCAGCTCGAACTGCTCTATCAGGTGGGCCCACACCGCGGTCGGGTTACTGGGGAAATAGGTGCTGATCTCGGCTCTCACGAACTTGACCTTCCCACTGTAGAACCGGGGACGATAACCTCTGGATGCCGCCCAATCTGCGTCCTTCATTCTCTCGGCCACACGGGCTAATGACGCGCTCTGCAGATATCGTTGAATCTTCTGACTGCTCTCGGAGTGCTGCGATCGTTTTCGGCTCAAAGCCCTTGCGATCCTGTTTTGTACCCGGCGTTTGTTTTGCTGCATCGACAAGAGTGTGCTTTGCACCAGGGACAGATATTTCTTGTCAGGATAAGTATCCAACAGCGTCAGCAGGGCAATCCGTTCCCCGCGGGCAGACAAGCGGAGCGCCATTTCCAGCGTCACCAGGCCTCCCAGCGAATAGCCAATCAGGAAATAAGGCCCGTGCGGCTGCACTTGCTCGATCGCATCCAGATAGAACTGCGCCCGCTCCTCGATCGAGGCGAGAGGTTCGTCGATACCGTCAATTCCACGAACCTGCATACCGTAAATCGGATGCCGGGTTTCTATTTTTCCCACGAGTTCGGCAAGGCCGAGCACATCGCCACCCAGGCCATGCGTGATGAACACCGGCGGATTCGCGGACCCGGCTTTGAGCAGCAGCAGCGGCGGAATCCGCGGAGGCGCGGGCTGTTCCAGCAACCCAGCCAGAGACTCGATCGTCGGCGCGGCGCAAATTGTCACCGCGGGAAATTCGCGGCCAAACTTTTCTGCGATCTCCGCAAACACCTGGGTGGCGGACGACGGAGTGCCGCCCAGATCAAAGAAATTGTCGGTTTCGCGGATGGAAGTCCGCTGCAGCGCGCGCTCCCAGATCGGCAGAAGGATTTCCGTGGTTGAGTACGCCGGCTTGTGATTCACGCTGCACATGGGTTGAAACCGAAGGCTCGGTAGCCGAGTGAAAGCATTTTACGGGATGGCTGGTTTCATTCTGGTTAACGCGTTCGACGAAGATAATCCGTCACGGCGGCGGCCAGAGGTTCAAACTCAGCCCTGACTATATCCAGATGATCTCCAGGGATGGTCACGACTTCGAATTCCTCCGCCAGCTTGCCCCAGATGGGCGCCGGATTGTCAGGAAAATAAGACGTCGACTGGGCTCTCACGAAGCTGATCTTGCCGCGATAGAACTGAGGCCGATAGCTCCCGTAGGCCACATAGGCACTTTCGCGAATTCGCAAAGCCGTCCGCGCATACGAGAGCGGGGACGTTTCTGGGGGAAGCCGGCTTTGCCCGCGATCTGCCTCCAGGTGCAGCCGGTGCGCAAGCCCACGAATAAAATACGAAATCGCATCCCGCGGCGGCCGTTGCGACATGGCGAGAATATGTCGCCACGCGCGACGAACCATGAGTCTCAGCCGCGGTCCGGGAGAAAGGTAACGGGGATGCGGGTAGGCATCCACCAATGCCAGCAGCGCCACCTGTTCCCCAGCCTGGGCAAGGCGCTGGGCCATTTCCAAAGTGATCAGGCCCCCAAACGAATAACCAATCAGTAGATATGGGCCAACGGGTTGGAGTTCGCGGATCGCTGCCAGATAGAACTCTGCCATCTCCTCGATTCGTTCGAATGGTTCCTCTAGGCCATCAACGCCTTTGGCCTGAAGTCCGTAAATCGCGTGCTCGGTGCGAATATGTTTGGCCAGTGCCGTGAATTTTGCGCGGCCATCCAGGCCATGGGCTATGAAAATCGGAGTCTTTTCGGCGCCGGCTTTCAGCTTGACCAGAGGCGGGAAGGTGGGAAGTGTAGGCTGCTCTAACACCGCCGCCAGGGCGGCGATGGTCGGCGCGTGGGTGAGGGTGGCGCTCGGCAGTTGCCGGTTGAAGACTCTGGCAATCTCGGCAAAGAGCTTGTCGGCCAGTGCATCATTGCCGCCGACATCGTAAAACTTATCTTCCAGGCCGATGTCGATCCGCTGCAGCACGCGCTGCCAAATCTCAGTCAGAGCCTCGACGGTCGTGGTGCACGGCGTGTGGAATTCGACATTCTGCAAGGTTTTGTCCGTTAGGAATGCGCGAACGCCCAGTAAACTTCTCGAGCCTTGGTGTAGAGCGGGCCGAAGGGAAGCGCGCGGTCGCCGATTCGCGTCACCGGGACTACCTTAGAGTAGTTTCCCGTCGAGAAAATCTCGTCCGCCTTTTCGAAGTCCTGATAGGTGAGAGTTTTTTCGACCACGGTCACGCCCGCCTGGCGCAACAATCCGATGACCCTCTGCCGCGTGATGCCAGCCAGAAAAGTTCCGTTCGGAATAGGAGTGAACACCACGCCATCCTTCGCCATGAAAACGTTGGAAGTGGCGAGTTCGGCGACGTTGCCCAGCATGTCGCAGACGATGGCATTATCGAAGCCCCGCGCCTGCGCCTCGAAAATAGCGCGGGAATTGTTGGGATAAAGGCATCCCGCTTTGGCATCGACAGGCATCGTCTCCAAGGTTGGCCGTCGAAAAGGAGACAGCGTGAGCGAGAAGCCTTTGGGTGGCCGCATGGGCGCTTCGTAGATGGAAAGGCACCAGCGGGTCGACTCGGGATCATGATTCTGCACCCACCGCCCTTCCTGTTCGGCCCAGTACATCGGCCGAATGTAAAGGGCGGCATCCTTATCGAAGCGCGCAATCCCTTCCCGCGCCAGCCGCACCCACTCTTCGGCTGCGACCACCGGCTTGAGATAGAGTTTCCGGGCCGAGTCGTTGACCCGCGCACAATGCAGCTCCAGATCGGGGGTCACGCCCTCAAAGTAGCGGGCGCCGTCGAATACGATCGAACAAAGCCACGCGGCATGGGTCCGCGGGCTCATAATAGGCACATTGCCCTCGTGCCACGCTCCTTCGAAATAAGTCCAGGTCTTAGACCACGTTCCCAGCGCCATTTACGCCTCCGCGTGCTGATCGTACGTGCTCTGGATTTGCCCAGTCAATGAGACTTCTGGGTGATAGGCACGGGTTTCACTTGGTGCGTGGCGTATAGCCGAAAATGGCCTTCAACTCAAGAAATTCCGCCAGCCCAGCCTCGCCCCACTCCCGCCCGTTGCCGGATTGTTTGTAACCTCCGAAGCACCCTCCGAAATCGACTCTGGCATTGTTGATGTGCACGTTGCCCGCGCGAATTCGCTTGGCCACGCCGCGGGCGTGTTCGAGGTCCCCGGAACTCACAAATCCTGACAGGCCGTAAAGCGTGTCATTCGCAATGCGCACCGCGTCCTCTTCGTCCTCGTAAGCGATCATGCAGAGCACCGGGCCGAAGATTTCTTCGCGCGCGATGGTCATGTCGTTGCGAACATCCGCGAAAACGGTGGGCAGCACGAAGTAACCCTTTTCCATTTCGTCGGGACGATCCGGACCGCCGGCAATTACCCGCGCGCCCTCCGCAATGCCCACATGAATCAGGCGCTGCACCTTGTCGAACTGCGCCTGGCTCGCGAGTGGACCAACATTGGTGGAGTCTGAAAGCGGATCGCCGACTTTCGTGGCTGCGGCAGTTTTCTTCGCCACCGCCAGGGCTTGCGCCATCCTGGAGCGGGGAATCAGCATCCGCGTGGGCGCGTTGCAGGACTGTCCGCTGTTGCGGAAGCAAGCTTGGGCGCCTTCTCTAACGGCAGTTTCGAGATCGGCATCCTCCAAAATGATGTGCGCCGACTTCCCGCCCAGTTCCTGCGTAACCCGCTTCACCGTAGGCGCCGCTGCCAGGGCTACGGCCACGCCCGCGCGCGTCGACCCCGTAAATGAGACCATGGCTACATCAGGATGCGCGGCAATCGCGGCTCCGACCGTCGGCCCGTCGCCATTCACCAGATTGAACACGCCGGCCGGAACGCCCGCTTCATCGAGGATCTGCGCAAACAGGTACGCCGACAACGGCGCCATCTCACTCGGTTTCAGCACCACGGTGCAGCCCGCCACGAGCGCGGGCGCGACCTTGGCGGCAACTTGATTCATCGGCCAGTTCCACGGAGTGATCAGCCCGCAGACGCCGATGGGCTCTTTTCGCATGAGCGTCGAACCCTTGAGTTCCTCGAACTGAAAATGTTCGGGCACCCTGACGATCTCCAACAGATGCCCTAACCCGGCTGCGGCTTGCGCCGCTCGCGCCAGCGAGAGTGGACATCCCATCTCCAGCGTAATGGTCTGCGCCATCTCATCGGACTTCGCTTTGTAGATCTCAATCACCCGCTGCAAGAGCGCCAGGCGCTCTGCTACCGTAGTCTGCGAGTAGGAATCGAAGGCCTTCCCGGCCGCGGTTACAGCTCGGTCGACGTCCACCGAATTCCCCAGCGAGATGACTGCGATGGGCTCTTCCGTCGCCGGGTTGATCACTTCCCAGTCCTGGCCTTCGGTAGGACTCACCCACTTCCCATCGATATAAAACTGACGGCAATCCCGCATTTATCGCATCTCCAATCGGCGCTTAGTCGAATGTAAAACGGTCTTCCTGTTCCATGTTACCGTGAACGGGAGAAAATATTTTGCCAACCAAACCGAATCCAGAATCGATTTTCAAATCCTCATCGCTTGCCATCTTCTTAGCGCTCGGCGCGATTTCCATCGCCCTCTGGTGGGGTGCTCTGTCATCTTTGTTCGCTTTGGCGTGGCGCGACGAACAATACACCCACATCCTGCTCATCCTGCCCCTGAGTGCGGCCCTGCTCTTCATGGAGTGGGAACCGCCCGCAGGCCGGTCTGGAAGGAGCGTAACCGCCGGTTCCGCACTGCTGGCAATCGCGCTGCTGGCGAGGGCGGGCACGGGATGGATCGCACTTTTATCCGCCGCCGACGTGCGGCTTGCGGTGAACATACTGGCGCTAGTCGCCTGGTGCACCGGTGCCTTTCTTTTATGCTTCGGCAGCCGCGCCTTCCGCCGTGCGCTCTTTCCTCTTTGCTTCCTCCTGTGGATGGTTCCCCTTCCTCGGTTCATCCTGGACCCGCTGGTGAGCCTGCTGCAGCAGGGCTCGACGGCTTCGGCTCACTTGTTTTTCGCGGCGGCCGGCATTCCGGTGGAGCAGACGGGAACGCTGGTACACATTCCCGGATTAACTCTTGAAGTTGCCCCCGAGTGCAGCAGCATTCGTTCGAGCATGATGTTGTTGGTCACCACCATGTTTATAGCGCAACTGCTGCTGGTTTCTTCCTGGCGAAAGGTTGTGCTGGTAGCGGCTGCGGTCCCGCTTTCCGTGCTCAAGAACGGGCTGCGGATATTTGCGCTGGGAACGCTGGCCACGAAAGTCGATCCCGGCTTCCTGACCGGCAGATTCCACCGGCAGGGTGGAATCATTTTCTTGCTGATCGCCCTCGCCGGGATATTCCTGCTGCTTTGGGCTCTGCGCCGCGGCGAAAACCATCCCCCAGGAATTCCGCAGTCAAAATCGACGAGTTGAAGGAACAAGTTCCTTGCGACCCTATCGATTGGCCATGCCGAACGATACCGCCGCCCCCGAGGCCCCGATGTTCAACAGGGAAACGGCTCGCTCCAGTTTGTGGTGCCCGGTCTTATGAAAGAAGTAACTCAGCCCCACCACTCCTAATGTCTCGCCCGCAAAATTCATCGCCAGCCCGGCTGAACTGTGGCCAAACACTCCTACGACAGGATTCAGTTCACGGCCGCCTGCCCGCAGATTGTCCCGCGTCACCACGAAATCGCCGGCGCTGAAAGCGGCCGAGGTCGCGAATAGAAGGCTGTTCTCACGGTCCCAAAAGCGATGGTCTCCCGGCGCCTCCGGCATGGTCGAGGTCGGCGACGACTTGATTACTACCGCCGCCGCAGGTGGCTCCATCGAGCGGGGCGGGAGCAGCGCCAGCGACACTTGCTGCGCCATTCCCGGGCGGCATAGCCCCAGAGCTGCCAGCAGGATGGCTGTCTTCGGCCTTAGAAGTGAACGAAACCATTTCATAGGATGACCTTAGTGAGGCCTCAGCACTGGCCACTGGTACTAGTACTACCGCATCATCGAGGCCAGGAGAATGGCTCTTTGGTGCTACCTAAGGTGTTTAGAATGATTACTTTGGAACGTCGAGAGTTACCCGAAGTAATGCAGGCGGGCAGAGTGCTGAAGCTAAGTTGTTTGATTGTTTCGCTTTAGCGATGAGGGGATGGCCCGGATCGGTCCGGGCTGATGGCGGGCGGGATTGCAGCTCGGCCCACGTCAAGCAAAAAAGGGCCCGATGCAGGGGCGGGAGTCCGGCGCTGAACCAACGGCGTTGCGGTTCCTCCTGCGCCTGTCATCGGCCCATTCAAGACGCTGGCGAAGCTCTGACCAAGGCTCCGGGTTCCTCTGCGCGCCCCCGTGTCCTCTGTGGTTTAGGCTTTCTGGCGGAACGTAATCAGACATTCCCTAGGGCACCGCAACCTGCACCGGGCTGGAGAGGCCACTCTCCACTCCACTCGAGCTCACCGAGGTAGCGGCGTAATAGTAAGTGGTTCCCGCAGTCACTGTGCTGTCGGTGTAAGCCGTGTTGCTGTCCAGAGCGGAATTGATCTTGGCAAAGGATCCGGTCGAGCTCGTGCTGCGATAAACGTTGTAGCCGGACACGCCCGAACTCGGGTTCCAGGACAGATTGACGGTATATGGGGTCGCGGTGCCGACGCCGCTCACGGGTTCCACCGCCTGCGAGTTTGAGGCCGTGCTGGTAAATGAAAGAGATCCGGCCACGGTCCCGCTGCTCTGCGGCGTGAAGGCCACATTGAACGACATGCTCGTTCCCGCGGCGATCGTCACCGGGAACGAACTCCCGGTTAGCACAAACTGGGAGCTGTTGCTCGAAGCGGAAGAAATGGTCACACTTGCGCCTGTTGCGCTCAAGGTGACCGGCAATGTATCGGTCGTTTCCACCGGGACGCTGCCATAGTTCAGCGCTGTCGGCGAGATGGATAATTGGCCCACCCCTCCCGTAGTCCCGGTGCCGGTGAGGGGTACGCTCAGACCAGGACCGGAAACAAAGACGCTACCTCCAGTCAGGCCCGCTGATGTTGGGGTGTAATTAACGGTTAACGTCACGCTCTGGTGTCGAGCGAGCGCCAAGGGAAACGCGGGGTCGCTGATTGAGAACGCATTGCCGGCAGCCTGTATGCCCGTGATCGTGATCCCAAAGTTTCTTGTGTTCGTGAGAGTGAGAGTCAGGCTGGAGGTGCCTCTCAGCGGCACCTGGCCAAACGCCAAACTCGACGGAGAGGCCGTTACAGCCTGGCTGTCCACACCGCCACCACCTGCCTGCACCGTCAGAGTAGAATCAGCACCACTCCCGGAGAACTTGATGAATCCACCGGCCCATCCCGTAGTAGCAGGAGTGAAGCTGATATTCACGTCGGCACTCTGGCCCGCGGGCAAGACCAGCGGCAAAGTAAGATTGGGTGTGGCGAACGCTGGGTTGGTGACGGAAACTTCTGACAACGTTACACTGGTCAGTCCGCCGTTGGTTATTGTGACAATAAGAGTTTCGGTCTGGCCGACGTCGAGACTGCCAAATCGCAGGATCGAGGGTGAGGCCGTCAGTTGGGCAGCCGTTGTAGCGGCATGGGCTGGCGCTAAAGCGAAAACCAGGAGCACGCCCAGGATTGGAAAGTGGGTGAAGAAGACGGAGAGAGGCCGTGTAATGGACTGGGGGAGTCTCATACCCAAAGTCTGCAATATCTCGCGCCCGGAGACTAGATTCCAAGAGGGCATCCGGGCACGCTCCTTGGGCCAGGTGGTTTCCGTGAAAAGTAAACAGTTTTGCAGGGGTCGGACGGTACCTCCCGGCATGGTCGAAAGTAGGGATTGAGTTGTCCTTCAGACCAGCCGCTGGATGGCCTTTCGGGACCTTTCGCCAGCCGTAGATGTCGAGCAGACTTACCTTGTCGCCAGCAATGGGCGACAGCATAACTCTTATGGGCAACCTCCCCGCTCGTTTGAACTCGCTGCTCGTCGTCCTGGCCCTGGCTACACTCGTGGGCTGCCAAGGTTTCAGTTCCGGCAAGGCGGACATCCAAACGCCTCCGGGCGTGCTAAGTGGCGCTCCCACGAGCCTGGCTTTTGGCAACGTCCAGCTTGGAACTACCCAAGTTCAGTCCGTGACCCTGGCTAATACGGGATCATCCAGTCTTAACGTTACCCAACTGACCGTGAGCGGCGCGGGGTTCAGCACTACGGGCTTGGTTCTGCCCATGGCCTTGAACGCCGGACAGACGGTCAGCTTTAGCGTTACGTTCGGCCCGCAGTCCGCCGGCGACGTTACCGGCAGCCTCTCGTTTGCCAACGATGCGTCCAGCACTCCGTTGAATATCGCCCTTACCGGGACCGGCATTGCCGCCGGAGGCATTACCACGAGCCCGTCCAGCCTGAGCTTCGGAACTGTGCAGGATGGCACCAGCCAGAGCCAGAACGAGACCATCACGAACGCGAGCAGCCAAAATGTCACCATTACGCAAGCCACTTTTTCGGGAACCGGTTACAGCTATTCCGGATTGAGCCTCCCCCTCACTTTGACGCCGAATCAGAGCGCTACATTTGCCGTGGTGTTTAATCCGACTACGGCGGGGACCGACAACGGAACCCTGGCGCTCACTATCAGCGGATCGTCCACTCCCCTCGATTTCTCGCTTTCCGGAATCGGAGTGCCCGCGGCAACGCTGAGCCCGAGTCCGGCCAGCTTGACCTTCTCCAACGTGCAGGTTGGACAGAATCAGGCGCTAACTGAGACCGTGCAGAACACGGGCGGCGAGAATGCGACGATTTCGCAAGTTACGGTTGCCGGTACCGGCTTCACCATTTCCGGAATCAGCACCCCGGTGACGTTGACTCCCGGCCAGAGCACTTCGTTCAGCGTGACCTTCGCTCCGCAGACTGCCGGCAGCGCCGGCGGAAGTGTCACGATCACTTCGAACGCTTCGAATCCCTCCCTGGGCGTCGCTCTGAGCGGCACGGCGGTGGCGGCGGGAGCCTTAACCGGAACCCCAACCAGCTTCAGCTTTGGCAGTGTGCAGGACGGGACCAGCCAGACCCAGACTGAAACCTTGAAGAACACCGGCGGCGAAAACCTCACGATCTCGCAGGCAACGATTTCTGGCGCAGGCTTCAGCTTCACCGGCTTGACTCTGCCGCTGACCTTGACGCCGAATCAGAGCACGACGTTTTCGGTCGTATTTGCCCCGACGACCGCAGGAGCCGTCACCGGAACTCTTGCGCTCACCGTAACTGGATCGAGCCCGCTGAATCTGGCGCTGTCCGGGACCGGCGTTACGCCGGCCACGCTGACCGCAACTCCAGCAAGCCTGACATTTACCAACGTCACGGTTGGGCAGAGTCAAAGCCAGACTGAGACGGTGAAAAACACGGGCGGAGTGAATGCAACCATCTCGCAGGTCGCAGTTGCGGGCACCGGCTTCAGCATCTCCGGAATCAGCACCCCGGTGACGTTAACTCCGGGCCAGAGCACTTCGTTCAGCGTGACCTTCGCGCCGACATCGGCAGGCAGCGCCACTGGAAGCGTCACCGTCACCTCGGACGCCTCGAATCCCTCGCTGAGCGTCGCGCTGAGCGGCACCGCGGCGACAGCCGGAGCCTTGACCGGAAACCCGACCAGCTTCAGCTTCGGCAATGTGCAGGACGGGACCAGCCAGAGCCAGACGGAAACCTTAAAGAACACGGGCGGCGAAAATCTTACGATTTCACAGGCGACGATTTCAGGCGCGGGATTCAGCTACACGGGCTTGACGCTGCCGCTCACCTTGGCACCGAATCAAAGTTCCACATTCGCAGTCGTATTCGCACCCACTACGGCAGGAGCCGTCAGCGGAACCCTCGCGCTCACCGTAACTGGATCGAGCCCGCTGAATCTGGCGCTGTCCGGCACCGGAGTGACGCCGGCCACGCTGACCGCGAATCCGGCGAGCTTCACCTTTACCAACGTGACAGTGGGACAGAGTCAAAGCCAGACTGAGACCGTGAAGAACACCGGCGGGGAGAGTGCAACGATTTCGCAGGTCACGGTGGCCGGTACCGGCTTCAGCATCTCCGGCATCAGCACGCCGGTGACGTTGACTCCGGGCCAGAGCACTTCGTTCAGCGTGACCTTCGCGCCGACCTCCGCAGGCAGCGCCAGCGGAAGCGTCATGATCGATTCCAACGCCACCGATCCTGCCCTGAGTGTAAGCCTCAGCGGCACCGCCGTCGCGCAAACTCAAGGCACACTGACGGTCAGTGCGGTGAACGTCGGCAGTGTGGTGGTAGGAACGAGCGGGACGCAAACCGGGACGCTGAGCGTAACCGGGGCGAGTGTATCGGTAACCTCAGTCAGCTTGAGCGGAACCAACCCCAGCGAGTTTTCGATCACCGGCATCACGTTCCCAGCAACCGTTACCCCGACCACGCCGGTTACGTTCACGGTGAAGTTCACGCCCAGTTCGACGGGAGCCGCATCGGCGTCCGCATCCTTCGTCAGCACCGCCGCCAACACCCCCACCGCGGGAGCTCTGAGCGCCACGGGTACCCCGGCACCCGTGCATACCGTCAACTTGTCATGGACGGCGAGCACGACGTCCGGCATTACCAGCTACAACGTGTATCGCGCTGTCTTCGCGTCGAATGTTTGCGGCTCCTACGCGAACGTCGGAAGCACCGCGAGCACCGTCACCACGTTCACCGACAATGGCCCGCTCACGGATGGCACGACCTATTGCTACGCGACTACATCTGTGGATGCAGATGGCGAGAGCGCTTATTCCAACATTGTCCAAGCCGCGATTCCTGCCCCGTAGACCGGTGGTCACGGAGGGACGGCGCTACGGAGTGACGGTAATCTGCTTGCCGGAGTATTGCACGATTTTGTCAGGTTCGTCCGCCGGGCTCACTCCTACTCCGTGATTCTCGCTGACGAGAATGACGCGGAACGCGCGGCTCTCCAGCATGCCCGGAAACTGTCCTTTGCGATCGCCGATCGTCAGAGTACGCGCCGCGTCATCCCAGTGCAGCGGAATGGTTGCGTAGATTCCTTTTTCGTAATCGTAGTTGTCATTCTCATCTTCGTAGAGTGTGAAGTCCCCGCTGGCGCCGCGGTAAATCCGAAGCTCGATCGGGTCGGCGGCTTTCTCGGAGGACCATTCTTCATCCGGGCCCAGAGGAAGAATGGATCCGGCACGTACGTACAGGGGCAGACGATCGAGTGGAGTGATAGCGCTGATCGTCCTGCCGCCACCGACCGCTGATCCTGTCCAGAAGTCGTACCACTTGGCGCCTGGAAGATAAACCTGCCGCGTCGTAACCGCCGCATCAGTCACTGGATTCACCAAGAACGCCGGGCCGAACATGAATTGATCGCCCGTATTCTGCGCGCGATCATCGGTGCGGAAGTCCATGGCCAGCGGCCGCATCGGCGTGTAAGCCTCGCTGGTCGTCTTCCACGCCAGCGAATATATGTAAGGCAGCATGCGATAACGCAGGCGATCGAAGTTCACCAGAATCTTCTGCGCATCGGGCCCGTAAGACCACAATTCGTTTTCGTCGGGATTGCGCGTGCCGTGAACTCGCAGGATGGGATTAAACGTGCCGTACTGAAACCAGCGGACGAAAAGTTCGCGAAAAGCCGGATCGGCAGGGCTGCCGAAGACAAACCCGCCAATATCGGTGGTCCAGTAAGGAATGCCGGAGAGCGCGAAATTTAATCCTGCCGGAACCTGCCGCCGAAAGCTGAGCCAATCCGAATTGATGTCGCCCGACCAGGCCGTCACCCCATTGCGTTGCGAACCCGCGAACGCGGAGCGCGACAGAATGAACACGCGCTTCCGGTCGGATGCGCTTCTCTGTCCCTGATAAACCGCTTGCGTGTCGAGCAAAGGAAATACGTTGACGTAGCGGTTTCCGCTGCCCGCCGCGAGCTTGTGATTCAGCAGAATGTTATCTTCCTGGCCTTCGGTTTCCGGTTCGGTGGTATCCATCCACCAGGCATCGAGGCCGATGCTGAACAATCCTTTGTTCACTTCATCCCAGTAATACTTGCGCGCCTCGGGGCTGGTCGCGTCGTACACCGCCATCGCGTCGGTATGGTAGGGAGGCTTCGCATACTTGAACTTGTCGACGAACCAGCCTTTGCTCTGCATGTAATCGTAGTTTGCCGAACCCGGCTCGAAGAATGGCCAGATCGAAATCATCAGGTGGAAATTTTCGCTGTGTAGCTGATCCACCATCGCTTTGGGATCTGGATAATTCTTGTTAAAAACGAATTCGCCTTTGCGATTCCACCAGAACCAATCCTGCACAATGTTGTCGACCGGGATGTGCAGGTCGCGATACTTGCGGGCCACGCCCAGGATTTCATCCTGCGACTTGTAGCGATTCTTGCACTGCCAGAACCCGTACGCCCACTTGCCGAACAACGGCGCCTGTCCCGTCAGGTCGCGATAGCTGGCGATGATTTTGTCGAAGTCGGGCCCGTACAGGAAGTAGTAATCGACGACATCCGCGACTTCAGAGCTGATGTAAAGAATATTGGCGAACCGGTTGTTGAAGCGGCTGCGGGACGTGCCGTTCCAGAATATGCCGTAACCCTTGCTCGAGAGCATCAAGGGCACGGAGATGTTGCTGTTCTCCTGAGAGATGTCGACCGACTCGCCGCGATAATTCCACACGCCGGCCTGGTGCTGGCCCAATCCGTAAAGTGCCTCGTGCGATCCGTAAATGTTCACCTGGGATTCGGCGCGGTACGTGTCTTCGCCATTCACTATCTCGGGAGTCAACTTGCGCGACGCTTCCTGCACCAGCGATCCGCCATTCAATTCGGCGTAAGTGATGGCGGAGTCTTTGCGTGTGACCGTAATTTTTAGCAGGGAAGTGCTGAGGGTGACTGCATCGTCCGTGGACTGCATCGACCACTGCGCTGCGGGCCAGGTCTGTTTGATGACGACCAAGTCTTCGCGCTTCGGGAACGTGGCGGTCGGTGAATAGAGCACGCGAATCACCGAGTCCGAGCACACTTGCACTTTCAAAGTGCCAGTGCCCAGGATGAAGACAACAGCGTCCGCTCCCTGCTGGATCTTGCGCACCGGATTCATAGCGGTCCACTGAGCATGGGCGGCTGTGGGGCAGAGCAGGCATCCGAATAAGAGAGCGAGGAATGAAAAGACGAACCACGGCGAAGGTCTATTTTTCATGGTAGTCGGAACCTCCGAATGCGTATAGCTATGGGTTGGTCACTTTGAGCCCGATACTGCTGGTCAGCTTGAGCGAGTACTTCGCCGACGGTGTGCCATAACGATTATGTTATAGAAAAAACAGGTTCTTGCTACAACCTTTTTGACTTGATGCGGAATCCGGGCAGGCCGCGGAGTCCGGCCGTCCGTCCGCATCAATCCGTCACCTGCGGTTTGCGCAGCAGTACTACGGCTGTTACGATCGCTGGCGCCTTCATGTAGCCCTAATGCAAGTATGGGGACTCCGATTCACATCGCCGCCGCGACGCCTGACGACTATGAGTGGTGCGCTCATGTGATGGCGGCGAGCGAACCATGGATTACGCTGGGCCGCGATCTCACCGCCTGCCGCGCGGCGCTGGCCCGCCCCGGCACTGAGCTTTTTGTGGCCCGGGATCTAGCTGCCCCGGACATTACTGAGGGGGATCAAGAGCGGTCGTCAGGCTTCATTCTGGTTGCGCCCTACGGCCTGGCGGGATCGCCTTACATCGCCTCGATTGCGGTTGCCGATGACGCGCGCGGGCAGGGCATGGGATCAGAACTGCTGCGCTTCGCCGAACAGCATTTTGCCGGCCGCAAACATCTCTTTCTGCTCGTGTCGTCGTTCAACGTCCGGGCGGAGCAGTTTTATCGCCGTCACGGGTATGAGCCAGTCGGCGAGCTTAAGGATTACATCGTCCAGGGCCAGTCGGAACTCATTCTGCACAAAACGTTGCCCCCAGAAAAACTAGAACCATGACGGCCGCACCAGCACCAGATCAGGAATCATCCTCGGCCAGTAAACGCCTCGTGCTGTTGCTGATGGTCGCAGCTTCCGTGGGATATGTTTGCCGTGTAGCCGTGACCGTAGTCGCGCCCGGCATGATGCGCGACTTCGGGCTCACCCAAACGCAAATGGGGACGGTGTTCAGCGCCTTCCTGTTGGGCTACACATTGTTTCAAGTACCTTCGGGAAGATTGGCCGACCGGATCAGCGCCCGCCACATCTTTCTAGTGTTGTGCGCAGGTTGGGCCCTGCTCACGGTTCTAACCGCGTTGGTGGGATGGCGCGGATTTGAACTCAGCCTGGTGATTCCGCAACTGTGGCTCATTCGCGCCATGTTTGGAGTGATTGCCGCGCCCACCTATCCGACCTCGGGCAGAACCATTGCCATCGTGATACCGCCGCGCCTGCAGGCTCGTGCCAACAGTCTGGTGCTGGCCAGCGTCGGCGTGGGATCGGCGGTTACGCCCCTGCTGCTGGCGCCCATTTCCAGCCACTGCGGCTGGCGCACGGCATTGTTGGTGGCGGCGTTGCTCAAGCGCAGCGGCCGGAATGTTGTGGTGGCGGTTTGCCCCGCGCGAACTTCACGCGCGCGATATGTCCACGAAACATCCTCGGTCAGCGATTCTGCCCATCTCGAATTGCCGAAGCTCGCCGCTCGACCGTTACGCTTGCCCAGCTTCTGGTTCCTCTCCGCCAGTTATTTGTTGCAGGGTTACCTGGGTTACATTTTTATTTTCTGGTTCTACTTGTATCTGGTGCAGGTGCGTCATTTTGAATTGCTCACGGCGGCCAGCTTTACCGCGCTGCCAATGATCGCGACCATGTTTGCAATTCCGATGGGCGGCGTCCTCTCGGATCTGGCTGTGACACGCTGGGGCGTAACCTGGGGACGACGCAGCGTTCCACTCGTGGCCTTATGCGTGCCGCCATGTTTCTAGTGGTTGGCGCGCGTACGCCGAAGCCCATGGTGGCCGTGGCTGCGCTTACCACGTGCACCGTGCTTGTGCTTTGTACCGAGGGCCCGTTCTGGGCGACGATGACTCAACTTTCCGGCGAGCACAGCGGCATCGCCGGCGGCACCATGAATTTCGGCAGCAACCTTGGCGGCATGGTTTCGCCCGCGCTCACTCCGTGGCTCGCGGCGCGAATTGGATGGGAAACGGCGTTGTCGCTGACCGCGGTATTGGCGATCATGGCGGGCTTGTTGTGGCTGGGCGTGCGCGTTGATCCGCCTGCCGAATGAAAATCACGAGCCTCTCAGTCAGGGAATTGAAACCGGACGTCCGATCATGGCCAGAAACACGTCGAATACAAAGAGCGCGATGGCGATGTCGTTGAACAGCGTCGCCTGAGGCAAGGCGGGCCAAAACTGGTTTGCCGCCCAAAACAGAAACGCACAAGCCAGCAGGATCGCTTTGACCAGCTCCGACCGTGCCGGGCGGCGCACCGCTTCATACGCCAGGCAAGTGCAGGCAATCAGGGCGAGCGGAAATGCGGCCAGGAAATCGTGTGCTCGCGCTGGAAAAATCCGGGGAAGAAAATCCGACAGCAGAAGCACGCCCACGCTGACCAGCGTCACAATGCAAAGGATCACGGGCAGGGCGCTGCGATCCCGCTCAATAAGAATCCGCATAGACGATCCTTTGGATGACGGTCCTTCGCAATAAAGTGCAGCGTGCTTGCGAGTCGTCGTCTCTCAGTACGGAGCCGTAACGATCGCGTCTTCCGGATAGCCCGGCATGCCAAATTCAGGAACGTCCAAGCCCTCTTCTTCCGACTCGGGCGGCACGCGCATGCTCTTTACTTTGTTGACGCACCAGAACACCACGAACGTCGCGCCGAACGCCCAGACTGCATACAAGGTCGCTCCGCCTAGCTGGACCCAGAACTGGCGGGTGTCGCCGTGAATCAGGCCGGTCACGCCTTGACCCGCGCGTCCCAGGTAACTGGCGGCGCCAACTCCGTTCCAGCCTGAGCCGTAAGTGCCGTCGGCGAAAATGCCGACGCAGACCGCGCCCAGCCAGCCGCAGTATCCGTGGACGGAAACCGCGCCGCACGGGTCATCGATCTTGAGAACTCGCTCGTTGAACAGGACGCCGCCACACACCAGAGATCCTGCCAGCACGCCGATAACTACCGACGCCGTGGGAGACACAAACGCGCACGGCGCAGTAATCGCCACCAGCCCCGCCAGCATGCCGTTACACGCCATCGTGATGTCGGGCTTGCCGAAAAGGAAATACCAGATCAGCATGGCTGCCGCTGATCCGGCGACGGCGGCGAGGTTTGTGTTGACCGCAACCACCGAAATGCGAAGGTCGGTCGCGCCCAGCGTCGACCCCGGATTGAAACCCATCCACCCGAAGAGCAAAATAAACGTCCCCGTAACCACATAAACAATGTTGTGAGCGGGGAAGACGCGGATTTTTCCTCCCGGGCCAAACTTTCCCAGACGCGGCCCCAGGATAATCGCCAAAGCCATGGCGCAGAAACCGCCCACCGCGTGCACCACCGTAGAACCGGCGAAGTCGACGTAACCGTGGCCCCAGTTCATGGTCGATCCGAGTTGCGACATCCAGCCGCCGCCCCAGGTCCAGCAACCCGAAATCGGGTAGAGGATCGCGCCGATAAAGAGTTCACACACCAGAAACGCCCAGAAGCTGATGCGTTCGCAAATGGCGCCGACGATGATGTATCCCGCGGTTTCCATGAACACGACTTCAAACAAGGTCAGAACATTGCTGCCAGCGTCGTAAGCAGGTCCGAGGAGGAAGAAGCCCTTGCCTCCCACGAATCCCCATTGCCCGCTGCCAATCAGAAAATGATTCAGAGTAGGCACGCCACCGATATTGGTCGGCGCCGCATTGATCGCGACCGCTCCAAACTGGAATGCATATCCCACCGCGTAGTAGGCGAGGAAGGCAAAAACATAGGCCGCGAAGTTGAGCATCATCAGATGCGCGGCATTCTTTTTCTGTACTAGCCCGCAGGTGAGCAGGGCAAACCCAGCCTGCATGAACAGAACAAGGTAGCCCGTGTTCAGAGTCCAGGCGAAGTTGGTGGCCACGCGCACGTGGCCTACGCCGTCCGCCAGTTTCACCGCCAGTGGTTCCTTCGCGGCCTGTGCCCGGTAATCGTCGAAGGCCTTCTTGTTCTGCACGTAGTCGGGCGCCGTCTTATCGGTCGGCTCGGCAACCACGAAGGGATTGCCGGCGGCATCGACGGCGGAGGTCTTGTCTCCCGTGGCGGTGCCGGCTGGGTCCGGCTTGGGCCCATCATCGGCGAAACTGGAAGCAGACAATCCAGCCAACATTCCCGCCAGCAGAACCATTGCGGCGCTGGCGGCCACCAACGACCGGCGCAGAGAGCGCCTCCCTGCTCGCTTTGTCATCTTTGAGTGCTCCTGTTTGTGAGTCGTGCGCAAATTCTTGAGTGGCACCGGTTTGGGCCAGCGGCGTGGACGTTCCTCGGAATATGCCCCGGCGCCGCGCCAGAGACCTCACACAGCGTTCTAGCCAGAATCAATCCGCCGACAATAAATGCGCCTATTGCCTCAGTCCAATACAAATTTCTTATAGCGACCATCAGAAAAGTCCGGCCCGGATTGCCGGTAAGTCGCGGCAGGGAAACGCGCGTTGGCTGCCCATGTGGGTTTGTGCGTTTCGTCGCACACAAGCGTGATTGAAATCACGTGCGTCTTGCTTCGCTCTCGATACAAACGACTTACGGCCTGCAGTTCGGGCCTGTGAGACCGTTCTTGACGTGTATCTTCGCGGCCCTAGTAGATTCGCACTAATGATCGCGCGGGGCCCGCTTACTACAATTGCGGCGCACTCATGAACCCTAAATGGAACGGGCAATTCTCCTGCTTTGACTTGGTCGCAAGGGTCACTGAAAACAGGGTCGACGAAAAGGCGACTGAAAAGACCAGCGGACCTGCCCGCACGATCGTCCGGGTGCGCGATATCGAAATCGGCGGCAACGATTTCGTGGTCATGGCCGGCCCGTGCGCGGTCGAGTCGGAGAGCCAGTTGCTGCAGACGGCGGAAGCCGTGGCCAAAGCGGGTGCGCGCATCCTGCGCGGCGGAGCCTACAAGCCGCGTTCTTCGCCCTACGCCTTTCAAGGCCTGGGCGTCGAAGGCCTCAAGATTCTGCGCAAGGCGCGCGAAGTGACCGGACTCGCCATCGTCACCGAGGTCATGAGCGAGCAAGACGTCGACCTGATCGCCGAATACGCCGACATCATGCAGGTGGGCACGCGCAGTATGGAAAACTACGCCCTGCTGGAAGCTCTGGGCCAGTGCGGACGCCCGGTTCTGTTGAAGCGCGGCATGACTGCCACTCTCGAAGATCTGCTGCGGTCGGCGCAGGTGATTGCCGTGGCGGGCAATTCGCAGATATTGCTTTGTGAGCGCGGCATCCGCACCTTTGAAACGGCAACTCGCAACACGCTCGACATTGCCGCCGTGCCGGTGCTGAAAGCGGTCTCGCATCTTCCCGTCATCGTGGACCCGAGTCATGCGGCGGGCGTTCGCTCTCTGGTTCCTGTGTTGTCGCGTGCGGCTGTCGTCGTGGGCGCCGATGGATTGATTGTCGAAGTCCATCCTTGCCCGGAACAGGCCATGAGCGACGGCAACCAGTCGCTCACTTTCGGCGAGTTTCGCCACATGATGACCGACCTGCAGCCCTATCTCGACCTCCAGCAGGAGAGCAGACAGCTGCGTCCGCGACTCCTCGCGGCAGGAGGAGCCGACTAGTGGCGTCGCGGTCCATCCGAATGCGATCCATCCTGGCTGTCATCGCTGCGGCCTGCCTGCTGTCGCTGGTTGTCCTCGGATTCACGAGGGCCGCTGTGCAAGCCTCAGCGAGCGGGGCTCTGCCGTCATTTCTGTACACCGTCGTCCCACATTACGAACCGCTGGCCTGGATGCACGGCGCCGACCGCTTCGCTTCCGGCGCGACGATCTTGGTGCGCGATGCGCAGGGTAAGCGTCCGCTGGTTCCAGGTTTTGCAGCCTCTGCTGATCCAGCAGTCTCATTCGATGGGCAACGCGTGCTCTTCGCCGGGAAATTGAAGGTCGGCGACCCATGGCAAATCTATGAGGTCGCTTTGGCCGGCGGAGTGCCGCGGCGCATCGCGACAGCTTCCGAGGATTGCGTTCGCCCGCTGTATCTGCCCGACGATCGCGTGGTGTACGCGCACAAAACCGCAGGGCGATTTGTCGTCGAAGCGGCGAGTCTCGACTGGGGCAATCCGCTGCCCCTGACCTACGGTCCGGCAAATTTCTTGCCGACCGATGTTCTCCGCGATGGGCGCATCTTGTTCGAAGCCGCATATCCGTTGGGCGCAGACGCCCTTCCTGAAATCTATACGGTCTATTCCGACGGCAGCGGGGTGGAGTCGTATCGCTGCGATCACGGCGCGGCGCGATACTCCGGCAGGCAAGTCAGCTCCGGGGATGTTGTTCTCGCCTCTGGCCGTGCTCTCGGCAGATTTACCTCGGCGCGCGCTCAGGAAGTGAAGATCTCCGCGCCCGCGGGAGAATATGCCGGAGACGTCGCCGAGACGCCTGCAGGCGATTGGCTCGTACCGTGGCGACCGGACGCGAAAGCGCCGTTTCAGTTGATGCTCTGGACGCCAGGTTCCACTGCGTTGCGCACGGCAGCAGCAGAGCCAGACGCCGACGCAGTCCAGCCGGCGCTGGTCGCGCCGCGCGCCGTGCCCAACCGTCATCCCTCGGGATTGCACGACTGGCCGAATGCGAACTTGCTTTGCCTGAACGCCTACACCTCGAAATATCAGTTTGCCGGCGGGTCGATTCATTCCGTGCGGCTCTACACGCGCGATGGCGCGGGCGACCCGAAACTGCTAGGTACCGCTCCCGTCGAGCGCGACGGATCCTTCTTCGTTCAGGTCCCCACCGAGCAGGCCGGCGGGGATGCGGGTTCCCGGTCGCCAAGTTCCTGGCGCTGTTCGACCTGGCCACCGGCATGCTCCTGCGGGTCGAGCCGGCGCCGCTCCGCTCGCACGAGATGGCGCGATGCGCCGTCGCCACCTCCGTCCTGCGCCCCGGCGACATCGTGCTCGGGTGACCGTGGCTTTTGCTCATACGCTCACCTGGCCATCCTCCTTAACCGCGACCTGCACGGGGTGTTCCGCGCACATCAGCGCCTGATCATCGACTTCACGCCGGGCCGGCCCGGGCCCCGCGGGGGAAGGCGAAGGCGGCCCCGAGGCGAAGATCCGGCCGAATTCGCGCTGGGTGCTTCGCAGGGCGATATCGGATCAAGTGGTCATCTGGTCCAAGCCCGAAGTTCGGCCGCGGTGGATGTCCAAGGAGGAGATGCGCACCGCCCGAGGAGATCATGGTTCGCGAGCTGCGTTACAAGATGCTACACGCCGGGATACCGGGTGGGCGAGGTGACGCTGGTGACGACGCTCCTGGACGCGTCGGCGTATCCGGCGGAGGCGCTGGCGGATCTGTACTTCCGGCGATGGCGAGTGGAGAAGTTATTTCAGAGATCTGAAAATCACATTGAAAATGGATGTGCTGAAGTGCAAGACGGTGGATGGCGTGTTGAAGGAGCTGGCGGTCTTCGCGCTGGTGTACAACCTCGTGCGTTCAG
>CAWDBW010000032.1:0-13935 GCA_963800405.1 uncultured Acidobacteriota bacterium
CGACATTGAAAAGACAGCTAAGAACTGTAACTTCCCTGCCAGCTTGCAGTCCGGTTTCCAGGGCACTGCTGCGTCGTTCCAGAATTCACTGTCCAACAAGGCGCTGCTCATTCTCGCCGCTCTGGTTGCTGTCTACATCGTTCTTGGCGTCCTTTATGAGAGCTTCATCCATCCCATTACGATTATTTCCACGCTGCCCTCGGCCGGTGTAGGAGCGTTGCTCGCGCTCATGATCTGCCGCGAGGATCTGAGCGTGGTGGGAATTATCGGCATCATCCTGCTCATCGGCATCGTTAAGAAAAACGGCATTCTGATTGTGGACTTTGCGCTGGAGGCCGAGCGCAAGCATGGACTGGATTCGACCGAGGCGATTTACCAGGCGAGCTTGCTTCGCTTCAGGCCCATCATTATGACCACCATGGCCGCGCTGCTGGCGGGCATTCCGCTGGCGGTGGGAACCGGCCTGGGTTCGGAACTGCGCCGGCCGCTGGGCATCGCCATGGTCGGCGGCTTGCTGTTGAGCCAATTGCTCACGTTCTACACCACGCCGGTAATTTACATCTTCTTCGACCGGCTCGGCCAGCGGGTTATGGGCCGTCGTCTTTCCCATATTTCGGCCGACAGCGAATTGCCCCCCGGCACGGAGAACGCATGAACATCTCGGCTCCGTTCATTGGGCGGCCCGTGGGCACCACGTTGCTCACGGTGGCAGTGGCCATCGCCGGCGGCATCGCATTCGTCGTGCTGCCGGTGGCTCCGTTGCCACAGGTGGACTTCCCTACCATCAGCGTCCAGGCAGGTCTTCCCGGAGCCAGCGCGGAGATCATGGCGGCGTCAGTGGCTACGCCGCTGGAACGCCAGTTCAGCCACATCGCCGGCATCACCGAGATGACTTCATCGAGCTCGCTGGGGTCGAGTTCGGTCACCCTGCAATTCGATCTCAGCCGCAACATTGATGGCGCGGCCCGCGACGTGCAGGCTGCCATTAACGCGGCGCGAACCTATCTGCCTGCCAACCTGCCTTCCAATCCTTCCTACCGCAAGGTGAATCCAGCGGATTCGCCCATCATGCTTCTCAGCCTCACTTCAAACAAGTACGACGTGACCAAGCTCTATGACCTTGCCTCCACGGTTCTGGAGCAGAAGGTGTCGCAGATTCAGGGTGTGGGGCAGGTGGGAGTGCAAGGCGGCGCCACGCCCTCGGTGCGCGTCGAGGTGAATCCCACCAAGCTGGAAAGCTTCGGCCTCACGCTCGGTAGCGTGCAATCCGTACTCAGCTTGCAAAACTCGCACTCGCCGAGGGGTCAGCTCTCCAACAATGGCATCAGCGAAGACATCCTCACCAACGACCAGATCTCCGAGGCGGCAGATTACCGGCCGCTGATCGTCGGATATCACAACGGCGAGGCCATCAAGCTTTCAGATGTGGCCGATGTCGAGGACTCGACGCAAAACCTCCGCTCTGCCGGATACGCGGATGGGAAAAAGGGCCATTTTCGTCACCATCTTCCGTCAGCCCGGCGCCAACATTATTGACACCGTGGACCGCATCAAGGCGCAACTGCCATTTCTCGAGGCGGTGCTTCCCCAGGGCATCACCACCACCATCGTACTTGACCGCACCATTACGATTCGCGCTTCGGTGAATACCGTGTACAAGACGCTGATCGGATCGGTTTGCCTCGTCATCCTGATGGTCTTCGTATTTCTGCGCAGCCCGCGCGCCACACTGATTCCCTTTGTTGCCGTACCGGTTTCGCTGATCGGGACCTTCGCGGCGATGTACATGTTCGGCTATACCCTCGACAACCTGTCGCTGATGGCGCTCACCATCGCCACCGGCTTTGTAGTGGACGACGCCATCGTGGTCATGGAGAACATCACCCGGCACGTCGAAAGCGGCATGGAGCCCTATGCCGCCGCGATGAAAGGCTCCTCGGAGATCGGTTCTACGATTTTCACGATCAGCATGTCGCTGATTGCCGTTTTCATTCCCATCCTCCTGATGGGCGGCATCATCGGACGCCTGTTCCGCGAATTCGCGGTCACGCTTTCAACAGCCATCTTGATCTCCATGATCATTTCGCTTACCGCGACGCCGTGCATGTGCGCACATGTGCTGAAAGCACACAAGGAAGGCGAGAAGCACAACTTTCTTTACCGCGCCAGCGAACGAACATTCAATGGCATGGTCTCAATCTACCGGAAATCTCTGGAATGGGTGCTTGATAACTCAGCATTGACCTTGATCGTGCTCCTGCTCACTATCGCACTGAATGGTCTGGTCATCTGGAGAATCCCCATGGGTTTCTTCCCCACGCAGGACACCGGCGTAATCATGGGCGGCATACAGGGTCCGCAGGATGCCTCCTTCCCGTTCATGAACTTCTCGGCGGTGTCCCTGGTCAATATCGTCAAAGCCGATCCCGCCGTGGCGCACGTCAACGCGTATGTCGGGAGCGGCAATGGCGGCATGATGTTCATTGCGCTCAAGCCCCTGGGCACCAGTTGCAAGGAGGGCCCGAAGTGCGCGTGCGCCAGACCTCGGCCATGGACGTGATCAACCGCCTGCGCAAGCCCATGAACAGCCTGCCCGTGGCTTCGGCGTTTCTGCAGCCCGCGCAGGATCTGCGCATTGGCGGACGCGGCAGCGGCGCCAGGTATCAATACACCATCCAGTCAGACAACATTAGCCGATCTGGCGCAATGGGGCCCCATCCTGCTCGCGAATATGGCCAAGCTGCCTGACCTGCACGGACGTGAACACCGATCAGCAAAACGGGGGATTGCAGGAAATGCTCAACTACGACCGCGTGACCGCGGCGCGGCTGGGACAGACCCCGCAATCGCTCAATAGTTCGCTTTGCAGCGCCTTTTGCCAGTCTGAAGTCTCCGTCATCTATACCCAGCTGAACCAGTATTACGTGGTGATGGAAGTGGCCCCGCAGTACTGGCAGGATCCGTCGGGATTGAACAACATCTATTTCACTCCCAGCAAGTCTTCATCCGCCGCGGGGCTCAATATGGTGTCGCCGCTCTTTACCACCGTCAAGGCGCACACCAACACCACACCGTTGCAGGTGGCCCATACCGGTCTTTTCCCGTCGGTTACCGTCTCCTTCAACATGCGCACCGGCGCCTCGCTCAGCGACGCTACCCGGGAAGTGTCGCAGATGGAGCAAACGCTGGGAATGCCGGGAACGGTGCGCGGATTCTTTGCCGGAACTGCCCAGGCTTATCAGCAATCGCTGTCGACGCTGCCGATTCTGGTAGTCACCGCCTTGCTTTCCGTCTTCATCGTGCTGGGTATTCTCTATGAGAGCCTGATTCACCCGCTGACCATCATTTCCACGCTGCCCTCGGCCAGCGTCGGCGCCATGCTGGCGCTGATGGTCTTCCACATCGATCTCAACGTCATCTCAATTATCGGCATCATACTGCTCATCGGCATCGTGAAGAAGAACGCCATCATGATGATCGATTTCGCGCTGCAAGCCGAGCGCAACGAGGGCATGAACACGCGCGACGCCATTTTCAGCGCCTGCATGTTGCGCTTCCGGCCCATCATGATGACCACCATGTGCGCCATTTGCGGGGCTTTGCCGCTGGCCTTCGGCACCGGTACCGGCTCGGAGCTGCGCAAGCCCCTGGGCATCACCATTGTGGGCGGACTGGTTTTGAGCCAGTTGCTCACGCTTTACACCACTCCGGTGGTTTACCTGTATATGGACCGGCTGCGCCTGCGCGCGCTGGGCCGGACGCACGGCACGCTGCCGCCCACCGCGGAAGAAGCAGTGTCGTAATACGTGAAGGAAGTTGACCATGTCTGAGCTGAAAACCATCCGAAGCATAAGAGCAACCCTGAGCTGAAAATTCGCTCCACGCTTTCCCTCGCCGCGGGCACGCTGAGCCTGCTCGTGCTTCTCTCCGGCTGCCACGTGGGCCCGTATTACCACGCGCCCGCGCCAACGGCAGTGACGGCCCCCAATTACAAGGAATCGACCGTCAATTTTCACGATTCCGGCGGCTGGAAGGTGGCCAGCCCGCAGGACGCCATGCTGCGCGGCAATTGGTGGGAGGTCTTCAACGATCCCGAGCTCAATGCTCTCGAAGATCAGCTCAATATCAATAACGAGAACCTGAAGGTGTATTTCCAGAATTACATGGCGGCTCGCGCCCAGATCGCCGAGGCCCGCGCGCAATACTGGCCGACGGTCACCGCGGCTCCAACATGGAACCGGTCAAAGAGTTCCGGGAATCGCTGAGTAACTCCACGCAGGCAAACACCTGGAAAGCAATCGACGCTTTGGAATACTCCGATCGACGTTTCCTGGACGCCTGATTTCTGGGGCAAGATTCGCAACGAAGTGCATGAGGCGCAGTACGCTTCCCAGGTGAGCGCGGCCGACCTGCAGTTGGAAAAGCTGACCGAGCAGGCCAGCCTGGCAGAATACTTCTTCGAGATTCGCGGTCAGGACATGCTGCAGCAGATCCTGAATGAGACCGTAGCGGACGATCAGAAGTCCCTGGATTACAACCAGGCCCAGTACGACACGGGCGTGGGCGATTACATCTCCGTGGCCGAGGCCAAGACCACGCTGGAAGCGGCGCAAGCCACGGCCATCAACGTGGGACTGTTGCGCGCGCAATATGAGCATGCCATCGCCATGCTGCTGGGCAAGATACCCACTGATTTTTCCATTCCTCGAAAAGCCCATGGTCTACGCCGCCCCCGCAATTCCCACCGGCGTTCCCTCGCAGCTTGTCGAACGGCGTCCTGACATCGCCGCGGCCGAGCGCACGCTCGCCGAGGCCAATGCAGTCATCGGCATCGGCTACGGGGCGTTCTTCCCGCAGGTCACCATCAGCGCCAGTGGTGGATTCCAGAGCTCCACGTTGACCAGCCTGTTTAGCGGGCCCAGCCGCACCTGGTCCATCGGACCGGCGGTCGCCGAGACCATCTTCAACGGCTTCCTCTATCGCGCCGAGCTGCACCAGTACGTTGCCCAATACAACGCCGACCTCGCCAACTATCGGCAGGTCACGCTCAACGCCTTCCAGCAGGTTGAAGACGATATGGCCGCCACGCGCATCTACTCGCAGCAGATCCTGCGCCAGCAGCAGGCGGTGAAGGACGCACAGGATTATCTCAGCCTCGGAACAGGTGCGCTACAACACCGGAGTGGATCCGTATGTCGATGTCATGATCGCGCAGAATACGCTGCTCAGCAGCCAGGAAACGCTGAATTCGCTTCAGGTGGAGGAAATGACTTCGGCGGTCCAACTGGTGCAGTCGCTGGGCGGAGGATGGGACCGCACCCAGCTTCCCACTCCGGAGCAGGCCGGCGCCAAAACTACCGGCGCGGATTACAAACTGCAGCAGTAAGGCTTACTGCGCCGGCCGGTAGCAGATGGCATCGCCATCAAGCCGGTACTCTGCCGAGCAGGAGTCGCCTCCGCAGATCATGGTTTCGCCACAGTAAAGTTGCTGGCGGGTGATGAGCCCCAGCGTGCCGCAGCGCGGGCACGACATCACGGCCACATAAGGATTTTGTGCCTGGCCCAGTTTGGCCTGATTCTCCAGCACAAAAACCGTTCCGGGGTCCATTCTTTCGGGGATCCACTCTTCCAGAAACTGCAAGTCGGCTGCCATCGTTCCCTCCGGGCCGTACCAGAACTGATGGTTCCGAGCCGCGCGCCCGTTTTCGCCCGGCTCCGCACTCTACTGAAAAGCAGGCTGCGAAACACTCGCCGGAAGAAATGCATCCGGTTCACCTCAGTTTCATCACGCATGCGCGATCATGTCAATGCGAATCGTCACAGAAGAGTAGCAAGAGAGATTCCCAAAGCATCAATGGGAGAGCTTGGCCTTAACGGGACGCGGCCGCCGCTGCCGCACTGTGGATGCGGGCAAAATCGTCGATCGCCCTGTAGGTCTCCTCGTTGCGCAGAATGGCCTGAACGTATTCGCGGGTCTGCGTAAACGGGATGGACTCCACGAACTCGTCGATGCCCGAATAGGGGCCTGCCGCCTGCCAATCCACAACGCGACTGTCGCCCGCGTTGTAGGCGGCCAGCGCGTACTCCTGCACGCCGCCGAATTTGTCGAGCATCTGCCGCAGATAACGCGTCCCCAGCCGGATGTTCATGTCGGGATCGAGCAACTGGAAGGTCTGGAAGTGGGCGATTCCCTCCTGGCGCGCCATGGGCTTGCCCGTGGACGGCAGCAATTGCATCAAGCCGTAGGCGTTGGCATAGGAAATGGCCGAGGCATCGAACTCCGACTCCTGCCGGATGAGCGAAGCCACCAGGTAGGGATCGAGATTGTTTTTTGCGGACTCGGTTTGGATCGTGCTCCACCACGGCTCGGGAAAGAGAATCCGCCAGTAGGCCAGCGGAATGGACTGGATGGAGGCCGAAGCCGCATTCGGGATGGCCCGCTTGAGCGCACGCACCGCGCGGAAGGTCTGGCCATAGGAGGAGTAAATCTGCCCCTCGGCCAGCGCGCTCCATGACGACGAGTTGGGATCGGCCTTGATCTCCTGCGCAATGTATTCGGTCAAGCCGGCATTGGCCAGCAGCCGCGCCTTGGCCAGATGCGGGCTGTCCTCGGGAAAGCTATCGACAAGTTGCGGCATCGGTAGCGGCTGAATGCGATCCAGTTGCGGCTGCGGCGCGGCCTGCGTGTTGCCCAGCGCGGCCAGCCGTTGCCGCGCCATCTGCGCATAGAAGAAGTGCTGGTAGGCGCGAACGATGGTGCGGTAATTTGTCGCAGCCATCGAGGGATTGTGGTCCTGCGTCTCATACAAGCGCCCACGCCAGTAAAGAGCGGAGACAGTTTCCGTAGCCCCTGGATAGAGGCGGATCTGCTCGTCGAAGATGCGCTCTGCAGCGGGGTAAAGTCCCATCCGGTAGCTCAGCCAGCCGGAGCGCCAGTGGGCAGCGGCGGCGTTCTTGTCGCCGGGAAAACGCGCGGACAGATCGCCGTAGTATTCAATGGCCGTTGAGTAGTCGCGCTTGAGCAGGTACATGTTGCCTGCTGAGAAGAGCGCGTCGGCCAGCCACGGACTGTGCGGAAACCGGGACTCCATCTCGCCAATGATCTGCTTCAGACCGGCGGTGTCATTGCGATCGCGGGCCAGCTCCATGAGCAGATCCAGCCGCCGCGCGCCGTTTTCGTCTGCCGTGTCGGGCAGCGCCCGGGCTTCCGCCGTCGTCAGCCGTTTCAACTTCAGCTGGCACGCGGCTTCGGCCACGGCAAATCCGTTCCGCGTTTGCGCGTCGATTCCCGGCGCGCGCTCCAGCACGCGAAACTGCTCGACCGCCTCGGCGTAACGGCCCGCGTTGTAGAAGGCTTCGGCAAGACTGCGCAGGTCAGCCGTGGTCAGCAACGCCTCGGCTCCCAGCTCCGTGAGCTTGGCGCGCGCGGTTTGCGCTTCGGCACTCAAAGGATGACTCAGCAGGAGCTGCTTGAAGGTCGATTCCGCAGCCTGCTGCTGGCCCAGCGCTTGCTCCGCCTCGCCTTCGACAAGTTGAAATCCTGGACGGCTCGCCGCCGCCGTTCCAGCGGCTGCGGCCAGCACCTGGCGCGCCGCGGCCTTATTTCCCACGGCCAGCAGAACCGTGGCCTCAAGCTCCGGCTCCTGGGCGTCGAAGATGCTGTCGGGATAGCGGCCGGTAAAGCCGTGGAGGATGTTTTCGGCGGCCGCATCGTCACCCGCCTCGTGGCTGGCCTCGGCGTCGAGAAAATCTGCGTAGTCGGCCAGTTCTCCATCGGCGCGCCGCGCCTGCGCCAGGGCCGTTTCCGCATCGGCATCGCGCTTGTCGAGCAGGTACGCGTGGCCCAGAGCCAAATAGGCCGCAGCGGCAGCCTCGCCGTTGTGACTGTGCGCATAAGCAGTCACCGCCGCATAGGCTTCCGGCGTGCGCATGGTCGCCAATTGCTGGGCCATCGGCGCGAGCTCTTTGCTGGCCACAAACGCCTGCTTGATGCGCGTCGTATGCGCCACGCGGGACGCGCGGTTCGTTTGGTGCGTGGGCTTGCCTTTCGTGGCGGGTTTCTTCGTCGCCGCGGGCTTCGCAGATTTGGAGTGCGACGCGCCCGATCCGGAAGTGTTGGCAGCAGGCGACGCCGTGGTTTGCGCCGCACCGGAGCGCACCAAACCGGACTGCCCAAGCATGAGCAATCCGGACAGAAGCACAAAACCAGCATGACCGCGCCGAAGGGTTGGCAACGGGGAAGAAGAACCAGACATAATTCCACTTTATGCCGATTTTCCCGCTGCCGGCACATTTGTGGAACCAGTGACGTAACGGCTTGGCCGCCTTAGCGCGATTTGGTTCCCGGCCCCTGCGTCAATTACACTCATGTTTTGCGGGCTTCTTTCCACCGTTCCCAGCAGAGCAACAGGGTTCCCAGAGCCAGTTCCGCGGCAATTTTTCGCATCCGATTCCCATGTCGACCATCCAACCGTTAGCAGGACAAGACGAGCAGCATCCCGATGTGGCCCTGATAGAGAGGGTTCGCGCAGGCGATGTCTCGGCCTACGACACGCTGGTTCGCAAATACGAGCGGCAGCTTTTCAGGATTGCGCAGCACATTACGCAAAACCGCGAAGACGCCGAAGACGTGATGCAGGATGCGTTTCTGAAGGCGTATGAGAAACTCGATCAGTTTCAGGGGAACTCGAAATTTTATACATGGCTGGTTCGAATCGCGGTAAACGAGAGTCTGATGCGGCTGCGCAAGCGGCGCACAGGCAAATTGGTTTCGATGGACGAGGACGTGCAGACCGACGAAGGCAGCATGCCCCGCGACTTCGCCGATTGGGCGCCGAACCCGGAGCAAAATTACAACCAGTCCGAGTTGGCCGACATTCTGAAGAAAACCATTCAGGGCCTGCCGCAGGGATTCCGCGTGGTGTTTGTGCTGCGCGATGTGGACGGACTTTCGACCGAGGAGACAGCCGAAGCATTGGGCCTGAGCGTTCCGGCCGTGAAATCGCGGCTGTTGCGCGCGCGGTTGCAACTGCGCGAGCGCTTGAGCCGCTACTTCAAGAGAACAACTCCGGCAGCTTCCGAAGCTCTGGCTTCAGCGAAGGGAAACGGAGTTGAAGCATGACGTGCACTGAGTTTCTCGCGATTCTCGACGATGTGATCGATGAGTCGATTGCCGCGGAGACGCGCGCTGCGATCGAAGTCCACCTGCGCAAGTGCGGCCATTGCGAAGTCGTCCTCGACACCACGCGCAAGACCATCGAAATTTTCCGCTGCCATGAGATTTATGAGTTGCCCACCGAAGTGAGCGAGCGACTGCATGTCGCGATTATGACGAAGTGCAGCAAGGCGAAGTGAAAGGTTTCAGGTTTCAGCTTCCAGCTTTTTGCCGCTCCATCTCATCCATCCGGTTCCATCCATCCACTTTCAGAATTCACTCAAGAGCGACGTCCTGCGTGCAGGATTGCGGCGTTACAGCGGCTGCATGGCGGTTGACTGTACTCGGCCTAAGTCTTTATTTATGTTGGTGTTACTGCCGAAGTACAGTTTTACAGGGGCTGTACCGGGGCCGCTCGGTGGCTGCAAGCTGCTGAATCTTTGTTGGTTAAGTGGGCCGGTACAGTCTCACAGCTGGTTTTGGCGGATTCGCCGCCAGTGGTCAGTGAACAGTGGTCGGTGGTCAGAGAACCGCAGGCCGGGGGCTGCTCCTGGCTACTACCCGGGGTGGGGGTGGGTAGGGTGCGGGGGGAGGGGGGAGGGGGTGGAGTAACTAGAGCGTTAACAGCCGGGGTTGGTTGAGCGGAGGGTTTCGGGCCGTCTTTGGGGAAGTGGGTACGCTCAAGGGCGACGCGCATGTGTGGGAGCAGCCAGGCGACGAGGGCGGAGACAGTGGAGTCGTGTTCGGCGGCAAGAAGACGCGCCTCGCGGTAAATCTCCGGCGTGACGCAGACGGTGATGTTTTTGACCTTGCGCATGGCGCGATTTCCCCTTGGGTGTTCTTAAAGGCAGCTTCCAGCCTCTAGCTTCCAGCTCCCAGCCCCCGCCCGAACGCAGCGGTGTGAGTGCGAGTGTGAGTGTGGTTCGTGGCCTGCGGCCCCGGTCCGCTGATCTCTGTCCCCTGATCTCTGGTCTCATTCTGCGCCAAAGGCGGGTAATTATCTGCAAAGGCAGGGAGCAAGGGAGCGAGGGAGCAAGGGAACAAGGAATCAGCGGCTTAGCAGGCGCAGGCTGGGTTTTTCCGGCGTGGCGAACTTGACAAAAAAACAGGGACTAAGGGACTCGGGACCAGGGACTGGAAAACCGTGGGCCACGAGTCGTGAACCGTGGACGGGTCGTGGCTTGTAGCCGGTAGCTTATAGCCCGTGGCAGGTGGATGCAGGCTTTCGTGGGTTCCGGGTCCGAGAATCGGAGCCACGGGGCACCCCGTTTCGCGGTGGGCTGGTTCCCTGGGAACCGGGCCGCCCGCCTACCAGGAGTCGGGCGGAATATAAGAGAAGAACTGCCTCCGCGCCTCAGCTTCAATGTCAATTCGTTCCCCCCATAACGCTTGTCGCTTGTGTCCGGCGAGTCTCCAAAATCCCTCGATGCGGGTCTCTGTTGAAAATGCTCTGAGGAGTTCAGCGCTGGTAAGAATACGCGTGTAGATTTCACCGACCAGAATCTCACATTGCAGAGCACGGAACATGAAACTCTCACGCGGGTCAATACCGCGGGGCTTCCTTACTACAGGATCAACATCTTTCGTGTGCTCGATGCTGCTCCGAATGTTGAAAAACTGCCGCAAGAGTTTTTCATTACTCCTCGAATCACTGAGAAGATGTTTTCCGCGCTCAACAAATGTCGATGTGATGTCGCGCCATCCGCCCTTCTTGCCTTTCGACTTCTTTCTCCGTTTTGCAATCGTAGGTTTGAGAATCGCTTCAATCGCACGAAAATGAGAATGAAATCTCTCGTTGATTGCTTCGCCTTCCTCGACTCCACGAATCCAAACATTGAAACCCTTTCTCAGGCGCCGGTACATGCGGTCTGAAAAATGGCTGTAGATCGTCTCCAGGTTGGGTAGGATCGCCGCGGCACGCTGAATGTCGGCTACCTCAATTCCTCTCGATTTCCTAGTGGGAAATCGAAAGCAAGGAGTAAGCCCAGAACGGATCGGACCGATGCGTGTCGTGCCATTGTTTGAGTCTCCTCCCACCATGAGCACATCGGAATTAAAGCCACATCCAAGAAGCGAAAACGCGTGGTGGAGCAACCGAACGCGACGGTCCAAGAATTCGTGATGGGGCATCTCTCCAGTTCTGAAATCCGTTTCAACGACTGCGGTGATATAGAGGGAACTTTCGCGGAAGTTGTTCGTCTGAATCGTGCCCAACCATTGCTCCCAATGAGGCTCCAACACCAACTCATCCTGAGTGTTGCTCACCGTTACGCCGGGGATCACCGTATGAGTTCCGGGCACGCTGAGGCTCGGACCCTTTAATGCCAAACAGCAGAACGATGAGTATGCCGGAAACGTCATGCCCTTGCCTGCCCTACCCGCGGATGGTGATTTCAATGGCCTCGGGCGGGACATTAAATGTCAGCGCCAGGCCTTTCTTGGCCTCTGCCATCGTGAGGGCTTTGCCCCCCGCACCATTCGCTAGTGCGGCCTCGCTAGTGGCATTTCGTTTTGGCGCTTCTGCAACTTCAGGCACGTTCTGCCATGCCAGTTTTGCTGGGTCAATTCCAAGACTGCCCAACGTCGCGTACCCGACGGGGTTCCGGTCGCCCTTCCAGGCGTTCGGGACATTCAGCCGCGCGTACTGAGAGAACTCAATCAGGAAACGGTTCTTTTCGTGCTCGGCATTTTCCGGAGTCGGGCGGCAGGGCACTACATCGCGGATTTTGCCGATGAGAAAGGCGGACTGATGTTCCTCGGTGCCATCTCCCCACTTACTGTGCAGGTTTCGGGTGCAGACCACATAATCACACCGGCGCGCATGGTTGCGGTCCAGGCGCCAAGCAGCCGAGCCGCCCTCGGAGAGTATCCGTTCAACGCTTTTGGCAGTGAATACAACTACAGCTTCTTCTGGCATGACAGCCTCCCTTAGTTGCAATAAAAACAGTCTAGCATTGTTGGAATATTTCTGCAATACTTTATTATACATTTTATATAAATATAGTAATGCAGAATCCCCGGGCTCAGGGAAGCAACCTCTCCGCAGGAAGGGTGTCCCGGGGCCCGATTTTGAGACTTGGGATTCAACGACTCAGCTCGCCAGCGCCTCCGCCACCGCCTCTGGATGCCGGGCGATCACCGTGAGATGTGCTCGTGCCGCGCGGTCGTAAAGGCAGGCAATAGGGAATAGGGAGTAGAGGGCCGTGGGGCGCGGGCGGTATCTTACGCCCGCTGAAGCGGGCTGGGGCACGCGGCCGTTGCCTTGTCCCCAGTCTTGCGACTGGGGCTGCCGTATTGCGCCCGCGTTGCGGGCTTGCGGGGGCGGAAGGGTTGACGGAAAAAAACAGGGACAAAGGGACTCGGGACCAGGGACTGGAAAACCGAGGGCCGTGGGCTGAGGCCCCGAAGAGGAAGGGGACCCTTGATCCTTGCAATTCAAAAGTGGTCATATTATTATGGTCATATTTGCAGGAGTGTCTCATGCAGAAGATTCCGGCCGCACAATTCAAATCGCAGTGCCTCGCGGTGATGGACCAGGTGGCCGAAAGCGGCCGATCGGTTGTGGTGACAAAGCACGGGAAGCCGGTGGTTCGAATCATTCCGGCTGAATGCGATGAGGACGAAATCTTCGGATTCCTGGCAGGAAAGGGTCGCATCGTTGGAGATATCGAGAATACGATACCCGCCTCTGATTGGAACCTGCCCGAATGATTCTGCTCGACACGCACATCGTCATCTGGCTTGCTTTGGAGCCGGACAAACTTTCAAAGCGCGCGAAAGAAGCCATTCGCGGAGCCCGGATTCAAGGTGGACTTGCGATTTCTGGAATCACCCTCCTGGAATTGGCCTGGCTTGCGGAAAAGGGGCGGTTAGAAACAACGCTTAGCGTGGAATCCTTCGTCCGCCTGTGCGCTTCCAAAATGACGGCGCTGCCCATTACGCCAGAGATCGCCGCACGCGCAGTCAGCTTCCCCGATTCGTATCCGAAAGATCCTCAGGACCGTTTGATTGGAGCGACTGCGCTGGTTGAAGGGATCCCGCTCGTCACCCACGATAGGCAGATTAAGAAGTCGGGCATGATTCCGGTCATTTGGTAGAGGAAAAACAGGGAATAGGGATGGAGTGAACCCCTGAAGTGAGACACGATAGTTGGGGGACAGAATTGAGTGTGAGTGTGCGGTGTGAGTGTGCGGGTCTGGAGACCCGCACGACAGCCGGTCTGGAGACCGGCGCTACAGGTTTCCGAGGCGCGCGGGCTATGGACGTCTCGATTGCGAGAGGGATGGCCCTGATTCGATCTGCCCTGCACGGCGGGGGTCTGGAGACCCGCACGACAGCCGGTCTGGAGACCGGCGCTACAGGTTTCCGAGGCGCGCGGGCTATGGACGTCTCGATTGCGAGAGAGATGGCCCTGATTCGATCTGCCCTGCACGGCGGGGGTCAGGAGACCCCCGCTACAGCCGGTCGGGAGACCGGCGCTACAGGTTCCCGCGGCGCGCGGGGCGAGGGCGAATCGGCCTACAGGGGCTGAAGCCCAGATTTTGGGCGCCTTTTACGGCACGAGTAAAATCGTGCCGTGATACAAAGCGAAAGACAAATGCAGGTCCTTCGACTCGTCCCGGCGTGCCGGGACTGTTCAGTACTACTGAGTTAAGTTCGGGGTTCGCGCTTTCCCACCCTTTTTCCCCAAAAACGGGCGAAAGCATGGGGTGCATGCGCGCTAGTTGGGTGTCGGCGGGTCGATGAAGCAAACACCAACTGAACGAGCACACAGCACAACA
>CAWDBW010000033.1:0-38112 GCA_963800405.1 uncultured Acidobacteriota bacterium
CACGGGAAAACTGTGGCCTAGAGTCTTTGAGATCAAGCTCTCCCCGAAAGCCCCCAGGTAAAATCTTCGCCGTCCAGCAGCGCCTATCCAGCGCAGAGTTCGCCTATGCGGCTGCCGTGTGGTCGCCCGACTTGCGCAACCATCCGGCCAGGATGTGCAGCAGTACCGGAGCCCCGAACATGAGCGAAGCGAAGAGCAAGTCCCCTTCTGCGGCGCGGCGGAAGAACGGCAGGCCAGCTTCGTAGCAGGTCATCAGGCCGGCGATGGTGCGGGGGTACATATCTCCCCAAGCGGCCCAGACCGCGAAGTTACTCAACAGAAAAAACGAGACCGAGCCCGCCAGTGCCGCGCCCAGAATCCGCACCACTCCAGCGTTCTGCCTGAGATTAGTGCCCAGCCAGAGCATGGCGGCATACCATGCCCAGGTCACAAAGTGGTCCCAGGTGAAGGGATACTTGTAGACCAGCGTGGTGAGAATTACGTCCGACGCTGCGAGCAGCGCCAGCGGCACCCACATGCGGCGGCGCGGTCCGCGCGCTCCGAAGAACAGCAAGGCTGCGCCGACCGGCGTGAACGCCATCGGGTGGGGGATGAACCGAAACGCTACCGCGAACAGAACAAATGCGTAGACCAGCATGAATCACCTCAGAGTCAGACTCTTTATTCTGGGCGCTGAAACGGCTGCCGTCAAGCGCGGATCGCGACCGCTAGCGCTGCCCAGGTTCCGGAACCACTACCTGACCCCCTCCCGTATCGTAGACATCGCCAACAACCTGCAGGTTCCGGTCGATTTCCACCGCCCGGCTCAGCGCGCCGCGACTCCGCCGACCGAACATGGCGCTTGCTATCCCGGAATAGCGCAGGTCCTGAAAGAGCACGATGGAACCCTGCTGCGGCGGCTGGAGAGCTTCGGTTTCAGTAATCGGATACTGCGCCCAATCCAGAAACACTCGTCCCACATAAGAATTTTTTGCCGCGAGCGTGACGGCCGTCTCTTCCGGTTTGTATCGAATTTCCATGCGCCCTTCGGGATCGACCTCAGGCCCCAACGAATTCACCGGAGCGAGCGCGAAGAATGCCGGCGTCTCCACCACGCCGTCCCAGTGGAAAGGATCCATCCATTTGGGATACGCGGAGACCCGCAAAGGGTCGGCTCCGTCGTAGGTGCGAGCTTCCAGGGCATTCACAGCGCGCCGGTGTTCGTAATCGCGCAGCCCCCAAAGCAGCACGATTCCGGCTAGCGCAAGTGTGGCTGCGACCCGCCCACGCGGACCGCGATTGCGTGCGCCGATCTCCTGGTCGATCACGCCGAACAGCAACGGGATCACCAACCCCAGAACCAGAAAAACGAACATGACCGGTTCGAAGATGAACACGATATCCCACGAATACCATTTCTCGGAAAAAGGCCAGAACGGCCGCACTCCGTAGTTATTAGTGAAGTCGAGCAGAATGTGGCTGAGTCCGGCCAGGCACGCGTAAAAGAAAAGCAGCCCCCAGCGCGGCGGCAGGTTGGCGTCTTTCACCTTGCGCCCGCGCAGACGCCAGATCAGGTACACGAAGCCGACTACAACCACAGCATCAAGCGGCACGCCTACGAAAGAATGCGTGAATCCGCGATGGTGGGCAAACCCAAAGGCCGGCCCGCGAAAGCCGCCCAATATGTCGAGGTCTGGAGCTTCAGCCGCGAGCGTGAGCGTGAGCGTGGCCAGCGCGGTCTTGCGGTTGAGCCCGGCACGGCCCATACACGCGCCAGTCAGAAAGTGGGTGATAGGTTCCAAGCGCTTTGGGGAATTCTATCGTAAAGCAATTTGTTGTGAACGAAGTGGCCAAGTATCGAAGCATCGAGTATCGAACGACGCGACGCTCAACGCGGCGGAGCCAGCAGGTTGAGCGCGTTGGGAACGACCGTGATTTCAACCGGCAGCGTGCCCAGCAACTCGCCGTCAGCTTCGATGTAGATCTTGCGCTGCTTCGGCGATGCCGTCGAGGGCTCTCGATACTGGCAGCTCACTCGCGTACTGTGAGCCAGGTCGATGCCCGGAATCGTCCAGCGCAGCCCGAGCAGGCCGCGCGTCACATAAGCGAGATACGCCAGGCGGCTGCCGGTGCGGCAGCACACCAGCCGCATATCATCTCGATCGAGCGACGCTCCCGGCGCAAGTTCCTGAACCACGCCGCCAAAATGCCGGATGCGCACAGCCAACAGTTCGGTAACCTCGGCGCGCCGGGGAGCGTCCGAGCCAGCCTCAACGTACTCCGCCACGAAGCGCGTCATAGGATAAGTCAGCCACAGGTTCCACGCCTTCGCATAATAAGCGGCCATCCCCATGCGCTGCTTGGTCCCGCTGTGGAGTTTGTAGAAAAGATGCGCATCAACTCCAATCCCGGCCGCAACCACAAAATAACGGGTTCGCGGATTCCCCCGCAGATCCGTACAAGCTACGCGCCCCAGCGCGATTCGACGTGGCTTGTAATCTAGAGACGCCTTCGCGGCCGCTGCCACCTTGAGTGGAAGGCCCAAGTCATGCGCCAGAGCGTTGGCCGTTCCCATCGGCAGAACTGCCAGCGCGGCCGGAGAGTTTGCCAGCACTTGGGCGATGGTATGAATGGTGCCATCGCCGCCGCAGGCAAAAATCGTGTCGCAACCAGACTCGAGCGCCAGCCGAGCCTCATCGCCGGCGTGATGCTTCGATTCCGTGGGCACGAGTTCCGCTTCAACGCCGCCATCCCTAAGCACTGCCAGCGCGGATTCCAATTCCCGCTGGCGCCGCTTGCTGCCGCCGGAATCCGGGTTGTAGAGCAAGGCCGCCTTGCGCATAGAGTTCGTCGAAGCTGATTTGTCGAAGCTGGTTTGTCGAAGCTGGATTGTACCTGAGCAGGATGGCGCGGGGGTTGACGAGGAAGATGATCAGAGGGGTGATCAGGCAGGGGATTTGTGAGGATGACAGAAGAAGTTTCAGCGCGAGCCCCACTCCCACATCCCAAACATGGCTTTCTGCGGCAAGGGATGCCCGATCTGGCGGGCGAGCATGGTGATTTGGCCGCGGTGGTGGGCATCGTGCGCGATCAGGTAGCCGAGAAATCCGGCAACATCCGGACGAAACCCTTTGATCCGCCCATCCGTCTCCAACCCCCGGCTGATCACCACGCACAGCGCATGACGGCTGGCTTCCAGCCCGTGCATGGCTTGCGACGGGGTGACGGTAGTGCGATCGAGCTGCTCCGGAATGTCCTCTGCCTTCGCGGCTTTCAGCCACATCACGCGCACGTTGTGCATGTGCGCGACCATGCCGGCGATGGTGCGGCCCTTCCCCTCAGGCGGCTTGGCCTTCCAGGCTGCGGGCGGAAGATGGTCGATCAGGTAATGGTTGATGCGGTTGTTGGTGTTAAAGGCGTTGAGCAACGCAAGCGGAATTTGACGCAGGTAAGCATTCTTAACGGCGACTAGATCAACCGGGTCAGAGGCCTTCGGCATTGGTTCCCTTACGAACGGCTCGGCAGGAGCTTCAATTCTGCATCACGCATGCGCCCTCCGCAAGACCGTGTTTTCCACAGCCCGTTCATCTTTGTCGACGTCATCGGGAACCTTGAGCGGTGCCTTGGTTTCTAAATCAAAGTAAGACTCATGCGTCTCGCCGGAAACGACAGGAGTGCGTGCGCAAAGCCCTCATCATCATCGCCGCCGTAGCCGGATACTCGCTGCTCGAGTTGGGTTTGCTCTTAAGCTCCATCACGTCCCGCTCAGTAGTGTATGCAGAGCCCAGTACCTATCAAAGGGCGGTGTACTTGGGCCAGTTACTGTTCATCCCCGGCATCGCGGCACTGTTCTCCAGAATCATCTATGGTCCTCACAAGTTCGGTCGCCGGACATTGGTAATTCTCCTGGCCGGGCCATTGGGATTATGCGTGTTGATTACCCCGCTTGTTGGTCTAGCGATATTTCTCGACTGGACGTTCATCGTAAGTAAAATTCTGTTCGCGGTGGCATTAACGGCCGTCATGGGTGCTCTGGTGCTGGCCGTGCGCTGGTGTATACGAAAGTCCAGAAAATGGAGCGTTCAAGCCGAGGCCGCACGATGGCTGGCCGAACGCCAGTCAGGAGTCAGTGCTCGCGAACGCCAATGGCGGATTCGAGGCATCCGTCTCGCGTCCTGCATCCCGTCAGCACTTGTCCTGATGGTCTTCCTGTTTCTGCCCGAGACCTGGGGAGCCCTTTCTCATCTTGGCCCGCGGCAATCCGGTCGACTGTCAGGCTATCGGGTCATCATTCCGGAGTCGTGGATTATTTTGTCCAGCGAAGGTGAGCAAACGGACGGCAGATCGTGGATCACGGGCCTCGCTGGCCAAGGCATCGGTCGGGGCACCAATCCCCTTCGATTCGACTCGCTTTCATCCTGGCAGGTTGCGACCAGGTCCTTCAGCCGGTCTCAGACCACCGACTATGATCGTTGGCCTCCCAAGCAAGATGACGTCCTCAGCCGACGCGCCATCACAGCAGGTAACGAAAGCTTGGCATGCGTTGACTATCGGCCCTCCTACGATTGGGGACCGCCGCGCTCGGAAAGCGCCACGATCGCGCACGTTGCCTGTTGGGGGGAGAACCGGCTCTACGCGACCTTTGATGGCAGGAGAAGCCAGTTGCCTGCGTTCTATCGAATGCTGAGTGGTATCTTGCCAGCGCGATAGGAGCCTCCGTCGCGGTCTCGCGCATATAATCTTTCTGCGATGCCTGCCCTAAAAGACGTCGAAAAAAAGCTCGAAGCTCTGCGAGAAAAGATTCGCCACCACGAGCATCTCTACTACGTTCTCGACCATCCCGAAATCAGCGACGCCGAATTCGACCGCCTGATGCGGCAGTTGAAAGATCTGGAGGCAGAGCATCCCTCGCTCATCACGCCGGATTCCCCCACCCAGCGCGTAGGCGGCAAGCCCCGCGAGGGATTCGTCAAAGTCCCGCACTCGTCGCCCATGCTGTCCCTCGACAACACCTACAACGAGGCAGAACTCCGCGACTGGGAGCGCCGCGTGCACGAACTCACCGGCCGCAGCGACGTCGCCTACGTCTGCGAACTCAAACTCGACGGCATGTCGCTGGCGCTGATCTATGAAGACGGCAGACTGACGCGGGGCGTGACTCGCGGCGATGGCGCGGTCGGCGAAGATGTCACCCTCAACGTCCGCACCGTGCGCTCGATCCCGTTATCGATTCCCAAAGAGCGCCTGAAGAAGGCGGGCGTCCCAATCGACTTCGAAGTGCGCGGCGAACTCCTCATGCCCACAGCGTCGTTCAAGAAAATCAACGAAGAGCGCGAACGCAACGGCCTGCCGACATTTGCCAACCCGCGCAATTTCACCGCCGGCACCGTCCGCCAGCTCGACGCCAACATCACCGCCGAGCGCCGCCTCGATTTCTTTCCCTATTTTCTCCTGGTCAACGGACGAACTTACTTCGATCGCCACTGGGAAACCCTGACCGCCCTCGACAAGGCAGGCTTCAAAGTCAACTCGCACCGCAAGCTCGTTCACTCGATGGACGAAGTCTGGGCTTTCATCCAGGAGTGGGAAGCCAAGCGCGATTCGCTGCCCTACGAGATCGACGGCATCGTCATAAAAGTAGATCGCACCGGCCTGCAAGACGAACTCGGCTTCACCGGCAAAGCTCCGCGCTGGGCCATCGCCTATAAATACGCCGCGCGCGGCGGCGTCACGAAACTGGAAAACGTTCGCTGGCAGACCGGCCGTACCGGCAAACTCACGCCCGTCGCGGAATTGGCGCCCATTCCGATCGGCGGAACCACCGTCCGCAATGCCACCTTGCACAACCTGGACGAAATCCGCCGTCTCGGTGTAAAGATCGGCGACTGGGTCCGCGTCGAGCGCGGTGGCGATGTGATTCCTAAAGTCGTTGAGGTCGACAAAGACAAAGATCATCCCCGCGGCGACAAAGAAATAGAAGATCCCGTGAAGTGCGCGGTCTGCGGAAGCAAGGTTGTCCGCCCTGAGGGCGAAGTTGATTACCGCTGCGTCAACGCTGACTGCCCCGCAAAACTTCTCGGAACCATCCTGCACTTCGCCTCGCGTGGCGTCATGAATATTGACGGCATGGGCGACGCCCTGGTCACACAGCTCACCGAGCGCGGCCTGGTGAAAAACGTTGCCGACATCTACAAGCTCACCAAAGCCGACCTGCTCAGCCTGGAGCGTATGGGCGACAAGTCCGCGCAAAACATTCTCGACGAGATCGAGGCCTCGAAGAAACTGCCGCTGGAGCGCGTGATCTACGGACTCGGCATTCGCATGGTCGGCGAGCGCACCGCGCAATTCCTGGCCGAGCACTTCGGATCAATGGAAGCTGTAGAGCATGCCAGCGTCGAAGAATTGCAGAATGTCGACGAAGTCGGCCCCCGCATCGCCGAAAGCATCGTCGAGTTCTTCAGCATCCCCGCGAACCGCAAACTGGTCGAGCATCTCGGCCAAGCCGGACTCGCCTTCAAAGGCAAGAAAAAAGAACGCGGCACCAAACTCGCCGGCAAAACCTTCGTCCTAACCGGCACGCTGCAGAAATATACGCGCGATGAAGCCAAGAAGATGATCGAAGACGCCGGCGGAAAAGTAACCGGCTCAGTCAGCAAGAAAACAGACTACCTAGTCGCGGGTGCTGATGCAGGATCAAAACTCGACAAGGCGAAGGAATTGGGAGTCGCAGTGATCGACGAAAAAGAGATGGAGAAACTGGCAGGCTAGCCTATGTTGTCATCCTGAGCAAAGCGAAGGACCTGTGCAACTGGCCGGGAGTTCATAGATCCTTCGCGGCCAAAGACGCCGCTCAGGATGACACCGCGTTTCTGGGCGTCACCTACTTCATCGCCGCCCGCATCCTCGCCCAAGTCACATCCAGCGTCTCCGGCAGCACCCGTGTCTCCCCAATCACCGAAACAAAATTCGCATCCGCCACCCACCGCGGCAGCACATGCATGTGAATATGCCCCGCAATCCCCGCCCCGGCAGCCTTCCCAATATTCATCCCCAAATTAATGCCATCCGGATGGTAGAGTTCGCGCAGCACCGATTCCATACGCTGCGAAAGTGCCATCATCTCCTGCGCCGCATCGACGGGAAGCTTCTGCAGCTCATCCAGATGGGCGTACGGCACGATCATCACATGCCCCGGAGTGTACGGAAACGCATTCAGAATCACGAAGCAATAGTGCCCGCGATGCACGATGTACGCCTTCGCGTCATCTTCCTTCGGCGCCTCGCAGAACACGCACGCGCCGACTTTTTCCGTGGATGAGACATACGCATAGCGCCACGGCGTCCAGAGATAATCCATAGCAGGGCAGGTTAGCAGATACGCGCCGTGTTCCGAAACCGTAACGCTGAAACACTGCTGTAACATACGCCAGATTTGGGTTTGACACTGTTCGCGCGTGGTTGCTATAGTCGAAGAGTTCCCATTGGACGCGGGTTTCTGTGAGAAACGTCCGACAGCTGGGATTGTCCAAGCTCACTCGCCAGGGTGGGCCCACCACAACCAAACGACTCGTCCAGCAGTCCGCAAAGCAGGCCCCGCATCCCGTCATCAGAGAGGCATAACCTTGTTCGACGAGACCACCGCCCACCACTCCGAATCCAACTCCGCTGTCGTAACTGAAGAACCGACGACAGAGCAGCAACACCAGCCCGAACCGATTCCGGCTGCCGCCTCCACCCAGCATTCCAGCGACGACCATTCAGCCGAGGCGCACGCGCCCTCCGCCGTGGAAGAAAAGACCGATGAAAAGACGGACGAAAAGGCCGCTCCCGCCGAGGACTTTGCCTCTGTGCTCGAGACCTTCACCACCGAAGCCGAAGAGGCCGTGAGTGAAGACCGCGTCATCAAGGGCAGGGTGCTGAAGTTGACCCCGACCCACGTGGTCGTCGATATCGGCGCCAAGTCGGAAGGCATGCTGCCGCTGGCGGAAGTTCTCGATCACGAGGGCAATCCCAGATTCAAGCCCGGTGACGAGATCGACGTGATGCGCGACAAGGGCCCGGCCGAGGAAGGCTACATCAATCTCTCGCACCAGAAGGCGCAGCGCATTCACGCCTGGGAAGAAATCGAGAAGGCCTACAACGAGAAAAAGCCGATCAAAGCTGCGGTGGTCGATCGCATCAAGGGCGGCCTCACCGTCGACATTCTCGGCGCCCACGCTTTCCTGCCCGGCTCGCAAGTCGACCTTCGCCCCATCCGCAATCTCGACGGCATGAAGGGCCAGACCCTCGATGTCATGGTCATCAAGCTCAACAAGAAGCGCGGCAACATCGTAGTCTCCCGTAAAGATCTGCTCGAAGGCGAGCAGAATGAAAAGCGCTCCAAGACCCTCGAGCACCTCGAAGAAGGTTCCGTCCTCACCGGCGTGGTCAAGAACCTCACCGAATACGGCGCGTTCGTCGATCTCGGCGGCCTCGACGGCCTGCTCCATATCACCGACATGTCCTGGGGACGCCTGACTCACCCGAAAGATCTGGTCAACGTCGGCGATCAGATTCAGGTCAAGGTCCTGAAGTACGACAAAGACAAGCAACGCGTTTCCCTGGGATTCAAACAGCTCACCCCCGATCCCTGGCTCGATGCCGAGCATCGCTATCCCGAGGGCGCCCACGTAGGCGGACGCGTCATCAGCGTGACCGACTACGGCGCATTCGTCGAGCTCGAACAGGGCATCGAAGGCCTGGTCCACGTCAGCGAAATGACGTGGTCGAAGCGCATGAAGCACCCGTCGAAACTGGTCAACGTCGGCGATCAGGTCGAGTGCGTCGTTCTCAACGTGAACCCGACCGAGCGCCGCATTTCGCTCGGAATGCGGCAACTGGCGGCCAATCCGTGGGATTCGCTTCACGAGAAGTTCCCCGTCGGCATGACCGTCGAAGGCCGCGTGCGCAACCTCACTGACTTCGGCGCCTTCATCGAAATTGAAGACGGCATCGACGGCCTGGTCCACGTCAGCAACCTGAGCTGGACCAAGCGTGTGAAGCATCCCTCGGAAGTTCTGAAAAAGGGCGACCGGGTGAAAGCGATCGTGCTCGCAATCGAGCCCGACAAACGCCGCCTCTCACTCGGCGTGAAGCAGCTTCAGCCCGACGTTTGGGAGTCTTTCTTCGCCTCGCATCATATTGGCGACGTTGTGAAGGGCAAAGTCCTGCGCGTGGCCGCATTCGGCGCATTCGTCGAAATCGCGGAGGGCGTCGAAGGTCTCTGCCACAAGTCCGAAGCCACTGACGAAAACGGCCAGCCGCTTCATCTCGAGCCCGGCGTCGAGCACGATTTCAAAATCATCAAGATGAGCCCGGAAGAAAAGAAGGTCGGACTCAGCATCCGCGCCGTCGGCGAAGAAGCCTCGCGCTCGGAAGTGGAAGCCTACAAGCAGCCCGTCTCCAGCACCAGTTCCACCATCGGTGAACTGATTTCCTGGAAACGTGCCAGCAACGAAAATAACTAACGTCGCACCCCGCACCTCTGTCATCCTGAGCGGAGAAACAGCCTCGCAATAAGCGAGGCTGTTTCGCAGTCGAAGGATCCCTACCTTACCTTACTGCCAGCAGCTCAGCTCTCCGCGTTTGGCCCCATGCGCCGCGCTGTTCTAGAATCATTCGTTTGCCTGTCGTCATCTCTTTCTAAAGAGGACTAATACTTTGCCCGACACAACCTACGACATCGCCATCATCGGCAGCGGACCCGCCGGATACACGGCCGCAATCCGCGCCGGCCAATACGGCCTGAAAACCGCGCTCATCGAAAAAGACGGATTCCTCGGCGGCACCTGCCTCCACGTCGGCTGCATCCCCACCAAGGCGCTGCTCTTCAACGCCGAGCTCTGGGACCACCTGAAAGACGCGAAAGAATTCGGCATAGAAGGCGTCGACGCCCGCAAACTCAACTGGACCGCCGTCCAGGAACGCAAATCGAAGATCGTCGCCAAACACACCAAGGGCCTCGAATTTCTGATGAAGAAAAACAAAGTCGACACCGTGAAAGGCTACGGCAAGCTCACCGGCCCCGCGCAGAATGGCGTCTTCACCATCGAAGTGACGAACGACGGCAAGGCCACTCAACTCAAGGCGAAGAACGTCATCCTCGCCACCGGCTCCGAGGCCCGCATGCTGCCTGGCCTCGAATCCAACGACCGCATTCTGACCAACATCGAAATCCTCAGCCTGAAAGAGATTCCCAAATCGCTCGTCATTGTCGGCGCCGGAGCCGTGGGCGTCGAATTCGCCTCGATCTACCGCTCGTTCGACACCGAAGTGACCATCATCGAAATGCTCCCCCGCCTCGTCCCGGTCGAAGACGAAGAGGTTTCCAAGGAACTCGCCCGCGTCTACCGCAAACGCAACATCAACTTCCACACCAGCGCGAAAGTCGACAAAGTCGAGAAGACAAAAACCGGAGTCGCCGTCACCATTACCGTCGACGGCAAACAACAGAAAATCGATGCCGAAAAAATCCTGATCGCCGTCGGCCGCAAGCCGCGCACCGAAAACATCGGCCTCGAACGCACCAAAATCAAACCCGACCGCGGCTTCCTCAAAACCGATTCCTGGATGCAAACCGCCGAACCCGGCGTCTACGCCGTCGGCGACATCGTGCTCGGCAGTCCGCAACTCGCCCACGTCGGCGCCATGGAAGCCCTGGTCGCCGTCGCGAAAATCGCCGGCAAGCCCGGCAAGCCAATCAATCCCGAACACATCCCCGGCGCCACCTACTGCCATCCCGAAATCGGCAGCGTCGGCCTCACTGAAACCAAAGCCCGCGAAGCCGGATACAACGTAAGAATCGGGAAGTTCCCCTTCTCCGCCAATTCCCGCGCCAGCATCGTCGGCCAGCACGAAGGCTTCATCAAAATCGTCAGCGACGCCGACTATGGCGAAATTCTCGGCGTCCACATCATCGGCCCGCAAGCCACCGAACTGATCGCCGAAGCCGTCGCAGCCATGGAATTAGAAGCCACCGTCGAAGACTTAATGTGGACCATCCACGCCCACCCCACGCTGGCCGAAGCCATGCTCGACGCCTCGAACAGCGTGTATGGACTTGCCATCAACGTATGAAACCTCGAGGCCACGGATTCACGCGGATCGCGCAGATAAAACAAACTCTGTCATCCTGAGCGCGCCCTTTGCGCGAAGGACCTATGCACTTCCTCCGTGTCCTCCGTGCCCTCTGTGGTGAAAGCTTTTGATCTCGCTCCAAAACTAGCTTGATCTCCGTCCTCCAACTCGGCACCATCGACTACGCCACGGGCCTGGCTCTGCAGCAACAACTCGTCACCCTCCGCAAAGAAGAAAAAATCGGCGACGTCCTCCTCCTCCTCGAACACAATCCAGTTATCACGCTAGGCCGCAACGCCAAAGCCGCCAACATAATCGCCTCCCCCGAACTCCTCGCCCAGCGCGGCGTCGAACTCTTCGAATGCGACCGCGGCGGCGACGTCACCTTCCACGGCCCCGGCCAGATTGTTGGCTACCCCATCTTCGACCTCCGCGGCCACGCTCGCTCCAGCGATCTGCCATCCCGAACGGAAGAAAACGATTCGAAGAATCGTTCTCTTCCGTCGAGGGACTCTGCGTCTGGCGTGAGAAAGCATCTCGGCGTCGTCGAATTCGTCCGCCGCCTCGAAGAAGTCCTCATCCGCACCTGCGCCGACTTCGCCATCCCCACCAAACGCGTCCCCGGCCTCACCGGAGTCTGGACCGATCCCGATACCTCCGCCCGCTCCAATTCCCTGTCATCCCCAGCGCCAGAGAACGATTCGAAGAATCGCTCTCTGGAGTCGAGGGACCCTGAGTTTCGCGGCAGCCACCCCGAATCCAAGCTCGCCGCCATCGGCGTCCACATCTCCCGTTCTGTCACCTCGCACGGCTTCGCCCTGAACGTCAACACCGACCTGACCTACTTCAACCTGATCGTCCCCTGCGGCATCACGACCAAACCCGTTACCTCGATGCAACAACAACTCGCCCGCGAACTCGACCTCAACGCCGTCTCCGAATCCATCTCCCGCAACTTCGGCGTCGTCTTCGAAAGCCAAATGCTCTGGCTCGAAACCCTCGACGCCCTCCTCAGCCAGACCTCCGAGTCCTAGACCCGTACATGGCGAGCCGAAGACCCGCCTGCCCTAGCCCTTCCCGCCCCTCTCGCGATACCATCAATACACCGCGCCCTGAGCGCATGCCTTACATGGGGAACAAGAAAACGAAGTCCAAGCACAACTCCAACGGCAACCGCCCCCGCAACGGAGCAGGTGGAGCGGCGGACGCCCTCGTCCGCCCAGTCGAGCAAAGCTCGACCAGTTCTCCCACCCAGCACCTCCGCACCTACTCCATCCCCGACACGCGCCTCGAGCATCCCAACCTCACCGTCCGCCAGGCAGTAGAGAAGGACAAAGCCGGCCACGAGCACGTCCGCTACGAAGTTGAAGGCAATCTCGACGCTCCCGTCCCGCCCATCCGCGACTCCAGGTACCTCGACAAAAAGCAATGCATCGAGATTTACCGCTGGATGCTGCTGAACCGCAAAATGGAGGTCGCGCTCGAAAATCTCTACAAGCAAGGCAAAGTAGTCGGCGGAGTTTATTTCGGTCTCGGCCAGGAAGCCTGCTCCTGCGCCTCCGCCTACGCGCTCGACCAGGACGACTGGTTTGCCCCCATGATCCGCAACCAGGGTTCGCTCCTCGTTCGCGGATTCGCTGCCCGCGACACCATGATGCAATACATGGCCAAAGCCGATTCGCCCACCTTCGGCCGCGACGGCACCTCGCACTTCGGCGACACCGAAAAGCGCAACATGGTCTCGCCCATCTCCATGCTCGGCGATCTAATCCCCGTGATGGCCGGCGTCGCTCTCGGCGCCCGACTGCAAGGCCGCAACATCGCCGTCATGACTTATATCGGCGACGGAGGCCAGTCCACCGGCGTGACCTACGAAGGCATCAACTTCGCCGCCGTGCAAAACCTCGGCTTAGTGCTCTTCGTCGAGAGCAATCTCTGGGCCTACTCCACGCCCTCCGAAATGCAGTACCGCTGCCAGGACCTCGCCGAACGCGCCATCGGATACGGCATCCCCGGCGTCATCGTCGACGGCACCGACGCCTGCCAGGTCTACGACGCCGCCCACCAAGCCGTAGAACGCGCCCACCGCGGCGAAGGCCCCACCATCATCGAAGCCAAAATGATGCGCATGAAGGGCCACGCCATCCACGACGCCGCCAGCTATGTTCCGAAGCCCATGTTCGATTTCTGGAAAAAACGTGACCCCATCGCCCGCTTCGAGAATTATTTGGTGAAAGAAAAGAAGTGGCTGGCACCAAAAGAAAATGAAACGCTGATCGCAGAAGTAGAAGAAGTAATCGAAGCAGAACGCGAAATCGCCGTGAACTCCCCCATGCCAACACCCGAATCCGCCGAAGGCGGTGTCTTCTGCGAACCCGGCTGCCACGAAATCAAACCCAAATACGGCATGCCAAAAGTAAAGAAGGGAAGCGCGGCGTACAAACAAACCGAAGCCGCAGTGCACTTAAAATAGATTTACACAGCCGCCGCTGCACTCTCGGCGACGCTTGTCACCGACAAGCAGGATGGATATATGAAACGCTCCCCACGCTGTCATCCCGAGCGAAGCAAAACGATGAGCAATGCGAATCGTTTTGCGCAGTCGAGGGACCTTGCGTTCAGCCGGGACCGCCCAAATGCGCGACGAGTACATTTATTACGTATACATCATGCAAAGCGCCTCCAGACGCGCACTGTACATAGGCATGACCAGTAATCTACGCAAGCGTGTATGGCAGCACAAAAACCACATTCGTGACGGCTTTACCGACGACTACAACTGCACACGCCTCGCATATTGGGAAAGCTTCGATGACGTTGCGAATGCAATTGACCGCGAGAAACAGCTAAAGCGCTGGCGTCGCGAGAAGAAAAAGTGGTTGATCGAACGAAAGAATCCCGGTTGGAAGGATCTGGCCGCCGACTGGTTCCAGAACGCAAGGTCCCTCGTCTGCGATGCTCGTTCACTAGCGTGAACGAGCATCCTCGCTCGGGATGACAATGAGCGGGTTGTACTTTGAAACCCTAAAATCTTATGCCCCAACTTACCTACCTCGAAGCCATCCGCCAGGGAATCTGGGAAGAAATGGACCGCGACCCCTCCGTCTTCTGCCTCGGCGAAGACATCGGCATCTACGGCGGCGCCTTCAAAGTCACCGACGGTTTCATCGACCGCTTCGGCCCCGAGCGCGTCATCGACACGCCCATCGCCGAGTCCGCCATCGTCGGTGCGGCCTTCGGCGCATCGCTCACCGGCATGCGTCCCGTCGCCGAATTCCAGTTTATGGACTTCATCGGCTGCGCCTTCAACCAGATCAGCAACATGGTCGCGAAGACGCATTATCTCTGGGGCGCGCCCGCCCCGCTCGTCCTCCGCGGCCCCAGCGGCGGATACGTCCACGGTGGCCCCTTCCACTCCCAGAATCCCGAAATGTGGTTCGTCCACAATCCCGGCCTCAAGGTCATCTGCCCCGCTACGCCCTACGACGCCAAAGGCCTCATCAAAGCCGCCATCCGCGACAACAATCCCTGCATCTTCTTCGAGCACAAATATCTCTACCGCCGCATCAAAGGTGAAGTCCCCGCGGAAGACTACGTCGTTCCTATCGGCAAGGCCAACCTCGCTCGCGAAGGTCGCGACCTCAGCATCATCACCTACGCTGCGATGGTCCACACCGCGCTCGAAGCCGCCGACATCCTCGCCAAAGAAAACATCGACGTCGAAATCCTCGACCTCCGCACCGTCTCCCCGCTCGACCGCGAAGCCATCGCTGAGACCGTGAAGAAAACCAACAAAGTAATCATCCTCCACGAGCACTCCCGCACCGGAGGCCTCGCCGGAGAAATCGCTGCCATCATCAACGAAGAAGCCTTCGACTCCCTCGACGGCCCCATCCTCCGCATCACCGGCCTCGACTCCGCCATCCCCTTCTCCCCGCCCCAGGAACATCACTACCTGCCAAAGGTGGAAGACGTAGTCCGCGAATCCCGCCGCCTGAAAGCCTATTAATCTTTCTTGTCATCCCCAGCGAAGTCGAGGGACCTTGTGTCTTCTTCGCGCCGCAGGGTGTGCAACTAGCGCCCCACCCCGCCCATCTGCCAAAATATCCCCTCCGGAGGCTCCATGGGAAAATTTCTGCTCGGCGTAATCGTCACACTCCTCATCCTCATTCTCGGCGGCCTCGGCTTCGCCATGCTCGGCTTCTTTCCCACCACCGCCAACGTCGAACCCGCACACATGGAAAACCACCTGATGATGGCTGCCGTCGACGCTTCCATGGAGCGCCACGCCCCCCGTGTCACCGACCCCCTCACCCCCACCGATCAGAATCTCGAAGACGGCATGAAGCTCTACACCATGAACTGCGCCCTCTGCCACGGAGGCCTCGACCGCAAGCCCTCCCCGCTGGCCACGTCGTTTTATCCGCCCCCACCTAATTTCCTCTCCGATCCCCCCGACGACCCCGAGTGGCACATCTTCTACACCATCCGCACCGGCGTACGCTACAGCGGCATGCCCGCCTGGGACAAAACTCTCAGCGAGCCCGACATGTGGAAGATCACCCTGCTCCTCTCCCACCTCGACAAACTCCCCCCCGATGTACAGGAATACTGGAAAACCAACTTCAACGCTACCCCCACCACAACCGACGAAAGAAAGGAGGACGACAAGAAAGAAGAAAAAGAAAAGCACGACCACCACCAGAATTTGCAGTAGAGGAATTCGAAGTCGGAACGTGGAGGTCGAAGCGCCGAGATCGAAACGTGGAAGAGCGGCGCTTCAGCGCCGCGTCACCGGCCGCCCAATGCACCCTGGGCTTTAGCCCCCGTAGGCGCGAAGTCGCTATAATATCCGTTTGCGCCCAACCCCGTTTCGGGTCGGCGTGGTCATAGGAAGGAACTCATGCCAACTGACATCATCATGCCCCAGATGGGCGAATCCATCGTCGAGGGCACTATTACCAAGTGGTTGAAGAAGCCCGGCGACAAAGTCCAGCGCGACGAACCCCTCTTCGAAATCTCCACCGACAAAGTCGACGCCGAAATCCCCGCCCCAGCCTCCGGTGTCCTCCAGGAAATCAAAGTCACCGAAGGCACCACCGTGAACGTCAACACGGTCGTCGGAACCATCGCCGCCGACGGCGAAGCCGCCACCAAGCCGGCCGCACCCGCGCCCGAAAAGCCCGCCGCAAAGACGGAAGAAAAGAAGACTGAGGAAAAGAAAGCCGCGCCCGCCCCGCCGCCAGCCGCCGCGCACGAAGACGAAGAAGAAGCCCGCTCCTCCCCCCTCGTCCGCAAGATCGCCCGCGAGCACGGCGTCACCCTCTCTCAAATTACCGGCACCGGACTCGGCGGCCGCATCACCAAGCAGGACATCATGCAGTTCATCGAGAGCCAGGGAATTTCGCAACCGGCTCCCGCCACTCCATCTCCCGCTCAGCCTGCAACCGCCGCTCCGGCGTCGCGCCCGGCAGCTCCCGCTCCCTATCCGGGCGATCTCGTCCCCATGACGAACATGCGCAAGCTCATCGCCAAGCACATGATCGAGTCCCGCCGCACCAGCGCCCACGTCCACTGCATGTACGAAGTGGACTTCACCCGCATCGTCAACCTGCGCGCCAAACACAAATCAGGATTCGAACAGCGTCACGGCGCCCGCCTCACCTTCATGCCTTTCTTCGTGCGCGCCGCCGTCATCGCCCTGCAGCAATGGCCAATCATCAACGCCAGCCTCGAAGGCGACAACATCCGCTATCACCGCCAAATTAACATGGGCATCGCCGTCGCCCTCGACTGGGGACTAATCGTCCCCGTCCTCAAGAACGCCGGAGACCTCAACTTCCTCGGCCTGCAGCGCGGCATCACCGACCTCGGCGAGCGCGCCCGCACCAAGAAACTCAAGCCCGAAGATGTCGAGGGTTCCACCTTCACCGTCACCAACCCCGGTCAGTTCGGCGCCGTCTTCGGCCTGCCCATCATCAATCAGCCCAACTCGGCCATCATGGGCGTCGGCGGCATCACCAAGCAACCCATGGTCATCACCGACAAAGACGGCAACGACTCCATCGCCATCCGCTCCGTCGTTCATCTCACTCTCGGCTACGACCACCGCCTAATCGACGGCGCCGTCGCCGACCAGTTCATGGCCCAAGTAAAGAAAAATCTAGAGACCTGGACTGAAGAAGTCGGCTAACAAAGAAGCCGGGACAACAAGAAGAACGGGTGCCCCACCCTTGTCGCGTTTTCTGCGACAGGGTGGGGATTTGGATCTCGTGTTTCCTAGCTATTCGGCGCCCCAGCCGCCGAAGGCACAGGCCCGCTCTTCGCCCACGTCGATGCGTTCAAACACTGAACCGTCCCGTCAATGATCTTCGAAACTCCGTCCTTGAACTTGTCAGGATCCACAATTTCCCGCGCCGCCACCGCATCCACAGTGCTCAGCGCGCTCGCCGGCAACGTGATCGCCCCCGTCATCGTCCCGCCCGCCGTCGGCAAGTAACTTCCCGCCCCCACAGTCGTCACCGATTGATCCACGTAGCCTTTGCTCGCCACATCTCCCGGATTCACCGGCGTAGGCACATTCGGAGGCACGCTGAAAGCCTTCGTTCCCGTAATCGTCTCCGTCCCGCTCAGGTGCACCACCCCTGCCAGTTCCGTATTCACATACTGCATCGATACCGGCTGCGCCGCGCTCCCCGATCCCGGCGTCGTCCTCACTCCCGCCAGGTTCACCGGAGAAGTCGTCGGCACCAGCCAGTATTCCGTTTTCACTTCCCCCGGCCCAATCTGGTAGACCACGGTGTAATACACTCCCGCCGGAGTCGCTCCCGCATTCGGAACCAGCGCCACGCTCAGCGCCCCATTCGATCCCAGGGTCACGTTCGTCGCCCCGCCCGCCACCGCCGCCCCGCTCGCCGTCACAAACGCCGGCCAGGTAATGATCAGTGTTCCCGAAGCCGCAGTTCCATCCGCCAAATAAACCGTATCCGCCACAGTGGTCGTCGCCGGCCCACTCTGCGCAGCCGCCGTTCCCGACATCATCACTCCACATCCGACAACCATCACCACCAGCCACCAATAAAAATGCCGCCCCATAGGGCGGCGGCCCGCGTCAAACATCGTCTCCTCCATCCATCCCAATCCAATTTCAATTCTCAATGTCGAGCGGACACTCCCGCCCTCAGCCCATCCCCCCAAAAAATCATAGGAGCCCGCAAGGGCTCCCCTCTCCCAACCAAATCTGTCATCCCGACCGAAGCCGGAGCGAAGCGACGGCGCAGTGGAGGGACCTTGTGTCTCCCCGCAACCCACGAGAACCTCAAAGCTACCGCCCCAAAGCCGATCGACATCCTAAATCGCCGCTACCCCCGTGATCCCCTGTGGCCCCCCGTGGTTCAAGCCCGTGACTTCCCGGCCACACACCAGCCAGCGCAATACCTACCGGTCAATCCCCAGAAACTCCTCCACGCTCTCCACATACACGTCGGCAAAATCCGCCACCGGACGCCGCGTCTCAATCATATGCATCGCGTCCTCCATACTCCATCCCATCGCCCCCAGCAGCGCCAGCGCCATCATCGGCGCCCGGTGCACTCCTGCCGCGCAATGGATGAACACTTTCGCTTCCGCCTTCTCCAGCGCCTTCAGCGCAAAGTCCACCCCGCGCCGGAACAACTCCGCCGGCTTCGCCTCAAAATCATCATCCGTCGGATTCCACAGCACGTCGACCCCGTGTTCCAATCCCAGCGGCGTGTCATCAAACTCAATCTGCATGTCGATGATGTGCGTAATCCCTGCCGCCGCCACCTTCGCCATGTTCTCCGACGTCCAAATCCCGCCCCCGACCGCGATCCGGTCGGTCAACCATGTAATATCCATCCCCGTCCTGTATGCCTCGACGCCAACCAGCCGCCCCCCGGTGGGAATTTTGTGGGTGCCCCTTGTCTCGCGTCTCCTTGCGAGACGTGAGGATTTTGACTTCCAACTTCGCGCCCACCCAAACCGCAACCGGTTCTCGTCGCACCGCTTCGCCCCTCATTCTACGGCATCGCCACACTCTGAATTGTCTCGTCGTACCCCGGAGAGATTCGGAAGTAACCCTTCCACGAACCTGCATGGCTCACGTCGCCCCGGACGCATGCGTCCGGAGCCGCATCCGTCACTCAAGCCACCACCGGATCTTTGCTCTCGCCATCGCGCTCCGCCTCAGCCTCACCAGTCTCTTCCACCTTCGCCACTTTCTTCACCACCACCGGCTCGTCTTCCTCATCCCGCGCAATCGGTTCCTCCGGCAGGTTCAACCGGTGCAGCAACGTTTTCGCCAGGCTGTCTTCCTCCACCGTGGCCTGACTTCCATCCGTCGCCGCCGGATAGATTTCCGCCATCTCCAGTAAGTACTTCACCGTGGCCAGCTGTCCCTTCTTCCCCTCGTCGATCACCGCCTGCACCATCACCGCCGCCTCCCAATCCACCATCTGCGCAATGTCCTTCCGCACTTCCGCCGGATCAAGCTTCTTCTTTCCCTTCTTCGCGTTATTTTTCTTCCCCGTTTTTTTCGCGGTCCTCTCGCTTGTCGCTTTCTTTTTCTTGATAATCGCCCCGATTCGGATCGCTTTGACTTTCCCAATTCTGCCCAATGCGGCCCCCAAACGCCGAGGGCGCGCCCTAGGGCGCGCCCTCAACTAGAGAATTCCTTTTTTTCACTCTATAAATTAACCTTATCAAATCGCATAGGGTAAACCGGAAATTTTTCAAACTTTATATTTCCCATCCTCACAGTCACTTGCGCCGATTTGCTCCTCCAGACCCCCTTGACAACAGTTTTCCCGAATCGGGACCACCCGCTCCATCAGCCCCACTTCCAGCAAAATCTCCCGGAATACGTCCAAGATGATCGGGATATGCGTCCGCACCGTTCTCTCCGTGCACCCCAGCAGCCTCCCCGTCGCTTCCAGGTCATGCTCCTGCAAAATGTGCCGTGCAATCAGCTGCCGCGAAAAATCGTCCAGCCGCTCCAGGCACTTCTCCATGTCGTGCACAAAGATCACCCGATCCTCAAACGTCACCACCGTATACGCTGTCACCTTCGACCGGAAAAACTCCGATCCCAGCATTGACGGCAACCGCCCCGCTTCAATCGAGTAACGCAGATATCGCCGCAACATCCCCACCGTCCGCCCCCGATAGGTTCGCCGTTCCCGTTCGCGATCCTCCTCCGCGATGCTCACCATCCTGCCGCCGCCCACCCCCATACCGCTCATGCCGCACCATCCCCATCAAAGTCCATAGCACCAACATCCGAAGGATCAAGATCCGGAGGATCAACGTCGAGAGGATCAAGCTCCAGAGCATCCAAATCCAAAGCGTCAGCCTCCGCCCTGCCTGCCTCGACCTCAAACCCATGCTCCTCCACTACCGTGGGCGGACGCACCGGCAGAATCAGCCTGCACTTTCTCTTCCTCGGAGCCGGCAAATCCGCCACCTTCGCCTGACAGCTGTGGCAGTACACGATTCCCGCCCCACGCTCTCGCACCCACAACCCGCCGCAGTGCTCGCAATATTTCAATTCCATTCCCACTTCATTCCCTTCGCCTTCAGCCTTGCGTCTCATCACTTCCTCCAAAGTTTTGAATTTAAGATTCCCGCTTTGCCCATTCCGCAATTCGTCAAGCCAGAAGCCCAAAACAAAAAGCCCTGCGTCGATCCCCGCAAAAATTGCAGGAACCGAACGCAGGGCTCGTTTCTCTTACGAAGACCTGCTTGCGCTATTTAGTTTTGTCCAGCTCTAAAGGAAGCTCGAGATCAAGCCTTCCGGTTTCCTCCGTGGTGCAAGCTCTCTGTCGAAACCCGAGTCAGAGCCTCCTGGAAAAATGGCGTTCTACAGTTTCTGCGCGCTCTCCTCGTCCCCTCGCCCTCCCGTCCGCTGCTGGAAGTAGCCTTCCTCGTACCCGGACTTCAGCACCCGCCCGTTTTGCATCACCACGCTCACCCGTCCCGTGAATCGCAGCGAAAGCAGCAGGTGCTCCATCGATGCCGATAGCACTTCGGCCGACTTCACCTTCCGCCGAAATTCGCCGAAATCCTTTTCCTCACTCGTGTTATCCGTTTGACTCGTCATGACTCTTCTGCTATCGAGCATATGGGCCCCTATAATTCGGCGATCCTATAGCTGTGAATTTTCTCAGTCAAGGTTGGATACACCAACCCAGCCTGTGGAAATCTTCGCGAATACCAAGCTGGACGGGCTTTCTCGGCAGCACACTCCCGGCCGCCCTCGCCTCGCCGCCCGCCCCTCGTCCCTCAACCACTAAGTCACTCCCGCGACTCCCCTCACTCAGCACCACCCCATTTCCCGGTGCTATACTCCGCCCATGAAGTTCAAAATCCTGCAAGATAACCTTCGCAAGCTGCTCTGGGAGCGCATCGAAGCAGGCGAACTCTCCGGCCTCCAGCTCGCCCAGCACACCGGATTCAAGCAGGCCCACATCTCCAACTTCCTCAACCGCAAGCGCGGCCTCAGCCTCGAAGGCATGGACAAAGTCCTCTCCGTGCAGCATCTTTCCGTACTCGACCTGCTCGATCCCGCCGAGGTCAACCAGCGCGCTTCCATCCTGCCTCCCAGCCCCGACGAATTCGAAAACGTTCTCCTCACCGACGCCGCCATCGCCGCCACCCAGCCCCTCATCACCACCATGCACGTCAAAGACATCCTCAAGTTCAAGAAAACTTTCCTGCACAAGCTGAAAGCTGAATCCGATTCCGACCGTTCCCACTGGCACCGCTTCGTCCTCATCAAGCTCGATGCTCGCGAAGCCGTCACCATGTATCCCCGCCTCCTGCCCGGAGCCACGCTCCTGATAGACCGCCATTACAACGCACTCAAGCCCTATCGCAAAGGCGAACTCAATATGTACGCTGTTCTGAAAAGCTATACTTGCGCGGTCCGATACGTCGAAGTCGCCGGAAATGAGCTCATTCTCCGCCCCCACAACCAGTCTTCCCCCATCGAGGTAATCACCATGGCAGACGGCAAACGCCCCGCCGACTACGTAATCGGCCGCATCTGCCACGTTGCAATGGAAGCCTAGTCGGAATCGCGAACGGAGGATCGAAAAACTGCAGCCCAGTGGCTTGTCATCCTGAGCGAAGCGAAGGACCTCTGTACTTCGCCATCATCAGCAGACAGAGCGGGACGGACGATGAGTCAGGGTTTCTGCGCCGCGCCGGGCCCCTGAGAGTTGTAAGAGTAGATCACCTGTTCCGCATAAAACACTTCCGTCGACCACCACCCGAAAATAGCCGCACCGGTCAGGATCAACGAAACCGCGGCGTAGCGCTGCCAGGGTTCGGCGTACCAGCAATATTTCTTTCCCGTTCGTTTCACCGTGTCCGCATCCTTGGCATTCGCAGCCTGATCCTGCAATGAACTGCCCAACCATGAATTGCCCAACGATGAATTGCCCAACGATGAACTGCCCAGCGATGAACTGCCCAGCGATGAACTGCCCAGCGATGAACTGCCCAACGATGACGATGAAGTGCGCGCTGCGTCGGCCGGGCCGGCCACCCGCGGCTCTGCATGGCTCGCATCAGCCCCGCCGCCAGCCCGATGCTCGTGGTTCTGTCCATGTTTCTTCTGCCCCGGTGAGCGCCACCACACCAGCCACGCTCCGCCCAGCCCCAGCAGCAACAACGTATATTCCATAAACGGCGGCTCCGACATGCCGCGCTCCGAAAGATGATGCATCAGGGCAAGTCCCGTCAGCCCCAGGTAAATTCCGGGGATCACAGCCAGGCCCCAGCGCAGCAACGATCGCGGCTTCCGGCACCGCACCTGCCCACCCCAGGCGAACAGGCACAGCGAGAATCCCAGCACGCCGTTGAACGCCGCACCCCGCAGCACCATCACCTGATCGTGCAGCTGCCGCAGCCGCACCGTGTAGTCCTGGCCCTTTTCCATCAGCGCGTTTTCCTGCAAACCGAAAATATCGGCCGCGTTGATGTAGAGCGAAGTCTCATCATCCTCGAAGTCTTTGGCACTCGCGTACTTCCCGTCGTCCGGCGGAGCCAACAGCGCCCAGCTCAACATGTGCCGGCACGTAAAATCCATCGGCGAGGTCTCGGAGAAGGCCGCGATTTCGTGAGGCAGAGGATCGTTCCCCGTCCCGCCCGGGCCACCATCCGCATGCAGCAACACCTGGTTGTCACAATAAACGCTGGCCAGAATGCGGTACTCGGTCACGCCCACGCGAATCAACAGCGCCGATTTCTCCTGCCGGTGCGGGAATTCCAGGTGCAGGTCATCGTCGTTGAAAAAATCCTGCGCGATGCGCGAGATCGCCGAGCCCAGCGAATAAGTGATGGCGAACAGCAACACCCCCGCCACCGCCGGCTGGTTCTGTTTCCTCACCCAGCGCAGCAGGGCCACCACACTCCTCTCCCCATGGAAAAAAAATAAGTGAATGATCAGCACCACCCACGGCAGCGCGAGCGCTCCCACAATCGTGGTGTCAAACGCGATCGTGAGAGCGCCCATCAAGTTCCTCCCTTTCCGCGCGAACGGAATGCAACCTCGCCAACGACTAACGACCAACGCCTAACGACGAACCCCTGACGACGAACCCCTACTGCAACGCCGCCAGCAGCTTCTGCCCGTTCGGAGTGCCCCAGCCGGTGCACGCGTCCCAGCCCGGTCCCGCCGGGAACTCGCCGTTGAGATGGCCGTCCGTATCGTTGTTGCCCTGAGTAATGTCGTTCAACACGTTCTTGGGCCCGATCGTCGAGTACAACAACGCGTTGAAGTTTCCTACCCGGGCGTTCAGTTGCTGGTTGCACAGTGTGATGAGCGCGGCCCACAGCGGCGCCGACGCGCTGGTTCCTCCCACAACGCTGAACTGGCCTCCGGAATACGTCAGATAGCCCGTGTCCGGATCGGCATTGGCAGCCACGTCGGGAATCCCCCGCCCTTGAAAGTTCCCAGGATTGATCGACGCCGGCACAATGCCCTGCTGCCAGGTAGGAATAGCAATGTAGTCGCTGATGCCGCCTCCCGTCCCGCTGCCCGGTCCATCGTTCCACACCAACTCGCTGGCAATGGCGGGTACGTTCCCCGCAGCCCGGTGCAAGGTAGTGCCCCCCACTGCCAGCACGCTCGGATCGGTTGCCGGATAGTTCACATGCGCCCGGCCATCCTCGATTTGTGCTTCCGATCCATCATCGCCGGTGGAAACGCAAACCGTGATTCCGAGTTGCGCCGCCGCCAGGAAGCTCTCGCTGATGTGCGTGATGGCCGCCGGAGTCCACAGGATGGAATTCTGAAACGGCTGGTTCTCATCCCATCCCCAGCTGATGGAAACCACTGACGGATCATTCGTGCTGTCGGCAATCACCGCGCTGATGGCGTCAATCAACCCCTTCTCGTCGAAGGTAGAAAAGTAAACGGCAATGTGTGCCCCGGGAGCGAGCGCCCCTGCCACGTCAATGTCGAGCATCACTTCTCCGGTTGAATCCGGATCGGCAGTGGGATCGGTGGAAACATTGTCGACCGGAATCACCGTGACGTTGGGCGGGTTGATGCCGAGTTTCTGGAAATAGGCAGTGATGCTGGCCGTTTCCACGCCCCCGCCAAACTCCAGCAGCCCGATGCACTGGCCCGCTCCCGTGGCATTGGGAAAGTTGTAAATCGTCCCCAGCTCCGGCGGTTCGAACCAGGGCTGGCGCGGCGAGGCCGCAGCCGGCTTCATAACCGACACCGACTTTTTCGCCTTATTGCGCCGCAGGTGACGATGGTTGTTGAAGCCGAACACTCCGGTCACGGCGTCTTTGAGTTCTACCGGAACTGAGACCGGGCCGGTGTGGGCGTGGAAGTCGCCCAGCGTGGCATGGTGATAGTCAAACAGAGTTACTCCAAACGCCGCGCTGATGTCTTTCACTGTGCCGCCCAGCCGCACCCGGGCCGCCCCCGGCTCGCTGCGCGTGACTTGCAGGTTGTGGGCTTTGGCGTACGCGGTAATCTTGTCCAGGGCGTCGTTCGATGAGCCGAAGTTGTCTTCCAGTTGCTCGCGCGTCATGTACTTGCGGTCGCGCGGCTTCTGCTTTTCCAGGTCTGCCAGGCTGGGCAGCGCCTTCTTGCGCGCGACTCCCAGCGTGACTTCAATCCATTGGTTAGGGCTGGTTTTGTGCTGGATCATGGATCCAGCGGGCAAAGTGTGGGTACTGTTGGGTAGTGAAACCTGCTGTTGCTGCATAGTGCTCCTCCTCAATCAAGCGCGCATCGAACGCCAATCAGCCGCGCCCGCGACGCGCTGGACACGAAATGTGCAGCGCGGGTCGCCGCACCAGTTTCTTGCGCCCGGCGAGCCCACGCCCGCCGGAGTGGATTCCGCTTTTAGACCCTGACGACCCTGGGTTCGATCACTCTTCGCCAGTACGATTCCCCCCTCACTACTTCAGGTCCGCCAAATCAGCCTTCAACTGCGCCAGGTCGAATCCCTGCGGCGCCTTCTTGTCTCCATCCAGATAGTCCGTGCTCAGAATGGCATAGGCCTCATCGCAATACGCCTCCCAGAAGGACCACGTCATGACCTGCAACGCTCCCCAGGTCACGACCGTCACTCCGCGTGCGTCGTACGCCACCACCGGAACCGCATGTCCTCCCCAGGAGCCCGGCTTACCGTCGCCCGTCGGTCCTCCCGGCGGCACCGACCAGGGCTGATGGTTCTGGGTTTGCGCCTGCGCGCTGATGGGCAGTTGCAGCCCGATGTAGCAGCCTTCGAAGATGTACACCGAATCCATGATGTGGGTATGGTTACCCGGTTCGAGCGACGCATACGCGCCGATCTTGTGTCCCGCGATGCCGGTCTGGCGCCAGTAATTCAGCACGTCAACCTCATTCGCGCCATTGTCGTTGGCGCCGGTCGTCGGGTTGTAGCCAGTAATTGCCGAATACGCTGCCACGATCTGCTTGTCGGTAGGCGTAAACATTTTCTTGCCCGCATTCGCGGTCCACTCCATGATCAGGTGTCCGGCGGCGGCGCAGGTGCAGTCCCCGATCTGATCGTTGTCCATCATGCCCCAATCGGATCCCACCTTCGGGCTGAGATCAAGACTGGCGGGCGGCGTGGGCAGCGCCGCGGTCATGTAAGTGGCCAGCAGCAGCGCCCGCGGATCGTGCCGCGCCGTCCCCTTACCTAGTTTGAGTTTGTGCGGATCGATCTGCGTCTTCCGGTCCGATCGCATGGCGACGCTTCGTCGCGATGCAGGCAGCGTGCTGAGCATCTTCACAGACATATGGGAATTCTCCTTTGGTGAGAGTTTAGATTTTTCGCAATTGCGAACCCAGGTCCAGCGAAATAAGGTCCAGCCGCTCGCGAAGATGTAGTAGGTCCGGATTTGAAAGACAAAAGCCTCAACCACGAGGGACACGAAGTATCACGAAGGACTCGCCTTGTCTGTGTTTCCGTCGTGGACCTTCGTGCCCTTCGTGGTAAAAGCCTTTCCGCTGCCCACGACGCGAAAATGCCTTCACGAACAGGAATTACTGCGGGGAAGAAATCGCGCAAATCTTAGCCCTGAACCCGCCCCAGTTCAACCGCGCGCCAGAAATTGTTACGAAACCCGAACAACACGAAAGAGCGGCCAGACACGGGATTGGGAAATAGGTGGAAACAGGGTGAGGAAATAAGGTGAGGTAATAACGTGAAAGGAAGGGTTCCCCATTTCTGCCGCGCCCTTTGCGGCAGAAGTGGAGCGTTCCGCCAGATTATCGGTTGGAAATGTGCGGCTTTGGCTGATTCAGGTTCTGCAGAATCCCCTCTTCCATCCGCCACACGAATTTCGGCACATGGCTGGTCACCGCGTGCTGCAGGCTTGGCCCAAACTCGTGCAACAGATTCATCCCCGCATCATTGCCAACCGTCGAACCGAAATCGCTGAACGGGGCCGAAGCCGAGCGCCTCCAGTAAGGCCGCGAGGCGGTATCGGCCACAATCGAAGTCGCCACCCGCAGGAAATATGAGGTGTTCAGCCGGCGCGCTCCCGAAAGGTCGCGGGTCAAGAAAATTCTCGAAGCCGCGTCCGTGGCTCGCCCCATAAAATCGTCCCTCGACGACGCCTGGTAACGCGAACCCCGCGGCAGCGTCGTCGGATTCAGATACTTGTCCAGAAAGAAGCGGGAGCTTTTTTGAGCGGGCAACTTATCAGGCGCGTTAAGAAAAAATTGAGAGCCGGCGTTCGATGAAAATAGGGCCGCGACATAAGCCGCCTGTGTCTCTCGAAACCCACTCGGGTCCACCGCTCCCACGCTGAACGGCAATCGCGGCTGGCCGCCGGTCCCTCGAAAACTGTCCGTTTGGAATCGTGTCAGTCCCGGCGCTGGCGCGCTGGGCAGGGGCGCGTCGGGCAGCGGGGCAGCGGGAGACAATCTCCCCGCCCCGCGCTCCTGGCGCTGCCTGTCGGTACCCCTGAACTGCAACCCGCGCAGCCCTTCCCCCAAAGCAGGTTCGCTCTGGCAGGACGCTGCGCCGGCCGCTAACAGGCAAAAGCAGATGATCCGGGAAAGTGCAATCCGTTTCACCATAACTGAAATTTGCCGTCGGCAAACCCCTTTGCGGCCTTCGTATCCGCCCGATTCCGCAGCAACTACAGCCCTACTGTAAGCACTTTACTTGCCATCGGTCTGAGCGGGAGTGCTCACAATCGAGAGTCTTATTTTCGTTGGTTGAGGAAATACATCGGGAAGGTTGTCCGCCCCGCAGTTACAGCCAGAAGTCCCGGTTGGGCGCGGCGGTGGGGCTTTGGCCGGCGCGGGCGGCGCGTCCCACGTTCGGTTCGACGCGGGGTTCGACGCGGTTGCGTCCTGCGTTCTTGGCCTGGTAGAGCGCGACGTCGGCCGCGCGCAACAAATTCTCCATCTCCGTCGCTGTCTGCCCGGTCGCCACACCCAGGCTCAGGCTGACTTGGACGCTCGCTCCGCCCACCATGATGCTGCAACCGGCCACGTGGCTGCGCACGCGCTCGGCCAGTTCCCAGGTTTCGGCCAGACCGCAGCCCGGAGCGACAATCAGAAATTCTTCCCCACCACAGCGTCCCACCGAATCGTAAGGCCGCACCACCGCTGCAATGCTGCTGGCAATAATGCGCAGTACCGAGTCTCCGGCGGCGTGCCCCCGGCTGTCGTTGATGGCTTTGAAGTGGTCGACGTCGATCATGATCAGGCCCACCGGCTCCTGATCGCGTTCCGCGCGCAGCAAGTCCCGCTCCAGAATCGCCAGAATCGCCTTGCGGTTCCACAGGCTGGTCAGGCCGTCGCGCGAAGCCTCGCGGCGCAGAGCTTCTTTAGCCAGCAGCAGCCGGTTCTGCGTTACCAGCAGGCGCGCGCTCGAACACACAAACGACAGGAACACAACCACCGCCGCCAGGCCCAGCCGCTCCCGCGCGATGCGCAGCGACATGAACAACACCAGCAGCGGATACAGCAGAAAGAAAATCTCGGTATAGATCCGCTTCTCGCGCCGCGGCTGCTCAAACGAATGTTCCGGCGCTTCCGCCTGCTTCCAGGTCGCCGCAATCACCAGCGGCACCACCAGCAGCCCGCTCCAAAACAGGTCGAACCACGCGCCCGTGTTCAGCCCGCGTCCCGGCCCGTAGTAGTACAACGCATCCACCGCCCCGGAAAAAACCAGGAAGATTCCCATCCGCCCGAACAGCACCCGGACGTCGCGCACCCGGCTGACCGCGGCGCGCAGCACAAACGAGCCCGCCATAAAAAAATAGCCCGCGAAGTACGGAGCCCAAACCTCATGCGCCAGTTCCCCCGGAGACTCTGCTTTGGGCAGGTAGAAAAAATACACATACGCGGCCACGCAAACCAGCACGCCCTGCACAAAGTCGAGAGCGCCCAGGGCGTCGACCTTTCCCGCTTCCTTGTCCGGATCGAGAAAGATCGCCATGGCCAGCGGAACAAACCAGAACGAGAACAGCAGGTTGTTGATCCAGGCGATGGCCAGAGACGTGTGCAGATCGTTGTAGACGGTGAGAATCTGCCCTACCATCCACAGCGTGTAAGCCAATGCCGTCAGCCGCCAGAAGGAGAGCGCCAGGCCCTCCGCGCGGCGGCTAGCCTCGACAATGGCATAGATCAGCAGCGATCCGGTCGCCAGCTGAATCAGGTCCGACACCAGAGGCCCGGGGGGTTTAGTTCCGAACCAAGTGACCGTGACCAGGTGCGCCAGCCACAACAGGCCGGCGCCGGTCACGACCATGGGCGTGCGTCGCAATAAAGTCTGTTTCTCCAAAAGATTATTTTCCGAGGACAGTGTCGCCGGGGAGAGAACCGGAATGCGAATGACTCGGCTAGTCCGCCAACCGCCGGACGGCACACTTCCGCTCAGGCCCCAAGACCTTTTAGTATCCCGCGTTGCGCAGGAAATTTCACCTGACCATAGTACCCTCGCCCCCATTACCTCCCAATCGAAATTCAATCCAGCATTCACGCATCCTTTTGAAGATTTCCACAGGTGCGGTGCCGCTCGCGGGCGGCAGCCTGTCTGCCGGTCGCCGGTCGAAAGCTGTTCTACGTCTCGATGAAAACGATTTTGTCATTACCACCGAAAACTGTTCTTGTCATCCTGAGCGAAGCGAAGGACCCATGCAATTCGCTGGCAGCGCATGCGTGGCGACAAGTTGCAGAGGTCCTTCGCTTCGCTCCGGATGAGAAAGCTTGGTGGGATGACAAAGTTTGGTCGGGGGGGTCGGGGAACGGCAGACCCGGCGGATGCCAAAGCTTACGCCCTGCCAGACACCGCGCTGCCGTCCCTGCTATCATCGCTGGCGGAGTATTTTCGCAGTATGGTATTCCTCGACGACGACGATTTCGAACCCGACGAGATCCCCATTATTTCTGGAACAGGAGAAGGACTCATGGAAGAAGCTCCCGCCACGGCCCCGGGCGCTGGGCGCCGCAACGAAGACATCGCACTCGATCTGATGAAGTTCATCGCCATGACCACAGGCTACGGCCGCACCACCTCGTCGGGCGTGGGATTCCAAGGCACCGGATCAGCCGCCAAGCCCGAAGACTACGCCGACCACCTGCTCGAGTTGTACGGCAAATGCCTGGGCGCAGTCGCGGCGAAAAAGTAGAGAGTACGGCCAGACACGGTGCGTGCATCCGCACACGCCGAAAACGTTGAAGATGACCGTTAAACGCCTGATCAGGGCCCCGTTTACATCGGACCCTGACGTGCTCCGGTCTCGAGCAGAGGTGAAGCCGCTGGCAGACAGCATCCTGTATCGGATTCCGAGAAGAGGACTCTTTCCATTCGGAGCGGCCTCGGCATTGAAGCTCCTCCGCTTGGTCTTTGCGCTTCATCTGATCGCCGGCGCAGCGAAATCGTGGGCTCAAAATTCTGGCCCACTCGAGACCTTTACCGCTCCAGACGGCACATTCTCTTTTCGCTACCCGAGGCTGCTGATCCATTGCCAACAGAAGGCGCAGGGAACTGGCGAGGGCTATTATTGGGTTCCCGCCGAGAGTTGCGCTGCGTATCACCCCGTGTGCGATGGGGAAGCCGCGGAAGAGAGCACGGCAATCGCATGCTTTGCCTATCCCAGGAACAAATTCACCAACACGGGCGCCTTCGAAGCAGCCACGTTCTCCGTAGAGATTGTTAACCAAGCCGTGACTGAGAAAGATTGCCTGTCACGACCGGCCGATCAGATATTCATTCCGCGTCCTCACCTGACGATCCACGGCGTATCGTTTGCCGTTTTTGAGTTCGGCGAAGGAGGAATGAATCAGAGCGTGGGTGGACACATGTATCGCACTTTTCATCGAGGTACGTGCTACCAGATAGGAATTAATGTGGCGACCGCCAGCGCACAAGTCTTCGATCCTCCGGAAAGGGAGCTTACGAAGGCTGACTGGGCCGAAGTGAACGGACGGCTCGAACAGGCCCGCGACTCATTCCGGTTTCTGAAATAGTCTTCGCGGGGTTGCCTTATCTTACCGCGGTGTACTGAACTCCCAGCTGATCAAATAAGAAACTATACACATCGGCGTTCTGCTCGATGGCCTCATCGACGGACGCGCCGATCAGCCCATGGCCGGCGCTGGAGGACGTGCGCAGCAGTATGGGATGGCCGGAACTGTCCGCGGCTTGCAGGCGCGCGATCATTTTCCGCGATTGCATGGGGTTGACGCGGTGATCGTTTTCTCCCGTGGGCATCAGAATCGCGGGATACGCCGTGCCGTCTTTCACGTGATGATAGGGTGAGTAGGCGTAGAGCGCCTTGAACTGGTCGGCATCCTTCACCGTTCCGAATTCGGTGATGTTGAACGCGCCGTTGGGGTCGAGTTCGACGCGCAGCATGTCGTAGATGCCGACATAAGAAACGACGGCGCGAAATAAATCAGGACGCTGGGTGAAGGCCGCGCCCATCAGCAGGCCTCCATTGCTGCCGCCGAGAATCGCCAGATGAGCCGGCGAAGTATATTTCTGGTCGATCAAATATTGCGCGCAGGCCAGGAAGTCGTCGAAAACATTTTGCTTGCGCGTCAGATTGCCCGCCAGGTGCCATTCCGCGCCATATTCGCCCCCGCCGCGCAGGTTGGCGCGCACCAGCACCCCACCCTGGTCCAGCCAGAGGCGCGCCGTCGGTCCGACGAAGCCGGGCTTGGTGCTGATGCCATATCCGCCGTAGCCGCTGAGCAGCACCGGGTTCGAGCGATCCCGCTTCGTTGACTTCAGCCGGATGATGTTGACGGGAACGCGCGTCCCGTCTTTGGAAACGGCAAAGTCGCGCACCACTTCTGCGTCCTCGAAGTGGACGGGCGAAGTCTGCACCAGCGCCGTGGGAACGGCTTTTCCCTCGGCGGCGTCGAAACGAAACCAGGCGGGCGGCGCGAGAAAGGTGGACGTCGAGAACAGCACATCGCCGCCGCCGTCCGCAATCATCTGCCCGACCGAAGAGATGGGCGGCAGCGGCACTTCTCCCATGGACTCGAAGGCCGGGGCCGCGCCGCGCTGGCCGCGCTCCGAAGCTTTCCGTGCAAAGACGCGCACCCGCGACGGCCCGCCGATAATGTCGATCACATAAAGTCGTTCCCAGGCGGGCACGAAACTTTCGATGGAAGCGCGATCGCTTTCGTCTCCACCACTGCCGCCAGCCGTTTGCGGAACCACCACCTTGGCCTGCGCCAGATCGAGATGCGAGAGCGACAGCCGCAGAATCTGGCCGCGCGGAGCAGCTTTGCGCGAGAGCAGGTAGAGCGCCGGATCCACGCCAAACTTCACCGAGACAATTCCATCTTCAAAGTGCGTGAGCTGCGTCCACTTCCCTTCGGAATCCATCAGGTAGTGGGCGAATTGGCCGCCATCGCCGTTGCCCACCGAAGCCAGCAGCCATTCTCCGTCGTCGCTGGTGTGCAGTTGAATCTCGGCGATGCGCGGAAAATCTTTGCCGATGACGTAGGTGTCCTGTCTGGGGTCGGTACCGAGTTTGTGAAAGTAAACTTGCTGGTAGAAGTTGGCATCTTCCGCCGGGCGCTCGTCGCCCTGCGGATAGCGCGTGTAGTAGAAGCCGGAGTTGTCGGCTTTCCACGCGATGCTGCCGCCGGCGGTGGCGAAATTCACCCGCGGCACCACGTCGGCGAGTTCCTTCCCCGTTGCCACTTCAAAAATATGAGCGGAGCTGTCTTCGGATCCGTTTTTCGACAGCGCGGCGGCCACGTATTTTCCGCCGAACGAGGGCACGAAGAAATCGATGGCGAGCGATCCTTTAGCGCTGGCGGCATTCGGATCGAAGACGATTTTCGCGCTGGCCGGATCGTCGGCCGAGCGCATCACCACCAGCGTGGGCTGTTGCTGGGGCGGTTGGTATTTCTCCGCGAACAACATTCCAGCGCGAAACTGCAGATTGAAATACGAGGCGGAACCACCGGCGATGAACTGCTTCAGGCGGTCTCTAATGGCGGCGCGAGCGGGCAAGTCGTCGAAGTACTCGCGGGTGCGCGCGTTTTCGGCGGCGCTCCACTGCTTGACCGCGGGGTCATCCCAATTCTCCAGCCAGCGATAGTCATCCGTGACGGTGACGCCAAAATATTCGTCCGTAACCGGCCGCTTCGGAGTTTCCGGCGGCTTCGCGATGGACACGTTCTGCGCGGCGGCGGAGAAGGCGAGAGCGCAGAACAACAGAGCGCGCGCGGCCAGGCGTTTCGTCGGCATGGGAGACCTCTCGAGCAGGAGCGGAAATTATACAAGGGCACAGCACCGCCCTGTCATCCTGAGAACCTGTCGTCCCGACGCTTCTGTCATCCTGAGACCCGCGATTTCTGCGGGCCGCAGGAATCTGTGCCATACCTCGTCAGCATCGAGGGTCTAAGAAATTGGATAGGTCCTTCGGCGGGGAAGGTGCGCCCGCCTCAGGATGACAGGGGGTAGGGTTCGATCAGGAGTTTCTTGCGAACAAAAAACCGCGCCCGTGCTGGGCGCGGTTCTGAAGTTGTATAGACGGAATGCGCTCGCTGCCGGATGCCGGCTTAACGCTTCTTGCCCTTCTTCGCTGGCTTTTTCTTGGCCGGTTTTTTCTTGGCCGCTTTCTTGGCTGGCTTTTTGGCGGCTTTTTTCTTAGCGGGCTTTTTCGCAGCCTTTTTGGGAGCCGGCTTTTTCTTGGCGGCTTTCTTTTTCGCTTTGGGTTTGCCGCCTCCGCCGCTGGGCGCGCGGGGTGCGGGTTTGGGGGCCGGAGGCGGGGGAGCGGGCACCGGCTCAGCCGCTTCAGGAGCGGGCACGCCGGATTCCTCTTCCTCCTCTTCCTCCTCGAAATCTTCTTCCAGCGACTCGGTGTAAGCGCCGCTGTCGCCGAATTCTTCCTCTTCGTCACGTCCGTACAGCGTGGGATCGTAGAACGTCATTGTTCCTCCTGATTCAGTGGCGGCCGGGTGCGCACGGGGCTCCTGGCTGCGGGCACAAAGAATTTAAAAGACCACCGGAAACCTCTGCTCCAACGGCGCGCGATTATAGCACGCCGTTCGGTGCGGCCTGCAAGCGCCGCAATCACAACCGCAGTTTCGTTTATCTATCACAGCGCGCGGTCAAAAGAAAGAAGAATTCAAATGAAGAATTCAGAAAACGAAACTTCCGCTGGGCCGGTCCCTTCCGCAGGCCCACGCGACGTTCCTCAGATCGACCTTCGATCGCAGGGGACGGTCGGCAAATAAAAGACGAACGGGTTAGCGACTGAAGCCGCGCGAGCGCGCCTTGCTCCTGAAAGACGGCAAAAAAGAGCGGAGAGCCTTGCGGCTCTCCGCTCCGTGATGCGCTTTGCAGCCGGATTTGCCCTATTTCTGGGTAAAGGGCAGGCCGGGCAGAGTTTCAGTGTGCTCGGACCGCACCGCGCTCAACTGCGTCGGATCCAGGCCCAGAGCTTTCACGATCGTTGGAGCGATCTGCCGGGTTTCGACCTGATCGTTAAACGTGGCCGCCTTGTACTTAGGGTTGGAGACGATCAGCAGAACGTTCCGGTCGTCGTAGGCAAAGCCGCCATGCTCGGCCACCTTGCCGGTCCCGCCGGTATAGATGACGCCGACATTCGGAGCCACGATGATGTCGGGCGTGCGGGAATCGGTGAGCGGATCGTTGAATTGCAGCGTGAGCGAGGGCCCGGCAAAAATCTCTCCTTGCCCAAACAGGCTCTCATTCGCAGCCTGGGACAAAGTTGCCACTGCGGCCGCGGTCTGGGTTTGATCGGTCAGCCAGAGCATGGAGATATCGTCCTCGTCGGCCTGCGCCACCGGCAGTCCCGGCCCGACGCCCGCGGGCGAAACGATCTGGGATGGCGGTTCGTCCGTGGCCACATCTCCGGGGATGCGCAGCACGCGGCTGGGATCGATGGGCGACTGGCCGTGCTTGGCCGAGATGATAATCAGGGTCGAATCGAGCAAGCCCTGCTTCTTCAGCTCCGCAACCATCTGGCCGATGGCGCCGTCTACGTACTGGATCTCCCCGAGCAGAGAATCGCTCGGCGTTCCCAGCGCGTCGACGTAACCTCCCGTCAGGTTGAGAGATTTTTCCACCAGCTTCTCGCCTACGCTGACGGCCTGGAAGTTCATGCCGAAAATGGCCGGCACCGGCGCGGTGGCGCTGCCATCGTGGGTCTTGCCGTCAATCCAGTTCAGCACGGCCTGCACTTTGTACTGGTCGTAGCAGCGAATGTTCTGGAAGCTGTCGGTCCAGGCGTTGGAGGACGTCGCCGCGCCCGGGTCAGGCAGCGGACTGCAGCCCGGAACCGAGGAGATCGGCACCGGGATCGAGTTGATTTCCGGCGACCACAAATCGGCTACACCATCGCCGCTCGGTCCGTTGGTGAAATCATAGGAAGGATGCTTGTCGGACCATGCCGTATACAGGCCGGCATTGTGGGCCACGTTGAAGATGGTGTTGTCGCGAATGAAATTATGGGGATAGACCGGGGCGCAGCCATTCTTCGGATCGCGTGGCAGATAGTCGGGATTGATTCCCTGGATTCCGGAGCTGCCGTCCGGTTTCCCGGAGTGCAGGTCGAGATAGTTGTAGTCGATCTCTTCATCGAACCCCACCTGCGTACCCACCACGCTGGGGCAGAGGTCGGCTCCGCCGATAATGCCGTAAGGCGTGGTCTTCTTCGGAGGAGAGAGCGCGCGATCATAGCTGACGTCATAGAAGATTCCAGCCGAACGCGGCGTTCCGCCCGTGATTTGAGCGGTCAGGCCGGGGAAAGAGTCGGAAGGTTTCGAGGTCAGAGCCTGCAGGTAATGCACGCCGGTGGACGAAAGCGACGCCAGATGCGGGCAGTAAGGATCATTCGCGGAATTGGGAACGCCCTTGGTGCAATTGGCAAAATCCAGCGAGTGCATGCCGTCAATGCTGATCAGCAGCACATGCTGAATGGGGCTGGTGGCGTTGGTGGTTTTGCCGGGATCTGCGGCCACCGCTCCCGATGCCGCGAAAAATAGCGCGAGCACGGGCAGGCCAATGCTAAGTCTGCGTGAGAGTTTCATAGGATTTCCTCCTGGAAGTTGGAACGACGGTGTTCTTTCGGTGGCTTAAGGAATAGCAGAAGAAAATAAACGGCAGGTCACAGGGAAGTTACGCGGAGATGAATTCCGGAAAGTGACCTCGGGACACTCTACCGTCGAAGGCCCGAGCCTTCAATCATTCAACGAAAACGCCCCACGGCCTGCCATCGGCAACCCGTGAGGCGTACAGCGAATCCCGTACCGGCTATGGCTACTTCAAGGCCTTCACGTACGTGGCCAACGCCTTGGCATCGTCGGCGGAAAGGCCGGCCACCGCTTTCTTGTGCGGCACCTTCTTGGCGTCGTCGCCCTTGGTGAGCAGGTCGGTGATTTGAGCATCGGTCAACTTGGTGCCCTTCAGGGCCGGACCAACTTTGCCCTGGCCCTCGGGGCCATGGCAGCCCGCGCACTTGGCTTTGTAGGTGGCGGCTCCGTCCTGCGCAAACACCGGCAGAGCCACGGATACGGTCAACGCGATCACGAGCAATACGATCAGTACTTTGGCGAATTTCATGAGTTCTCCTTAGTTTGGATGAGATAAGAAAAAAACGGGCCCAAGAACAGCCTCAAATTGTACCGTCGGGGATCGACCGAAGATGTGATTTCACGCACGGGATTTTCAGAGACGGTGCCGAAGCCGGGTAGTGGCTCAATTTGAAATTGAGAACTTACGGATTCATACGCCGATTGTCATCCCGCAGGAGCGCGCCAAGCGCTCCGGAGGGACCTTACGAAATCCTGACATCGGTTATACCGACGCGAGGGGCGCATGCGCTGCATGAAGCGGAGGCGTTCCCGTCTACGGCATCAAAAGCGGCAGCCGGCTCAAGGTCTCTCATACGGCTGTCGCCGTGTTCAGGATGACATTGGGTTCGGGTTAATGCTTTTGGTCGCCACCGTTTCGCCGGGGCTGCGGGCTGCGAAAGGCGCTTCACGACGCTGGCGTCGCCGTGGATCACGACGTCCGCGGCGCCAGAACTGATGGTGATGGGCGCTGAAACCACGCTGGCGAATGCCGTGGGCAGCGCCGAGCGGTTCGGGCTGGATTGAATGTTGGCGGCGCCGTCGACCAGCGCGGTGATGGCAAAAACGTAGGTATTGCCGGAGGAAAGCGGCGGCAGCGTGACCGAAGTTTGCGAGGTGTAGAAGACGCCCGCGCTCAAATAGTTGGGAGTGCCGCTCGGATTCGACAGCACATAGGTTGACACGCTGTAGCCGTAGGGAGCGCCGCTGGCGGGCGCGGTCCAGCTGAACGAGGGCGTCGTAGTGGAGAGCGTGGCCGCTGTAAACAGGCTGCCGCCGTTAATCGTGGGATTCTGCACCGGCCCTACGAGGGGCGCCAGCGCGGTACTCGAAGGCACGACCGATTCGCCCGTCACCAGCGCGAAGTTCACCGTATCGTTGGAGTCGGGAACCGGCATGGGGATAATCGCTTCCTCGCAAAAGTTTTCCGCGCGGGTCCAGGTCGAAGAAAAAGGATCGTTGTAGTCGAGCGTGCCCAGGTTCTGGTCGGTGAGGATGCCGGGCTGCTGCGCGCTGGCCACGCTCACTGAAAATCCGCTGGCATCGCAAGTGCTGAATGACACGAAGGGAAGGGGAAAACCCACGGGCTCGTAAGTGTCGGCGGCCAGTACCAGGTTCGAGATATTGAGCGATCCGGGAGCATTCGGCCCCGTCACGAAAGGTTCGGCGACGACCGAAAACCCCGCATTGTACGAACTGGGAGCAGCGGGAGCCGCACCCGTGAGCGAAGCCGCCCACTGCGCACCTTGCACGCTCACGCTCAACGATGCCGGCGAGTTGGTCTGCAGAGTCTGGGTGATGGGGTTGGCCGAGCCGTCGGTCAGCGTCAAATTCGACACTGTGGCCTCGGCCTGCAACACGCCCAGGTTGAGCAGCGAGCCGAGAGTGGTGGGTTCGTACTGCATCAGGAAGCCCGTTGTGTACTGCGACCAGTCAAAGTCGCT
>CAWDBW010000034.1:0-18913 GCA_963800405.1 uncultured Acidobacteriota bacterium
CGGGCGCGTCGAGCTTGTCGAAGAGCTGGTCGGCGAGGCGGGCGGCGATCTCGGCTCCGTAGCCCCAGCTCAGAGTGTCTTCGTAGGCAACGAGCGCGCGATTGGTTTTCGCGACCGAAGCGGCGACCGTATCCCAGTCAAACGGATTCAGGCAGCGCAGGTCGATCAGTTCCACTTTCACTCCCTGCTCGCGCTCCAGCTTCTGTGCCGCTTGCAGGGCGCGCGGCACGACTGCGCCGTAGGTGATGACAGTCAGGTCTGTGCCGGGATGCACGATCTTCGCCTTGCCAAACGGAATCATATAGTCGGGGCCGGGATAGGCGGCGCGGCCGTACGACTCGCGATAGAGCCGCTTGTGCTCCAGGAACAACACCGGATCGTCGCAGCGAATGGCGGTGCGCAGCAGTCCGGCGGCGTCCTGCGAATTCGACGGGAACACGACCCGCAGGCCGGGAATGTGCGTGAACACGCTCTCGCCGCATTGCGAGTGATAGATGGCGCCGCCGGTGAGGTATCCGCCAATGGCGACGCGAATCACCACCGGGCAGGAGAACCCGTTATTCGAGCGCCAGCGGATCACGCTGAGCTCGTCGCGAATCTGCATCATCGCCGGCCAGATGTAGTCGAAGAACTGAATCTCGACGACCGGCTTCAGACCGCGCGTGGCCATGCCGAGTGGCGCGCCCAACAATGGCGGCCTCGGCCAGCGGAGAGTTGAACACCCGGTCGGCGCCGAACTCGTACTGCAGGCCGAAGGTCAGCTTGAAGACTCCGCCCTTGCCCTTGACCAGCTTGCGCTTCAGGTATTCTTCGCGGCTGCAGTCGGCCACGTCTTCACCAAAAATGATGATGCGATCGTCGCGCCGCATTTCATCGCGCAGCGTCGTCGTGATCAGGTCGGCCATGGTTTTCGCCGCGGGCTTCTTGCCATCGGCCGGAACTTCCGGCACCACGGGCTGCGTGTCGAACACAGAGGACGCAGGATCTAAATCGGGCGAGTAGATAAAGTTCGTCATCGCTCTCGGGAGCGGGCGGCAGCGCTTCCAGGGCCAGGTCGACAGCCGCCTGCAGTTCGGCTTCGACTTCTTTTTCCAGCTGGTTGATGCCCTTCTCGTCGAGGATGCCTTCGCGCAACAGGAACATCTGCGTGCGGGTCACGGGATCGCGCTGCGCATCGCGTTCGCGCTCAGCGTCAGGACGGTACAGGCGCTCGTCATCCGACAGGGAGTGCGAATACGGCCGGATCACGTGCGCATGCACGAAAGCCGGACCGTGCCCTTCCCGGCAGTGCCGCACCGCGCGATCGAATGCGGCATAGCTGGCGACGGGATCGGTGCCATCGACTTCTTCGAAATGAAAATTGGGGAACCCGGAAACCAGACGCGAAATGCTTCCGCCCGCGGTCTGCACTTCGACGGGCACCGAGATCGCGTAGCCATTGTCCTGCACGCAGAAAATGACCGGCAGCTTTTCCAGGGCGGCGGCATTCATAGCCTCCCAGAATTCACCTTCGCTGGAAGTGCCGTCGCCCAGAGAAACATAGGTGACTTCATCGCCCTGAAAGCTGACATTCTTGAACTGGCGGTAGTCCACGAAAGTTGAGGCGGGAACCGGGCGCGGCCTTGGGATGGCGCGCGAAATAGCGTCCGCCTTCGGCGCAGCCAACAGCCTGCAGAATCTGCGATCCGGTCGGCGACGACTGGGTGACGATGTGCAGGCTGGGATAGCTCCAGTGTGAAGGCATCTGGCGCCCGCCGGAACTAGGGTCGTTGGCCGCACCCACGCCCTGCAGGAACATGTCATAGGGCTTGACCCCGACGGCCAGGCACAGAGCGCGGTCGCGGTAATACGGATAAAACCAGTCGTAGCCCGGTTTCAGCACCAGGCCGGCAGCTACACCAATCCCCTCATGCCCGGCGCCGGACATCTGAAAATAGATTTTCTGCTGGCGTTTGAGCAGGATTTCCCGGTCGTCCACGCGCCGGGAGGTGTACATAACGCGGTAGGCCTGGATGAGCTGCTCGCGCGTAAGTCCTTCATAAAGCTTGGACTTCTTCGCACCGTTGGCCGCTAGGGCCAGTTTTGGGTCAGTCTTGGTCGTGGCCATCCGGTTCGTAAGTCCCGCTTCGGTTAGATTCCTGGCAGCCGCGCTTCGATTCCATGCCGTGGCACGGAACCTGTTGGATTATAGACGGTAGGTGGAGGTTGGAAAAGCGGGTAATTTGGGGTCAGAGAGCATCCGGACCTGTGCACTCTGCCGGTAGCGTTGACACAGCCGGCAAGTGCACAGGTCCTTCGCTTCGCTCAGGATGACAAGCGCGTGCTAAGTTCGCCACGAATGCTGACGGCCGAGTGCTGAGTGCTTTATGCTGGAAGGAGATGATTCGAACTCTCCGCGCCTTCGACCCGCACGCGATCAGACTCGTCATTTTCGACCTCGACGGCACGTTGATTGACTCGCGCCTTGACCTGGTGCATTCGGTCAATGCTGCGCTGCGCCACATCGGGCGCCCCGAGCTGCCCGAAGACGTGATTGCCAGCTACGTGGGGGATGGAGCGCCCATCCTGATTCAGCGGGCGCTGGGCGGCGAGGGCGCCGACGAGGCCTTGATCCGCAAGGGCCTGGAATATTTTCTTTCCTACTATCGCGAGCATAAGCTCGACCACACCACGGTCTATCCCGGAATCGCCGAGACGCTGGCGGCCATTCAGAATTCGGCGAATGGCGCTCCGCGCAGGATGGCCGTGCTCTCCAATAAGCCGGTCATTCCCTCGCGAGCCATTGTCGAGGCGCTGGGGATGGGGAAATTCTTCTCGCAGGTGTATGGCGGCAACAGCTTCGCCAGCAAGAAACCGGATCCCGAGGGCGCGCGCAAGTTGCTGGAAGAAAGCGGAGTGAGCGCTGAACACGCCGTCATGGTAGGAGACTCGCACACCGACGTTGAAACCGGCCGCAACGCCGGGCTGTGGACGATCGGGGTGACCTATGGCTTCGCCCCGCACACGCTGCAGGCCGAACAACCGGACGTGATCGTGGACCAGCCGCAGGAACTCAGCGCAATTTTTGCCGGAGCGTCGCGGCCGTGAGCCCGCAGGACTTTTCTGTAGTAAGAAGGAATGCCGCACAACCAACCATGACCTTACCCGACTCTGGCCCAACCAATGGTTTCACCACGAAGGAGCTGCGCAAGCTGCGCAGCCTGAAGAATCCCTACGGCATTCAGAAGTTTCTCGATGACATGCCGTACCACCTGGAAGACACGGCCTGGTCGCCGCGCAAGGTGCTGGCCGAACAATCGTCGCACTGCCTGGAAGGCGCGATCTTTGGCGCGGCGGCCTTGCGGGCCAACGGATATCCCCCGCTGCTGCTGGATTTCGAAGCCGAGCACGATACCGACCACGTGATCGCCATTTACCGCGAAGACGGATGTTGGGGCGCTGTCGCCAAATCGAATTACACAGGATGCCGCTGGCGAGAGCCCGTCTATCGCACCCTGCGGGAACTGGCCCTGAGCTATTTCAACGCCTACTTCAACTTACGTCGGGAGCGCACCCTGCGGCGTTACTCCGGACCGGTTAATCTGAAGCGCTTCGACCGGCAGAACTGGATGACCACCGACCAGCCTGTGTGGTTCATCGTGTATCACTTGTTCGACATCAAGCACTATTCCTTGATGACCAAAGCACAAGAAAAGAAACTGCATCGGGTAGACGAACGGCTGTTCCAGGGAGAATGTTTAGGCAAAGCCCACAAGGTCAGGGACTGACTTCCGGCCCGGAGCGAAGGTCCGCTAAAGTCGCGGAGGGATTTGGCCGATTCCTACTACGGACCTTTGCGTTTGCTTTCACGCTGCCGTTGGGCACAATCTAGAGCAATCTGGATGGCCAGTCTGCCCGGTCGCGCCCGGCAAAGCTTCTGGTCCGGGAGGCCGTCGACATGGAACCACGGAGTCAATACAGAACTGGCCCGACCTGCGAATTTGTGGAAGCCCGCCGCCATCCTCGCTTCAAGCTGGAAGTAGACGTTCGCGTCTATCCCCGCGACTGCCCCGTGGTTCGAGGGCATACCGTCGACATCAGCGAATCGGGCATTTCCGTCATGCTGGGCATAGAAATCCCCGTGGGCGAGGTGGTTCGCCTGGAACTCGTGCTGTCCGCGGGCGAGGTGGAGGCCTTCGCCATGGTTCGGCAGCGCAATGCCTTCCGTTATGGCCTGCAGTTCGTGGAAGCACGCTCCTCCCAGGACGTCATTGGACGCACCTGCCGCCAGCTTGCAGTGGAACAGGCGGGCCGCAAAGAACGCGGGGCCCAGTCTTAAGGCTCAGGGGTTGGGTGTTGGGTGTTGGGTGTTGGGTCTCAGGTGCTTAGGCCTTAGATGTTGAATGTTATGTCGGTCGCCATACCTAAGGAAGCTCTGATGAAGGCTCCGGGGTCCTCTGTGTCTTCTGTGGTTTACGCTTTCTGTCGGGCAGAGCTTCCCCAACACCTAAAACCTAAGACCTAACACCTAAGACCTAAGACCTGGAATCCTCCTGCTCGCACGAAACTTCTCTCGCTCAAATGCGTTAAGGTAAAAGCATGCGAGCTTTCCACCTGGGATGGTTCATTCTTCTCTGCAGCTTGCTGGCGTTCGGCCAGCAGGAACAACCGTCCGCCGCTCCGCCGGACCAACTTCCCGCCGCGGCGAAACCGCCCGACGCGCCGGTCCTCGACCTCACTCCGGGACCAGACGGCAAGCTCTCAGAGGAACAAATCCGGGAATTGTTCCGCGTGGTCGCCGACAAGGACATCGAAAACGACAAGCGGCAGCACGACTATACCTACATCGATCGCGAGGTGCAGCACAATCTGGACGGCAAGGGCCAGACCAAGTCCACCGAAATCAAGACCTACGAAATTCTGGAAATCTATGGCGAGCAGGTGCAACGGCTTATCGAGAAAGACGACAAGCCGCTCGACGCCAAAGAAGCAGCGAAGGAAGAAGAGAAGATTCAGAAGATTATCGACAAGCGTAAGAACGAATCCGACGATGAGCGCAGGAAGCGGGAAGAGAAAGAAGCCAAAGAGCGAGAGGATGGCCGCAAGTTCGTGAAGGAAGTGGCCGATGCCTACACCTTCAAACTCGTAGGAACGGAAAAAGTGGAGGGGCGCGAGGCCTGGGTGATCGATGGCGAACCCCGGCCGGGCTTTGAGCCCCACATGAAGGAAGCGAAACTTCTCTCCAAGATTCACGGGCGGGTGTGGATCGACCAAGGCGACCTGCAACTGGCCAAGATGGACATCGAAATCCTCGATACCATGTCATTTGGATGGGTGCTGGCACGCATCCATCAGGGCACGCGCGTGATGCTCGAACAGACGCGAGTGAATGACGAAGTGTGGCTGCCGCGGCACGTGACTTTCAAACTGGACGCGCGGGTCGCCCTGTTCAAAGGTTATAAAATCGATGGCGATCAGCAATATCGCGACTACAAGAAGTTCCGCACCTCGTCGAAGATCGTGGGCGTGCAGGAAGTCAAAGAACAGGAACAGAAGTAGAGATCGAGCGCACGTCCTGAGCAACCTGTCATCCTGAGCGAAGCGAAGGACCCGTGCACTCGCTTGCAGCATCCCGCTGCCGGCAACTGCACGGGTCCTTCGGCCCGCGAACTCCCGGGCCTCAGGATGACATTCGATTGGGCGTGCGGCACGATTCGACATCCAGATTCGACATCCAGCATTCGACATCCAGCATTCTCCATCCCCAGTTCCCGGGCTTATAATGCATGGTCCCAAGTGAGCGGGCCCGCGCCGTCGCGCTACCCGCAAAACTTGCGGCACGATTTGCAATTTCGACTCATCCGTGAGGAAACGAATGGCTTCTTTCACTCGTCGCGATCTGCTTCGTTCTGGTCTCGCTCTCTCCGCGTCAACCCTGGTGGCAGGTTCCGTGGGCCGCGCTCACGCTCTGCTGGCGGATTATCCTAATTACGGCGACTCCGGCGCAGCCTCGGCAGAGGCGCTGTCTGCGGTGGCTCCACGCGAGCATCTGTTGTTCGACTTTGGCTGGAAGTTTTTTCCGGGACACGCCAGCGACCCGCTGCGCGATCTGGGATTCGGCATGGGTCAGGGAGATTTTGCCAAGTCGGGCGAGTTCTGGTTTGCCACCGCAAAATTTGACGACTCCAAATGGCGCAATTTGAATTTGCCGCACGACTGGGCGGTCGAGCTGCCCTTTGTCCACGATGAAGAACAGAACAGCCACGGCTACAAACCGCTGGGCCGGCGCTATCCCGAGACCAGCATCGGCTGGTACCGGCGCACCTTCGATATTCCGAAAGAAGACAGCGGACGGCGCATCACGGTTGAGTTCGACGGCGCCTTCCGCAGCGCACTGGTTTTTTTGAACGGATACTTCATCGGCCGCAACGACAACGGGTATGCCCCGTTTCATTTTGACGTCACCGACTTTCTCAACTATGGCGGGAAGAATTTTCTGATGGTCCGCGCGGACGCCAGCTTCGGCGACGGGTGGTTCTACGAAGGCGCGGGCATCTACCGCCATGTCTGGTTGACCAAAACCGACGCGCTGCATCTGGGGCATTGGGACAGCACGGTTCGAACACTCCCCAGAAGGAGCGGCGCAACCATTGGATTGGGAACGGTCGTGCAAAATCATGGCAAGCAGGCGGAATCGTGCCGAGTACGCTGGACGATCTTTGATGCTGCAGGAACGGCTGTGGCGAATGCCGACGCTGCGTCGCAGTCGGTCGCGCCTGACGGATCCTCCGTGTTCGAGGCTACAGCAACAATCGAGAAAGCTGCGCTGTGGTCTCCGGAAACTCCGAATTTATATTCGGCGGTGGTCACCGTGGAATCTTCCGGCAAGCCGCGCGACGCCGAGCGCATCAGCTTCGGCATTCGCGACCTCAAGTGGGACGCCGACAAGGGATTCTTCCTCAACGGAAAATCCGTCAAGATCAAAGGCACTTGCAATCATCACGACCACGCGGGCGTGGGTGCGGCGCTGCCCGACCGCCTGCAGTGGTACCGCGTCGGAGTGCTGAAAGATATGGGCGGCAACGCCGTGCGCACTTCGCATAACATGCCCACGCCGGAGTGGGTGGAGGCCTGCGACCGACTCGGCATGATGATGATGTGCGAAACGCGGCTGATGAGCGCGAATCCAGAGGGCATGGCCCAGCTGGAGACGATGGTCAAGCGCTATCGCAATTCGCCCTCGATTATTTTGTGGTCGATGGGCAATGAAGAGTGGACCATGATGTATGAGCAGCAGGGCCCGCGCGTGATCGACGACATGATCGCCCGCACCCACGAACTGGATCCGACGCGGATGTGCACGGCCGCGATCAATACCGCGTTCGACCAGCACTTTCCCGAAGAGCTCGACGTGATGGGCTTCAACTACAACCCGAAAGAGATTGACGGATATCACGCCAGGCATCCCAAGCAGCCCAGCGTGGGCTCGGAAACCGCCAGCACAGTTTCCACGCGTGGCATTTACTCGACCGACAAGTTGCGCAACTGGGTCAGCGCCTATGACCTGAACCATACCGAGTGGTCCCAACTGGCCGAAGAGTGGTGGAAATTCTACGCCGCGCGCGAATGGTTGTCCGGCGGGTTTGCATGGACTGGATTCGATTATCGCGGCGAGCCCACGCCCTACCTCTGGCCCTCGATCAACTCGCAGTTCGGCATTGTCGACATGTGCGGCTTTCCCAAGGACAACTTTTATTACTACAAGGCGTGGTGGGGATCGGAGCCCGTGCTGCATCTGTTCCCGCACTGGAATTGGTCAGGGCGCGAGGGCGAGTCGATTTCGGTGTGGGTGCATTCCAATCTTGATTCCGTCGAACTTTTCCTGAATGGTCAGAGCCAAGGATCGAAAACAGTGGCACCTCTGACCCATCTGGAATGGAAAGTGAAATACGAGCCGGGAGTGCTCGAAGCCCGCGGCACGAAAAACGGCAAAGTCGTGCTCACGGAAAAGCGCGAGACCACGGGCGAGCCCGAATCGATTCAGTTGACCACCGATCGCACCGAGATCAACGCGGACGGTGAAGACATCGCCATCCTGCGCGTGGAAGTGCTCGACAAGGAAGGCCGCGCCATTCCCACCGCGGACGACTTGATCAGCTTCAAGGTGAGCGGCGAGGGCGCGCTGATCGGCGTAGGCAACGGCGATCCGAATTGCCAGGAGTCCGACAAAGCCCCGAAGCGCAGCCTGTTCAACGGCCTCGCGCAAGTGATCGTGCAGGCCAGCAAGACGCCGGGGACGATCACGATCGAAGCTTACACGGAAGATTGGCCGCCGCCGAAGTTGCCCACCACGCAGGTGACGATCACAACGAAGAAAGTAGAACCTCGGCCCGCGGTAGGCTAGGAATGACGGTTGTCGACACAGAATCGCGATTCTGCAGCTGCAAGGACTGAGAACCTTGCGGCTGCAGACATCAGCCGCCGTATCACTGTATGTGGTGCTGTCTCGAGCTAACTCCCGAACAATTCTTGGAAGCTAGAAAAAAGGGTTTTTACCCGAAAGCTCCTGGAGATTCAACCTAGTCCGGCCGGCTCTGTTCCACCTATCGCGCGTTATAATAGAAAGATTCTCTGCCGGCAAAATCGGTTTCTGTGGCGCTGCCGGCGAAAACCTGGCCTCGCTACGCTTGGCCGGACGGGCGAAGGCGCCCGTCCCCACACAAGCTAAGAGCCAACAGCTAAGAGCTTTCCATGGACTTCAAACTCGTTTCCAGCTACAAGCCGCAAGGCGACCAGGGCCGCGCCATCGAATCATTGTTGCGTGGTGTGTATGACCGCGAGCAGCATCAGGTTCTGCTGGGTGTGACCGGGTCGGGCAAGACCTTCACCATGGCCAAGGTGATTGAGGCCGCCAACCGTCCGACGCTCGTGATGGCGCATAACAAAACGCTAGCGGCGCAACTCTACCACGAGTTCAAGAATTTTTTCCCGCACAACGCGGTCGAATATTTTGTTTCGTATTACGACTACTACCAGCCAGAAGCCTACGTCCCCGCCGCCGATCTCTACATTGAAAAAGAAGCCACCATCAACGACGAACTCGACAAGCTGCGGCTGTCGGCCACGCGAAGTCTATTTGAGCGCCGCGACGCGCTGATTGTGGCCTCGGTGAGCTGCATTTACGGCCTAGGCTCGCCCGAAGCTTATTACGGAATGATGATGTTTCTGGAAAAGGGCCAGAAGATTAAACGCGAGGACATCACGCGACGCCTGGTCGACATTCTCTACGAGCGCACCAACTCGGACTTCCGGCGCGGCACGTTTCGGGTGCGCGGCGATGTGATCGAGGTCTTCCCTACTTATGACGACATGGCCTATCGCATCGAGTTGTGGGGCGATGAGGTTTCGTCGCTCACCCAGATCGATCCGCTGTTTGGCACGGTCAAACAGAAATACATGCGGCTGCCGATTTATCCGAAAACGCATTATGTGATGAAGGAAGAGACGCGGGCGTCGGCCGTGGCGTCGATCAAGCAAGAGCTGGCGTGGTGGGAAGTCGAGTTAGAGAAGCAGGGCCGTCTGGTGGAGTCGCAACGCATTCATCAGCGGACTATGTTCGATCTGGAAATGATCAAGGCCATGGGCTTCTGCCACGGCATCGAAAATTATTCGCGGCACTTTACAGGACGGCTGCCGGGCGAGCCTCCGCCGACTCTGCTGGATTATTTTCCGCGTGACTTTCTCATGTTCATCGACGAGTCGCATGGCACCGTGCCGCAGTTGCGCGGCATGTATGCCGGCGATCGCTCGCGCAAAGAAACGCTGGTCGAGTACGGCTTCCGCATGCCCTCGGCGCTGGATAACCGTCCGCTCACATTTGAGGAGTTCGAACACCGCACCAACCAACTCATCTACGTTTCGGCGACGCCGGGACCGTACGAGCTGACGAAATCCGCGGGCGTGGTGGTCGAACAGATCATCCGGCCGACGGGACTGATCGATCCGCCGGTGGAAGTGCGTCCGGTGAAAGGCCAGATCGACGACCTGCTGCACGAGATTCGCGCCCGCGTGGAACTTGGGCAGCGCGTGCTGGTAACGACATTGACGAAGCGCATGGCCGAAGATTTAGCCGAGTACTATGCCGAGGTGGGAGTAAAGTGCCGCTACATGCATTCCGAGATAGAAACCCTGGAGCGAGTCAAGATTCTGCGCGACCTGCGCAAGGGCGAATTTGATGTATTGATCGGCATCAATCTGCTGCGCGAGGGATTGGATCTGCCGGAGGTTTCGCTGGTCGCGATTCTGGACGCCGACAAAGAAGGATTCTTGCGGTCGACCGGATCGCTGATTCAAACCATTGGCCGCTGCGCACGCCATTTGAACGGGCGGGCGATTCTTTATGCCGATCGCCAAACCGATTCGATGAAGCGCGCCATGGACGAAACTCTCCGGCGCCGCGCCATTCAAACTGCCTACAACGAAGAGAATGGAATCACGCCCGAATCAATCGTGCGTCCGCTGGACATGACGCTGGCCGGAATTGTCGCCGCCGACTATGCCGATCTGACCGGCGGAGAAGCCGAGGGCGTGCCGGAATTCAAGTCGCAGGAAGAAGTAGACACCTACATCGGCAAACTGGAAAGCGACATGCGCGAAGCGGCGAAGAAGTTCGAGTTCGAGAAAGCGGCGAAGCTGAGAGACACGATCAAGGAGTTGCGCACGAAGGAGTTTTTGTTCGCATAGGCGCTCAGTTGGCCGACGGCTGGGCCTTTGCTCCTCGGTCTGCTCCCAGCAAGCGGCGAAATTCTTTCTCTAATTCGGCCCTTGCCGCCGGAATCGCTCCTCCGAACGCTTCGTTGACTTCCTGGATCACCTTGATTTTTTCATCGAGGACCCTCTGATTCAAGGGTTGTTCAAACACACGGTTCGCTCTTTGAACTAACACTGCTTTCGTGTTACACTGTTTTCGTGTCCTCCAAACCCCAGCTTCGTAATGTCACCGTCACCCTGGAAGAGGACGTGGCCCAGTGGGCCCGCATCGAGGCGGCGAAGCGGGATACGAGTGTTTCGCGGCTGCTGGGCGAACTGCTGAAGGAACGCATGACCGCTCAAGACGGCTATGAGCGGGCGATGCGGAGGGCGCTGGGACGCAAGCCTTTTCTGCGCAGTACCGGCCGGTACCTGACCCGCGAGGAAGCGCATGACCGCTCCCGTCTTCGTTGATTCCAACATTTTCCTTTACGCCGTGGACGACGCCGACCCGCGCAAGCAGCGGGTTGCCATGGACTGGCGTGCCGAACTTTGGAAGAGCCGGCTAGGAAGGGTCAGTTTTCAGGTGCTCAACGAGTTTTACGTCAACGCCGTGCGGCTCAAGCCTGCTGCCATCGACGAGGCGCGATCGGAGGTTCGCGACCTGCTGGCGTGGAATCCGGTGGTCGTAGATGCGGCCGTGATGGAACGTGGCTGGAAATTGCAGGACCGGCATCATCTCTCCTTCTGGGACTCATTAATCGTCGCGGCCGCCAAGACGGCGTCGTGTGGGTTTCTTCTCACCGAAGATCTGCAGAACGGACAGAAGTTAGACGGAGTGGAAGTGGTGAATCCCTTTCTCCGGGGGCCAGCGTCGGTGTTGTGAATTGTCTTCGTCCGGCGGACTTAGGCGTCAGCCTTCCACGTCGCTGATTTTATTACCGCCCGAAGGCCGCGCTGGCTGCCAGCGGTTTACGGTGGAAGGTATAGCCGTCGAAGGTTTCCGAGCGGAAATTCAGGTTGGGGGCGCAGAGTTTTTCGGTCTGGCTTAAGAAGAGATATCCGCCGGGTTCGAGATAAAGATGCAACCGCTCCATGAGGGCGGTGCGCTGGACGCGCGAGAGGTGGGGCAGCACGTCCATGCAGAAAATGCAGTCGAAGCGGCCAATGTAAACGGGCTTCGTCAGGTTCATGGTGTTAAAGGTAACCAGGCTGCGCAGGCGCGGCTTGACCAGCAGGTGGGCGCCGTTGCTCGAACCGTTGTTGGACGAACCGTTATTGCTCGAGCTATTGTTGCTCGACCCACTATTAGTAGAACTGGGCGCTGCGTTGTTGGACGAGTTGCTGGTCGAGCCGTTGCCCAGATTGGCCGCTCCGTTTTGCGAAGCTTCCAGAGGACCATTGGACGACCCGTTGGAGGCCCCGTTAGGGCTGCCGATTTTCGAGAAGCAGGCGCGGATGGATGCCGGAGGCAATCCCGTCAGCGCCGACTGCGGATACAGGCCGCGCTCGGCGATTTCAATCGCCGAAGGCAGCAGATCGCTGCCCACAATGTGAATCGACCAGTCCCGCCCACCCGGGCCGATCGGCGGGGCACTATTCTCAACAATGCCGCCATTCTTGCCGGAAGCATTTTTTTCCCGGACATCCCTGCCGCCGTTGTTCGAATTATGACTCGAATTATTGTTCGAATAATGGTTCGAACTCGAACCATTGCCCGATCCATTGCCATTGCCGTTTCCGCCGGGCATCGCCTCGCACAGCGCCATCGCAATGGAATACGCTTCTTCGCCGGTGGAGCAACCCGCGCTCCAGATGCGAATCGTGCTGGGGCCGTCGTCCACCTTGCGGGCGTAGAGTTGCGGGATCACCTGCCGGGCCAGCGCATTCATGGCACCCGGATGGCGGAAGAATCCAGTATTGACGTTGAGCACGCCGTCCAGAAACGCGGGCAGCAACGACGGGGCCTGATCGGAAGCGCGCAGACGGTCGAGCAACGCCGCGGGAGATTCCAGTTCGTGACGCTCCAGATACTCGGCCACGTGCGCGGCTAGCGCGCTGTTGGGACAGTCGAGCAGGATTCCCGTCTGGCGCTCGACCAGCAGGCGCAGCTCGGAGAGTTCGTGCTCGAGAATGGTGACACCCGCCATCAATCTATGCATAAATCCTTCCCCCGGAGGGTGTGCAGAAGTTCATTCGCCGAACGGTTCGCCCTGCTGTCATCCGATCGGCGCGGTGCGAGGGGAGGGATTTCATACTAGTTACCGGCGGCGCTGGCCGCGTACGACTTGCCGGAGTCCTGTTCGGCCTGCTGCGCCACCACGTTCATCTCCTTTTCCAAAGAGGAGAAGCGCTGCATGATTTCGTGGATGCGAAGCGTCATGTTGCGAATGGTTTCAATCTGGGCACGAGTCTGGGCCGAGAGGCTGCCGGGTTCCAGCAGCAGCAAGTCGGAGTTACCCAGCACCGACGTCAGAGCGTTGTTCAAGTTGTGCCGCATTTCCAGCATGTAGCGTCCCAGCGTGGCCTGGCGATCGAGCGTGGCACAGGCGGCCTCGGCGGCGCGGGCACGCGCTTCGGCTCGCGAACGGTGTACCGCCTCGCTGGCCGCCAGCACCAGGGTTTCCAGCCAGTGTTCGCTGGGCCGCAGCAGCGTAATCCGGGGCCAGCGCTCGTGCACCAACTGCGCGGTCGGAGCATCGTGGCAGACGCAGAAAATCGGCTGGCCGGTGGAATGCAGAGGCTCCAGCACCGGGGAAAGCAGTTCGCGCCGCAACTCCCCGACAATTGCGACGTCGAACACATCGACGGCGAAGCGCGGCCACAAGTCTCCGCTCAGCAGCGTGAACGTGGGCACATTGCGCTCCATCTGCCAGCGCGCCGTGACGCGGCGGGTGAAGTCGACTTCGTCGGAAATGATCAGTACGGTCGGTGCCTGCACTGCGAAACTTCCTTTGCCTTCAACTCTGGCGATTCTGTCGATCCCAATTCGCCGGTCACCCTAAAAATCGATGACGCCGGGCGAACCGTTCATTTCTTTTTCGGCGGCGTGGAATCCGAATCCCAGCCGGGCGCTTCGGAAACCTCAAACTCGAGCTCCTCAGCGGCGGCGGGCTTCGCCTTGGGCTTGGCAGACGGCGCAACGGCCTTGGCCGGAGACTTCGATGCGCCCGCGGCGGCCGCTGCGGCAGCTGGTTTCGCCGCCACGGCTGCCGGCTTGACTGGGGCCGGTGGTTTGCCTGCGGCCTGCGGTTTCGCAGCCGGCTTCGCGGCGGCCGCAGGTGCGGCCTTCGCCGCCGGCACCGCCTTCGCCGCTGCAGGCTTCCCTGCCGGTGCGGCTTTCGCTTCCGGCTCGGGAGGTTTCCCGCGGCCAAGCGCGTACTCGACCGAGGCGCGCAGATCAACCAGCATGCGCAGCGGCTGGCCCGAGGAATACTCTGCCTGGAACATCACCTTCCACGACTGGCAGATCACGCGCAGGCGAATGATCGGTTCCTGCGCCGAAAACTGGGCGCGCCGGCAGTCGATGGTCTGAACGCCTTTGTCCTCAAGCTCGGTCAGCCCGTCCAGGATCCCGTTCAGATCGCCCAGCATCAGGCGGAAAAAAGACCGCCGCATCAGATATCCGAAGCGCGTAAAAGCCACCAGAGCGACCGGGAGATAGAACAAATCTCCGGCCAGACTCTTGGCCTTGCGCCCCTGCTCCAGAACGCCGCCATGCAGCAGTTCATCGAGCGACTTGCAGCGCCGGGACGACTCCAGTACACGGTCCAGCGCGTTCAACCACACCGGAGGTTTCAATTCCACCGCACCCAGAACCGGCTTCAGCGCCTCGGCCACGTAGGCGAGGTCCACTTCGGCGTCGGTCAGGCTGGAGGGCGCGAGCTGGCTGAAATACTGCACCAGCAGAAAATCAATCTTGTCGCGAATAATGTCGGTCTTGTGCGACTTGGCCAGGAAGTGTTCCAGCAGGGTCTCGATCCCGTCCTCGGTCACCGAGGTGCTGGTTTGCAGGAACTGGCGCAACTGGTGCACCTGGATGAGCTGGTCCATTTCCTCGAGCCAGCGGTTGGCCTGCTCGACGATCTCTTTTTCGGGGGTGTCGAGGCCGGCTTCCAGTTCGGCACACGGTTTCGCCTCGATGGCGAACTCGCGCGCCAGTTCAAAATAAATGGGATATAACCGCCGGGCGGAGGCCCATTGGGTGGCGAGATCCTGTACAGGTGTTGTAGGCGTCATGATTTCACAATCCAGTTGGGCACTTCTCCACGAAAGCGGGCTGCCACCACGGTTTTGCCGGGGGGGTGATACTGCAACGCGACCACCGAAACGGCCACGTCGAGCGAGCCGTCGGAGTTGCGCAGGCGAAGTTCGTCGCCGAACTCCAGAGGCGTGCCGCATTCAAAAAGAACTTCGCGGGGCGTGCCGAATTCAATCACAATGCTTTCGGCGAAATGAGCTGCGGCGGAATCGCCGCCCGGCAGGATGCGAGCCAGTTGAACCGGCATGCGGACCGGCGAAGCCTCGGGGAAAAACCGTGCCAGCTCCGCCACGGTGCTGGCGTTCTGCGCGGCACGCGCCATTGCTGTAGCCGATTGCGCCAAGCGATCAGACTCCCCTTTAACCCAGACTCGTTCGACCCAGACTCGTTCGACCCAGACTCGTTCGACCCAGACTTGCTCTGCCGACTTGAAAATGCGGTTGGGCTCCCCTCTTCCCGGTTAGGAAGAGCTGTGGGGAGCCAGAATCCGCGGTTCAAAAAAGGAGGAGCAACGCGGCAGCCATCTCCGCGAACGGAAGGTCTAGCACTGAGGTGAGTGCATTTTCAGCGGGTTAGAAGCCAGTTCCAAGGTGCTGGACGAAGTTGGAAGGCTACAGCATCTCAGCATGAGACAAGCGTCTCACATCAGTGGCTGGTGGTTAGTGGTTAGAAAAACACGCTTTCCGCAGCGAGGCGGTGACATCTACTAGCCACTAATCACCAATCACTAACCACTAATCCTTCACTGCAGCGTATGGCTCGAGGGGCCCGACCCGGAACCGCCTCCGCTAATGTTGTAGCGTTTCAGTTTGCGGTAGAGGGTGGCGCGGCTGATGCCGAGCATGCGCCCGGCGAGCGCTTTGTCGCCTTTGACCTGTTCGAAGACGCGCTGGATGGTGGCTCGTTCGATGTCTTCCAGATCAGTAGTAGAAAGCGGTGCGAGCGGCGTCCTTGGCAATTCGGCTGCGGCCTGCGCCCCGGCCAGATCAGGATCGAGTACGGACGGACGATCCGCCGGCGAGGCCGCCAGTGTTCCCCCCGCCCCGGCAGATCCCGCAATAGCTCCTGCCGCAATGGACGGGGGAAGGTCGCCGAGGTCGATGATCTGTCCGTTGCCCAGCGCCACGGCGCGCTCCACGCAGTTTTCCAGCTCGCGCACGTTGCCCGGCCAGTCGTATTGCATCATGGCCTTCATGGCGGCGCCGGTTACGTGTATTTCCGAACCAGGGGCATAGCGTTCCAGGAACCAATGCACCAGCATGGGCGTGTCGCTGCGGCGCTCGCGCAGGGCAGGAACGTAGAGAGTGACCACGTTGAGCCGGAAATAAAGATCCTTGCGGAAGGTTCCGTTCTTGTAAGCGGCTTCGAGATCGCGGTTAGTGGCTGCGATGACGCGCACGTCTACCTTCATGCGCTGGTTACTGCCCACGGGACGAACTTCTTTTTCCTGCAGCACGCGCAGCAGCTTGGCCTGCAACTCCAGGGGCAGTTCGCCGACTTCATCGAGAAAAATGGTGCCGCCGTCGGCGGCCTGGAATAATCCCTGCTTCGATTTCAGCGCTCCGGTAAACGCTCCCTTTTCGTAGCCGAACAATTCGCTTTCGATCAGCGTCGGCACCAGCGATCCGCAGTCCACGGCCACGAACGGCCGGTTGGAAAAAGCGCCGCGGAAGTGCATGGCGCGGGCGACCAGTTCCTTGCCAGTCCCACTTTCCCCATAGATGAGCACCGGGGTCCGCGTGTCTTTCAGGCGCGCCACCATGCGCAGGACGTCTTGAATCTTGGTGGAGGAGCCGATGATGCCGTGCACCGCGGTTTCCGAATCCATGCGCTGGCGCAAGAATTCGTTTTCCTCCACCAGACGGATTTTTTCCGCCATGCGCCGCAGAAACAAACGCAGCTCTTCCAGCGGCGAAAACGGCTTGGTGATGTAGTCGTACGCCCCCAGTTTCATGGCCTGGACAGCGGTTTCAATCGAGCCGTGCCCGGTCATGAGCGCCACTTCGGTGCGGGGCAGAAGTTTTTTTACCTTTTCCAGAAATTCCAGCCCCGACATGTGCGGCATGACCATGTCGGTCAACACCATGTGCACCGACTGCTCTTCCAGCAGTGCCAGCGCCGATTCTCCGCTTTCCGCTTCCATGCAGACATAACCCAGCGCCTCGCCCACGGTGACGCAAAGTTTGCGGATGCTCTGCTCGTCATCGACGATCAGCAGACGAATGCGCAGATCTTCCTTGCTCCCGGAGTTGTTCACTCGGCCTTCCCAAACGTTTTGGCGACCACATCGATAAAGGGCTGCACGCGAAACGGCTTCTCCACGCAAGGGGCGCCGGTTTCCTGCAAAGTGGCGACCGTTTCCTCATTGGCAATGTCGCCCGTAATGAAGATGATTCGCGAAGCCAGATCGGGGCGATGGCGGGCGATCCACGCATGGACCTGGCCGCCGTCCACTCCTCCGGGTGTGCGCATATCCGACACAATGCCCAGGAAGCTGCCGTTCTCCAGCAGGCGCAGAGCGTCGACTCCTGACTCGCAACAGACTACGGGATATCCGCTGCGCTCCAGAGCGGCTTGAACATAGGCCATGACGGCGGGCTCATCCTCGATGAGCAGCACAGGCAAGGGCTGAAGTTTCAGGGCGGGTAGGCTCATGGTTGTATCACTCCTGCCGCCACACTCTTAGACGCGGTGTGGGGCGCTGCGGGCAGCCGGACAATGAACGTAGCGCCCGGCCGGTCAGTATTGTTGTGGCAGAGAATTTCTCCCCCGTGCTCTTTCAGAATGCCGTAGCAGATGCTGAGTCCCAGTCCGGTGCCTTTCCCGACTTCTTTGGTGGTGAAGAAGGGGTCAAAAATCTTGTCGGGATGAGAAACTCCGTTGCCGTTGTCGCGGAATGAGACTTCGACCGCGTCCCCGGCCTTGGTCGACATGATCTCAATGCGGGCGGGACGGCCGACCTCGTGCACGGCGTCGTAGGCATTGTTCAGAATGTTGAGAAAAACCTGCTGCAACTGATGGGCATCGCCCATCACTTCCGGCAGTTCCTCGTCGAGATGTTCCACCACGTCGACCCCGTGGCTGCTGAAGTCATAAGCTCGCAATTGCAGGGTCCGGCGCAGGATGGCGTTCAATTGCACCGCGCTGCGCTGCGGCGGCATCTGCCGGGCGAAGCTGAGCAGGTTCTGCACGATCTGCTTGGTGCGCTGGGCTTCCTGCAGAATCACCCGCAGATCTTTGCGGGCCGCTTCGGGAATCTCGCTGTTCTCCATCAACAGATCGGCGAAGCCGAGAATGGCGGTGAGCGGGTTATTGACTTCGTGCGCCACACCGGAAACCAACTGCCCGACCGCAGCCATCTTCTCGGCGTGCACTAACTTGTCGCGCAGCACGGCGGAATCGGTGATGTCGGTCAGCACCACCACGATGCTGGTAACCGTGCCCTGCTCGTCGCGCATGGGGCTCAGATTGGCCGAGAACTTTCCGGCAGGGGCCGTTGCGCTCTGACGATTTCCAATTCCAGATTGTCGACTTGCTGGCTGTCGAGCGTGCTGCAGCAGGGCATCGGCCAGGGGACAGACAAACGCAGGTGCGGCCAGTTCGAGCAACGGACGCCCCAGCAACTCCCGCGGTTCGAATCCGGCGTCATACCAGCGCCGGTTGGCGTAACTGATCAGACCCGCGGTATCGGCCACCAGAATCAGGTTCTGCGTATGGTTGAGAATCTTGCCGGAGAAATCGCGCTCGCGGTGCAGTTCCGACTGGTAAGTGCGCAGCCCGGTCACATCCAGCATCAAGCCGCGAATCTGCAGAACCACGGCCCAGGACTGTCGAGAGCGGCGAAGGCATTGATGAGGACGTGAATCGGCGATCCGTTCTTTGCTGCTTCAGGGTCGCCTCAAAATTGCGCAGGTGGCCATTCTC
>CAWDBW010000035.1:0-17423 GCA_963800405.1 uncultured Acidobacteriota bacterium
CCGCCGTCGGATTCGCCGGCTCGCAGGGCAACTTCGAACTGAACGTGTACAAGCCGGTCATCATTTACAACTTCCTGCATTCGGTCACGCTCATCACCGACGCCTGCCACGGCTACGTCGAATACATGCTCAACGGCATTGAGGTCGATCGCGCCAAGGTAGACTTCTATGTGAAGAATTCGCTGATGCTGGTGACGGCGCTGGCCCCGAAAGTGGGATACGACAAGGCCGCGCAGATCGCGCACACCGCGCACGTCGAGCATTCCAGCCTGCGCGAGGCCGCGCTGAAGCTCGGCTATCTTACGGGCGAGGAATTCGATCAGCTAGTCAAGCCCGAGCAGATGACGCATCCGTAGACACCTGCAAGATCTCAGGCGATACATCGGCACCTACGTCGTGTATACTATGTATCTACAGAGGATAGAATGCCGAAAGCACAGGTAGTGAAGTGGGGCAACAGCCTGGCGGTCCGTATTCCGAAGACCATAGCCGAGCAGGCTCGCCTGCAGGAGGGTGATCCGATCCTGATCGAAGCTCTGGAGGGACGTGTGGAACTGCGCCCGGCCGAGAAGATTCCCACCCTGGAGGAATTGGTCGCGCAGATCACCCCTGAGAACCGCCAGCCGGAAACAAAGTGGGGCCCGGCGGCAGGCAAGGAAATCATTGGATGGTAACCCGCTACGTGCCCGACGCGGGTGACATCGTCTGGCTGGATTTCGACCCCCAGGCAGGACGCGAGCAGGCGCGCCGCCGCCCCGCGTTGGTGTTGACCGATCAAACCTACAACCGCGCCAGCGGATTGGCGATTGTCTGCCCTCTTACCAGCAAACGAAAATCCTATCCGTTCTCGCTTCCGGTCGTTGTCGATCAGGTGGATGGCGCCGTTCTGGTGGATCACCTCAAGAGCGTGGACTGGAAAGCGCGCTCCGTCGCCTTCCACTCCAAAGCGGAAGCCGCGCTACTCGGCAAAGTTCGTGCCTACATCGCGGTCTTGCTCCGCCTCCGCTGACTTCGCAAGAATCGTCAGGATCCGCAGCTATTTTTTCAACAGGCTGGTGTGGCTGGCCACGCACTGCCACTTACCTATGTCCATGACCCAGGTGTCAGTGAAGCGTCCAGTGTGGTCATAGGGCTTGCCTTGGTAAGTGCCTTGCGTGTGATAAATCCCGGTGACCACGGCGGTGTCGCCAAAGAAATTCATCTTCACTTCCTGGATGGTGAGAACGGAAGGCTTGAAACGCGGGTCGCGGATATCGGCAAGAAACTGCTGCTTGTCGCTTATCTCGCCGTCCCACTCTGTGTTTACGAAGCGGCTAGAAACCAGGGCATCGAGCGCCGACGCGTCGCGGTTGACCTGCGCCTCATTCCACAGGTGCTCCAGAACCAACAGCTTGCTCTCGCGGGGATCAGCCTGCTGGGCGGCCATTCCAACCGTGCCCAGAACCAGCAGAAGACAGCAGCAGATGGTGGTGCGAATCATTGGCTTACACGCTCGCCGGCATCCCTACGTGGGGCGGACGTTTAAAAACGATAGCAGCCCGCGCCCGGCCGATGCCACGGAAATGCCTGAAAGAGCGGTTACGAACGTCATGGACCGGACGTCGGACGTCGGACCTCAGACCTCGCGCATAAGGGGTTCAGGTCTGAAGTCCGAGGTCCGCCTTCAGAACGCCCAGCGCAATAGAGTCGCACCCACGGTAAACCCGGCTCCGACCGAGGCCAGCATCACCAGACTTCCTTTTTTCATCTTGCCTTGTTCGATCGCGGTATTCATGGCCAGCGGGATCGTCCCCGCCGTGGTATTGCCATAGCTCTCGATATTAATGATCACGGCCTCGGGGCGCAGGCCCAGGCGATCCACGGTGGCATTGATGATGCGTAGGTTGGCCTGGTGCGGAATGAAAGCATCGATGTCGGAACCCTTCAGCCCGTTGCGTTCGAGCAATTTCTGGCACAGTTCGGTCTGTTTGCGGACCGCAAACTTGAACACCTGCTGGCCGTCTTGATGAACGTAGTGCATTCGCCTGGCGATGGTGTCTTTGCTAGTCGGATGCAGGCTGCCGCCGCCGGGCATGTAGAGAAAGCCGGATCCGCTGCCGTCGACTTCGTGGATGAAGTCGATCAGCCCCACGGAATCGTCTTCGGCGGGCTCGAGAATTGCTGCCCCGGCCCCGTCTCCGAAAAGTACGCACGTGGCGCGGTCGGCGTAGTCGATGATCGACGACATGACGTCGGCGCCAATCACCAGCACGCGCTGGTGCGCTCCGCTGGCGATGAATTGTGCTCCGATCTGCAGCGAATAAACGAAAGCCGAGCACGCGGCCGACACGTCGAATCCCCACGCCCCCTTCGCGCCCAGCTTGTTTTGCACCAGACAGGCGGTCGACGGGAAAAACATGTCCGGAGTAACGGTGCCCACGATGATGGCATCGATGTCGGTGGCCTGAAGGCCGCGCTGAGCCAACGCCTTCTTCGCCGCTTCGACAGCAAGGTCGCTGGTCGGCACGCCCTTCTCCGCGATGTGGCGCTCGCGGATGCCGACGCGAGCTATGATCCATTCGTTGTTGGTGTCGACCATTTTTTCCAGGTCGGCATTGGTGAGCACGCGCGGCGGCACATAGGTGCCAAGGGCGCTGATTTTGGCGCGGATGGGTTTGGTCAACAAGAGCTCCTGTAGAGGCTCAAGTATTTTGAAGGATTGCAGGAAGAATGTCTAACCGGCAGACTGCGTCTGGCACAAACCACACGGAGTTGTCATCCTCAGCGAAGCGAAGGACCTGTGCAGTCTTGCCGGCGCCGGCAAGTTGCATAGGTGCTTCGCTTCGCTCAGGATGACACAAGAGAATCTCAGTACGCCCAGCGCAGCAACGTCGCCCCGGACGTGAACCCCGCGCCCACGGTTGCGATCAGCACGCGGTCGCCCTTGTTCAACTTTCCTTCTTCTAAAGCCGTCCGCATGGCGATGGGAATCGTCCCCGCCGTGGTGTTGCCGTAGCGGTCAATGTTGATGATGACCTTCTCCAGCGGCATCCCCAGACGCTCCGCTGTCGCGGTAATGATGCGCCGGTTGGCCTGATGCGCGATGAAGCAATCCACATCCTTCCCGGTCAGCTGGTTCTTCTCCAGAATGCGTTCCGTCATCTCCGCCATCTTCTTCACCGCATACTTGAAGACCTGCTTGCCATCCTGATGAATGCAGTGCATTTTCTTGTCCACCGTCTCATGTGTGGCCGGGTTCAAACTGCCCCCTCCCGGCATGAACAGATACTGTCCGCCCAGGCCCTCGATCTGAGCCACATGATCGAGGATGCCCAGTTCTTCATCGTCCGCCGGTTCCAGCAAAACCGCGCCCGCACCGTCGCCAAAAATGATGCACACCGCGCGGTCGGTGTAGTCGGTCATCGACGAATTCACGTCCGAGCCGATGACCAGCACCTTTTTATACTGCCCGGACTCAACAAACTTTGCCCCGGTGTTTAAGGCGTAAAGAAAGCCCGAGCAGCCGGCAGAAACGTCGAAACCCCAGGTATTCTCGATGCCCAATTTATGCTGCACCAGGCAGGCGGTCGAGGGATACATCATGTCGGGCGTCACCGTGCCCACGACGATCAGGTCCACCTCCTGCAGGTCGAAGGGATGCGACGCGACCAGATTCTTCACGGCCTCGACCGCCAGGTCGCTGGCCGCCACTCCCTTGTCGACGATATGGCGCTCGCGAATCCCGACGCGCTCCATGATCCATTCGTTGGTGGTGTCGACCATTTTTTCGAGGTCGGCGTTGGTGAGAACTCGTGGCGGCAGATAAGTGCCCAGAGCGCTGATTTTGGCGCGGGTCGGTCTGGTCGGGATCAGTCTGGTCAATGCGGCTCCTAAATTATGAAACTGAGTATTCTCAACAATTAGGAGCAGAATGTCTAACCAATACAGCTCAATGGCGGCGGATGCCCATCAAGCGGCGGCGCGTTCTTTCTCGTGATCCATCCACTCGCGGATGAAACTGGGGCAGGAGACAATGCTGAAATCCCGATTTTCGCCGTCGATCAGATAGAACAGAGCAGCCCGGTCCAACTCCTCCAAGCGCGCAAGATTCAGTTGAGGCCACAAACGGCAGTCGGCAGCGGAGCGGACCAACTGGTCCAAATATGGTAGATGTCCCTGAAACAGTTTTCCAGATACGCGGATGGTGACATGGGGAGCGAACTGGGGGGAAATACCACGACTCTTCCTCATCTCTCGTTTCTCCTTGCGAGCCCAGGCAAACGATTCTGCCGCACCTGCTTCTACTGGATGCTGCGAGAGGACGATTGTTGCGAAAAGAGTCGTAAAGAACTTGTAAATGTTGGTAATCAGAAGGGCAGGAACAAATAAGAGCAGAAAAAAGCCAGGCACCGGGGACCCACTGCACACGCAAGAGCCCGTTACCGTTGCTTCCTTCCGGACCTGGCGGGGTTGGCGAGAGTACGTCGCGTGAGACCGATGCCTGACCTGAATCATTCTAGCATTCGCCGAACGTCGCGCTTGGTAACGCCCGGCGTCTCGCCGGCTGTCGCGGGGGCGTCCCGCCATCGCACTCCCGTCTGCTCCACCGAATCGCCCAAAGGCCATGTGACTTTTGGTGCAAGAATCTGGTCTCAAAGCCTTCCCTTCTGGTGACGGTTGTCGAACAATGATGGTTTAGGCCAATTGTCCAGCTGGTTCTGTGTGAAAATAGAACCTTCACAGCCGGCCGCGTGGCAGCAGCTCTGCACGAACAGCGAATGTCGACCGAACCTTCCCAACCCGGCGTGATCTCCCTGACTCAGGCGATCGACCATTACTTCGAACTCGCGCTATATCTGCTTGTTCTAACAGGCTTTGCCACCCTGGCCAGCACCGGCGGAGTCGACCTGCCTTCGATCATTCTGGTGGGAGTGGCGCTGGCGATCCGGGGCTACATGCTGTCGAAGCGACGTCAGTTTGTGATTTCCGAGAGTTGGACCACGCCGCTCACGCTCGCCTATTTTCTTTTTTTCGCCGCCGACTACTTCATTTTCTCGCACAGCTTTTTGCCGGCCACGATCCACCTGGCATTGTATGCCGTAATCGTGCGGATGTTCTCCCTGCGCAGCGAGCGCGACCACGTCACCCTGGCCATCCTCGCTTTCTTAATGGTGCTGGCGTCGGCCGTACTCACGGTCGACAGCATATTCCTGTTTTCGTTTGCCGCGTTCATGCTGATGGCGGTCGCGACCTTCGTGCTCATGGAGATGCGCCGCTCCGGCTACGCTGCCAGCATTCAGGCCCGCCATACCAGCAATCCGTTTGAGCATCGCAATCTGGCATTCTCGCTGCTGCTCACCGCGCCCGCGCTGGTGTTGATGATTCTCGCCGCCGGCACGCTTGTCTTTTTCCTGATGCCCCGCATGTCGGCGGGATACATGGGCGCCTACTCCTTCGGCACCAACATTTCGTCCGGGTTCAGCGACCACGTTCAGTTGGGCCAGATTGGGCAGATCCAGCAGTCGAGTGCACTTGTCATGCACATTGAGATCGACGGCGACCGGGTAGGCGGCTCTGACCTGCACTGGCGCGGCGTAGCCCTGGCCGACTTCGATGGACACACCTGGTCGCATTCCCCGAACGGGTTCATTTTGCAGCGGCAAGCGGATCGTAGCTTTCGGGTTCCTCCGGCGAACGCGGCCCTGCGTTCTTACGTGACCACGAGTCTGGTGCGCGAGCACGTGATCCACTACCGCGTGCTGATGGAACCCATCGGCACCACCGTCTTTTTCCTGGCTCCCTGGGCTCGCACCGTCAGCGGAGATTATGGGATGCTGGGCGGAGATTCCGGGGGAGCGGTCTACAACTTCGACTCCCAGCGCGCCATCAGCCGCTACGAGGCCGACTCCGACATCGCTACCGCGGCGCCCGCGGAGTTACGCACCGCCGGACGGAACTACCCCACACCGGTCACCGCGAGCTACCTGCGCCTGCCGGCAATTGATCCGCGAGTTCCCCAGTTGGCTGCACAAATCACAAGTTCGGCAAGCAACGACTTCGACAGAGCCTCCACCCTTGAGAACTATCTGAAGACGCGCTTCGGCTATACCCTCGACTTGCCAAAAACAGCGATGAAAGATCCCATCGCCAATTTTCTGTTCGAGCGCAAGCAGGGACACTGCGAATATTTTGCTTCCGCGATGGCGGTCATGCTGCGCACCCTGGGAATTCCGTCGCGCGTGGTCACCGGATTCCGTTCCGACGAGTTCAACGACCTCACGGGAAACTATGTAGTGCGCGCCAAAGACGCGCATGCGTGGGTGGAAGCTTACTTTCCCGGCTACGGCTGGCAGACCTTCGATCCCACTCCAGCGGGCGCCAGCGGAACGCCGCAGGGCTGGAGCCGTCTTGCGCTCTACGTCGACGCCATTTCTTCATTCTGGCGCGATTGGGTGGTCAGCTACGACACGTCGCACCAGTACGCGCTCGGTCAGGCCGCGGTCAGCGGCAGTCGTGGCCTGTGGGAGGGCGCTCGCATCTGGGCGCGCAACCACTATGCGTCCATGTTGAAGTGGGCGCGGCGCAAGCAGGATCGCGTCGAACATTCGCCGGGACGGTGGGCCGTTCTTGGCGGGGGCATCGCCTTCGTTCTTCTGCTGCTCGGAAACCTCGGGAGAATTGCGCGCCTGCTGCACGAAAAATGGTTGGCGGCGCATCCCGAGCGATCCCCCGAACAGTCTGCAGCTATGTGGTATCGGCGGATGGCTCGTGCGCTGGCGCGGCGTGGCGTGGAAAAGCCGGCCGCGCAGACGCCCCAGGAGTTCGTGAAGAAGATTGAAGACAGCCGGCTTCGCGAGCCGGTCGCGCGCTTTACCCAGGTCTACGAATCCGCGCGCTTCGGGAATTCCATTGATGACGCCCAGCGTCTGCCGGAATTATATGAAGAGGTTGAGGCTGCTGCGCGGACGCGCTAACCCTTCTTCATCTTGAATCGTGCGAATGGCTTGGCTTCACCCTCGACTACGTTGTCGAGCCGGTCTTCCCAAGTATCGGTTTTGGGGTCGTAGATAAAAGTATTGGTGAAATCGATCTCGCCGCTCTCATCGCGGAAGACGAAGCCCAGCTCATTGTCTTTGGGTGTGGCCACCCCAACGGACTGCGTGGTTAAGCCCCCGTACACGTCCATCCAGGCACAGGCGTATTGCTTGGTCTTTTCATTCCAGCCGATGAAGACCGTGGCTTCGTACTGCGGGTCGCCTTTGTCGTTCTTCTCCCGCGAGACTTCGTGGAAGCGCAGGTAATGATGCCCAAGCACCCACTCGGCTTCGAACTCATGGGTCACGGACTGCTTGCCCACGGTTCCCTCCATGAGCCACTTACCGGCGAGATGATCGAGCAGAGGGGAATTGACCGGCGCCTGCTGCGCCGTCGCGGCCGGCGCCAACCACATCATCGCCAGTATTACTGCAGCCATGAGAAGGAGTTTCTTCATCGCCATGAACTGCACCTTGAATCTGCAAGCTAGAAGCGCCAGAACGCTCCGCCGCCCACCAGGTAGTTATGCTGCCGCGATTTCCCCGTCGGGGCCAGCGGAAAATCCGGCTCCCCGGACCAGAAGTCGCGAACTTCGCCCCGCATGCTGAGCTGTTTCCAGACCTTCACATCCAGACCGATTCCCCCCTCGATCACTGCTGAGGTTTTGGCCTTGCCGGGATTGACGCCGCCATAGTCCAGACCGGCGCTTTCGCTGATGTGCCCAAAACCCACCCCCAGGCTTGCCCACGGAGAAACCGCCGTGGTGGGAAACAGATTTACTCGGGCGGCAGGCGCGGCGAACAGCTCTTTGTAGGCCTGCGGCACAACCGCATTCAGGTATGCGCCGGCATTGAGCTTTACTTCGTGGTTGTACATCAACAGACCTTCAGCGGAGATCGCGTAGATCGGGGTTACCCAGATACGGCGGGCGTATTCCCCTTCCACCGTAAGGCCCTTGCCGGCGTGGATGATGTTGTCGGGCAAACTCGCGTCCTGGATTCCCTGGTCGCTGATGAACGTACGACCGAGGACGCCGCCGATTTCGTTCTTTTCATCCTGCGCAACCGCCGACACCGAGAGCATGACCACTACGGTCAGGATCGCAACCCAAAAACCTTTGCCAGACATTTCTCCTCCTGCGAGGTGGTTCCTAAATTGTTACGGCGGTAAGACCTAGCCTAGCACGACCCCGGCCGTTTTGAACCATCGCTACTATCTTTTCTGGTGCGCGGCTCGTCTCTGGCTCAGTGGACGGTGCTGATCTATCAGATCAGCGCCCAGTGGACTGCGATGCCGGATGCCGCTCTGCGGGATGCTAAAATGGAAAGATTGCATGCCCGTAAACGACCTCACCGTCAGCGGCTCCTCCGATCTCAAACCTGATTTCAAGCCAGATCATAAGGCAGAGAAACCTGGGCCGCATCCGCACGTCGAAAACCCGCAGCCCGTGCGCCCGCAGAGAGTGGGCCCGCAGAAAGTGGGCTTCGTCAGTCTCGGCTGTCCCAAGAACCTGGTCGATAGTGAAGTGATGATGGGCCTGCTGGCGCGGGCCGGGGCCGAATTGACCCGGCGCGCCGAAGACGCCGACGTCATCGTGGTCAACACCTGCTCGTTCATCGAGAGCGCGCAGCAGGAATCGGTCAACACCATCCTGGAGATGGCCGCGCACAAAACCGGGGGCAAGGCGAAGAAGTTGATCGTTGCCGGATGCCTGGTGGAACGTTTCCGGGATCAGATTCGCAAGGATATCCCCGAAGTCGACGCGGTTGTCGGAACGGGTGAGTTGGAGAAAATCCTCGCCGCGGTCGGCCTGGCCCCCGCACCGCAGCCCAGCTTGGCGGGAAGCGATTCTCCGTTCGTCGTCCTGCCTTCGCGGCCGGAGGGCGATGCCCGCGCCGCCCAAGGCCGCTTCTCTCGCGAGGCATGGCATGGGGCTATCGGCGACCTGCCCAATTATCTTTACGATGACGCCACGCCGCGCATTCTGGCCACGCCGCGCCACATGGCCTACATCAAAATCGCCGAGGGTTGCGACCACCCCTGCAGCTTCTGCATTATTCCCCAGTTGCGCGGCCAGTTCCGCTCCCGCCGCTTCGAATCCGTGATTGCCGAGGCCGAGCGCCTGGCCCTGAGCGGTGTGCGCGAGATTACCCTCATCGGCCAGGACACAACCTGCTACGGCGAAGACTTTGGCCTGAAAGATGGCTTGGCGCTGCTGCTCGAAAAGCTGGCGGCTATCGAAGACCTGCACTGGGTTCGCTTTCTCTACGCCTATCCCAACAAGATCACCGGTAAACTGCTAGACACGATTGCGCAGCACGAAAAAATCTGTTCCTACATGGACGTGCCCCTGCAGCATGCGTCGGCGTCGGTGCTGAAACGCATGAAGCGTGGCGGCGGCGCCGATGTGTTCCTGCGGTCAATTGCGAAAATGCGCCGCACCATACCGGATCTGACTCTGCGCACTTCCTTCATCGTGGGTTTTCCAGGCGAGACCGAAAGCGAATTCGAGGAACTCTGCGACTTCGTCCGCGAGGCGCAGTTCGACTGGATGGGCGCGTTCGCCTACTCCGATCAGGACGGCGCCCAGGCCTTCGGTCTCGATAAGAAGCTCCCGCCACGCGAGATCGAGCGCCGGCGCAAGCACCTGATGGGAATCCAGCGCCAGATCAGCCAGCGGAAAAAGAAAGCGCTGGTGGGGCGGGAATTTGATCTGCTGCTCGAAGGCGAGTCGGAAGAAACCGAGCTTCTGCTTGAGGGCCGCACTCCCATGCACGCCCCTGAGATCGACGGCAAGGTCTTCGTCAACGACTTCCCCGAAGAACTGGATCCGCAGCCCGGCCAATTCTTTCGCTGCCAGATCACCGAAGCGCACGATTACGACCTGGTGGCGAAAATTCTATAGCCAGGCGTTTCTCTGCAAATCGTCTCTTGGCGAGCCGTTTGTGATCCAACAGTCCGGCTACAATACGAATCGTATGCCGCGCCAGCGCACTGTGAAGCTCCGCTGCCCCATCTGCAAGAAGTCAGTGAAAAGCACCGACCCGGACTTCCCTTTCTGCAGCGACCGCTGCCGGCTCATCGATCTGGGCAAGTGGGCCAGCGGCGCCTATGTGATCTCGTCTCCGACCACCGACGCCGACGAATCTATCCGGGAAAGCAATCCGGAAAACCAAGAGGACGAGTCGTGAAGAACGATGCGAGGTTGACCGCTCTGCCATGGGCAACCGTGATCGCAACTTTTTTCGGAGTCGGCCACCTGCATCCCGGACCCGGGACGTGGGCGTCCGCTGCAACGGTCGTGATCTGGGCCGCCGTCGCCCATGAGTTGCCGCCAGCGCTGCGCACCCCGGTTGCGATCACGCTGGCCGCAATGGTCACTCTCGTCGGCATCCCCGCGGCCACTCGCGTAGCGCGCGCCTCGGCCGCGAAGGATCCGCAGTTTGTCGTGATTGACGAAGTCGCCGGACAGCTCATCGCGCTGATCGCCGTCCCGCTCGCGTGGCAAACTTTTCTCGCGGGTCTTATACTTTTCAGAGCGTTCGATATCGTCAAGCCGCCCCCGGTGCGGCAACTGGAGAGACTTCCAGGAGGCACCGGAATCGTGCTGGATGACGTCGCGGCAGGGATTTTCGCGTTGATTGCAATGCATCTCCTGCTGCATTTTCGGCTACTAAGCAGTTAGCTGCTCTTTAGGGCTGCACTCCGATTCTCATGGGATTTTCCGATCGCATCCTCGGCAAGAAAACCGTGAACGGTGGACCACGCATCGAAATAGTGGCGCCCTCGCTGGCGCTGGCCGGAGGCGAACTCCGCATCACCGGTTCCGGCCTGCGTCCGCAGGAACTTCATCGCCCCAAAGTAAAATTTGGCGACTTCGAAGGCTCGATCATCGTCAGTTCCGATGGCTTTCTGGTCACGCGAGTCCCGGAGGGCGCAACCTCCGGTCCGGTCGTCGTCGCCACCGGCGGCCACGTCAGCAATCCACAAACGGTGAAAGTCGCGGTGCCCATCGCCGACAATCTTCACCCTGTGACCAGTCCCGCGCTCGATCCCGAAGGCAACATCTACGTGACTTTTTCCGGTTCGCGCGGCCAGAAAGTTCCGGTCGCCGTTTTCAAGATTGACACCAACTACGACATGAAGCCGTTCGTGGCCGAAATGATGAATGCCACGGCCATCACCTTCGACCGCCAGGGGCAGATGTACGTGTCGTCGCGCTTTGACGGCGCGGTCTATCGCGTGGCTCCCAACGGAACCATGACCACCTACGCCGAGGGCATGGGCATAGCCACCGGCATCGCCTTCGATCGCGAGCAGAGTCTCTATGTCGGCGACCGCAACGGCACCATCTTCAAGATCTCGCGCGACCAGCAGGTATTCGTCTTTGCTACGCTCGAGCTCAGTGTCTCGGCCTATCACCTGGCGTTCGGCCCGAACGGCGATCTGTTCGTGACCGGACCGACCGACCGCGTTTACAAAATCGATCCCAACGGAACGGTCACTACTTTTTATAAGGGATTAGGCCGGCCGCAGGGACTGGCCTTCGACGTGGATGGCAATTTATATGTAGCCGCCTCGCTCTCCGGCACGCGCGGCATCGTAAAGATTGCGCCCGACGGCCTGGCCAATCTCGAAGTCGCCGGCCAGGGCCTGGTCGGCCTGGCGTTCGCGCCGGGCCGCTCCGTCATTCTTGCCACCACCAACAGCGTGCATCACCTGTCGTGGAACATTCAGGGCCTGCCCCTGATACCGGAGTAATTACCGCTCGCCAGTTCCCGTTTCAATTTGTCATTCCGAACGGAGTGAGGAATCCGCTTCTCACTCTCGCCACGACACCGTCCGCATCCCACACCCGTTTTCATTTAAACTTCTAACGCGTGAATGCCGAAATCATTGCGGTGGGTTCTGAGATGCTCACGCCCTTCCGCATGGACACCAACTCGCTCTACCTCACTGAGCAACTCAACCTGTTGGGCGTCGACGTAATTTTCAAAAGCATTGTCGGCGACGATCTCCGCAGGCTGGTAGCCGCGGCCCAGCACGGCCTGTTTCGCTCCGACATTCTCATCTTCAGCGGCGGACTCGGCCCCACGGAAGACGATCTGACTCGCGAGGCCGTTGCCGAAGCGCTCGGCCTGAAGCTGCGCCGCGATCCGGAAATCCTGGCTCGGCTGGAGCAACGTTTTGCCGGCCGCGGCTGGAAAATGACTTCCAACAACACGAAGCAAGCCGATGTTCTCGAGGGCGCCAGCGTGCTCCCCAATCCCAACGGCACCGCTCCCGGACAATGGCTCAGCGGACAGTTTGACGGCCGCGAACACATCATCGTGCTGCTCCCCGGCCCTCCGCATGAGCTCAAAGCCATGTTCGAGGCCGAAGTTCGCGAGCGTCTGCGCGCCAAAGTTCCTCCGGCATTTCTAGCGGTGCGGACGCTGAAGATCGCCATGCTGGGCGAATCGGCGGTCGACGCACGGGTCGCGCCGATCTACAAACGTTATTCCGACGTCGAGACCACGATCCTAGCGGGCGCTGGAGAAATCGAACTGCACTTCAAAACCCGCGCCTCTACGCAGGAGGCTGCGCAGAGCCGCGTCGATGAAGTTGCAGGAGTGGTCGAAGACGAACTCGACGACGCCGTCTACTCGCGCAACGGCGAGTCGCTGGAGCAGATCGTCGGCTACTGGCTGCAGATGCGCAATGCGACCCTGGCGATTGCGGAATCCTGCACTGGAGGCCTGCTGGCCGAGCGCATCACGTCGGTCAGCGGAAGCTCGCGCTATTTTCTCGGCGGTGCTATCGTCTATTCCAACGCGCTGAAAACCGAGCTCGCCGGCGTGCCCGCGGAAATGATTGAGCGCCACGGCGCCGTCAGCCGCGAAGTGGCCGCCGCGCTGGCGGAAGGCATCCGCTACCGCTGCGAGTCGACGCTTGCTGTAGGCATCACCGGCGTGGCCGGCCCCAACGGAGGAACGGATGAGAAGCCCGTCGGTCTGGTGTTCCACGCCGTAGCCAGCAGCACGGGGACGGAAGTCGTCCAGCGCAATTTTCCGGGCGACCGAAAACGAATCCGCCGTTTCGCCTCCACCATGGCGCTGGATATGGTGAGGAAGGAACTGATGTGAAGGAAGCTTTTGGCTTTTGGCTTTTGGCTTCCTTCTCTAGTGCAGCCGGCAGAGTGTGATTACAGCTAAGAGCCAAAAGCTAAAAGCCAAGAGCGTTCTTATGCGCCTCTTCATTGCTCTCGACATCGACGACGCCATCCGCGCCCGCATCGCTCGCTTCATGGAAGGCATGAGCGGGTTTGCGCCGGACGCACGCTGGGTCCGACCTGAGTCCCTGCACGTAACCTTAAAGTTCATTGGCGAGCAACCGGAATCCGCCGTCGAACCCCTCCGGCAGGCACTGTCCGGCATCCGGGCCGGCGCCTCGGAAATTCACTTCCGCGGCTACGGATTCTTTCCCACGGCGAAATCGCCGCGCGTCTTCTGGATTGGCTTGGAAGCCGGCCCTGAACTCGCGGGCTTGGCAGTGTTGGTCGACGAGAAGATGCTGACACTGGGCATTCCAAAGGAAGACCGCGCCTTTAGTCCGCACCTGACGCTGGCCCGGGGCGCCGGCGGTTCCGGGTCGCCGCACCGGAACGAGGCAGACCAGCCCAATCGCATCTTCCAGCGCCTGCAGGAAAGACTGGCGGCCCTGCCCGCGCCGGAGTTTGGAAGCATGACGCCCCGCGAGTTCTTTTTGTATCAGAGCCAGCTTTCGCCGAAAGGACCAAAGTACACCCAGCTGGCGGGATTTGATTTACAGTAGCGCCGGCGTCTCGCCGGCTGTCGCGAGAGCCTGACGTGCGCTTGCCGAAGGGCCGTCTCGCTATCGTTTCTAATAGCATAGTGAGAACCAACGCGTTTTTAAGAACATGCCGCGCTTCCTCCTCATCGCCGCCGCGAGTTACCTGCTGGGCTCCATCCCCTTCGGCTATCTTCTGGTCCGCATCTCTCGCGGCGAGGACGTGCGCCTCACCGGCAGCGGCAACATCGGAGCCACCAATGTCGCTCGCAAATCCCCGGCTCTGGGCGTGTTGACGCTGCTGCTCGACGCGCTGAAAGGCACTTGCGCTGTGGGGTTTGCTTACGAGGTCTTCGCGAAGACGACTCATGGTTACGTCGACTTCCGTCTCTATCCCATGGTTTCGCTGGCTGCAGTGTTCGCCGTTCTCGGCCACATGTTTCCGGTGTGGCTGAAATTCCGCGGCGGCAAGGGAGTCGCAACCTCAGTCGGCGCCTTTGCCCCCATCATCCCGCATGCAATCCTCGGCGCGTTTGCGATCTTCCTGGTCGTAACCATTGCGTCCCGATATGTGTCGCTGGGTTCGATTGCGGCCGCTGCCAGCTTGCCGATGCTTGCCTGGTTCTCTTTCCGCGGTTACTACGAAGATCCTTGGCGAAGGATTTTGCCCGTAGCCTTCGTATCGGTGCTTGTAATTGTCAAGCACCGCGCCAACATTCGCCGCCTGCTGGCGGGAACGGAAAACCGCTTTGGCTCGAGGTCCACACCGGGAGGCGCGAAATGAGCGAGATCGCCGTGATCGGCGGAGGGGCCTGGGGCACGGGCATCGCCATCGTACTCGGGCGCAAAGGAACGCGTCGCGTGCGCCTGTGGGCACACGAGCCCGACGTCTGCGAATCGATTATGCAGCTCCGGTTCAACGAGAAATTTCTTCCCGGACGCCGCATTCCAGAATCCGTGACCGCCAGCACTGATCTGGGCTTGACTCTTCAGGGTGCAGAGATCGTCATCAGCGTCATGCCCTCACAACATTGCCGGGCTCTGTTCGAGCGCATGCGCCCGCTGATGCAACCGCAGGCTCTGATCGTCAGCGCCACGAAAGGTCTAGAAGAAGAGTCGCTGCTGCGCATGACGGAAGTGATTGCGGAAGTGCTGAAGCGCGAGGACGGAACCGTTCCCGCCGTTGGCGCGCTCAGCGGCCCGTCTTTCGCGCAGGAAGTCGCGCGCGGCGACCCAACCGCCATCACCATCGCCTCGCAGGATTCCGCGCTGCTGCGCACGGTGCAGCAGGAATTCAGCGATCCGAGTTTCCGGGTTTATACCAACCGCGACGTCATCGGCGTGGAGCTAGGCGGAGCCTTAAAGAACACTGTGGCCATCGCCGCTGGAATCTGCGACGGCCTCGGCCTGGGCCACAACTCCGTTGCAGCCCTGATCACGCGCGGACTGGCGGAAATGACTCGCCTGGCCGTGGCCTGCGGGGGCCGCGCCGAAACCATGTCGGGCCTGGCTGGACTCGGCGACCTAGTGCTCACCTGCACTGGCGGCTTATCGCGCAATCGCAGCGTCGGCGTCGAACTGGGCCGCGGACGAAAGCTGCCCGAGATCATCGCCGCCATGCACGGCATGGTGGCCGAAGGCGTTTTCACTACTTCGGCGGCCGTCGGACTCGCCCATGCCCGCGGCGTGGAAATGCCCATCACCGAGCAGATGCATGCCATCCTGCACGATGGAAAATCTCCGCGCGAAGCCATCCAGGTATTAATGTCGCGCACCGGCAAGAGCGAGACGGGTGTCTAGCGTCTTCCTTCGTGAACCTTCGTGCCCTTAGTGGTTGATGCTTTTCGGCGGGGTCTCTGAGCCCGAATCCAATCCGCACCGCGCAAACCGTGGTACGCTTTACGGTCTCAAGCCCTGGAGCTTCCCATGCGCGGATTCCATCTCGCCGTTGCAGTTCTCCTGATTCCATCTCCGTTCATCGCCGCATTCGCACAAACCAAGACGGTCGCTGAACGCCTCGGCTACCCACCGAATTCGAAGCTCCTTATCATCCATGCCGATGATCTCGCAGTCGCCCACTCCGAAGACGCCGCCAGCTTCGACGCGCTCGACCACCATGCCGTCACCTCGGCCAGCATTATGGTTCCCTGCCCTTGGCTCACCGAAGTTGCCGACTACGCGAAAGCCCACCCCGAAGCGGACTTGGGCCTGCATCTCACCCTCACCGCCGAATGGAAGACTTACCGCTGGGGCCCGGTCGAATCCAAGAACAAAGTCCCGAGCCTGCTCGACCCCTCCGGATATCTCTGGCCAGAAGTCGAACCCGCCGTCCACAACTTAAGAGCAGATGAAGCCGAGCGCGAGATTCGCGCCCAGATCGAACACGCCGTCGCCGTGGGAATTCATCCCACCCACCTCGACAGTCACATGGGAACGCTTTTCGCGCGGCCTGATCTGTTCGCGGTCTATGTGAAAATCGCGCACGAGTACAAACTGCCTTTCCTCGCCGTACGAACTCCCGCTGGCTCGAAAGAGCTCCGGGCTCTGCTTTCCGATAAAGACATCGTCCTCGATTCGGTTGTCGTCGCCAGTCCAGAACTGGGCGCTGCCAACTGGAAGAGCTTTTACCTGAGCACCATCCAGAACCTGAAACCCGGCGTCACCGAAATCATTGTGCACCTCGGCCACGACGACGCAGAATTACAAGCCGTCACCGTGGACCACCCCGACTACGGCGCGGCCTGGCGGCAACGCGATTACGACGCCGTCACCAGCCCGGAATTCAAGAAAGCGATCGAAGACAATCACGTAATCCTTATCCGTTGGAAGGACTTGGCTAAGCTCCTAAATTAGGGAAGCAGCGAAGTAAGGGAAGGCCTGAGGTCGGGGGGCTGAGGTCCGAGGTCCGAGGTTTGATGTCCGAGGTCGCCCATCCGATTTTTTGGTGCCAAACCCGCGCCCAGTGTGGATTTCGTCTAGTACTTTGGTAATGACAATTTCCCAAGCTTTTCGTTGTCGCGGCGACATTCCCCGTTAGAATTTTAAAGATACCTTTGAACGCCGCCCCCACTTCGCCTTCGGCGTCCGCGAACAGTGAAGGAAGAGACTTGTCCTCCAGCGCCGCCAATCACGCCCGGATTCCGATTCTATATGTAATCCTCGGCGTACTTCTGGCCATCAGCATCGTCCCCATGTATTTTTATTCGACCCAGGTCGAGGCCAGCAACCGCGAACGGTTGAAGACCAACGAGCAGATGCTGCAGAACACCTTGGCGCGCTCGCTGGCCGATGACCTGGCGGAGCACGAGCACTCCCTGCACATGATGTTGGCCAACCTGTCGTCGGCCATCCAGGTAGCTAGCGGCGGCGACATTGGCGAAACCAACATCCATTCCCCCGAACTTCGCGCCCTGCTGGAAAATTTTGTATCCTCGTCGGACGAGATCGCGTACGCCACAGTGCTGAATTCCGACGCCAAGGGCATTACCGCGGGAACCATCTCTCCTGACGCGTTTCTGCAGCGCGAACTGGAGCGTGCCTATGCCGCGGCCCGCGACGGCCGCGTCTACAACGGCCAGGCTCTGGTCGTCGGCGAAGGCAAGTCTGGGCGCACCGTGTTC
>CAWDBW010000036.1:0-18685 GCA_963800405.1 uncultured Acidobacteriota bacterium
TACGTTAATCGTCTGGTCCCCTCCCGTGGCCACGGTATCCATCACCATCCCGTTGACCACGCCGGGCACATCCAATGCGGAATAGGCCCCGCCGCTCCGTTCGCCGACACGAACGTCCCCAACGGCACCGTCTGGTCCACCCCCGTAAACGTCGTCGCCCCCGCGACCACACCCACGGTCGCCGCCGCCCGGAACATTCACGTTGACATGCACGGTATAAGCCCCGTCGCCGGGGCCAGCAAGTACCACATCTCGACCCGGCGCGTATTCCCGGCGTCGTTATGCGCTCCCACAAAAGTGAACGTCGCGCCCGCCAACGTCACACTCGAAACCGCCGCCGTCGGCGAGTTCGTAATATTGATGGAAACCCCCACCAGCATCAGTAAATTTGTGCCGGTTCCGGTGGTGGTATGGCCGAAGAGAAGCGCACTCGTACCGGCGCCGGTCATCTCGGCCGAGCCGCTGGTCGAGGCATCCACCGCCACTTGGCCGTGGGAATACGCGGCCACCAGCAGCAACAGCAAAACGCCCAGCACTCCCAGCGCGCCCCGCGCCGCCTTTTGTGCCCGGCTTCCATCGTCCGTCCGCAAGGGGCCGTAGGTTGCGGCTCTCCAAACTTTCGCCATCACGCGCGGCCGCGCGCCGCGCCGCGCAGCAAACATCCTCCTGCCCCGCGAAATCTTGCCCGGAGATTGCTCCGCCCCACCTGCACCTCTTTGGCCATGGCTACGCCCAGAATTTCTTCCCCGCTAACCGCCGGGTCGTCCTGCTCCCCGCAATCGCCCCGCGTGATGAACACATCGCGCTCCGCGTCCGCCACCACCAACCGGTGCAGCCTGAATCCCATCTCGCCCTTCACCAGAACAATGTCTCCCCGGCGCAACCCGGCCGGCACCGCGGATTTCACATGCACGTTTTCGCCATCGCGAATCGCCGGAGACATACTCGCCCCGCGCGCCTGAAACCGAATCCCCTTCCCCGCCCTCAGCAACTCCCGCACAAATTCCTCAAATAACTTCGACTGCGCCCGGTCGTCAGAAAGATTTGCATTAACTCTGTCATCCTGAGCGAAGTGACCGACCGGCGAAGCCGATCGGTCACGCAGTCGAAGAGCCTGCCCTGAGCTTGCCGAAGGGACCTCGCGTGCGCCGACGCCACCACCAGCCTCAACAGGAGTCTCCACCACGGCCGCGCGCCCGCTGCCTTCGCCGTCGAGCCATTCGTTGCGCACTCCCTCAATCACGCAGTTCCAGAATCCTCTCCACCGCGCCTGCATTGGGCTCAAACGCATAGCGGTAACAGGGAACCGACCGCTAGTTCTTGCAAAAATTCCAGCGCCGACTCCACATACCCGTGCCGGTGAAACGGCACAAAACTGCGGGCAAACAATTCCGCCACGGCCTGGCTCAGAAAGCCGCGTCAAAATATTCCCGTGCCCATGCTGCAAAATAAAAATTCTCGCCAGCCGCGCACTCCCCGGCGACGCGTACGTGGCCTCCCCATGCCACGGCGTCCCATACATCCGCATTTATTTTAGCTTGTTATCCTGAGCGAAGGGACCGTTCGGCGAAGCCGAGCAGTCTCGCAGTCGAAGGACCTCGTGCCCGCTGGCGCCGTCTGCGGCTTCAGGCGGAATTTCTACTCCCGCCTCCGCGAAATCCCGCCGCACAATAATCCGGTCGTCGCTCAAAATCTCGACGTCCTCCTGCCATCCACAACCGCGTCGTCGTGCTCTTCCCCGCCCCCGAATGTCCGACAAAAAGATTTCCCGTCCCATCCGCCCGAACGATCCCGCTGCTATGCAATTCAATCGCTTTCTCCTGCGTGAGCCGATGCATAACCAGAAGTTCGTCGAGCGGATATTCCAGCGGGCGCGCACGTGGAAAGTTCTCCGAAACACTCCGCGCTCATCTGCAGGCATGCGCTGAGAAACGAGATTCGACAAGCAATCTTTGTAGGGCTGTCGCCGAACACCGGGGCGCGGAAGTCGAACTGAAACCCGCCTCGCATCTCATACAGCCGCCAAAGCGCCCCCGAATCGAAAACTGCCGCCCTTGCGGCCCCCTAAGTTTGTCGTCCACTCAACTCGGACGCGAATGTCGGGCTGTCCCGGCTCGGATCGAAACGGCATCAACGAGGGAACCAGCCCCACCGCCGCGCTGTCGTCCCTGGTCAAATGCACCGCCACCCCACCCACGCAGAAATCACTGCTGCAACTGCCGCCCGCCGCCTGCGGAGTCGCTGCCGCCTCAAGACCATCGCTCATCGAGCAACCCATTCCATGTGCGCGTCGACCTCTTACGATCCAAGACGGCAGCCGCCCAGAATGATGCCGCAGCCCGGCGTCGGCCCACCTCCTGACGCGTTTTTGCAATGTCCCAGCACGGCCTCTTCCGGCCGCAGATTGATCGTGACGAAGCTGCGGCGATTCATACGGTTTCTTGCCGCCGCCTTGGTTCGATTCGCGATTCATTCAGACTCACCTCTCGTCATCTCTCGTGATCTCTTGCTGTCGGGCTCAGTGATTCCCGCAACTCCCGCATCCCCCTGTGGCCACGCTGGCATTGTTCAGGATCGGCAGAATATGCTGCGGCCCCACCCAACTCTCCACGTCGATTTCCTTGTTCAATATCCGGCGCGCCGATTCCAGCACCGCCTCGTGCTCCCGGCCGCCCGCGCAGAAATCGCACTCCCCATGCGCCGGAACTTCAGCCCCCACCGCCGCCGCGCGCAGATGCGCCACGTGACACAAGAATTCCACCGGGCTCTCCCGGTCCCCATTTTCCAACTCGCCGTTCGCCGGGCACATCGCGCACAGCGACTGGATGCGGCACTGCACGCACTTCGTGATCCGCGTGCGTTTGCGATCTCGCAACTGCCGCAGCGATTCCTCCCAGACTCGCTTCACCCCTCCACCGCGAATGCTGAAGGTCTCCTGCTGCGAAATCACGCAAATACCGACTTCTCCGTACGCATTCACCGCGAAAGAGTTGACTCCGCCGCCGCAGATATAAACGGTGTCGACCGTCGACAAATTCGGCACATTCCCCAAATCCCGCTCCGCCAGCTTGCGATACTCAGCGGCCACCTTCGGATCCTGCATATCCAGCGCCACCACTTCCTCCGGCGTGAGCCGCACCGCCAGTGGACTCTGCGAGCAGTCAATCCGCGGATTGATCTGGCCATCGCACTTGAACTCCACACCCAACTCTTCCTCCGCGAACTGGCGCATCGCCAGAACTTCATGCTTGTTGATGCTGGTCGCCACTGTCTTCAACTTGAGCGGCAGCCCTCGTTCCTTCAGCAGCCGGATCCCGCGCAGGCACCGGTCATACGATCCCGGAATCGCGGTCAGCGCCTCATAGGTTTCCCGCGTGCGCCCGTACAGCGTGACCTCGATCGCAAACGGCGGCCACTCAGCCAGGTAGTCCGCAATCTGTTCGTTGACGATCGTGCCGTTGGTGAACAGCGTGATCAGAAATCCTTTTTGTTTGGCGTAGGTATAAATCTCGAGGAAATCTTTGCGCGCGAAAATCTCGCCGCCGGTGTAGAGCACCCAGAAGCAGCCCATCTCGACCAGTTCGTCGAGCATCCGGAAGTGCTCTTCCTTGCTCAACTCCCGCCGCTTGGCGTCCATATCGCCCATGGCCAGGTTGTTGTAGCAGTGCAGGCACTCCAGAGGACAACGGCGCGTCACTTCAATCGAAACCTGCAGCGGCACACGCTCGCCGCCCTGGCGCTGGTGCAAATCCGCGCTGAACGCGCTGTAACTTAACTGCTCCAAATCTCCCTCCATGCTGAAGGCAGCGGTCGCACCCTCGCGCGCCCGCTGCCGCCAGTCTTCCCGCCCCACTGGTCCTTCAGTCCCCGGCCATCGCGATCGCCGCCGGAACATAGACCAGACCAACCGATTTCATCTCCCTCACAAAATCCGTCACATCGCGCTCGGCCCGCGTCCGGTCGACTTCGTACGCCTCGGCCACGGCCGTCGCCAGTTGCGCCACGGTGCGCGGCGACTCCAGCAATTTCCAGATCAGCGTCCCGGTGCCGTTGAAGCTGTAAATCGACGCCAGATCGCCCACCTTGGCGCGCACCGGCACAATCAGCGTTTCGCCCGCGACCACGCGCGCCACGACCGCCTGCGAGCGCACAAAACTTTCTTCCTTTAATAAGGTTGCCAAGGCACCCTCTCTTTGCTTGTTTCCTTGTTTGCTTCTTCGCTTCCCGCCTTCGTTCCGGATTTCGTAACAAAACTTCCCTTCGAAACCCGCCGCGCTTTCGTCCCAATCTGAGATTACGGCAAGCTTTCCCCCGTGAGCATCGGACTTTGGTGGCAGGTATTGGGTTGGTTATCACCCTCAATGGTTCCCCAAATACCCACAAGAACACGGGTTACGGGGTCAACTGTGCTTCTGATTGTCCTGGCATCAAGGGCCGGGTGCGGAAGTGTCGAGGGGCGTTCCCTAAACCGGCGGGCACGACCTTTGCAGTAGACAAACGAAACAAAACGCTATAAAAAGAAATGCAGCCGAACGAATCTTCTGTTACATTACCGATTCGCCCGCAAGCCATTTCCGTGCTCAACGAAGAACGTCGCCGCGCCATCCTCGATCTGCTAACCCATCAGGGCCGGGTTCTCGTCACTGAACTCGCGCGCCAGTTCGAAACTTCCCAGGTTACGATTCGCAAGGATCTCGAAATCCTGCACGCCCACGGCCTCGTGCACCGCACCCACGGAGGCGCGCTCCCCTCGCGCAACGGCGCTCTGGAAGATCCCACGTTGCGCGAAAAAGAAAAACTCCACCATCAGGAGAAGATGCGCATCGCCGACGGAGCCGTCGAAAAAGTAAAGGAAGGCCAGGTCGTGATTCTCGACTCCGGCACCACCACTACGGCCATCGCCCGCGCCCTGCGCAACTTCCAGAATCTCACCATCATTACCAACGCGGTCAACATTGCCGCGGAACTGGCCGGCACCGCCGTCGATGTCATCCTGACCGGCGGCACCCTGCGCAAGAATTCTTTTTCGCTGGTCGGCCCCATCGCGGAAGAAACTCTACGCCGCCTCAGCGCCGATATCTTATTTCTCGGCGTCGATGGCTTCGACGTTCACTTTGGTTTGAGCACGCCCAACCTGCTGGAAGCGAAAGTCAACCGCGTGATGGTCGAAATCGCCAAGAAAACCGTGGCCGTCTGCGACTCCAGCAAATTCGGCCGCCGCAGCCTGTCGCTCATCGCTCCGCCCTCGGCACTGCACGAAGTCATCACTGATCGCGGCGCCCCCAAATCCGATCTTCGCACCCTGAAGCAGGCCGGAATCGAAGTCACCCTCGTGTAAATATGATTGGGCTAAACCAAAATCTTGTCATCCTGAGCGAAGTGGCTGTTTCGCGAAGCGAAGCAACCACGCAGTCGAAGGACCTCAGCGCTCCCGCCTTCTCCGCGGACGCTGCATGGCGTTCTCCGTGTGCATCATGGGTGGTGTCGCTCCTGCCACAGCACCCTAACTGAATCCCATGCCACGCTTCGACGTCACCATCGCCGGCGAACTCAACCTCGACCTCATCCTCTACGGCCTCCCCGAGCAACTCGCCCCCGAGCGCGAACTCCTCGCCGACCGCATGATGCTCACCCTCGGCTCCTCCTCGGCGATCGTGGCCCACAACCTGGCCGCCCTCGGCAGCCGCGTCGGATTCCAATCCCGCATCGGCGACGACCCGCTCGGCCAGATCGCCCTCGATCGCCTCCAGCAAAGCGGCGTCGACGTGTCGCTAGTCCGTCGCGTCCCCGGCCCCACCACCACCGGCCTCACCGTAATCCTGCATCACGAGCCCTGGCGCAACATCCTCACCTATTCCGGAACCATTGCAGAAACTTCCTGGAACGATCTCGACCTCGACTATCTCGCCGACTCGCGCCACTTTCATTTCTCTTCGTATTACCTGCAGCGCGCCCTGCGCCCGCGCGCAGGAGAATTATTTCAGCGCCTGAAATCGAAAGGCCTCACCATTTCTCTCGACACCAACGACGATCCCGACGACCGCTGGGAAGGCGGCCTGCACGAAGTCCTCCGCCACGTCGACGTCTTCCTCCCCAACGAACGCGAAGCCTGCAAAGCCGCCGGCACAAATGACGGCGACCTGGAAGCCGCCATCCACAAGCTTTCGAAGTTAGTCCCGCTGGTAGTAGTAAAACTCGGCCGCAAAGGCGCCCTCGCTCAGCGTGGCTCCGAGCGCTTCACCAGTCCCACGCAAGAAGTCGTCCCCGTAGATTCCGTCGGCGCCGGCGACAGCTTCGACGCCGGCTTCCTGCACGAATACGTGAAAGGATCAGACCTACCAAAGTGCCTTGCCAGCGGCAACAGAGCCGGCGCACTCTCAACCACGCGCCCCGGTGGCACCGAAGCCTTCCGCGACGCGGCTCATCGGCACGAGTTTTTCCGGGGGCACGACATCTGAACGAAATCGGGATTTTTCGAGAACCGGTCCAAAGAGGCTATTTCTTTGGGTTCGCCAAGGTATCGAGAAGACCACTGAAGAGCCTCATTCTCACCCATCGGCATCCGAACGGCGGATCGTTCTCTTCAGGCGGGAAGGCGGGTATCGACTTTGGGAGCTTGATGTAGTCGGTGCAGACTCTAACGCCACTGTCGCATTGTTGTGCGATTTCCCTCCCATCGAATACACAATGGTAGGAAATTTCCATAGATGAGTAGCCCTGATCGAAAACCTTGGCGTAGCGAATTGTTCCGTAGCTGGGAATTGCGGTCGTTTTCGGGGTGATGGGCTCGGTCACATTGCGCAGAAACAGAATGTACTCGTCCCCTAGCTTTTGTCCGATGAATGGGCCGAAGTAGATGATCGTTCCTCGCTGGATTCCCTTGAAACTCTGAATGACCTCGCCCTTGTAAATCGCACATTCGTAATTCTCCACATCGCCGGAAACAATTTTCACAAGAGCTACGACATCAGCGGCCTTGAACAGATCGCCAATCTTGTAAATGCCGGGCTCGGTGATTGTCACAGGCTGCGTCTGAGCGTCAACCGATGCTGACATCAGGACAGCAAAGAAGAGAACAGCCACTCTCGGTGCCATAGAAAACTCCCATCCCCGAAGTAATGATAACTGGCGAGAGCAGGCCACAGCACCGCAAACCGACGCATCAACCGCGCCCTATTTCCCGCTAACCTCCACCAGCAAATTCTCCCTAAACTCCGCCTTCACCCGCGGAGCCTTCCCCGCCTCCGCCTGCACCGTTCCCAAATCTTTCCCATTCACATAATCCACCACGTGATAAGTCCCCGGCTTCAGCCCGCGCAATTCCACCTCACCTGCAAACGCCCCATTATCCTTGGCGAAAAACGCGTAGTACATCTTCCCATCTTTCTCGATCGCGTATGCTTCCGGCACGTCATACCCATACACATACAAATCGCGGAACTCCCCCTTCGACAACATCTTCTCGTTGTACAACCCAATCCATTTTTTCCAGTGCGCATCCTTCTCGGCCGTCAGGTTCACCGGCTTGTACTTCGGCCCCGGATCGGGCCACACGAATTTCGTCCCCGGCACGCCGCCCACTCCCAGCGTCGACGCGAAATCGTCGCCATGTTCGCTCCAGTTGTCCTTGCCGACCGGCGTCATCGCCGACAACTCCACGTGATCCCCATACACAGCCGCCTCCGGCCCCAGCAGCGCCTTATACATCTTGATGCGCCGCCGCACCTGCACCGCGCCCACCGGATCGGCCGTCACCGCCTGATCGATAAACGGCAGCCACGCCAGCGACGGCGGCGTTCCGCAGGGACACGCCTGCGTCACACTCTCCGGCTTGATCGCCCGCGTCGTCTGAAAAATTGTCTTGTACACTTCCCCCATCGCATTGACCGACTCCTGCGGAGACTTGTGATGATGCGCCGGGTTGTAGCACGCCGGCACGCTATAAATATTGTCGAGCTTCGATCCGTCAAATCCCCAGTCGCGAATAAATTTCTCCGTCAACTGTTTGTAAAATGCCTGCACCTCGGGCAGCGACGGATCGAGCACTGCCAGCCCGCGCGTCATCCGCGCATGTTTTCCATCCTTATCCAGAATCAACCAATCCGGATGCTCCGCCACCACCTTCGACATCCCATATTGATGCGACTCGTATTTTCCCTGCCCATCTTCCACCGCCAGGGGCAACCACCACAATTGCGCCAGTATCCCCTGCTTGTGAAATTCATCCACCATCTGCTTGATCGAATCCCCGGGAAACGTGTCCGCCCGCGGATTCCAATCGCCATACGTATCGAACCAGCGATCATCGAGCGTCGCCCACTTGATCCCGAGTTCCTTCAGCTTCGGCACCGTCCCCAGCATCTGCGCCGGAGTCACGTTGAACTCGTATCCCCACCCGCACCAGCTCACGTTGTAAGCTTCGTTCGACGGCTTCGGAATGTCCCACCCTTCTTTCTGCAGCACGCTCGACCACATCCGCAGCGGCTCGTAAAAATCCCCGCTATATACCGCGACAAAACTGCGCGGCGATGCATAACTCTCTCCCGGCTTCAGCGCCGCATTCACCGGAATCGCGATGCTCGCCGTCACCCGCCCATCCTGTTCCACCTTCACCGGCATCGACAGCGTCAGCGGCACCGTCTCCACATGCCCAATCGCTTCGCCTACTGAAGCAGTCCAGAACGCGACCACCGGAATCCCGCCCCCGTAGCCGCCTTTCACCGCCTCGCCCATCAAGTTCGGCTGCGCCGAAACCCGCGTCAACTTCTGCACATCATCCTTGCCCCAGTCGTAACTCGATCCCTGAAACGACCACATGTCATAGGGAAGCGGCCGCCCTTTCGCATCCTTCGAGTTCGCATTGAACCGATGCTGCTGCATCCACACCTGATCCACCTGAAAGTCCGCAGTTCCCACATTCTTGTATGTCGTGCTGACCAAAGCGATGTTCGGAAAATCGTCATACGCTTCCACCACCAGCATGCGCTCAATACCCACTCCCGCCGGCGCCAGCGGACGCGCCGGAATCTCCACCCGCTTCCCGCGCCCCAGCTTCCCGCTGCCCTCGAGAACCTTCGCCTGCGCAAAATCCGGCACAAAATCAAATTCCGTCCCGCCGTGAATAATCGAGTCGCTGCCGCCCGTCGACCCCACTCCCGGCTCGTCCAGCGTCAGCCGCTTCCCATCTTTCAAAAGACTGGCCTGCAGAAATCCCGAAGGCAGAATCTGGAACTCCGCCGCGCTCGTCGTCACCACCACCGGCCCACCATCGCGTACTTCCACCTTGATGTCGGAAGGCCGCGACGGCGCCGGCTTCGGCTGCTCCGCCGGCTTGGTGCAACTCAGTATCCCCGCAGCAATGCCAGCCAACAAGATCCCAAGAATGAATGAATACAACCGAGGAAGCCTGCCCCGCCCGTGCCATCCCATGCGCTTCATAGTTCCCTTTCCAAATCGTGTCAGAACGAAACCAAAAACAATGTTTCGTAACTATACCGCAAATTGAGCCTTTTCGCGCGCTTTGCCCAACGAGGGTGCCCCACCCTTCTCGCGTTCTGTGCGGGAGGGTGGGGATTTTGATTTTCTCGCAGTCTCACCCCATCTTCGCCAGCGCGCGCTCCAACCCGCCCTTCGGCACAGGCATCGCCCCTTCTTCGCTGGCCACCCACGCTCCCACACGATTCGCCACTTCATTCATGTCATCCAGTTTCGTCTCTTGCAGATCCATTCGGCCCGACTCCGCTCCGCGCAGATACTCATGCACCAGCCCCGCCGTAAACGCGTCTCCCGCTCCCACCGTATCCGTCACCCGCACACGAAATCCCGGATGCACGCTCGCACTCGAGTCACGCCCCACCAGCAAACTTCCCCGCCCACCTCGCGTGATGCAAACCAGTTTCAAGTCGTACGCCGCAATCAACTGCCGCGCCGCGGCCAACTCATCGCCCGGCGAAAAATGAAAACCGCCCAGGCTCATCACCTTGGGCAGTTCCTCGTCATTCAGTTTCACAATGTCCGCCAGCCTCATCGATTCGGCCAGAATTTCCTGCGAATAAAAAGACTGCCGCAGATTCACGTCGAACACTTTCACCGCACTTGCTGGCGCCGCTTGAACAAACCGCCGAATCGTCGCCCGGCTCGTCTCCGACCGCTGCGCCAGCGATCCAAAACACACCGCATCCGCCTGCTCCGCTAAGTGTTGCCAGTCCGCAGTCCACTCTAGAAAATCCCATGCCACCGGATGCGCAATCTCATACCGCGCCATCCCCTCCGCGTCCAATTCGACTTTCACTGTGCCCGTCGCACGCTCTCGGTCCCACTGGACATGCTTAATGTCGAGACCCAGGTCCTCCATGCGACGCAGCGCCTCCATCCCCCGCGCATCCTCGCCCACGCGGCTGGCCACCATTCCCTGATCGCCCAGCAGCGTAGCTACATATGCGAAGTTGGCCGGCGCTCCGCCCAGGCATGTCCCCTCCGGCAACAAATCCCAGAGCACTTCGCCCAGCCCCACCACTTTTTTCTTCATGCCGTGGTCCAAACCATGTCGCCGAACACATGTCGCCAACGCGTCTTCAATAAATCCCATTCCCCGCCTGCGTACTCACAATCTTCCCCCGCTCCACCGACAGCGAATACGCCGTCCACCCTTCGCCCGCCCACAAGGTCAAATCAAAATGTCCGCCCGCCGGAACCCGGTAAACGCTGACGCCCCGAAACGTGAGCGGCACACCCTTCTCGCAAACCTCCGGCGCTTGGGTGGGACGCAGGAAATACGCTCCCTTGCCCGTGCCCACGACCACCGCCTTCCCATCTCCATCCACCAGCACCGCCGACTTTTCATCGATCGCCACTTCCCGCGGCGACGAACTCCATCCATCCTTCATAATCCGCGCCAGAAATCCCAGCGTGCGCCCCATGCGGTCGCGCTTAGCGAAATGCGAATCCGTAATCAGATTCTCCAGATGCGGAATCTTCAGGAAATCGCGCACCAGCGTCACCCGCTCAAAGTAAGGATTCGCCAGCACATCCGCCGAAGCCAAATCCTTGTCGTCCGGCAAGTCTCCCATCGCGCCGTACACAAACTCGCCCTCGACCGCCAGTCCCGCGCTGGTCCCGCCAATCGGCTTCCCCGCCGCAATATTCTCATTCACCGCAGTCTCGACCGGAGTCCCTTTCCACCCGCGAATGTAATTCGCCTGATCGCCTCCCGCAATGAACACCACTTCCGCTTTGCGAATAATCTCCGCGACCGCCGGATCCTCGGCCGCCCCACGATCCGGAATAATCAGCGTCGCGACCGAATTCGCTTTGCACAACCCGTTCACATACGAGTTGTAATCGTCGTCGCCCCGCGCCCGCAGAATCAGAAAATCGCCGCCGTTGCCCTTTTCGCAGAGCCAGCGAAACGCCTCGTCCAGATCGCTGCCCCCGCCCATCATGGCCACACCCGCCACCGGCTTGGTCTGAACGTCCTGTTTATTTCCGAGACGAAAATATTGATAGGTTTGCGCATGCGCGAAAGCCCCCGCGCACGCCAGAGACAGCAGTAGAACCAATCGCAAATGTGTTTTGATCACACCCAGAATATACAGGAGACTAGAGAAGCCTGGCAGCCTCTCCCCACCTCAAAACCCTAGTTCAACGCTTGCACCAAATACAGATCCGACAGCGTCCGCACGTAGGAATAAACGTAGGCCTTCTCGTCGCTCGACATCATCACCCGCCCCACCGTATCGATCCCCGCCGCATCCGCCGGCTCAAGCATTTTCCACGGAGTTCTTTGCCCACTCGACACATCGACGCGAAAAACCTGTGCGGGAACTTGTCCCCGCGCCATCACAAACACCGACCGCGCATCCGCCGACCACGCCGTCGGTACTTCTCCGGGCTGCAATCCAGGAACCAGTTTCGCGTCCCCTCCATCGACCGGAAAAAGATAAACCTTCTGATCCGGCCCCCGAGCCGCCACGAACCGCCCGTCCGGAGACAACACCATTCCTGATCCAACTCCCTCAATACTCACCGCTTTCGGCTTGGGATCGTCGAGCGACTCCAGGTAAAGGCGAACTCCATGCCCCGGCTCCGTTCCCGTGAAAACGAATCTTTTTCCATCCGGCAGGAACGCGGCGGATATGTGATTCAATCCATCGCTTTTCAATCGTCTTGATCTCGCCCACGCCAGTCGGATAAAGCAGCAACGGCGCCGGAGTCACATTCAATCGCGCCAGCGCCCACTTCCCATCCGGCGACAACGAAAGTCCGCTGCCTTCCCCCAGCCGGATTGCCGGCGATCCATCCGTGTCCCGCAGATACACCGCGTACTTCGGACCACCGCCCTCGCCCGCTTCCTGAAACAAAATTCTCTTCCCATCCCGCGACAAACTTCCCGGCACCGACCAGTCCAGCCACGACAAATCTTTTTCTTTCGTCTCGCCGGGCGCCAGCCCGATAATACCCGCGCGATCATTTCCGCGAGTCAGCAGCACGCTGCCATCTTTGCCCACGTCGAGAATCGTCAACTCGCCCGGCACCCGCGCCAGCAAGCGCACCTTGCCCGCCAGATCGGTCGCATACAGCGAACGGTCGCCTCCCGTGCGCGTTGCCGTGAACCATATTTCTTTGCCATCCGGCGACCACGCCAGCCCTTGAATGCTATCCCACCCATCGGATAGCTTCGTTTTGTTTCCCGCCAGGTCCACCACCGCGACCGCGCCGCCATCGTCCGAGGGTTGCGGGTGGTCGATGAACGCCACCACCTTGCCGTCGTGCGCCACGCGCGGATTCCCGATCCATCCGTCCGCCTGGTACAACATTTTTCCCAGCGGAAACTCCAGCCGCTTTCGCCCTTCCACTTCATGCACGATCGCCACGTTGGTTCCGTCCGGCGACCAGTCCGCCCACTCGACATCGTCGAGAATTTCGCGCGGTGCTCCGCCCACCAGCGGAACCGTCGCCAATGTCCCGGAATAAATGAAGGCCTCTCGCGGCTTGCTGCGCAGCGCTACCAGCATCTCGCCCGCCGCCGAAACCGCCAACACTTCCGCGCCTTTCGGTTCGATCTCCTGCGACTGCGGACTCTCTGGCCGCGTGGCAAACAGATTGAGCGACTTGCCCTCCCACGCCGCGCTGTAAATCACCGTCTTGCCATCGGCCGCAAAGCGCGCCGAATGCACAATCCCGCGCCGGAAGGTCAGCGGATGATACGCCGCAAACTCGGTCTTCCCTGACCCCTTCAGCAGCATCGCTCCCGTTCCCAGTCCAACCAGCAGCGCTAACACGCCCACCACCGCAGCCAAGGTCCACATCCGCGTGCGCGGAACCACATCTTTCCTGACTGCTGGCACCGCAACCCCTGCCGCCGAAACCGCGGAGATCGCCGATCCACTCCCCGCTCGAATCCGCGAACTTTCCAGCCCGCGCTTGATCCGTTTCAAATCGCCGCGCAACTCCGCCGCTGTCTGGTAGCGCATGTCGCGCTCTTTTTCCAGGGACTTCAGAATCAGATCATTCAGCTTCTCCGGAATCGCCGGATTCGCATCCGCCACCGGCGCCGGCATCCGGTTCAGAATCGCTTCGAACACCACCCCATTGCTGCTTCCGGAGAACGCCATGTCCCCGGTCGCCATCTCGTACATCACCGCCCCAAACGCAAACAGATCGGTCCGCGGATCCAGTTCCTCCGCCCGCACCTGCTCCGGCGACATATACGCTACTGTCCCAATGGTCGAGCCCGGACTGGTCATCGGCCCCGCCGGCGTGGTCAGCGTGTGTTCTGTGCTCTGCGCCAGCTTGGCCAACCCGAAATCCAGCAGCTTGGCCTGGCCCCGCTTGGTCACAAAAATATTTGCCGGCTTAATGTCGCGATGCACGATCCCGCGGGTGTGCGCCGCATCCAGCGCATCGGCGATTTCAATGCTTATTCCAAGCAGGGTCTCCACATCCATCGCCCGGCCGCCAATGCGATGTTTCAACGTCTGCCCATCGAGAAACTCCATCGCGATGAACGTATGTCCATCGTTCTCGTCGATCTCGTAAATTGTGCAGATGTTGGGATGGTTCAGCGCCGACGCCGCCTGCGCCTCCCGCTGAAACCGGCTGAGCGCCTGCGGGTCTTTCGCCACATCATCGGGAAGGAACTTGAGCGCCACAAAGCGTTTCAGCTTCGTGTCCTCGGCCTTGTAGACGACACCCATCCCCCCGCCGCCCAGCTTCTCAACAATCCGGTAGTGTGAGATGTTCTGGCCGATCATGCCGTGAGGTCAGGTGCAGCGCAGCCATCTTACGGGCCAAGGCCCGCCCCGCGCAAGTAAGACGAAATGCTCGTAGGGACTCGAGCGACAAGCTCAGCCCCGGCAGCAGCCCGCAAAAAACAATTGTTTCGACGCCCGCGCCATTTCCCCGCCCCGCCCGTCTAAGCCAGCAGCGCTTTCACCTCAGGAGGAAACCATGAAAAACCTCTCTCTCGCAGCATCCCTTATTCTGCTGGCCCTGACCGCAGGATCAACCGCAATGCTCGCCGTCGACGAACCCGTCGACCATACTCCGCCCAGCTACGACATGAAACCCCAGTCGCTGCTCGACCTCGAGACCATGCAGAAAAAATTTGTGGACCTCGCCAAAGCTCTCCCCGCCGACAAACTCAACTGGCGCCCCTCGCCAGATTCCCGCTCTTTCGCCGAAGTCTTTCTGCATGTTTCCGGCGAGCGTTACCAGATTCTCGCCCTGATGGGCACACAACCCCCTGCCGGTTTCGACGGAAAGACCTATGAAAAGTCCACCACCGACCCGGCCCGGATCGTCGACGAACTCAACAAGTCCTGGGAATTCGCCAAGAAGGCGATCAACTCCATGAGCAACGCCGACTTCGCCAAGCTACTCCCGAAGGTGGGCCCTGACGCCAATGCCGGCGACATAGTCTACATCTTGGTCGCCGACTCCCACGAACACCTCGGCCAATCCGTCGCCTACGCCCGCGAAAACGGCATCGTTCCCCCCTGGACGGCCGCCGCCGCAGCCAAAAAAGCAGCCGAACAAAAGAAGGATGACGGGATGAAATAAGGAGTCATCAGGAAATCAGCAACACGGCGGGTGCCCCACCCTTGCGTTTTCTGCAAGGGTGGGATGCGATGCAGCCGGAAGTGAAGTCTGAGATTTCTTGAACTGTTTAAGCCGACGCACGCACATCTTCAGGCGAGCACCTCCATCCTTCGATACAATGGTCAACTACTACGGCTAACTTATGATCCAAGCCTTCGCGCCCGGCAGTCCGGCTGCCCCTCCTCTTTCCCTGGTTGAAGGACTCCCTGTTTCATGAAAACATTTCCCCTCGTCGCAATGAAGATGTTCCCTCTCACACTGGCCCGAAGAAGGGTTACTTTTCGCCGCAACCTCAAGCGCAAGCCCGGCTGTGCCTGGGCATGTGTGCTGCAAGCATCTCTAGCCGCCGCAGTCTTGTGCTTCCCCGTCGCGCGCGCCCAGCAAGCAGACTCGGCGAAGCCGGTGGTGGTGCAACCCGGTCCTCCCGGCGCGCCCAGCAAAACCCTGCCATCGTCCACGCGACCCACTCTGCCGCCGCGGTCGCCCGCCGACGTGGAGTTCATGCAGGGCATGATCATGCATCATGAACAAGCGGTCGAGATGACGGCGATGATTTCCTCGCACACCCAGAACAAAGATCTGCGTTCTCTGGGCGCACGCATCAGCAGTTCGCAGTCCGACGAAATCAAGTTCATGAAGCGCTGGCTGGCCGCCCGCGGCGAATCCGTTTCGCTGCCGATGACAGAAATGCCCGCTATGGATATGCCGGGCATGGACATGCCTCACCAGACCATGCCGCACCAGACCATGGCGCTCATGCCCGGCATGCTCACGCCAGAGCAGATGGAAGCACTGCGCACGGCCAAGGGCGCCGAGTTTGACCGCTTATTCCTGCTTGGGATGATTCAACATCACAACGGTGCCTTGACCATGGTGAAAGATCTATTCGACACCGCCGGCGCCGGACAGGATGCCGAGTTGTTCAACTTCGCCACCGATGCCGACAACACGCAACGCGCTGAAATCAAGATCATGCAGAACATGTTGGAAAAGAACGCTGAGGACAAGAAGCATTAAGGAGAAACGATGAACCGAGTGTCCAGTTTTATCCTGTGGGTGATGGGAGCTATGCTTTTCTTGAGTTTTGGACTGAACCAAACTCTGGCCCAGGCAGCACAGCCAGCCGCTCCGCCCGCCGGCCAGGATGCCACGAAGCAGGAAGCGCCGAAGAAAGACGCCGAGGGACAAGGCAATCCTTTCGCTCCCGAGCCCGCTCCGCCGCTACCGCCCGGGATGACCGGGTCCGATGTAAATGATCCGCGATACAAGCTCACGCCCGGACTCTACGACGCCGGCGAGGCCGCCATTGGCATCCAACACCTTTTGCTGCTCAAAAAACCCGACTCCTTTCAACTCGGTTCCGCAGACACAGATGATCCTAAGGTCAAAAAGACCCTGGGGCTGATGGGTGTGCCCGAAGCCATGATGGCGAAGATGCCCAAGCCGTTCCAGTTGGTCATCGCGCAGCTGGCCTTCGCCAACTCTGACCTCGCCTTCCAGGGCAACCATCTCTTCCAGGGAAATTTTTACGGCATCAATATCTTCGATATTTCCAATCCCGCGAAGGCGTCTCTGCTTACTTCGTTGGTCTGCCCGGGTGGACAGGGCGATGTCTCGGTCTACAAAAATCTGCTCTTCATGTCGGTAGAAATGCCCAATGGACGTCTGGATTGCGGCGCCCAGGGATTTCCTCCCGAAGCAGCGCCCGCGGCCGAGCAGAAAGATAACGCCGACAAGAAACCGGACGCAGAAAAAGACAAAGATTCCGATCAAGCTAAAGCCGCGGACACAGATAAAGACACAGATAAAGATAAAGACAAAGATAAAGACAAAGATAAAGATAAAGACAAACCCAAAGAAAGAAGAAACCGCGTCCCTGCTGCGCAGAAAGACCGTTTCCGCGGCGTACGCATCTTCGACATTTCCGACATCCAGAATCCCAAGCAGGTCGCAGCCGTACAAACCTGCCGCGGGTCCCACACCCATACCCTCGTCCTCGATCCCAACGACAAGGATAATGTCTACATCTACGTGTCGGGCACCTCGTTCGTGCGTCAGTCCGAAGAGCTGGAAGGATGCTCCGGCGAAAAACCCGACAAGGATCCGAACACGGCTCTGTTTCGCATCGACGTAATCAAAGTCCCCGTGGCCGCGCCGCAAGACGCGAAGATCGTTTCCAGCCCGCGCGTATTTATGGATCCGCGCTCCGGCGCCATCAACGGCCTCAACAACGGCGGTACACACGGCAAGGCAGGCTCAGAGAAGCCCGAGGACACCGACCAGTGCCATGACATCACCGCCTACTCCGCCATCGGCCTGGCCGCTGGCGCATGCTCGGGTAACGGAATCCTGCTCGACATCAAAGACCCGGTGAACCCCAAGCGCGTCGATGCGGTCAACGATCCCAACTACTCCTACTGGCATTCCGCTTCGTTCTCGAATGATGGCAGCAAGGTCGTATTCACCGACGAGTGGGGCGGAGGCCTGGGCGCACGTTGCCGTCCCAACGACCCCAACAAGTGGGGCGCCGACGCCATCTTCCGCCTCAAAAACGACAAGCTCAGTTTCGCCAACTATTACAAGATGCCTGCCGCGCAGGGCGACACAGAGAACTGCGTCGCCCACAACGGTTCTCTGATTCCGATTCCCGGCCGCGATATCGAAGTGCAGGCCTGGTACCAGGGCGGCATTTCCGTGATGGATTTTACCGATCCCGCAAATCCCTTCGAGATCGCCTACTTCGATCGCGGCCCCATCGATCCGAAAATTCTGGTGCTGGGCGGCGACTGGTCCGCCTACTGGTACAACGGCTACATCTACGGTTCGGAGATTGCCCGCGGCCTGGACGTCTTTCAACTCACGCCCACCAAATTCCTCACCCAGAACGAGATCGACGCAGCCAAAACCGTTCAGGTGGCCGAGCTGAATGTACAGAACCAGCAAGAAATCGAGTGGCCGGCAAAGTTGGTTGTAGCCAAAGCCTACCTCGACCAGCTGTCGAGGTCGCAGGCTCTGCCTGCCAGCCAAATCAAACAGCTGCAGAAAGCGATCAAGAGTGCGGAAAAGTCGCACCTGAGCAATAAGAACGTAGCGAAATTGCAGGCCATGGCGCCCACGGTGGCCGAGAGCTCAGCCACCGCGAAAACCCCGGCCGACGCTGGGCGCTTGCGTGCTCTGGCCGAAGTCTTGAGGCATCCGTCCGCGTAACCAATACCATTCGGACGAGCGAAACGCGCACGGGGAAGTCGGATTTGAAGCCGACTTCCCCGCGCCAATCCGGTGAGCGCAGGACTGGCCATTCGATTACCTCTATCTCGGGAATTCTTGAAGGGAAAATCTGGTGAGCGCGGCAGGACTCGAACCTGCGACCCATGCCTTAAAAGGGTCGCCAACCCAATTACAAACAACAACTTGCACGTCCAGCTTACTCCATGCACGACACAACAAAATCAAGGAGATGCGAACAAGACATCGGTCTGGGTGCCTGGAGGGTGCCTGGAATCCGGCCTCTCGAGCAATGGAACTTCGGTTTATTGGATCCTTTGTAACGCGAACGAATCATTTCGCCGAACATCCAGCATCCGAC
>CAWDBW010000037.1:0-79634 GCA_963800405.1 uncultured Acidobacteriota bacterium
GATCTGCAAGCGCGCGGACGTTCCAATCTTTTTCAACATCAGCCCGCCCTTGCCCACCAGAATTCCCTTCTGTCCCTCGCGCTCGCAGTAGATGGTCGCCGCGATGCGGGTAAGCCTTGCGCCTTCCTCAAAGTTATCGACGATCACCGTGGTCGCGTACGGAATTTCTTCACTGGTATTCAGCAGCACTTGCTCGCGGATAATCTCCGCAGCCATGAAGCGCTCCGGTTGATCGGTGATTTGATCTTCAGGAAAATACGCCGGACCGGCCGGGAGCGCGGCAATCACCATGTCGAGCAGAGTGTCGAGGCCCTTGCGCTTCAGCGCGGATATTGGGACCACTTCGGCGAAGTCGTAGAGCTTACGGTATTGCTCGATCAGCGGCAGGAGCTTCGACTTCTCGCGAATCAGGTCAACCTTATTCAGAATGAGGAATGCTTTCGTTTTAGGGCGCCGCAGCAGGTCGAGGGCAAACTGGTCGCGGGGATCGAACTTGCGCGTCGACGTCCATGATCACCAGCACCAGGTCGCATCCCTCCAGCGCCTCGCGCACTTCGACCATCATCTTGCGGCCAAGGGAACTATCGGGCTTGATGAACACCCGGAGTGTCGACCAGCACGATCTGTCCACCGTCGTTACCCTTGCGCTTTCCTTTCTTCGGCGGGACGTGGACGACGCCCTGAATGCGGTTGCGCGTGGTTTGCGGCTTGGGCGAAATGATCGCCAGCTTTTCGCCGACAAGCGCATTGAGCAGCGTGGACTTGCCCGCGTTGGGGCGGCCGAGAATGCAAACGAAACCGGAACGGAATGGCATAGGGAAAGCTTCTAGCTGCTAGCTTCTAGCTGGAACTACCTGCTTCTATCATCTTAGGCTATTTGCTGGTCAGGTGCCGACTGCGGGACTCAATACGAAGTGATCTGGCTAGAAGCTAGCGGCCAGAAGCTAGCGGCCAAAGCTGTCTTATATCAATTTCAGCTGCTGCGGTTGCACGGCGGTCACTCGCACGCGCTCCACCTTGCGGTCGGTGGATTCCAGGACCTCAAAGCGCAGGCCGTCTTCTTCGATGACCTCGCCGGTGCGGGGAATGCGTCCGGCGAGCTCGCTGACCAGGCCGGCGATGGTAGCCGACTCTCTGCCTTCGGGCTTGCTGCCGAAGAGCTCGTCGAGGCGGTCGACGTCCATGCCGCCGGCAACGATGAAAGAACGGTCGCCCTCGCGCACAATCTCCGGTTTGTCGTGATCGTCGCGGATCTCGCCGACAATTTCTTCCACCAGATCTTCGATGGTGACCAGCCCGGCCACGCCGCCGTATTCGTCCACCACAATGGCCATGCGGATATTCTGCTTCTGCATTTCGCGCAGCAGGTCGCTTACCAGCTTGCTCTCGGGGACGAAGTAAACATCGCGGCGCATGATGGTATCGAGCCGGCGCACGTGGGCTTCGCTGTCGGGCACCTGCAAGACATCCTGCGCGTAGACGATTCCTTTGATGTTGTGGATGCTGCCCTCATACACCGGGACGCGCGAGTAGTGCTTGGCGCGCAGCATTTCGATGAAGCGTTCGACCGTGGTATCGGCGGGGACGGCAAACATCTGCGGACGCGGCTTCATGGCCTCGCGCACCGTCTTGCCGCTGAATTCCACGACCGACTGAATCAGGTCGCGGTCGCCCTCCTGGATAATTCCCTCTTCCTGGCCGGCTTCAATGAGCGCGTCGACCGCCTCGGCTGAGGTCTCGGGCTGATCGCTTGAAGTTTGCTTGGTCAACGCGGCCACCGACTGCATGAAGCCCAGCACGATCGTCACCGGCAGCACCAGGTAGATGAGGATTTTCAGAACCAGCGTCCAGTGAATTAACCATTCTCCTTTAGTGCGTGAGAAGAAAACGAACGGCAGGAAGCGGTTGCAGAAGATGACAATGAGGATCAGGCTGATGGTCGCTTGCAGAATTTCGTAGAAGCTCCAGGCCTGATCGCGGAAAACCAGAAAGCCGATCAGCATGGCAATGGCGGCCATGGTCAGCTGCGTCACTACCGCCATGGAAAGCGCCGCCCGCGAGCGGCTGACTCGCAGCGGCCGCTTTTCCAGCTCGGGCTCGACTTTCTGTTCGAAGAAGTCGATGTTGTCCTGGAATTCCCGCGAAAGAAACTTCCCTGCCTCCTGATACACACGATCGACGTAAGAAGCCAGGGTCAGAAGGCCCAACAGAAGAAGCAGCACGACGGCGACGGCGAAGTTCATGCCATCCTCCGGGCTCGTACGGCGCGAGAGGTATCCCGCCGAGCTTTCGCGGGCTTGGCGCGTTCCAGCTTGGCTCGTTCGGGCGTTGCTCGCTCGAGCTTTGCTCGTTCAATCAAGGCCGCAGGCAGCCGGAGCGCCCGCCGAAATTTGGCCTCCTTGCGCGCCATTTCACCATTATCGCGCTCGTGGTCAAGGCCCGCCAGATGAAGAATTCCGTGGAGAGTGAGGATCTTGATTTCCTGGGCAACCGGGTGCCCGAGCCGGACGGAACTTTCGCGGGCAATATCGGCCGAGATGGCGACGTCGCCGGCCAGCTTTCTACCTTCGCCAAGCGTCTCGGGGGAAGAATAAGGAAACGACAAAACATCGGTAGCCTTGTTCTTGCCGCGAAACTGGCGGTTCAGTGCACGCACGGCCGCACTGCTGGTGACGAGCACGTTGACTGCGCCGCGGAGGCCCACCGCCTTTCGCGCCCGCAACACAAAGCGGCTGAGCGTGCTTTCGTTCAACCCCGCGACTTTTTTTTGCAGAATGACCAAGTCCTTCTTCTTTGACCTGCTTCTTTGACCTGCAATTTCCCGCAGCCAGCCGGTGACTCAGCACAAAAGCAAACAGGAGGGCCAAATCGCGGCCCTCCCGCTCAATATGTACCGCTCTATCCCTTGGCTTCGGCCGAGGGAAGCCCATCTCGATTCGCGGCCGCTGCACTCGCGGATGCTTGCTGCACAGCCGGTGCGGGCCTTTTTTCTCCAGAGCTTGACGTTTCCGCACGCCTCACGTCAGCACCTCTGGGCTCAGCCAGCGGGAGCATCTGCTGCTCGGCGACGCGCTTGTGTTCGTCGTAAGCGCGAACTATGCGCTGCACCAGGTGATGGCGCACCACATCGGTTTCGTCGAAGTGCGTAAAGGCGAGGCCATTCACATTTTTCAGCACGTCCATGGCCTCGACCAGCCCGCTGCGGCGCGCGTTGGGCAAATCGATTTGCGTGATGTCGCCAGTAATCACTGCCTTCGAGTTGAAGCCGAGGCGGGTGACAAACATCTTCATCTGCTCTGAGGTGGTGTTCTGCGCCTCGTCGAGAATCACGAAGGAATCGTTCAGCGTGCGCCCGCGCATGAAGGCGATGGGCGCAATCTCGATGACGTTCTTCTCCAGGTAGCGATCCACTTTCTCAGGATCGAGCATGTCGTACAAGGCGTCGTACAGCGGACGCAAGATAAGGATCGATCTTGTCCTGCAGCGTGCCCGGCAGAAAACCCAGGCGCTCACCCGCTTCCACGGCCGGACGCGCCAGGATAATGCGATTCACGCGCTTCGCCAGCAGCGCGGAAATCGCCATGGCCACGGCGAGATAAGTCTTGCCCGTTCCAGCCGGGCCGATGCCAAACACCATGTCGTGCTTCTCGATGGCTTCGAGGTAGCGGCGCTGGTTGCTGCTCTTGGGCTGCACGGTGCGGCGTCCGAACGAACGCTGGCGCCCGGCGTCGGCCAATCCGCGCGAGCGTCGAATTCGGGTCGGACGTCAGCACGCGCAGCATGCTGTTGAGATCGCCGTTGTTGAAGGTGTGGCCGGAACGCTGCAGGGTTTCGTAGTCGGTGAACACCTGCTCGGCGCGCGCCACGTCTTTGGCTGCGCCTTCCAGTTCGATGGCGTTCGACCGCAGATTGATGGTGATGTTCAGGCCGTCTTCCAGCAGGCGCACATTCTCGTCGCGCGTGCCGAACAAGGTCTCGATGTTGGGGCTGACCCCGATGCTTTTCTTCATGCGTGCGTTCATGCCTCTGAGTTCATGCTGGGGTTGGTCCGAATCCCGGACTCTGACTGCGGTCGCGAGACCTTGAAAAACAACTGTGCCTGCTCGACACAAAAGACAAAGCAGGGGTTCGCTTGGAGACGGGACCAGCCGAGATGCGCATGCCAGGAAGGCAAGTCACTACCATTAATTAAAGCCTACCCCGCGGCGAGGAGGGAGTCAATGGGAGCAAATTGACGCCTGTGGGAAACTGTCAGCATGACGAAACCGCGGTTGCGTGTAATCCAGTGGCTGGGGGATATTCCGGTCGAAATCGAGTGCACGGCCTGCCCTGCGTGGAGGTTCCGCGCTGCGGCTAGCAGCCATCGACCGAACCGGGAAGAGTATGCGAAGCAGTTGCAACGGGCGTTTGACGAACACTTCAAGGCCGTTCATGACCGCGCGGACTCGGGCCCGATTACGTCGTGACGGACTTGTCGTTTGTGGCCGTCGCGGGAACGGCTCGGGTGCGAGCCCACTCGCGCAAGGTTTGGATCTCTTCCGCGCGGGTGGTTGAAAGCGGCACGGTCTGCCCCAGCGCATCCAGAAGCGACTGCGTGGTCAGCGGCTTCTTCTCAGAATAGGCGGCGTAGAGCCCGCCCTGGACGGCGGCGTCGATCTCGGCTCCGGAGTATCCCTTGGCGGCAGTGGCGATTTTTTCCAGATCGAACTCGGTGGGATTGCGTTTGCGCTTCGCGAGTTGAATCGAGAAAATCTGCTTGCGCTCGGCCTGGTTGGGTAGATCGACGAAGAACAGTTCATCGAAGCGACCCTTGCGGATTAGCTCCGGCGGCAGCACAGTCACGTTGTTGCAGGTCGCGGCCACGAATACCGCGGCCTTGCGGTCCTGCATCCAAGACAGAAACGACGCCAGCAGGCGCGACGATACTCCGGCGTCCGCCGACGCGGAATCGGGGCCACTGCCGGCGAATACTTTCTCCAGTTCGTCGATCCAGAGCACGCACGGGGCAAGTCCCTCGGCCACTTGAAAGACTTTGCGAATACGCTTTTCGGTCTCACCGATGTACTTGTCGTAGACCGCGGAGGTATCGAACTTGACCAGTGGCAGCTTCCACTCGCCGGCGACGGCGCGGGCGCACAGCGACTTGCCGCACCCTTGCACTCCGAGAATGATCATGCCGCGGGGTGGTTCCAGTCCGAAGTCGCGGGCCGAATCTTCCCACGCTCCGCGGCGCTGGCCCAGCCAGTGCTTCAAGTTTTCCAAGCCACCCACGGCCGCCATGTTGTCCTGGGCCTCGACAAATTCGAGCATGCCGGAATGCCGCAACAGCTGCTTCTTGGCGTCGAGCACATCGGTGACGCTCTCGGGACACAGCGCGTAGCGCGTGACCAGTGCTTGCGAGATGGCGCGATCGGCCTCTTCCTCGGTCAGGCCGCGCAGGTTGGCCGACATGGCGTCCACGCCCGCAGGATTAAGCTGCATCTTTAGCGTGTACGTTTTCGACAGCCGGGTGAAGGTGTCATGGATGATTTCCTGCAGGCGCTTGCGATCGGGCAGCGGGAGATCGAAATATTCCACCAGCGTTGTCAGTTCGGGAGGCACGGCGATTTCGGGCGCGGTGATGATTACAGTCCGGCGGTTGGTGGCAAATTTCTGGCCCACGTCGCGCAGGCGGCGCACCACGACCGGGTCGTCCATGTGACGGTGAAAATCTTTCAGGATGAAGACGGCTTCGATGGTCATCGACTCCATGTTGGCGAGGGCCTGCACGGGTTCGCGGGTGTTGTAGATGGCCGTGCCTGTAGCTGCGGAAGCACCGTTCGCTCCCAGGGAGGAGGCCATGGCCTGGGCCAATCGGTCCGCTTCGCGCGCGCCGGGGCTGAGGGCGGTTCGCATCTGCGCGTAGGCGTGTCCGGCCTGAGTCAGCATTGTGTTCTGATCGATGCGGGCCTGCAGCGAGTTCTTCGGGGGCTCGGGCGGGGTGTTCGTTCCGGAGCGCAACAAGCCGTCGGCAATGGTCCACTCGAAGGTCGCCATGTTGAGTTCGCCGCACGCTGCGCGCACCATGTTGACGGCATGCGTTTCCTCCGACGTCTCCATCACGATGATGGGCGTCGACGAGTTGATCAGAACTTTGAGGCGATCGAGTCCGTCTGTCATGATGGTTCCTACGGTCGTGCGCGCGAGTTCCTTCACTCCGCCTGAAAAACGGCTCCGGTCAGGATCACGCCAGCGCTCTAAGATCCCGACTCCAGCGGTTTGACCGGTCGGGGATGCTTCCCTATAATAAGTAATTCGGACCTACCCCGAATATCTCTCTGAGTAAACGAAGGTAACGAACCAGCTATGGCAAATCATCTTTCGGCGCTGAAACGTGCGCGCCAAACCGAACGCCGCACTGCCCGCAACCGCGCCAATACTTCTACCCTGCGTACCCAGTTGCGCGACCTGCGCGAGACCATTGAAAAAGGCGACAAGGCTGCCGCCGAGGTGGCTTACCGCAAAACGGTATCGGCCCTCGACAAGGGGATTCAGAAGGGACTGCTGCACGAAAACACCGCTTCGCGCTACAAGTCCAGGCTGGGCAAGCGGGTCGCGGCGCTGAAGTAAGCTGTCACCTGTGAGCTATCAGAAAAATCAAGGACAGACGCTTCGCAGCGTCTGTCTTTTTGTTGTTTGGTTCAAGCTGAGAGCTGACGGCTGATCGTGCTTCCGTCACACCGGCAGCTGTTCCTGCATCCAGCCGCGCGTTTCGAACTTGGGCTCGGTGGTCAGGTCCATGACCAGGCGCTCCAGAACCATGCGCTTGCTGACGGGATTGGAGCGCAGGGCGAGGTCGGCTTTCGCGACCAGGCGGATGGCCCGCGTGAGTTCGCGGCGGTTCTTGTAGCGGCGGGCCTGCCGAATAATATCGTCGGCGGCGAACGGGGGGACACGGAAGCCCTGCCAGAGCGCGGCCCACAGCATGCGCTGGTCGCGGACGTTGCGCTCGAGAATCACCAGCATCTGGCGGAAAGTTTTGGCCAGCATGTAGATGTGTCCGATGGCGGCTTCTTCGCCTTCGCCGGAGAGCAGAATCGCATCCAGAACTTCGAGGGCGCGCACGCGCTCTTTGGCGGAGATGGCGTCCGTCAGCTCATATAACGAACGCTGCTTGGCGGCCAGGACCATGGTTTCGACGTCGCCCAGGGTGATGCGCTTTTTTTCACCGACGTAGAGAATGAGTTTCTCCAGTTCGTTGGAGATCATCATCATGTCGCCGCCGAGGGCGTCGACCAACTCGCGGGCGCCATCGGCGTCAATTTTCACGCCGCGGCCGGAGCAGTAATCCGAGATCCAGCGAACGGCCTCGCCTTCTTCCACGCGCGCCAGTTCGACGATGCCACAGTATTGGCCCATGGTCTCACGGATGCGCTGGTAGCGCTCTTTATCCTGCATTTCCATGCGGCGAACGTCGGCGGGAATGCTGATGTGGTCGGCAACAAAGACGAGGAGCGCATCGGGATTGGGGTTCTTGCAGTAGTCCTCGATGGCGGCAAGCTTGTCTTCGTTGGAACCGCGGCCAAAAAGATTTTTCACGCCGCGCACAAAAAAAACCTGGAACGGCGCCATGAGAGAAGGCGTACGGGCGCGGTCGAGAACTTCGGCCAGATCGTTTTCGGCGAGATCGAATTCAAAGAAGCTGAAGTCGCGCAGATCGGCGGGGACCAGGTGTTCGAGGATGGCGTCGCGAAAGCGTTTGCGGAAAAAAGCCTCATCGCCGACGAAGACGTAGGCCGCGCGCAGCTTGCGCGATTCCAGTTCGCTCACAAAGCGTTCGGCCTGGGCGAAGGCCCGCATCAGATTTCTGCCGTCCTTTGCATCGGTTTCGAATGTACCATCGGGAATTCGATTCGACTAGTGGTGCAACGGTAACGTGCGAGCAGGGCCAGCTTCTTCTTTCGCCCCGCTGGGGCTTAATAACCTTCGGCTTGCCATTTCCCACGGCTTACGCCGTGGGCTGCATTCTTGCGCCCCTTCGCGGCTTGGGCCACTCTCAACGTCAAGCGGTTACAACTTGTTGAGGAAGGCCATGACTTCGGCCGAGGTCCAGTCGACGGGGCCGATGAACTTGCGGCGCATCACGCCCTGGCGGTCAATCACATAAGTCTCGGGCCAGCCTGCCGTGCCGTACAGGGTCGCGACTTTCTGCTCGGGATCGCGCACCGTCAGAAAGTTGACATTCCGCACTTTGAGAAACCGGTGGTAGGCATCTTCATCGACGTCGATGCTGACGCCCAGCACCACTACTCCCCGGCTCCGAGTCTGATCTTGCATGGCGATCAAAGACGGAAGCTCTTCCTGGCACGGGGGACACCAGGTTGCCCAGAAATTCAAGACAACTACCTGGCCGCGAAACTGACTCAACGTGACTTTTCGATCGGAGTCCTGCAGGGTGAAGTCGCGGGCAGCGTCGCCAACGTGAGGCGGACGCGATCCGCTGGTACAACCGGAAGCCAGCACGGTGGCACACATAGAAAGCGCCAGAAGAAATCGCTTCATGCTCTAGAACCCCTCTTCATTCTAGAAACCCTCATTCTAGAAACCCTCCAGAACATTAGCCACCAGCGTACGCGCAAAGTCCTGCGAGAGGCGGCGGAAGGCGGGGGAATCTTCCTCGAAAAAGCTGCTCAGGTCCTGCGAGACCTCGTATTGCTCGCGAAACAGGTACGCGGGATTCTGGTACAGCACTTTGCCGTTCCGGTCGGTGAGCACAACCTTCATGCTGACCACCACGAGGACGCTGGCCGCGCGCCCGGTAGAGGTGTCGTAAGTAAGTGGAGAAGCGGCGGTGGAGAGCACGGTGCCGCGCAAGGTAGCGTCGGCGTCTTCACTGGCATCGGTGAGAATGTGGTAGCGGGTGCGAGTATTGAACTCGCGCACCACGGCTGCGGTCAGCATCTGCTCAATGCGGTAGGTGAGGGTCTCGTTCTTGAACGCCGGGACGGCGATGGTCTTTACGGTTACAGGCAGCTGCGCGGCGTGACCGGCAACGTGGTAGCCGCATCCGGCATGCAGCGCGCAGAATGCCAGCAGCAGAGCGGGCAGAAACAGCGCACGAGTCCTTATCGAATCTTTCCCGTCATTCCGTGGGGCTGGCGCGCCATTGGTTGGAGATCCCACATCATGGTTGCAGCTTTCCGTCACTGAATCTTTCCTGTAGGGCGCGAGGCGGTCATGCTCTCCGCGATTTCCACCGCAGTCAGCGCCGAGATGCGGAGATTGTCGACGGCGACCCACAGCCAGACGCCATTGGGCTGCACGGGATCGACCTTCAGCTCGAGTTGAATGTCGGCTTGTCCGGCGGCACTGACGTTGCTGGGAGGGTCATCCTCCGCGGCAGGAATCGTCACGTGATCTCCGGCCAGAGCCAGCGATAAGGCCGGCAAATCGATAGCGTTCTCCATCTCGAGGAAGACCGCCAGCGCGTGGCCGTGAAATATGGGAGCCTGCAGCAGCAGTAGCGCAGGCTGAGGAGCAGCCTCTCCGGCGATCTTTCGATAATGCCGCAGGATTCGCGCCTCGACCGAATCGAGCGCCGGCTGCGACTTCTGCCCATAGCGCACTACCATGTTGAAGGCGACCTGGGCATCGTAAACATCTTTGGGCAGCGGCTGGAAGGAAAGCAGGTTCACGGTCTGCTGGTGCAATTCGTCCATGCCGCGCTGGCCGTGCTCGGAAGCCGGTTCGAAGATTGTGGAAACGACGCGGCGGATCGCGCCTGCCTTCTGGGCCCGCAAGAGCAGCAGCGCCAGAGTCACCGCGGCCGGATGTGCCGCCACACACGGGCCGGGCTGCAGTTCCGGGGCGGGGATGCGGGCCCGCTCGCGCTCCACCCACAACGACCGCACGCTGGCCCCCGGCTCATTCTCCAAAGCTGCGGAGAGATCGATGATGGCGCTGCCGGCGTCGCGGGCGTCTTTCCAGTTGCGGCGCGTGCACTCCTGATCCGAGGCAAAAAAAGTAAAGTCCACGTGCTCGAACTGTTCGGCGCGCACCCTCTGGATAAAGCTGATCTCGTCTCCCATGGCCTCGAGCTGGCCCATGGCCTCATCGTCGTCGAGCAGGCGGATATCGGCGGCGGGGAAGTTGCGCTCGTTCAGCACCTCGGCAACTTCCTTGCCCTTCAGCGAGCCCGCTCCGACGATGGCAGCGCGGTAGAGAGCTCCGCGAGCGACTGCGGGATGCGGCGCAGACGTCAATTTGACAGGGTTGTTCATGAAGCCTGCGAAGCCTCTTTATAGGGCGGTGGTGGTGGGTCTGTCTTGCGGCGGAAGATCCATTGCACACGCCAGAAAACGCCCGAGATCATATAGAGGAGCGCGATGGCGAAAAGAACCTTACGGTGAAACAGAAAGATCAGAGCAAAAAGCGCGGCCATCAAAACGATCAGCCGAAACGGGTGCCGGGAGCGAAAATCGATATCCTTAAAGCTATAGAAGCGCCAGGTGCTCACCATGAGATAGCCGACCGTGGTCACCATGGCGAGCCAGGTCAGAGCCGTATACCACGAGACGATGGGATCGCCGCCCGAGAAGTGAACCACGGCGGCGATTACGCCCGCGCCCGCCGGAATGGGCATGCCGACGAAATATTTCTTTCCTGGACGGCCGGGATTGGAGGGCTGCGGATTGGTCGTGATGTTGAACCGCGCCAGGCGGCTGACCCCGGCAATCAGGAAAAGAAAGCTGGCAATCGCGCCCAACTGGGTCAGCTTGATGTGCCACTCCGTCAGCAGGACCACAGGCATGAGGTGAAATCCCCAGGTCCAGGCCAGCAGGGCCGGAGCCACCCCAAAGGTGATGGCATCGGCCAGAGAATCCAGTTCCTTGCCGAAATCGCTGGTTGTGCCCGTCATGCGCGCAATGCGACCGTCGAGCCCGTCGAACAACACAGCAAATCCGATCGCCTTGGCGGCGTTGTCGAGGTGCGAGTAGTCAGTGCCCGTGGCGTGCATGACCTCGAGAATGGCGTAGTAACCCAGCGCTATGTTCGCGGTCGTAAACAGAGATGGGAGAATGTACATCCCCTTGCTCTGCCGGCCTCGCGGTTTGGGGGCGGATGGATCCATCAATGTGCTCTTTCAGAGGCCGAAGCGCTTCCCGCGGCCGTCAGCGCGGCCTGCGGCGGCAGGTATGCCAGCACGCTGGCGCCGCCTCTTACCCGGTCGCCCACGTTCACCTTCACCTGGGCAGAGGCGTCGAGCAGCACGTCGACGCGCGATCCAAACTTGATCAGGCCCACACGCTGGCCACGCTCCAGGCGGTCGCCGACCTTGGGGTAGAAGACGATGCGCCGCGCCAGCAGGCCGGCAATCTGCTTGAAGACCACCGTCTGGCCGCCGCCGTCACCTACCACGGTGACGATATTCTGCTCGTTCAATTCGGCGGAAGCTTTATTCATCGCGTTCAGATATTGGCCGCGCTGGTAGCGCACTTCGCGAATCACGCCCGCGATGGGCGAGCGGTTCACGTGCACGTCAAACACGCTGAGGAAAATGCTCAGCCGCGTCAGCTTCTCGTTTCCGACGGTGACTGGCGAAACGTCGGTGACTTTACCGTCCCCGGGAGAAACTACCGCACCCGCATCCTGCGGGATGGCCCGCTCCGGATCGCGAAAGAACCACAGAAAAAAAATAGCCAGCAAACAGGGGATAATCGCCCACGCGGGATGGGTGAGCCAGCCGAGCAGAGCCGCGGCGGCGATCAGGGGCAATGCGTAGAAGTATCCATCGCGAACCATGAGAGCTTTTTATTATAGAGCACGCTGACGGGGCTCGGACGATTCGGCGTGCCGAGAATGCAATCGTATCGTGCCGCGGTTCGTTGTCCTCTGACTTGGTCCGCGATGCCAGCGGGCACGTCCTCTACTTTATTTCGATAGGGACGCTCACGGTGCCGAGAAGTCCGCTGGGGTTATCGCGCACCGCGAATTTCACTTCATACGTGCCGGGAGGAAGATTGAGTTTCTCGGGAATTCCGATGCCGGTTTGCAGGATATTCCGCACCCTTTCAGGCCCACCGAACCCGAAGTTGGCACAGCGTCGTTGTACCGGATTGCGCAGGCTGTTGCCGAACTTCCTGTTGGCCGAGCAGGGGGGAACCAACAAGTGAAGCAATCAAGAGAAGTAGGGCGAGTACGCGCGCGGGTCGTAGCATGAAATGACCCCCGGTCCGTAGAATTCGAACGCCAAGACTCTAGCAGTCGACGCCGTTATGGGTGAACCCCGTGTTAGGCGGGTCGGGGCCCGAGCCCCATCGGCGTCAAGCCGAGGCAAAGGAGTCTAAGTGCAAACAAAGCAAAAGAACCCCATCGCGCATGGGAGGAGATAAGCCACTCCCTTGGCGGCTGCGCCGTGTGCAGGTTGGCCAGAATTTATGCTACGTTGACGCCGTACTGTTGGCGGTACTCGCGCTCGATGGACTCCATCTGATCTTTCAAGCGCAGTTTCAGCTTTTTCAGACGAACCTCTTCCAGCTTTTCGTCTTCGCTGAGATAACGTTTTTGGGTGAGTGTATCGAGGCGTTTCGAATACTGCGTGTGCTCCTGAGCCAATCTGCGGAATTCCTCATGATTGGTCAGAAGTTGGTCTCTCGAAGTCAGCATCCAGCAGACCTCCAACCGGGATATGGGTTGAGGCTAGCACAGCCCCAAAAGTGGTTCAAGGCCCGAAAGTGGTGCAGTCTCAGGGGTGCAGTCTCAGTATGAGAAACGATCATTCCAAGGCTGAACGATACAAAACAGAGTCCTCCGCAGGATTTTTGTAATACGACTTCCGTCGACCGGCCTGCTCGAAACCTGCTTTTTCATAAAGACCTCGCGCCGCGGCGTTCGACTCGCGGACCTCCAGAAACACAGACTTACTGTTGGTTGCGCGAGCCTTCGCCAGCAGGGCTTGCAGAAGCCGCTTGCCAAACCCCTGACGGCGGCCCGAAGGAGCAACCACCAGGTTTTCCAATTCCCATTCAGGGGCGACATGCAGAGCAACGAGGAAGCCGGTGATGTTCGGGCCCGCGTCGGGGAGGGCCTCATCGGATACGGAATGGAAAGGAGCGTCGGCCACGAGGACAAGCCGTTCCGGGCCTCCGCTCTCGAACACCTGCCGATACTGTTGTTCCGTCCAGTGGGCCGCAGAACGCACACGAGCGCTCCAGGTGCAGGATGGAAGGCACATCAGCGGGAGTAGCGAGACGGATCAAGCGAGCTTTCGGAAGACGCAACTTTCCTTTGTTCGAGCTAGAAGCTAGCAGCTAGGAGCTTGGCTTCACAAACATTTCGGCGTCGGAGCGGCGGAGGTAGTGCGCTTCCAACCGCTCGGGCGGGACGGTTTCGCCAGCCTGCAGTTTTTTCCATCCGAAGCGGGCGATCATCTCGGGGTTGGGTCGCTCGATCGGGAACACGGAGAGACCTTGATCGCGCGCCGCTGTGGCCAAACTCGAATCCGAAGTGGCGACCGGCGACTCTCGCGCCAGGGATAAGAACTCCGCTCGCGAGACGAGTTCCTCGCGCAACACCCGAACCGATTCACCGTCCGACTCGTAGGCCCCAAAATAAACCTCGGCGCGCCCGCCATCCAGTGCCGCCACAACCCTGCCTTGGGCATGACTGGCGGTGGCTACAAGTTCCAACAGCGAGACCGGCACGATCGGCTTGCGCAGAATCTCCGCCAGCGCCTTGATGGCCGCCAAGCCTACGCGCAGGCCGGTAAACGATCCCGGGCCGGAAACCACTATGAAGGCCTCGATATCGGCCTTGCTAAACCCGTGCCTGGACAACAAGGCCGCGATCTGCGGCACCAGTTGCGCCGAAAATGTTCCTCCTGAGAGCGCTGCGACTTCGACGATTTCGGCATCGCGCAGATCGCGCTCGCCGGCGCGCGCCAGAGCGACTGTGCCGTTCGTGCCGGAGGTGTCGGTGACGAGAAGAAGCATACGGTTCTTTATTTGGTCTGAGGCGCGGTTTGCCTTGAAACGCTCTTTAATCCTTATCCTTTCGCGATCTCTTCCACCAGCGTATACGGATCGCGCTTGTGTTCGGCGACTTCCGCGGCGAGCCGGGACAGATTTCCGTCACCAAGCTGGGCCCGCGCTTTTTCGAGCATCACATCGCGCAGCATTTCCACCAGCCGCTCCCGCCAGTTCTCGACGTTTTTTTTCAGCGCCAGGTTGTCCTTCTGCAGGTAAGCCTCGTAATCGGCGATCGCGGCCGCCAGGTCATCGACTCCGCTTCCGTCACTGGCAATGGTTTTCACGATCGGGGGCGTCCAGCCATCGTGGCGCAGGGCGAGCGACTGCAGCGCACGAATCTCGCGTTCCACGCGCTCTGCACCCTCGCGATCGCTTTTGTTGATCACGAAGATGTCGGCGATCTCCATGATGCCCGCCTTGATAGTTTGTACATCGTCACCCATGCCGGGAACCAGAATCACGACCGTGATGTCGGCGAGGCGCACGATATCGACTTCATCCTGCCCGACGCCGACAGTTTCAATCAGGATTATGTCTCGTCCCGAAGCATCAAGCACGGTGGTGACGTCGGCCGTGGTGCGCGCCAGGCCGCCCAGCGAGCCGCGCGTCGCCATGCTGCGAATGTAAATTCCCGGGTCGGCGAAATGTTCCTGCATGCGGATGCGGTCACCCAGAATCGCACCGCCGGTGTAGGGACTGGACGGGTCCACGGCGATGATCCCGACAGTGTAGTTTTCCTCGAGTGAGGGTGCCCCATTCAAGCCGCGCTCTTCGCGGCTTGAGTGGGGATTTTTTGTCTTTCGATAAATCCGCGCCAGTTGGTCGACCAGAGTGCTCTTCCCCGCTCCCGGCGCGCCCGTCAGCCCGATCACGCGCGCCCGCCCGCTGTGCGGAAATAGCGCCTTCAGCAGGTCGGACCACCCCGGCGAGCGACTCTCGACCACGGAAATGGCCCGCGCTAGCGTCCGCACATCTCCCGAGCGCAGTAACGCCATCCAGGGCATCGGGTCGTGATTCAAGTCAGGATTTTCCAAACCAGCGTTTCCCAAGCAGACGTTATCCAAGCGATCAGTGTAAAGCAGCAGCCATCGAACTGAAACTGCAGGTGGCGCAAAGACCGGAGAACAGGTCAGTAAGCGCCGTCCCCTCCGGGTCCGATGTCCAGAATTCTGCGGGCGAGTCGACCGAGTACGGGATATTCGGCCCACTCACCCTTCCCAGCCTTGATTCCATACACAATCGCGACTACTACCATAAAGACCCACCAGCCCATCATTCCCAGCCATATCACCGGGAAAAGAACGAGGAACGCCGGAGGCAGTGAACCGTGCTGGGTGGTTGACTGCTGAACGGCAAAGCCTGCAATTGCAACCACAAAAACTCCTCCCACGAAGACCATCCCGCAGAGAAAGTACAAGCCCTGCAACAACAAGGCCTGGAGTGCATGGAACGAGATAAAACGCGAATTCCGCTTGATCAGAAAAATAATTAAGGGAGCAATCCATCCACCGACGAGTTGCAGGACATGTGCAAGCGTTCCCATGGTGCGCTCGTCCTGCGTCGTTTCCGCCGGGGTGACTACGTTGGTCGGCGATGGTTCAGGCATGCAGCAGAACGCTATCACAGAGACGGGGAGTTGAACACTCAGACATCCGCCATGGGTTGTTTCGCGAGTGCTAATCTTTCAGCAATTGCCGCGCAATCACTAGCCGCTGAATTTCGCTCGTGCCCTCGCCGATGGTGCACAGTTTCACGTCGCGGTAAAACTTTTCGGCGGGATAGTCCTTGATGAAGCCGTAGCCGCCGTGAATCTGCACGCCCTCATTGGCGCAGCGCACGGCCACTTCGCTGGCATAAAGTTTCGCCATGGACGACTCCTGCGTAGTCTTCATCCCGGCGTCTTTCATGGACGCGGCGCGCATCGTGAGCAGCAGGGCGGCGTCGATCTCGGTAGCCATGTCGGCCAGTTTCCACTGGATGGCCTGGAAATCGCTGATGGCCTTGCCAAACTGCTTGCGCTGTTTCGAATACTTCAAGGCCGCTTCGTAAGCGCCCTCGGCCATGCCCAGCGACAACGCGGCAATCGAGATGCGGCCGCCATCGAGCACGCGCATGGCATCGGGAAATCCCTGGCCTTCGCCGCCCAGCAGGTTTTCTGCGGGGATCACGCAGTCTTCGAAGATCAGTTCGGCGGTATCGCTGGCCCGGAGCCCGAGCTTGTTTTCTTTTTTGCCCGGACGAAATCCCTTGGTATCTTTCTCCACGACGAAGGCAGAAAGCCCGTGGGTGTGCGCCGCGCGATCGGTGACCGCCAGCACGACGATCACGTCGGCATAGTGTCCGTTGGTGCAAAAAGTCTTGGTCCCATTCAGCACCCAGTTGTTTCCGCGGCGCACGGCCGTCATGCGGGCGCTGCCCGCGTCCGATCCCGAGGAGGGCTCGGTCAATCCCCAGGCGCCAATGAATTCGCCGGTCGCGAGCTTGCTGACGTATTTCTTCTTCTGCGCCTCGTTGCCGGAGAGGAAAATATGATTCGAACAGAGCGAAGTGTGGGCCGCCACAATAATTCCGACTGAGCCGTCAACCCGAGAGAGTTCCTCGATCGCAGTCACGTATTCCACGTAGCCCATGCCCGCACCACCGTATTCAGCGGGGAAAATCATCCCCAGCAACCCGAGTTTGCCCAGCTCCTTGATAGTGGCGAGCGGAAATTCACCAGCCTCGTCCCATTTCATGACGTTGGGTTTGACCTCGCGCTCGGCAAACTCGCGGACGCTTTTTTTCAAATGCAACTGCTCGGCGTTCAGTTGGAAATCCAAAAGTTCCTCCGGCGCACTCCGGCGGCGTTTACGCGGCCGTCGCTGCTCGATGCGTTTCTTGATCCGAAGTTGATTAGAACATAGCTCTGAAAGAGGAAGAAGTTACCAGCGGAGCGGAAATCGGGAAGACGCGACGACCCGCATGAACGCTGGTGATTCGGTGTATTTGTGCTTGCACCCCAACCGACCGTATGGTCTGGGGAGTGCGGCGGCGCCGATGCTTTTCATCCCGGGGTGGAAGCGTCGGCCTTGGCCAGGAAAGCTTGAAAGACCTCGTTGGAAAGTAATCGTCCGCGCGGCGTGAGGAAGATGAACTCGCCGTCGCCCTGCAGCAATCCATCGGCGATTAATTCTGTGATCACTGGCAACAGTTGGTCGAGGGCCAACTCGCCGAACTTCGATGCGATTGCTCCCAGGTCCACGCCCCGGTTCAGGCGCAGGCCGAGAAAGAAAGATTCTTCGAGCGCGGCCGCGTGCGAAACGACAGCCTTCTGCAGGGGCGCCCCCGCAACATATTTTTCCAGGACATCCGCAGCGGCAAACCGTATCGCTTCAACCTCCGGCGCCGACGCCATCAGCATGGAATGCGCATCGACGCCAAAGCCCAGATAGGGCTGCCGCGTCCAATATTTCAGATTGTGCCGCGATTCCGACCCCGCTCGCGCGAAATTAGAAATTTCATAGTGCGTGACGCCGGCCGCATTGAGACGCTCGCAGGCCGCGACATAGAAATCCGCGGTGGCCTCTTCGTCGGGCACGAAATGAGCGTGATAGCGCGTTCCGCCCGCCATCACCTCGCGCCCCAAGCGCGAGTCTTCGTCCACTTCGAGCATGTAGACGCTCACGTGCGGGATCCCGGCCGCGAGCGTTTCATCGAGCGACTGCTGCCAGGTTTCTGCGGTCTGATGGGGAAGCCCCGCGATCAAGTCGATGTTGATATTCGTAAACCCGGCGGCCCGCAGGCGGGCCATGTCATCCAGCACCGTCGCTCGCTTGTGCAGCCGCCCGACAGCCGCGGCTTCGGCGTCAACAAAAGACTGCACGCCCAGGCTGACGCGGTTTACGCCGCAGCGCAGTAGTGATTGCAGAACCTCCGGCCCGAGAGTGCCGGGCGCGCACTCGACGGTGATCTCCGCGTCAGGGCGCACTTGAAACTGTGATCGAACCGCATCAAACATCCGCCGCAGTTGTGCGGCATCGAGCACGGTGGGAGTACCACCGCCAAGGTAAATCGAGTCCACTTCCCGCTCGACTTGCCCGCCCATCTCCGCGGCGATGTTCGGAGAGCACGCAACATCCGCGCAGAGGCGGTCTACATAGCGTTCAAAAACGGTTCGCGAGAACACGTCCGACGCGAAGTTGCAGTAGCTGCACTTGGTCTTGCAGAACGGCACCGAAATGTAAATCCCCAGAGCCACAGCTTCGATTATCCCACCCTCAAACCTTTTCCATCCTACCGAGTACTGCTGCCATCTATTTACGATACCCTGTTAGAGACGCCATAAGCGCCGCTCCCGCAGCTTTTGAGACTGATCCGGTAAAGCTTGTCCGGTAAACGATGGCCCAGGAAGAAGAGGTATTAGGCAAAGCATATGACAGCCGCCTGATGCGGCGGCTGCTCACCTACCTGCGTCCCTACCGCTGGCAGGTGACGGTTGCCCTGTTCTCGATCGTACTCAAATCGTTGTGCGACGTGCTGGGCCCGTATCTGGTGAAGGTCGTGGTGGATCGCTACCTGGCGCCGATCAAAGCCACGGACTCGGTATTGTGGAGTTGGCTCAGCCCGCGGCCGCTGCGCGGCATCGCGCAAATTTCCGCGATTTATTTCGGCCTGTTGATTTTCGGCTTCGTGTTCGATTTCCTGCGGACCTACTTCGTTCAGTGGATTGGACAGAAAATCATGTTCGACCTGCGCAGCCAGATTTTCCGCCATCTGCAGCGCATGCACGTAGCTTTTTATGACAAGAATCCGGTCGGCAGGCTGGTCACGCGCGTCACCACCGATGTCGACGCCTTAAACGAAATGTTCACCTCGGGCCTGGACGCGATCTTCGAGGATGTGTTCGTGCTGGCCGGGATTCTGGGCATCATGCTGTGGATGAACTGGAAGCTGGCGCTGATTACGTTCGCAGTGCTGCCCTTCATTGTGGTGGCGACGAAGGTTTTCCGCGACAAGGTTCGCGACTCCTACCGGCGGATTCGCACCGCCATCGCCCGCATCAATGCTTACTTGCAGGAACACGTCAGCGGCATGGTTGTGCTGCAACTTTTCAACCGTGAACACAAGGCCTACAACCGCTTCTCCGAAATCAATCGCAGTCACATGGATGCTTACAAAGATGCGATTCTCGCTTATGCCCTGTACTATCCCGCGGTTGACTTTCTTTCCACTGTCGCGATTGCTTGCGTCATCTGGTTCGGCGGTCTGGATTTGCTGCGCAAAGTCGTAGCCAGCGGCAACGTAGTTGCCACCGCTGCCTCGCTGGGCGTGCTGATCGCTTTCACTCAGTATGCGATGCGCTTCTTCCGTCCCATCATGGATTTCAGCGAGAAATACAACACTCTTCAGTCGGCGATGGCGGCCAGTGAACGCATTTTCAAGTTGCTGGATACGCCGGTAGATATCGTTTCGCCGGCGGTCACGAAAAAACCGGAAGGGCCGGGCCGCATCGAATTCGACCACGTCTGGTTCGCCTACCGCGAAATCGAAAACATGGAGCCTCGGACGCCTCAGTCCGGGGTTGGGTTAACGGTCCCCCCAGACGGGGACGTCCGGGGCTCCAAAATCTCAGATCCGCAACCCCAGCCCGACTGGGTCCTGCGCGACGTGACCTTCACCATCGACCCCGGTGAAACCGTGGCCGTTGTCGGGCACACCGGCGCTGGCAAGACCACGCTCATTTCCCTGCTGCTGCGTTTTTACGATGTGCAGAAAGGTGCGGTCCGCATCGACGGCGTCGACCTGAAAGAAATGGATCTCGCCGACCTGCGCAGCCGCTTTGGCGTCGTGCTGCAGGATCCGTTCCTGTTCACCGGAACGATTGGCGGCAACATTCGCCTGGGCACCGGGCGGATTCAGGACGAACACGTCGCCAAAGCCGCCGAAGACGTGAACCTGGGCGACTTCGTCCGCGCCCTGCCTAACGGCTTCAACGAAGAAGTGCGCGAGCGCGGATCGACGCTGTCGACCGGGCAGAAGCAACTCATCTCGTTTGCGCGCGCTCTGGCCCATGAGCCGAAAATCCTGATTCTGGATGAAGCCACGTCGAGCGTCGACACAGAAACCGAATTCAAAGTGCGCGACGCGCTTAGCCGCATGGTTGAAGGCCGCACCTCACTGATCATCGCGCATCGCCTGTCAACCGTGCAGCGCGCCGATAAGATCATCGTCATGCACAAGGGGCAGGTCCGCGAAATGGGCACGCATCAGGAACTGCTGGCGAATCGCGGCATTTACTTTAAGCTATATCAACTGCAGTACAAGGATCAGGAATTGAATTTGGCGCGGGCGGCGTCGCCCGCGAACGCGGAAGGATTTCAGCAGACTGAAGTCACGGCCAGAGGGGACGACTAGCAATCACGACGGCCAGGGTCGCCCTCGTCACACGGGCCGTCACTTACAATGCTGTCTTGCGAATTCTGATCTCAGCGGGCGAAGCTTCTGGGGAAATGTATGGGGCGGAGCTGATTGAGGCTCTGCGGGCTGCCGAGCGCAGACCAGCGGAGCTTTGCTCCGCCGGGACGGGTGGGTCGCCAGTCCCCACACAAACATCTAGCCCCGCACAGGCATTAAGCAAGCTTGAATTCTTTGGCGTGGGCGGGGATCGCATGCGGGCTGCTGGCTGCGACACCGTCGTCGACGCCAGGGACCTGGCCGTCGTCGGCATCACTGAGATTCTCAGCCATCTGCCGAAAATTCTGGGGTGCTACCGGCATTTGATTGCTGAAGCCGACCGGCGCAGGCCTGATCTTGCCATCGTCATCGACTCTCCGGCATTCAACTGGCGCGTTGCCAGGCAGATGAAGCGGCGTGGCATTCCTACGGTTTATTACGTTGCGCCGCAGTTCTGGGCGTGGCGGCAGGGGCGGGTGCGGCTGCTGCGCGACTACATCGACAAGGCGCTGGTCATCTTTCCGTTCGAGGAAAACTTTTATCGCGAGCGCGGCGTGGACGCGACTTTCGTGGGGCATCCTCTGGCGGAGTTGCCGCGACCGCTCATCGATCGCGATGACTACGCAGCGCAGTTTCAGCTCGACCCGTCCAAGCCGTGGATCACGCTCATGCCCGGCAGCCGGGTCAAAGAAGTCCGCATGAACTTGCCGACGATCCTAGAGTCGGCAGCTCAACTCGGGCCCGCGTATGAGTTCTTGCTTCCAGTCGCACCCACGCTCGAGCGGAACTTTCTACGCAGGATCATTCAGTCGGAATATGCCTCAGCGGCCAAAGCCGCATCCAACCCCGCTGAACGCACGGCGCGGCTTGAAGCCGCGCCCTTTGAAAGCGCCGACGAGAACAGACTCGAGTTTCGCGTGGAGCACGCTGGAGGAATTACCCTCGTCCCCGATGCCTTGCCCGCCTTGTTTCACTCCCGCGCTGGAATCGTGGCCAGCGGTACGGCTACGGTCGAAGCCGCGATGATGAACACGCCGTTCGTGATGGTCTATCGCGTCTCGCCCCTGACCTACCTGCTGGGCAAGCCGCGGGTGAAGGTGCCAAGGTTCGCCATGGTCAACCTGATTGCGGAAGAGGAAGTGGTGCCAGAACTGGTGCAGCGGGATTTCACCGCCAAGAACGTGGTTTCGCGCTTAAGGGAGATCCTCCCCGACGGCCCAGCTCGCGACCGCATGCTGGAAGGTCTGGCTCGCGTCAAGGCCCGGCTGCGCGCTCCTCAGGCTGGTTCCGGGCCGGAACAGCATCCGGCGGACCGGGCGGCCGAGATTATCCTGGCAATGCCGCAGAAATAGCCCATGCCAGGGGCGGACGCCCTCGTCACCCAGGCAGCGGCACGATCTCTTGATCTAGCAGGAACCTGCGCAGCACCGTCCCCGGACGAGGCGTCCGGGGCTCCATATTCAAGTTCAGACTCGGGGCCCAATATTCAGGATCGGTCCTTGCCTGACAAAATCCTGACATCCCGCTTCTAAACCTTGTGTTCCCAGCATCTTTTGCGTGAGAATCTTCATCATAGGAAATGGGTTATCATTTCCTGGAGACTCTCCTGAATGTGGATTCACCCGCGGCGTGCTCTCGGCGTCCTCACGAGTTCCCTGACTGTTTCGCTGGCGATGCTGCTCGCCATCCCGTCGTGGGCGGCGGAAAAAGCGCGCCTGCGCGTGGACGACTACCAGATCGAAGCCCAACTCGATCCTCATCTGCACCAGATCACGGCGCGCGCCAAGGTCAAATTCACGGCCACGCAGGATTTGGCCGTCGCCGTGTTCGAACTGCACAATGATTTGCGTGTCACCAAGGTGACCGACGAAAAGGGACAGCCGTTGTCGGCCGAGCGCGTCACCCAGGATTCGACTGTGCGGGTGCCGTTGCCCGCAGGCCTGGCGAAAGACGCCTCCACGACCCTGACTTTCGAGTACGAAGGGCAGCTCGAATCGGGCGACAACAGCCCGGTGCCGGGGCTGAAGCTGGCGTATATTGGCGATGACACCAGCTACCTGTTTTATTCGGGACGATGGTTTCCGGTGAGCGGATTTGGCATCAATCGCTTCACCTCGACAATCAGCGTGACCGTGCCCGCGCACTTGCTGGTGATCGGTAGCGGGCAGTCCTCGGTTAGCGAAGCTCCGGCGTCGAACAAGCCCAACGCCAGCGTTTTGCCCACCAAGACTTTCACGTTTGTTTCCGCCAAACCGAGCTTCCCCGGGACCATCGTGGCTGGAGTTTTTAAAGAGTACAAGAGCGACGAAGCCGGCATGGACCTACACGTTTTCTTCAAGCCCACACACGAGAGCCTGGCCCCGGAGTACACCACCACCGCAGTGCAGGAGTTCACTTACTTCATCACGCTGTACGGCCTGCCGCCTTCGCAGAAGCTGAACGTGGTGGAACTGCCCGCCGACACCTTGCCCTATGCCTGGGCGCCTGAAATCGCGGGATTGGCGGGGCCTTCGATCACGGAGAAGACCAACTACCGGCTGCTGGCCAATGCCATCGCGCACCAGTGGTGGGGTGTTTCGGTGAGTCCGGCGACCAAGGACGACTGGTGGCTGAGCGACGGCTTCTCGCGTTATTCGGAAGCGATGTACGTGGAGAGCGCCGCCGGAGCCGCGGGCCTGGAAGAAGCGGTGAAAGATATGTCGGTGGGCGCCCTGGCCTACGACACGGTGCCGCTGTCGAGCGTCAGCAAGCTCGACATTTTCTCCACCGAGTTTCAATCGCTGGCCACCGACAAGGGCGCCATGATCCTGCACATGCTGCGTTGGGTGCTGGGCGAAGACAAGTACAACAAGACGATGCGCGAGTTTGCCGGGGATTTCGCCGGGAAATCGGCGAGCATGGACGACTTCAAAACCATCGCTGAGAAAAACTACGGTGAACAGCTCACCTGGTTCTTTTCGCAATGGCTTGATTCCACCGGCGCGCCTGAGTTCAAGGTGAAGTACACGACGTACCGGCTGGGCGGCGCCGCTGCTGAGCAACCAAAAGAAGGGAAAGAGAAGATCGCGGGTTTTCGCGTGACCGGAGAGATCTCGCAGGACCTCGACCTGTTCCGCATGCCGGTCGACCTGCGCATCGACACTGACGGAAAAACTGAGAACCGGCGCATTGATGTTGTGGGCACGACCTCGCCGTTTTCGATTGAGACTTTCGGCCGTCCGCGGCGCATTTCGGTCGACCCCGACCACCACGTGCTCACTAACTCGACCGACGTGAAGTTGCGCGCCTCAATCCTGCGCGGACAGGCGCTGCAGCAGCAGGGAGATCTTTCGGCCGCGCTGGTCGAGTTCAACAAAGCCCTCGACCTCAACAAGAACAGTTCTCTGGCCCATTACCGCATCGCTGAGGTTTTCTTTTTTCAGCGGAATTACCAATCTTCGGCCAACGCCTACCGGGCGTCGATTGACGGGGACGGCGAACCGCGCTGGACCGAAGTCTGGAGCCGCATCCAGCTGGGCAAGATTTTCGACATCACCGGCCAGCGCGAACGCGCCATCAACGAATACCGCCAGGCTACTCAAACCAACGACAACACTTTCGGCGCCCTCGAAGAGGCCCGCAAATATCTGCAGAAGGCCTACGAGCGGCCGAAAGAGAAACCCACGAACTAGGGTCCGGACGCGCTGTGGCCGCCGACTTCGAAGCGGACCTGTTTTCGACAGTGGGAGTGCTTCCGTCGCTGCCGCTTGCCAGCACAAGGATGACCACGATAAAGTGATGCCCCTATGGAACCAATGCCAACCACATCCGTAGCGAGGTGAATTCTGGGGTTCGTCCGCTGCCGACTGGGCCGGCTGCCAAAGAATGCGGGGGCACGTGGCTGAGGTCCGAAGTCTGACGCCGTTCTCAGCTCTCGATCCGGCTAACCTTTTTACTCCTTCCGGGGTCTAAGTAACCATGCCAGCGGGGAACTTTAACGAACCCGGCTGCGTATCTCTGATCAGATGGTTGGGCGGGATTGAGACCCCTCGCCTGAACGTTACCCGGGTGCCCCCACGCTCCTCCCCGGAGGCGTGGGGGCATAATTTCCATAGTCGTCGTCATGCGCATGCTGTAGCGTGCTTCTACTTTCCGAAGCCAAATCCCGGCGAAACAGAGACACTGACAAGTGCCGTCGGACCTTCGCGATTGGCTATACTTTACAATCTTGCGATGCAACACCCCTCGCAGATTCGCCTGGAACGCGTGCTGGCGCAGCTTCGCCTGTATGAGCATCCGCTCCTGAACTTCTCCGCTCGTGCCAAGGGCGACGGCGTGGAGATCATGATCCAGTTCAAGGATGAAGCCATCCCCGTGCACACTTACTATTTCGATCTGCACCCCCGTGATCTCGACGACCGGCAGTTCGAATGGAGCTTTCAGCGGCAACTTTACGACGCCCTGCACGATTATTTCGTCGAGATGTTCATCCGCACGCCGCAGGACCGCGCCGACCGCCAGCGGAAGGGACTGTGAACCCGCTCCGCGAAAAGATCGAGCGCGAGATTCGCGACCGCGGGCCAATTCCCTTCTCGCGCTACATGGCAATGTGCCTTTACGATTTCGAACTGGGCTACTACTCGCGCAACGCCGCGCAGTTCGGCAAAGCCGGGGATTTCTACACCTCGAGCGACGTGCATGCCGTCTTTGGGCGACTGCTGGCGCGGCAGTTCGACGAAATGTGGCGCGCGCTGGGATCTCCTGCGCACATCACGCTGAAAGAACTTGGTCCGGGCCGCGGCTTGTTCGCGCAGGACGTGCTGGATTGGTCGGAAAAGAAATTTCCCGATTTCTTTCACGCCGTGCAATACCGACTGGACGAATGTTCGCCCGCCTTGCGCCAGCACATCGAGAGCACTCTCAGCCGTCACCTTGAATCCGGCAAGGCGCTGTTGTCGAGCGAAAATGTCAGCGCTCCGGAGATCGAGCCAGCCATCGTTTTCGCCAATGAATTCTTCGACGCCCTGCCGGTCGAGATTCTAAGCTCGGAGGGATCGCTTCGCATCGACACGCGCGTCGGACATTTTGTGGAGACCTGGGCGCAGGCCTCGTCAGAAGAACTCGAATTCCTCGACCGCTATTCAATTCATCCCGACCGTGGAGAGCGGGTCGAGGTCCCACTCCAGGCACAGGCGCACATAAATGCCGCAGCCAGTCTCACTCGCGGATTCGCAGTCGTAATCGACTACGGCTACACCCGAGAAGAGCAACTCGCCGGGCGCCATCGCGGAACAGTGAAGGCCATTCGGCAACACTCGGTCAGCGACAATCCCTACGAGGCTCCGGGCGAGCAGGACATCACCGCCGACGTAAACTTCACCGCGCTGGCAGCAGTCGCGGAAGAGCGCGGCATGCAAGCGCAGAAATTGGTCACGCAATCGCAATTCTTGCTAGGCATTGGCGAAGCGAATGAATTTGCCGACGCCTTCGAGGATTGCCGCCTGCCGCAGGAGCGCGCGAAGGTTGCACTGCAACTTAAGCATCTCGTAACCCCTGCGGGCATGGGCGAGAGTTTCCACGTGCTGGTGGCTAGCAAGGGAGTTGAGGGAGAAAAAGTTACGGCGTTGGCGGGTCTTGGCTTCGGGAAAAACCACCGCACTTGATCTTCACTTGGTCGCGGGCGCATCGGGCAAACGGCCCTCCAGGCCTGCTAAACCACGGAGCTCATCCTGTTGCTCAGGTGTCAGGTACTTCTTTCCGAATATGAAAATAGTGTTGGCAGCGAAGACGACAAGTACCATGCCATCCTCACCCTTCACCTGCACGGCTTTCCAAAGCGCCTGCCAACCACAGTCGTCGCCTGCGACCTGAAGCCCTTGCGCGTTGAGGGTCGCGCGATAGAGCTTCCCGGCCAATCCGGACTTGCCGTAAGCCCGTCGATAGTATCTACCGGGATAAAAACTTAAAACGCCGCAATACACCCAATATATACCTACGCAACTCAAGAGAAATGCTGGCCAACCGAAGACGGGCTCCCTGCGAGCCCTGATAAAGAAGAGCAGACCCAGCAGAATCCATAGCGCCGAATTTCGAGCGACTGCGCTGCCACTGGCCAGCTTTCGATAGAGCTTCTGACCAGCGACGTATTCATCAATTGTGATCTCGTAGCTAAATTCCATATGGACTGGTAGCGCGACCTACCGCCCTTGCACTTCCGGATACTCGTACACTCCGTGCCCCGACTTGCGTCCCAACCGCCCGGCTTTTACGTACTGCACCAACAACGGCGCCGGGCGGAATTTCTCGCCCAGGGACTTGTGGAGATACTCCAGAATGTTCAGCCGCGTATCGAGCCCGACCAAGTCCACCAACTCAAACGGCCCCATGGGATGATTCAGCCCGAGCTTGAGCGCCTTGTCGATGTCGGCCGCGGACGCGATACCCTCCTGCAGCATGTGGAACGCTTCATTGCCGATCATGGCGTTAATGCGGCTGGTAATGAAGCCGGGCGATTCCTTGATCACGACCACTTCCTTGCCCATGCGCTTGCCCACTTCAACCACAGTGGCCAGCGTGTCGTCATCGGTCTCGAGAGCGCGCACGACCTCCAGCAGCTTCATTTTGTGTACAGGATTGAAGAAGTGCATGCCCACGCACTTTTTCGCGCGGTAGGTCACGCTGGCAATCTCGGTCACGCTGAGCGACGACGTATTCGACGCCAGCATGGTTGTAGGCCGGCAGATTTTGTCGAGCAGCGTAAAGATCTCGATCTTTGACTCCATCTCCTCGGGAACGGCCTCAATAATAAGGTCAGCGTCGCGCGCAGCCTCTTCGACCGAACCGGCATACTCCAGCCGCCCGAAGGCCGAATCGGCGTCAGGCGCGGTGACCTTGCCGAGTTCCACTGCCTGGTCGAGATTGGCGCGGATTTCAGTCTCTGCTTTGCGCAGAGCCCCGGGCAGCAGGTCTTCGAGGATGGTGCGATACCCGCCCAGCGCCGCGGCGTGCGCGATGCCCCGCCCCATGATGCCGGCGCCGATTACGGCAATCGTCTGGACTTCACTCATCGGACTTCACTCTTGGCCCCACCCACTTACTTCTCCGCCTTTTCCAGATCGGCGACGGCCGCGTCGATGGCGCCGCCGGCCGCGCGTAAAGACTCTGCCAGGCGCTTACGCTCGTCCGCGCCCATGCCGGGAATGTAAATACAAATCCGGCGCAAAGTAGCCGTTATGTCTTCCACGTAATTCATCGCTCGGATCAGTTCACCTGTCACTACTGCCATGAGGCTCCTCTTTTCTCGTTCGGTCTGCTGGTTCCAGTTTGCCGGACCTTCTATTCTCGACGCGCCAGCGAATTTAGTAAAGGCAGCCCGCTCCCTGCGGTGGGTCAGATTGAGTAGTTCGCCGTCAGCCTCGCGTGGGTGTGGGCTCTCCTACAAACACCAGGCAGCCGTGGGGATCTGCAATGTGGAACTCGGTCATCCCGTACTCCCGGTCAAATAAATCACGGATTCGGTAACGGTTCTTGAAGGTCTTCACGTGCTCCCATAAATCGCGGATGCCCGAAACCTCAATGTAGATCTCAGTATGCTCGCGGACACACTTCATCACTTCCTCGTCCGCCGCTCTTTGGAAGTGGATGGTCAGGCCGTCCCGCTCCACGATCGCGTATTCCGAGGATTTCATGATTGGTTTAAATCCCAACACAGTCTCGTAAAAAATGATCGTTTCTTCCATGTTGTCCGTCGCCAGCATGGGGCTGATTCGTTTCACGGTCGTTGCGCTCGCCATCCGGAAAACCTCCAACCTCTTCTTACTTTTGAGTCGCTACATGATGGCACAGGGTTCGCCTTTATTCACAACGACTCAACCGGGCGGGCATATAATCGCAATCGATTCTTTTTTGGCGCATTGAGCTCTCGCGCGAATCGAATGAACATGGCAGACAAACTTCTGAAGCGTTACATTTTCGCCAGCGACTTCGACCAGACGCTCACCTTCAACGATTCCGGCTATGTGCTCGCCGAACTGGTCGGCATTCCCACCGAAGAGTTCGAGCGCAAGGCCAAGGGGATGGCTAAGATTAACCTGGTGCAGCAGGGCGCGGAGCTCGCTTACCTTTTGCTGCATGATCCCGAGTTCAAAGCGAAAGTTCGGAAGGAACATCTGCGCGAAGTGGGCAAGCGCATCCGGCTCAAGAGCGATATCAAGCTGCTGTACCAGTTGCTGGACGCCGGCATCGATGGACATCAATTCGATTTCTATATTTTATCGGCGGCTCCGGTGGAGGTGATTCTGTCGGCGCTGGAGGATATCGTCCCGCCCGATCACATTTTCGGCACGGAGTTTCGCTACAAGCCCTCGGGAGAAATCGATACGATCATTCGCGCCACCGCCGGATACGGCAAAGTTGCAGTACTGAATCAATTGCTTCTGCAGCAGGTGGCCGGGCCCGATCACGTAATTTACACGGGCGACGGGAGTTCCGATATTCACGTGATGCTGCACATCAACTCGCGCGACGGACTTACCATCGCAGTGTCGGAGTCGGCCGACGTTTCGCAAATCGCGAAACGCACCGTGCTCAGCAGCAGCGCTCTGGCCGTGCTGGCGCCGATTCTGGAAGAAATTGCGGGTTGGGAGCGCTACCGCATTCGCAGTTTCTTTGAAGCCAACGGGATGCTGATCCAGGAATGGCAGCGGGTTCGCACCGATTGGCTGACCGTCTGCCGCGCGGAACCCACCCAGACCGAGGGAGAGCTTTCACTTCCGGGACTGGCGCAGGAAAACTCCTGAGGACGGGACCCTCGACATGCTGCGCGACAGAAATCTGATTCCGCTTTCTCGCCAGCACCAGCACGCGCTGGCCCTGTGCGTTCGCATCGATCGCGCAATGCCCATCGGCGACGCCGAACTGGCCGCGTGGCAAGCGGAAATCACTCAGATAGTTCAAAGTGAAATCGGCATTCATTTCGCGGCAGAGGAATTGGTGCTGTTCCCTGTTGCACAAAGCTTCGCGGAGTTGAGCCTACTGATCGAGGAACTACTAGCCGATCACGCCGCTCTGCGCGAGAGTTTCGCGAAGGCGGAAGCGCGCACCATGTCCGCGAAGGAATTGTCTGGCTTCGGGCAGCGCATGTCGGACCACATCCGCAAGGAAGAACGCCAACTCTTTGAGCGCATGCAGCAATTGATGAATCAGGAAGAACTCGCGCGGCTGGGCCAACGCCTGGAAGAATCTCTGAAGGCTGCTGAGCAGGCCTGCCGTCTGCCCGCAGCTGCAACCGCCCCGCACCCAGAGAAATGACTGCAGCGCGCCTTAGCCCACTACTGCCGTCGCGTGTATCTGCCGGAATCTCGCCGCGCCTTCCCGCCCCATGTAACGCTCCAGCACCGCCGGCTCGGTCTGGCGCAAATCGACCACTACCAGTCCGTCAAGAACATTGGAAAACTTGCGGTCGACGTTAAAGCCGAGAAGCTTGCCGCCAATCTTGGCATACTGCCGCAACAAAATCGGCAGGCCCTTGCCGTCCGCCTCTACGTCAGTAATGGGCTGAGAGAGTTCGTCCAGGTCACGCAGGGCATGCAGCATTCCCTGGCAATCCCACCGGCGCAACAGGCCGGGCCGAAATGGCCGCCGCGGTTCGATCAGCCCTGCCAGCTCATCTTCCTGCATGTGCGCTTCGAAGAACCGGTAGATCATTTCGCGCGACGCGGAGCTATAGTCGTTGCTGATGCTGACCGCGCCAAACAGCACCAGGATTTCTGGCTGCCTGGCCACCATCCGGGCGATTCCCTTCCACAACAACAACAACGGCGCGTGTTGCCGCTGGTATTCCGGCCTCACAAACGAGCGCCCGAGTTCCAGCGCCGGACCTAGCTTTTGAAAGATTCTTTCGTCATAACGAAACAGGGTGCTGGTATAAAGTCCGCCGACGCCGTGCCTCGCCAGAATTTCCGCGGTGTTGCCAGCGCGGTAGCCGCCCACCAACTCGCGCTTGGTCTTGTGCCACAACAAAATGTGCGAGTAGTAGTCGTCGAACGAGTCGAGATCCCGGCTCTTGCCCGTGCCTTCGCCCGCCCCGCGGAAAGTCACTTCGCGCAATCGCCCCACTTCCCGCAGCAGCTGTGGAATCTCGGGCGCGGTTCCAAGGTAGACGGCAAAATCGCCATTCTCCGCCAGACACCGGTCCTCCGGCAGTCTCTCCAATTCTTTGGCCAGCAAGTCCGGCGCAACCGGGGCGGCCACCGGCTCCTGAATTTTGAAGGCGAGCTTCGATCGCAGAGCCGTCGGCCACGACGCTTCTGGTTTGCCGCGCCGTCCCAGCAAATACGTGCGCCAGCGCAAATATTCCGTCGCTTCGCGATCGTCGGGGATCGCCTCCACGGCATCTGCTGGAATCCCGCTGCCCACGCGCAGTTCGACCGTCTTGCCCGCTTGCTTCAGGAATTCCTGCAACAGAAATGCGGCGCGCAGCTTGGGATGAATCATGCCCATCAGCTGGAATCCGACGCCGTTGTGTCCGCAGAGATACACCGGCAGAGCCGCGGCTCCCGTCTTACGAATCAGCCGCACCGCCGTGTCATTCCACCCCGGATCAACAATCTGCGCCGCGGGCATCTGCCACTGCGAAACCTCACCCGCCGGAAATATGGCGAGCATCCCACCTTTTTGCAACCACGCGTGGGCCTCGCGCAGGCCGCGCTGGTTCGACTCCAGCGACCGGTCGGTCTGAAAAGGATCCACAAGGATGCAATGCTTCTTCAACTCAGGCACGTCCGCCAGCAGGAAGTTGGTCAGGACCTTCACGTCCGGCCGCGCGCGGGTGAGCAATACGGTGAGAATTGCTCCATCTAACACGCCATAGGGATGATTGGCCACGACCACAACCGGACCGCTCGCGGGAATACGCGCCTGATCCGCGGCGCCGACACTCAGGCCGATTCGCATTTCGGCGAGCAGAGTTTCGAGGCGAAATCCTTCCGGGGAGCGTTGCACCCTCCGGTACAGATCCCTCACCTTGCCGACAGGAGCGAGTTTTCCGGCCAGGCCCTGAAACTCAGCCACGCGCGACAACATTCCGCTCTGCGTCGGCTCCGCATGCAAATGGTCTAATGGCATTTAATATGATTACCGTAAAGCCATTGCAGCCACGTGAAGCGCAAGTTAAAAGCTGATGAAATGATAGCGCTGGGAAGCGCGAAAGTAACCACCGGTAACCAGTCAAATCGCGGTTCCGCGATCAGGTTTCAAGCCGGTATCGGGTCTCGGCGAGGGCGTAGAGTCTACGCCACACCAGGCGATTAATCGTCACCACCGTCGCCGCCATCATCATGGTCGCGGCCAGCAGCAGATTGAAGTTGCCGGCATCGCTGGCCTGGGCAATGGTCGCTCCGAGCCCCACCGTCGTGTAGATCTGGCCCTTGAAGTGAAAATACTCCGCGACAATGCTCGCGTTCCATGCCCCACCCGAAGCCGTTACCATGCCGGTAACGAGGTAGGGGAAGATTCCGGGCAGGATGAGTTTCCTCCAGCGCTGAATGCCTTGCATGCGAAAAACGGAGCAGCACTCTTTCAAGTCGGTCGGGATGGCGATTGCGCCCGCGATTACGTTGAACAGAATGTACCACTGCGTTCCCAGCAGCAGGAGCACGATCGAGCCGATTCCCAGCCCGCCGCCCACGCGAATCAGCAACAGCAGCACTACCGGAAATAGTGCGGTCGCGGGAACCGAGGCGGCAATCTGCGCCAGGGGCTGTGCAATCCGCGCCAGTCGCGGATTGAAGCCAATGGCCACCCCGGCAGGAATCGTCCACAACGCGCCAATCAGTAACGTAAGATTGACGCGCAGGAAGGTCGCGCCCAGGCCCAGCGCAGCCTCGTGGAATTCCGCCTTCTGCAGGCCGGTTAGAATCATAACTACACGAACGACTCCATAACTCATGGCAGCCAGCGCAACCACAGCCAGCACACGCGTCAGCCAAATCTTCCAGGCGCTGCGCTGCTCGGTCTCATCGCTGGGCCGCACGCGCGAAAAGTAGAGCATCAGGCGCTCGGTCAGCGGACGCACCGTCTTCTTACGAATCTGCTCGAGGCTGCGCGAATGTCGAATCAAATCGAGTACCCACGAGCCGGGAGCGTCACCGCTCTCGACTTGTTCGACCTTGAATTTTTCCGCCCACGCAATCACCGGACGCCAGACGAACTGGTCCAGCAGTACGATGACCGCGATCATGGTGCCGACACCGTAGAGAATCGATCGGGTATCTCCGGCGCTGGCCGCGGTCTGCAGATACGATCCCAGCCCAGGCAGCCGGAAGTCGCGCGCACCGAGCACGAACATCTCGCAAGCCATCAGAAAAAACCAGCCGCCGGCCACCGACATCATCGAGTTCCACACCAGCCCGATGGCCGCAAAGGGCAGTTCCATCTCAATGAAGCGTTGCCACCAGCTGAAGCGATAAATCCTGGCCGCCTCGCGCATCTCCTTCGGAATGCTCTTCAGCGAAGCGTAAAAGCTGAACGCCATGTTCCACACCTGCCCAGTAAATATCAGCAGGATCGCGCCCGCTTCCACACCCAGCTGCCGTCCCGGAAACAGCGCCACCATTGCCAGCATCACGCCGGGAAGGAAACTCAGCACCGGGATCGACTGCAGCACGTCGAGCAGCGGAATCATGAACTTCTCCGCCCGCGGGTTGTAGGCCGCCAAGTACCCGTAGACCAGCGTGAAGGCAAGGCTCAGAGCATAGGCAATCGTGATGCGCAACAGGGAATATCCTGCATAAGCGGCCAGCGCCCACGGACTACGCGAGATTTCCACTTCCGGTGTGAACGGGCCGAGCCAGTGCCGCCCCACCACCAGCACGCCATAAAACAGGGCGATGCCCGCCCCGAACATAATCAGATCAGGCAGGTAGGAGATCTCGATGCTGGGCAGTTGCGTCCAGATTCGATACGCCGAAAATCCTCGCAGTGTGACCGATTTCTTCATGGGATTGCTATGCAGACCATGAACTCTTCTCTAGGATTTCGGTGCGGACGCTGGGTTCTGAGTCTCGACCGCAGACGGAGGCTTTGGCCCCGGCGGCGGTTGTGTCGGAACCAACTCCGTTTGAACCAACTCGGTTTGAACCAGCCGTCCTCGCTCCCGGTCGTAATCGAATATCTCCGCGTAGCGGCCCCAGTTCATGGCAGTATCGAACTGGCGCTGCACCTCGTCTTCGGAAAAATGTTCATCGAGAATGTCGTGGAAGAACTCGTCGGCGATCGAGTGATCCGACTTCCTTTTGAGCACGCTGTCAATCTGTTTCAGGATGGTGACGTGGTCCAGCACGGCCTGGCGGAACAAAACCTTGCGCTGCTGAATGTCGGCATCGGCAAAGATCACTCCCTGCGGCGTAATCTGCACATCGCCTTCTGTAAGCGTGGCAAACCCGAGCAGCACGCAAGCCTCAAGAATCGGCAGCAGATCTTCGACGTCCATCACCAGTTCCTCGGACAGGCGGAATAGATCTTCGCGGCCGCCGCGATCGTGCAGCAATTCCACCAGGCCGGCGATCCCGCCCACGCGGGCGTGGGGCAGCATCTGATATTTCGTCGTGCGGAGGGGCGCTTCCTGCTTCTTCAGAGCGTCTTTCAGGGCACTCTTGGTAAGCGCGCCCTTGGGCAGAATGATTTCCGCCGTGGTCTCGGCATCGGGCAAGGTGTGCTCGACGTCCGGTTCGGTCATGACTTTGTAGATGTAATCCACCAGTTCGACGAAGCGCGCCGACTTGCGGTCCCGCGGATGCTGCAACCGGATATTGAAGTCGGAACGAATGCGCGCCGGATTTCTGCCCAGCACCATCACCCGGTCAGCCAGCATCACGGCCTCTTCAATGTTGTGGGTCACGATGAAAATCGCGCTGGCCGGCATCTTCTTGTTCAGCCAGAGCTCCAGCAGTTCACCACGCAGGTTTTCGGCGGTGAGGACATCGAGCGCAGAGAACGGTTCGTCCATGAACAGCACTTCCGGTTCGACCACCAGGGCCCGCGCGAATCCTACGCGCTGCTTCATGCCGCCGGAGAGTTCCTTGGGATATGCCGTTTCAAAACCATCCAGGCCAACCGTATCAAGAGTGCGCAGAGCACGTTTGTGGCGCTCGACCGCGGGCACTCCCTTGGCTTCCAGCGGAGCTTCCACGTTCTCCAGCACCGTAAGCCAGGGAAACAACGCGAAGCTTTGAAACACAATGGCCACGTTCGGCATCTGGCCGTCGAGCGGCTTGCCGTGCCAGAGAAGCGTTCCCGACGTCGGCTGCGCCAGCCCGGTCAGCATGCGCAGCAGCGTCGACTTGCCGCAGCCCGAAGGGCCCAGCAGGGCAACGATCCTCCCCGGTTCGATCGCGAGATTGGTCGTTCCGACAACCTGGATCCGCGTTCCGTCCGCCTGCGGGTAGGACTTCTCCACTCCCACAGCCTCGATGATCGCGTCGTTGTTCGTGTGAACGCCCGGCTGAACATTCGATTTAACGCCCGATTTGACGTTCGGATCGCCGATCGGATTGACGCTCGCTTCACTCACGCTGATACTCCCCTACCCTCTATACACGATCTGAGCAGAAGCGCAAAGCTCGGTCTTCTTAACCCCCAGTTCACAATTGAGATCGGCGCGGGCGCGAATTCGCTCACGCGGCAAAGCCCTCATCCGGCGGCGCGGCGAAGGCCATGGGAAGGCGGTCGCTCACTTCGGCAAGTAGGGCCAGCTTCGCAGCCAGTTCACTCTTGAGATGCTGCGGCTCGAATCGCCAACGCCAGTTGCCGCCCTGCACGCTGGGAGTGTTCATGCGAGCCTCGCTGCCCAGGCCGAGCACATCCTGCAGGGGAATGATGGCCAAACTCGCGGGAGAACATTGCGCCGCGCGAATAAAACCCCAGTGGACGCCATCCTCGCAACGCCCAATGTAGGCTTCCGCGTTGCGGCGCTCGTGCTCGGCCGCGCCGGAATGCCACCAGCCCTCGACCGTATCATTGTCGTGCGTGCCCGTGTAGATGACTTTGCCTGCGGCACGATGCGGCAGGTAGATGTGCGCGCCCTCGTCGCCGAAACCGAATTGCAAAACGGCCATCCCAGGAATCTGCAGCCGCTCCCGCAACGCATGCACTTCAGGAGTGATGTAGCCCAAGTCTTCGGCAAAAAACGGCAGGCCGCCCAGAGCCTGGCGCAGTTTCAGAAATAAGTCGTCGCGGGGCCCATCCACCCAGCGGCCATTGACCGCCGTCGGATCGCTGGCGGGAATCTCCCAGAACTGGTCGAATCCCCGGAAGTGATCAAGCCGGATATAGTCGCAGTTTTGCGTGGCCCAGCGCAGCCGCTGAATCCACCATTCATATCCGTGCTCTTTCATTACATCCCAGCGGTAGAGCGGATTCCCCCAGCGCTGTCCGGTCTTGCTGAAAAAATCCGGGGGCACTCCGGCGATGACTTCGGGCTCCAGATTCTCGTTCAGGCGGAACAGTTCCTGGTGGGTCCAAACGTCGGCGCTGTCGTGGTTCATGAAGATCGCAACATCGCCCACAATGCGGATCGCCCGCTCGGAACAGTAGCGCCGCAGCGCCCGCCATTGTTCGTAGAAGGCAAACTGCAGTACGCTTCGAATCTTGAGGTCGGCCGCCAGCCCTTCGCGGGCCTTCGCCAATGCAGCCGGCTCTCGACGAGCCAGGTTCTGCGGCCACCGGTTCCAGCTTTCCAGTTTCTCGCGGGCGCGAAGAGCATCGAAGAGGACGAAGTCATCAAGCCACCAGGCATTATCGGCGCAGAACTTTTCAAACCGCAGCAATCCGTCGCCCCTGGCCGTACGCACAAAATTTCGGGCTGCTTCAAACAACAGCGGCATCTTCTGCGCGAAAACCTGATCGTATTCCACGCAACTGGAAGACCGTCCCAATGCGAAATTGGTTGGGTCGAGCTTCGCCAGGTCAGTCTTAGCAAGGTCAGACTTAGCCGGGTCAAGCTTCGCCGCTTCAATCTTGGCCAGCTCGATCCAGCTATGTTCGGCGAGACGTTCCAGACTGATCAGCAGAGGATTTCCCGCGAAAGCGGAAGTCGAGGAGTACGGCGAGTTGCCGTAACCTATCGGGCCCAGCGGCAGCACTTGCCACAAGCCCTGGCGGGCGGAGGCCAGAAAGTCTACGAACTGATAAGCTGCGGGCCCAAAATCACCAATCCCGCCGCGCGACGGCAGCGACGTGGGATGCAACAGGATGCCTGCGGCGCGCGGAAATGACATGTCACCGCCGCTACATTCCCTGCTCGCTGCCGTTCTTGGTTAGCGCCTTGATCTCTTCCGGATTCTTCTTGATCTTTCCAGATTTCGTCATCTCGTCGATCAAGCCGGCAACAAACAGGCCGAAGCGCTCTTGCTGCTTCTGCAGCAACATCTGGTCCCTGATTTGATCGCGCTTCGCGGCGTAGTCCGCATCAGTCGGCTGCTGGTTTTCGGTGACTTCCAGAACCACCGCGGTCGCCCCGTTGTTGATGGGACCGCTGATCTCACCCGCCTTCATGTTGAAGGCCACCGAGGCCTGCCCCGACATCGAACCCACGTCGGGAACCTGCGCATCCGGCAGAACAAAGTCGCTGGTTTTCATGGTTGCGCCCAGTTCTTTCGCGGCCCGCTTCAGGTCATGCTCGGCTTTGGCCCGATCCGACAATTCCTGGATTTTCTGCGAGAGCAAGGTCGAGGAACGCTCGTTCTTGAATTCTTCCTCAACCCGGCTGCGAATCTCTTCAAACGTCGGCGTCGCGGCCGGCTTCACGGCCAGCAACTGGAACACGACCATGCCCTGCGATGCCGGAGCTTCATCGGGCGGCGCGTTCTCCTTCGCGGTGAAGACCGCATCCATAAACTGCGACGCCGGCCCCAACCCCGGCAGCATATCTTTGCGGGAGAAGAAGTCCGAGCTGATCACAGGGACGCCCTGTGCCGCTGCGGCTGCGTCCAAACCCTGCGTCCGAGCATCCTTCAGCAGCGTGTCCGCTTTCTTTTGCGCCGCCTGCTGTCCCTTCTGGTGCTTCAGAATCGGCTCGATCTGCGCTTTGACCTCATCGAGCGGTTTCACGTGCGCATCCTGTTTGTCGTCGACGCGAATAATGTGGAAGCCATCCAGCGTCTTCACCACGTCGCTGATCTGGCCCTTGGGAAGTGAAAATGCAGCCTTCTCAAACTCGGCCGTCATCTGCCCTTTCCCGATCCAACCCAGCGATCCGCCCACGTTGGAGCTTCCCGGATCTTCCGAGTATTTCTTGGCAATGTCCTCGAACTTAGCTCCGCCCTTCAACTGCTTGAGCAAATCGTCGGCACGATGCTGAGCCTCGGCCACGGCTTTGTCGTCGATCTTGCCGTCAGCGCCCGGTAGCGGCATCTTGATCCAGATGTGGCTGACTTTCACCTGCTCGGGCACGCGGTACTGCTCGCGCTGCTGATCGTAGTAGGCTCGCAGATCGTCAGAGGTCACCTGAACGCCGGCTTCTGCCTTGCCGGTTTCGATCACCGCGTACTTGACTTTGCGTTTTTCCGGAAGCGAGTTGGCATAGTTTCTCTTGTGGCTCTCATAAAACGCCTTCAGCTCTTCGTCCGTCGGGTGCAGGCCCTTGCGCAAGTCGTCCTGCTTCAAAATCGCGTAGTCGAACTTGACCTTGGAGTTCTGCTTCATGAACTCCGCATGAATCTCGGATTCACTCACGCTCGCGCTGCCGGAAATAAAGGCCTGCAGCTTGGTAATCAAAATATCGTTGGCGACGGCCGCCTCAAACTTGACGGGCGTCAGATTGGCTCCCTGCAGCAGGTTTTCATATTCGGTCTCACCAATGAAGTTGCCGCCAGGGAAAAAAGTTGCCGCATAGCGCCCGTGCTGCAGCTCATCCTTCACTTCCTCCGGCGTCACCCGAAACCCCATGCGCCCCGCCTCGCCCAGCAGAGCCTGGCGGTTGATTAACTGGTCGACCGCGCGCGTGGTCTCCTGCTGGAGCAGAAACGGCATGATCTTGGCTGCCATCTCGCCATAGCGCTGCGCGTCCTGTTGCGCCATTTGCCGCGCGGTCTGGCGAACTTCGTCCGAGCTGATGTCTCCGCCATCCACCTTGGCGACGATTCCCCTGCCGGGCGTGCCCGTGAATACGTCTCCACCGAGGCCGCCGGGAATCAGCGTAATCACCATCGACGCGCAGATGAGTAGCAGCAGACCGCCAAGAACATACTTTGTGGTCTGCCCGGATTTTTGCAGAAATCGAATCATGGTCTTGTCACTCCAGGGTAGAAGGGCGAATTCTTGATTATAAACCAGCCGGTATAAACTAGCTGGACCGAGGCGTCTGAAAATGGACCCATTCGCATTGGAGTGGGCCCCCGGACGCCTCGTCCGGGGAAGCCGTGGCACAAATGCCGGCATTCGTGCCACTCCCTGGCGGACGAAGGCGTCCGCCCCTCCATCGAACACACCCGGGTGTCCGCGAAACTCCGCTATTGAAACGAATTAATATACATGTTATCCATTTCTGCGGGGCATTTTCGCGAACTGGCTCGATGGGTTCGCTGGCCCGCGTAACGGCAACGAATGAACAGGAGCACCATGAACTCAGGTAAGCGGCTGGCGGTCACTCTCGTCCTTCTAGCTCAAACTCTTTTCGCCTCATCTTTGTTGCTTTTCGGCCAAGGCAAAACACAGCCGGCGTCGCCAGCCAAAATCCAAAGCAAGACCGAAACGCTGCTTCATGCCAGCCAGGGAAGAGTGCCGCTGCGCGAAGGCTGGTCTTTGCAAACCTCAGCCAAAGTTGAAGCCACGGGAGAAGTCATCTCGACTCCCCGATTTGTTCCCAAGGGATGGCACACAGCGACCGTGCCCACCACCGTGGTGGCCGCGCTGGTCAAGGATAAAACGTTTCCCGATCCGTTTTTTGGAATGAATCTGCGCGACTTCGCGGGTATGAACTATCCCATCGGCGCAGAGTTTTCCAACATCCCGATGGCGCCCGACAGCCCTTATGCCGTCTCCTGGTGGTATCGCAAGCAATTCGCCGTACCGGCTTCCTACAAGGGCAAAACCGTCTGGTTGAAGTTCGAGGGCATCAATTACCGCGCCAACATCTGGCTCAACGGAAAGCAGATCGCCAAGTCCGACGAGGTGGCCGGAGCCTGGCGCACCTACGAATTCAATGTGACCGACGCCGCCAAGCCCGGTGCCGAAAACGTCCTGGCGGTGCAGGCCTACGCACCCACCGAGCACGATCTCGCCATCACCTTCGTCGACTGGAACCCGATGCCTCCTGACAAGGATATGGGACTGTGGAGCGAGGTCTATCTCACGTATAGCGGCCCGGTGGCGTTGCGCTATCCCACCGTCGTATCGAAGGTGAATTCGCCAGCCAACGATAGCGCCCAGCTCACCGTCACCGCGCAACTGAAGAACGGCACCGACAAGCCAGTCACGGGCAAACTCAAAGGCCAGATCGAAGCTGTGAAGTTCGAGCAGGACGTCGAACTCGCGCCCCACGAATCGAAAGACGTCACCTTCAACCCCGATAAGTTTCAGCAGCTCGTCTTCTTGAACCCGCGCCTATGGTGGCCGGCACAAATGGGCAAGCCGAATCTCTATCCGCTCACCCTGGAGTTCGAAGCCAACGGCGCGGTCAGCGACCGCTCGGCCAGTGAGTTCGGCATTCGAGAAATCACTTCCGACTTCAACTCGATCGGCGGCCGCGTCTTCCACATCAACGGCAAAAACATTCTGATTCGCGGCGGTGGCTGGACTCCCGACCTGATGCTTCGCGAAAATTCGCAGCGGCTGCACGATGAGTTCCGCTACGTTCGCGACATGGGACTCAACACCGTCCGCCTCGAAGGCAAACTCGAAACGCCGGAATTCTTCGACGTCGCCGACCACCAGGGAATCCTGGTGATGGCGGGATGGTGCTGCTGCGATTTCTGGGAGCGCTGGCCGCGCTGGAAGCCGCAGGATTTCGAAATCGCCAAAGATTCTCTGCGCGACCAGATCTACCGCCTGCGCAGCCATCCCAGCCTCGTCATGTGGCTCAATGGCAGCGACAACCCTCCTCCGCCGGACGTGGAGCAGATGTATCTCGATATTGAGAAAGACTTGTCCTGGCCGAACCCCGTGGTTTCATCCGCGACCGGGAGAAAGACCAGCGTCACCGGCGACAGCGGCGTCAAGATGACCGGGCCCTACGAGTATATAGCTCCCAGCTATTGGGAACTCGACACTCCCCAGGGCCAGCTCGACCGCAAGCAGTGCAATCCCGGAGGCTGCGGCGGCGCCTATGGCTTTAACACTGAAACCAGCATGGGACCGGCCGTTCCACCGGTCGAAAGCATTCGCGCCATGGTGGGCAAGGACCACCTGTGGCCCATCGACGACGTCTGGAACTATCACGCAGGCGGCGGTGAATTCAAAACGATTGGCGTGTTCAGCGAGGCGCTGGCCAACCGCTACGGCAAGTCCGACAACGTGGACGACTTCGCGGCGAAGTCGCAGATGCAGACTTATGAAGGCGTGCGCGCCATGTATGAGGCCTACAGCCGCAACAAATACCAGTCCACCGGCGTCATTCAGTGGATGCTCAACAACGCCTGGCCCTCGATGATCTGGCATCTCTACGACTACTACCTGCGCCCCGCCGGCGGATATTTCGGCGCCAAGCGCGCTATGGAAGCGCTGCATCCCATCTACGGCTATGACGATCATTCCATCTGGCTGGTCAGCAGCCAGTACGAAGACGCGAAGGGATTGAAGCTCACCACCAAGATTTACAACCTCGACATGACCGAGAAGTTCACGCAATCGAATGCGGTCGATGCCGCGGCCGACAGCACCGCGAAGATTTTCACGCTGCCGGATGTGGCCGATCTCAGCCCGACTTATTTCGTCGCACTGCGCCTGGACGATTCCGCCGGTAAACTTGTCGGCTCGAACTTCTACTGGCTCTCGACCAAGCCCGAAACACTCGACTGGGCTAAGACCAACTGGTGGATGACGCCCACCGCGTCCTACGCCGACTTCACCGCGCTCTCGCAGCTGCCGAAAGTGAAACTGAAGGTCGCCAGCCGCAGCGAGCGCAAGGGCGAAGAAGAAATCACCCACGTAACGCTGGAAAACCCCAGCAAGAGTCTAGCTTTCTTTGTCCGCTTGAAAGTCGACAAGGGCGTCAAGGGAGAAGAGATTCTCCCTGTGGTTTGGGTAGACAACTACATATCCCTGCTGCCCGGCGAGAAACGTGAAGTGACCGCAACTTACCGCGCCAGCGAGTTAGGCGCGGCCAAACCGGCCGTCGAAGTCAGCGGCTGGAACGCGGAGTGATGAACCCGGCGATTGTGTGATCGAATCATTGGGCGATTTGAAAAGTCTGCGGACTGCGGCGGAGTCCCGGCTTTCCAATCGCCCCGATCACTCGATCGCCCAATCACACAATTCCCTACACGTGCTGTGAAACCGAGAGCACATTCCCGTCGGGATCTTTGAACCACGCCACTTTGTCGCCCGTGGGCGCGGTCCAGATTCCGAGCTCGTCCTGCTTGAAGAACCCGAAAATTTCGAAGTGGACGCTTTTCGCCTGCAGCCCTCGCACCACGTTTTCGATGTCTGAAACCTGCCAGCCCAGAATCGTGAACGGCGCGGGACCAAATTCCTTGCCCACCTTCGCAACCCGGACCATGATTCCATTCGCATCCAGGACCATCGCGAAGCCGTCGTCCTTGACGAAGCGCAGCCCCAGCACGCCCTCGTAAAAGGCTCTTGCCCTAGCGGCATCGGTGGTCGGCACAAAAGCGACAATATCAATCGAACCTAACACGAGGCCTCCGAAATCAAATTGTCCGATTACTTACTCTTCTTCCGGCGGGAGTTCGAAGTTTACCAAGTCGCCGCGGAAGCCGTTCGTTTTCCAGGCTCCAAAGGCGATGCCGGCAAGCATCCAGATACCGCCAACGATCCAGGCTTTCCAACTCAAGTTTTTCCAGAGAAAGAAGCAAATCGTGAATCCGGCCAGCGGAGGCGCCCACACGGCGAGGATCGCCAACGCCACTCCCGCGGCAGCTAACAAGTGCCAATTCGAGCCCGGCCAGAGAACCAGGGCGATAACCAGCGCCGTCAGCAGCAGTGGCGGCACCGGACTGTTTTTCCCTTCGCGCACGTAGTACCGCACAAACGCAGCGAGGTTTACGCCCATGAAGGCAATGAGTGCGCCGAAGTTGAGCATCTCGGCGCCCAACCCGTAGCTGAACAAATTGAAGCTCACGAGCAACGCGCCAAACAAGGCGATGCCGCCGACAAACAAAACATTATTGCGGGGCACGTGCCGCTTGGCATCGACCGCGCCGAAGAACTTCTGCGGCAGTGCGTTGCTGCGTCCCATGCCATAGAGCAGGCGGGCGGCGCCGATCTGCGCCCCCATGCCCGAACCGAAGTTCGCCACCAGCAGAGTGAAGCCGACGATGGCAAACATCGGCTTCCATGCCCGGCCGGCAACAAACGTGAACGCAGTGTCGCTGTTGGGGAAGGGCTCGGTTGCAGGCCAAATCAACTGCGCGGCGTAGACTTCGAGCGCCGAAAGTACGCCAATGACAAAGCAGGTCAGCACCGTGGCCAGCAGAATATTCCGCCGCGGATTTTCGGCTTCCTCGGAGAGCGTGGAGATGCCGTCAAACCCGATATAGCTCAGCACCGCAATCGAAGTTGCCCCGAGTACAGCCTTGGAATTCCACAGTGAGGGATCGTAGAACGGACGCGTAAAGAAAGACGAGCCGTCGTGCGGATGGCCGCTGACGTATCGAATGGCGACCATGAAGAAAACCGCCACCACCGCGCCCATTCCAGCGGCGAGAAAGTTATTCACCCGGGCCGAAGTCTTAATGCCTTGCAGGTTCAGGAACGTGAACACTCCTCCAAAGAAAACAGCCCATCCCCAATAAGGAATCGCCGGTGCGAAAACAAAAGCCTGCTGGCTGCACCACACGATGCAAATCATCGGATTGAGGATGTAGTCCATCACCATGCTCCAACCCGTGACGTAACCCAGCGCCGGATTGATCTCCTGCCCGACGTAGGTGAATGCGGAACCCGCGCTCGGATACGCCCGCGCCATCCGGCCGTAACTGAAGGCCGTAAACAGCATGGCGACCATCGCGATCAGCAACGTGGTGACGACATGTCCATGGCCGCTGTCGCTGAGCACCCCAAATACCGACATGGGCGCGACCGGCTGAATGACGATGATGCCGTAAAGGATCAGATCCCAAAGGGTGAGGGAGCGGCGAAGCCTGGGCGCGGCAGAAGACGGGGCAGAAGTGTTTTCCATGGGCCCGGCTATTGGATTATGGCAGAGGCGAAAATGTCAACATTAAAACGATTCTATAGAGTGAGTTCGCCACGCCCGTGCGCATTCCGGTCGAATGCGCGCAGAGCGATTAGAGTTTCAATGGTGGTGCGTTCATCCCCAAGCGGGCGTCGCGCCGTGAAACTATATTACTTTGGCGACCATCATTTCTGTGCGCCGTAGTCGAACCAGTATCCGCGCTGTTCGTTGCCCGACATGTGCCGCGTGTTGTATTCCAGCAGATAGTTCACGTGCGCGTCGTCGAGCGGGAACGCCTTCTTCGCCGGATACGGATACTCGCCCATGCTGAGGAACGGCAGCGGCGCCACGTAATTTCCTTCCGCTGCATAAAAATCCATATCTTTTTCATAGCCGTTGGCCGCAAAGAAATAATCGCGCACCCAGCCCTGGGGAAGCGACGGCAGATGCGAGGGATCGAAGTCGAGCCGCACTTCATCGCCCGAGCCAAACACGGCCAACTTGTCGTCCGTTGCAGTCAGCAACGGCAGCACGTCGCCGTAACGCGTGTAGGTTCCCGACGGACGGGTGTACGGTCCAGTCGCACTCACCTTCTCATAAACATACTGCACGTTGCCCGGAGGCGTGCCTTCAATCTTGAACGGATATCCGTGGAATTCGAGATCGGCCCGCATCAGCGGTACCGGAGTCAGCTTGATGCCTTGCTCTCGATCAGCGTCATCTCGGAGCCCCGCGTTTTTTTCAGCGGGGCGAGAGCCTGCCCTGAGCTTGTCGAAGGGGATCTCGCGTGCATCAGGTTGTTGCGTGCGATCAACCAGAATACTGTCCCAATAAACCTGCAGGTTGGTGGTGATGCGAATCTTCCGCGTCCCCGGCGGCAGCTTGCCGGTCAGATCAGCAGTCATGGTCCGCGGACCACCCGCCGGAAATCCCATGTCGTCGATCACGCGCTTCCACTTCTGTGGATCTTTTCCGTTTCCGCCGTTTTCATTGCCAACCAGCGCTTCCAGGTACGGCGAGATCGCTTCGACTCCGGCTTGCGAAGCGGCATACATGCTGTTCGCAGAAAAGTATTCGACCTCGCCATGCAGCAGCAGCCAGAGCGGCCCGCCGCGGTAAGCCTCACCCAGATCGAGCGTCAGACTATGCGGCTGAGCAAACCCCTGAAACTGCGTCAGCGAGAAATCGCCGAAATAACGGTGCGCCAACAAATCCGGCAGAACGTCGTGCCCGTGCTCGTCCCAAGCTCGGGCCGGCGGACGCGCGTCACGGCTCGTGACAACCTTGAATGGCGGATACGGTGGATTCGACGCGAAATATTCGTTGGGATAAACGTCGACGTCAGCCGGATGATCGATCGCCATCAGCCGCACCTGATCAAGATAGACGGCCTCTTCCAGCGGCTCCATAAAGCGGAAGCTGAGAGTCTTCTCCGAACTGCCCATCCTCTTGTCATCCTGAGCCGCAGCTCTTTGCGGCGAAGGATCCGTGCAACTGGCAGGAGAGTGCATAGGTCCTTCGCTTCGCTCAGGATGACAACCTGTGCGTGGGCTGTAGCTTTCCTTTTCTTGAATCGCGTCGCGCGGAATCTTGATCCACTCCACCGGCCGCGGAACGTCGCGCTGCCCGGGCCCAACCCAGTGCCCCACCACACCCGCGCCCAGCATGTCCGCCACAAATTCGTAGCGCTCGCCATTCCACACAAACAGCGTGGGGCAGGAACTGCCGCGACGATCGATCTCGAGGAAGTTCTGCTGCTTGTCGCCGGCCACCTGAATCTCGTCTTCCAGCACGCCTGTCGGCCACAGCATGCGCACGATGTCGGCTTCCTTGGAATCGCCCAGGCCGACAACGATGTCGGTGGAATTCTGACCGAGATATCCGTTGGAACCATAGATCTCAAACTTCTGCCGGTTCCCGCCCGAAAAAACTTCGACCTTGGTGCCGATGGCGGATTTGTTGTCGGCCAGCCCCTTGAGCGACAGCCGCAGCCAGTGATTCTGATTTCCGCCTTCATTGCGCAGCAGCACGGCCGGCCCGTGATTCTGCGTGATCAGCAGGTCGGTCGCGCCGTCGTTGTCGTAGTCGCCGGTAATAATGGCGCGCGGATCTTTCAACTGAATCTTGTCGAGGCCAACGTCGGCAGTAACATCTTTGAAGCCGTCAGGCCCGAGATTGCGGAAGAGTTTAATTTCGCCCTTGCCGTCTTTCGTCTCGCCTACAGCGACGAGATCGACCCAGCCGTCGTTGTCGTAGTCAAACGCTGCCACACCGAAGGCACGAACCCAGTTGGTCTCCGGCAACTTTACCTGCTCGAAGGTTTTGCCGTGATTATTGCGCCAGAGGGTGATGCCAGGTACACCCCACTGAGTGAACGCTAAATCCATCCAGCCGTCATGGTCGAAATCCAGCGCAGTAACGGAAATGGTCGTCTGAGATTCGAAATTAGGGGAAAGCCGACGCACAGAGAATTTGCCCTCCCTCGGATTCTGGAAGATCGCCGCCGAACCGTGCCATCCCGTGGCCACAATGTCCACAGCCCGATCATTGTTGTAATCGGTACCGATGGCGGCCGTACTGGCTGCGGGAGAAGACAACCCGGTGCTATCGGTGACGTCCGTAAACGTGCCGTCGCCGTTGTTACGCCACATTCTATTTCCTGGCGTACCATCGTCGTGAAGGATCTGGTCCGGGGTGATCGAGGGTGCCGGAGTATCTATTATCTTGCCGGTCATCTGATCACGTGGTCGTATTCGGTCGGCAATTGTGGGTGCTGTAGCTTCCGCAACATAGAGGTCCAGATCGCCATCGTGGTCGTAATCGATGAAGCTCAGTCCCGCGTTGGGGCCAGTGCTCTTGATACCGGCCGCACTTGTCACATCTTTGAACCTACCATTTTTCTCGTTGTGCAGTAGCATGACGCGGCCGTCGAAGCTAACAGCGAGATCAGTCGCGCCATCATTGTCGTAGTCGCCCACAGTGCAACCTACCCCGCCTTCGCTTGGGTCGAGGCCTGCCCTCTCTGTGAGGTCTTCGAATTTTCCATTTCCCATGTTGTGAAATAACGCAAGGCCACCTTCGGGTCCGTTACGAGCCAAGAAAACATCGATCCTCCCGTCGCCGTCGTAGTCGAGAAAGCACGCTCCCGGAATGAGTAAGATTGCTTGAGGATAAAACTTGCCAACCTCCAACCGGAAAGGCTTTCCTGTTATCCCCGCCTCTTTCGTCACATCCACAAACCGCACCTTGATCGGCGCCGGCGCTTTCAGCACCGCCGACGGCGACTCCACCGCGCGCGAGTACTGGCCCTGCTCGCCGTAGGCCAGGCTCATGGGCGCGCCGACTTTGTTTTGTGTGATGTACTGGAATTTCTTCAGATGCTCGCGGGCATGGTCGGTGTCGGCGGATTGCTGGTACGCCCGCGACAATCCAAACTCGGCCGAGGCGTGCAGCGGATTCAATTGCAGCGCGTGCTGGAAAGCGTCAATGGCCTGCGGAAACTGCTTGGCCTGCACGTAAGCCGTGCCCAGAAAATACCAGGTGTCGGCGTCGTTCGCATCGATCTCGATCACGCGCTTGAACGCATCGATCGCCGCCTGCGCATCGCCCGTGTTCTTGGCCAGCATCCCCAGGCCATACCAGGCATTCGGACTCTTCGGGTCCTGCTTGAGAGCGTCTTCCAACGCGGCTTTGGCCTCGTCAATTTTTTGCAGGTTCAGATACGCGATGCCCACGTTCAGGCGCGCAACCGCCAGCCTGGGATCGGCTTCCGCCGCCTGCTGAAAAAACGTCAATCCCTTCTCGAAAAGTTGCTGGTTCATATAGGCAACGCCGAGGTTGTTCAGCCGCGCGGCTTGAATGGGATCGGGTTTCGAGTCGGAGGTGAGCAGGCCGAAGGCAGCGAGCAGCGTGGCGACAAGAGCAGTAGAAATTCGCGGATTCATCTCGCTAACGATTTAACCACAGAGCGGACCTCAGCGGCTAAAGCCGAATCATAAGCGGGGATTAATTGGCACGACTGGAAGTCGCACCCTTCCCGTTTGTCTTGGAGGTAAAAAGACCAGCCGCGCTCGGCTGCTTTCCGGCCGCCAACGCCGACCAGTGGGACGCCGAGGCTTTGCCGTAGACCCGCTTTGCGATCACGCCCATGCCTTCCTCTACGGTAATAGTCTGGCCGGCGTCGACGTTTGAAAGCTTGTCGACCTGCCCACTGGGCCAGTCAATCTCAACGCTATCGGCCTTGGTGAGTGCGCCCAGGCCAAACGTGAGCACAAGTTCGCTCTGCGCCAGGTAACTCGATCCGGAGCGCAGCATCTTCCACTGCTTGTCCTTATCATTCAGCCCACCAGCACCAACCCCGCCAGCGCTCACGCGGACGACCGCTCCAATGCCGTCGCGATTCGACTGCGTACCCACGAGCTTGATGCGCAGGCTGTGATTGGTTCCGCCTTCGTTGTGAAACAGGTACGCCGGCCCCGCGTTCGTAGTCAGCAAAATGTCGAGGAAGCCGTCGTTGTCGATGTCGGCATAGGCCGCGGCCCGCGCCACTTTTGGCGCGGCAAAGGCAGTGCCCATCTGCGCTGTGACTTCGGTGAACTTGCCGCCGCCGAGGTTGCGGAATAAATGCGGCGGCTCGGCATAGCTCACGCGCTTCTGCACCCGCTCAATCTCATTCTCAATATGGCCATCGGCTACGAAGATATCCTGCCACCCGTCGTTGTCGTAATCGAAAAAGAAGCAGCCGAATCCCAGCGTGACCAGCGTAGCCCGCCCCACTTCCGACTGCGGCGCCTCGTCGACGAATATTCCGTTGCCTTCGTTGTGATACAGCGAAACCATCTGGTTAGCGAAGTTGCTGATTAAGAGGCTGGCATGTCCGCTGTGATCGTAGTCGGCGGCGTCCACGCCCATACCGGCGCGCGCAATGCCGTCCTCGCTGAAACCGATGCCCGCGGCCACACCACGCTCCTCGAATGTTCCATCTTTCTTGTTGAGATAAAGTTTGTTGGGTTGCGTGTCGTTGGCGATGACGATGTCGGGCCAGCCATCCCCGTTGTAGTCGAGCACCGCGATTCCCAAACTCTTGGATGTAGGATCGCTCAGCCCGGCCTTCGGCGTGGCATCTTCAAACTTGCCGCTGCCCAGGTTGTGCCACAGCCGCACCGACGTGCCCTTGTACGACTCCGGAGTGCAATAAGATTTGTGCGCGCCGTCGAGCGTGCAGTAGAGATCGGTCTGCTCCGTCCACTTCACATAGTTGGCCACAACCAGATCAAGCTTGCCGTCGCGGTCGTAGTCGACCCAGGCAGCGCTGGTGGAAAACTCGCTCGGCCCCCACATTCCAGCGGACTTGGTTACATCGGTAAAAGTCCCGTTGCCGTTGTTGTGAAACAGATGACTCTGCCCCAGAGCGCTGACGAAGATGTCGTCGAAACCGTCATTGTCGTAGTCACCCACGGCAACGCCCATGCCGAACATGGGAACCGCCAGGCCGGCCTGCCGCGTAACGTCGGTGAACGTGCCGTTGTGATTGTTGTGGTAGAGCTTGAGCGTCGTGGCCCCACCGTGTGGATGCCCGGGGAAATCTTCTCCGTTGATCAGGATAACGTCGGGGTATCCGTCATTGTCGTAATCAATGAAAGCGCAGCCGGGGCCCATGGTTTCCGGCAGCCACTTCTTTCCGAACGCGCCGTTGTTATGGGTGAAGTGGATGCCCGCCTGCGCGGTGATGTCGCGGAAGTGAATCTGCTGGGCCCGGCCTGCGGTCGCAAATGAGAGAACCATTAACCACAGAGTCACAGAGACACAGAGAAGGCGCAGGGGGGGGAATGCAGGCCGCTCTCTCTGGCGAAGATTCATTATCTGGAGGCTCCGGCGGATGGCGCACCGTCCTCATGATGAGCCACGACCTTCGACTTCGGTGTGTTGCCCACCAACGGCAGCGGTACCGAAACGTGCTCATGGACCGCCTGACGTTCGTTATTGTCTTCGGGATGAAGCTGCCGATAAGGCCCGGTGATGGCCTGCGACGACTCGTCCGCCTTGAAGCGCAGGTAGCGCGCCTGATGCTCCTTGGCTAACTTTTCCTGACCGAGGCCGCTGTAACACAGCATCAGGTTGTAGTGCGCCTGCAAATCCTCGGGATCAATCGCCAGCACCGATTGCAGAGTATTCACCGCGTCCTGATACCGGCGCTGCAGAAAGAACACTCGCCCCAGGTCGTTGAGCGCGACTCGGTCCCGCGGATACTGGCTCAGCACGATGCCCAATCGCTGCGCTGCGCCGTCATAATTTCCGTCGGCGCGAAGCACCTTGGCATAGAAAAAATTGGCGCGGGCCAGGTTCGGAGACAGTACCAGAGCCTTCTCCAGCACGGTGCGCGCGCGCTCCATGTCGCCTTCCTGCACGGCGCAGCGGCCAAGGTTAACCCAGCCGTCAGGATTTTTCGGGTCGGCCTCGGTTATTTTCTGGAAAGCCGCTGCCGCGCCTTTCAGGTCACCCTGCAAAAACAATCCGATGCCATAGTCGTTCCAGCGCTGCCATTCTTCCTTGCGCACAATCGTCTTCGGCTCAGCCGAGGGCGCGTTATGTGCAACCACGGGAAGCGTAACTTCGTTCTCAGCGATGGCCACAATCGGCAGGTCGGGGATTTTTTCTTCCTTCGCCGAAACTCCGCTCAGAGACGCTGTGAACACAGTCGGACGGTCGTCATAGTCCGGCGCAACGGAATTAGGAGCGGCCGGATCAGGCTGGCCAGCGAATGCTTCGTGCGTCCCGTACCAGGAAAACTTCCGGTAGCACAGTCGCGCGTGCAGCGTAATCTTGTTGCCCACATTTTCCGGGATGAGCATGCGGTAGTGCACCGTATCCGCCGCTCCCGGCGGGATGAGCCGCACATACACCACCGCGCGCGTCGCCCAGGCATTGCGCTTGTTGATGGGATTGCCGTGTGCGTCGATCTGCAAGGAGCGGTAGAAGTGCGCTCCCTTTTCTACCGGACCATGTCCGCCGTCCTCGACCATGCCGCTCCAGAAAATGGTCTGCCCCTTATCGTCAGTGCCCTTCAGTTCGAGCCACGTGTCGTAAGCATCGACGGTGCCCCCAGGAAAAAAGTGCCCGACCTTCTTCGTACGCACCACCACATCCACACGAACCGTATCGCCGCGGCGCAAGGCCGGCTGCACCAGATTCAGCGGCGCAGTCACGGGAGCGGCTTCTCCCGCAGCTTCGCCCGTCATCTTGCTCTCGGCTTCTTCGCCCACCGCGAACGTCGTCGAAAGCTCCGACTGCGTGGCCGCTCCGGGTGCAACCCGAGCCTGAGCCGGAGACAAGGCAAAAATGTCAACCGTGAGCGCGCCACTCTTCAAGAAGTCTTCGGTGAGCTTAAGCTGCGCCGCATCTTCATTCGCGGTCGGCACAGCCGTATTCGCCCCGGGGAAACGATGCGAGTGCACGAATCCATTAACGTTGCCGAAATCCTTCGACGCTTCCGCGGGCATGTGGCAATCGGCGCACTGCTGCGGCTTGGCCGGATAGTAGAACGAACGCGCTCCCTGCCCGGAGACTCCGCTGGCCTGCCAGTTGTCGTATTCGTTGAATCCGCGGAACCACCGGTAGTTGTTGACCGGAACATCGAGATGCACCTTGTGGCAGGAGGAGCAGAACTCTGCCGTCTGCGTTTTCATGAAGGGCTTCAGGAAAACGCGCCGGTGCGGCTCGGGATTCAGTTTGATGAGAAAATCATGCAGCGCGCGCGCCACCGGATTCTGCGTGGCAGCGAGCTCGTGCAACTTGGGATACTCCAGATAGAAATCCGCCTGACCCATCGTGCTCTTCACGTCGGCAATGGCGTGGCACATCATGCAACCCAGCCCGGCCTGCGACTCGGGGCGATGCACAATCTGCTTGATCGGCGTGTCCATCAATCCCGCATACAGCACCGCCGGATCATGGCATCCGCCGCACCACTTCGACGGCTTGGTGCCGACCGTGTCCTGCATGTACTCGATCGACTTGCGGTACCACTGGTTGTTGAACGAAGAAAAATGGTGCGCCGAGCTGAACCACTGGTTGTAGATATCCCCGTGGCAGCGCTTGCAGGACTCGGACTCCATGAAAAACTTGCTGGGAATTTTCTGCTGGCCGTAAACCTGCGCCGAACTGGGGAAGAAACTTCCCTCGGGCCCGTCGCCTTCGCCATTCATATTGGGGGGCGGCATCGTCGGATTCTGGATGCGGCTGCGCGACTGCCAGCCCTCGCGAATGTAGCGCGCCCCGTAGCCCAGACCGGCCAGCAGCGCCAGGCAGATCGCAGCCCGCACGGCGCCTGCGGCCATTCTCGCGCCGAGCGGCGCTGCTTCGGACGGCCCACGCCGGCCCAGCCAGCCGGCGACGAGAAGGCCGACGCCCGCGACTGAAATCGCGATGTGGGCATAAAGCTTGCTCCACTCCGTCCGCGGAGTGCCCGTCCTGATGAGAATCAATCCGACGACCGCACCCACCGCAATCAGCAGCCAGCCCAAGCGCGACGAGAAACTTCCCGTCCGCATCAAACGAACGAACGCCGGGATCAGAAGAACCGCGACCACCACTCCCGCGAGAGCATGCAGTAGCACCACGCCCGCATAGGGAATGTTGGGCTGCGGAAACATGTAGAGATAAGCAGCCGAGAAGGCGAGAAAAATCACCAGCCCCACCAGCGCTCGACCGATGAATCCCCCAGACGTAGAAGTTCCCCGCATAAGTGGCGACATGCGAAAGTTAAGGAACGAGATCAGCCCCACAGTGGCTGAAATCGTGTGCGGATAAAATTACACAGAGAAACTCGCGGGCGGAATAATGCAAAAATACTAGCGGAACGAAACCCTAGGAGGCTGCGGAAAAGCTTGGCCTCGCGCCAGGCTTTGGGTGGGAGGTTTTAGGTGGCAGGTTTTGGCTGGCAGGTTTTGGCTGGCGCAGCGCTTCAGCGCTGCGGTAATCGCTGTCTTGACTTCGGCTTTAGCCGCTGAGGTCAGACCGCTAGGCGGATAACCACTTTTTCCGCAGACTACTAGTGAATGGGCGGGATTCTCCACGCCCCGCATACCCGCTCCAGCGCGGCCGCAACCGTCAACACCTGCTCTTCTTGCCACGGACGTCCGACGATCTGCACGCCGATCGGCAAGCCACCAGCAGAATGGCTGACGGGGACAACCGCCGCGGGATTACCCAGCAGATTGAACCATTCGGTATAACTCCATGCATCGAGATACTCGACCGTCTTGCCATCAATCGTCCAACTGCGTTCTCCGTGGCGGAAGGCAGGAATCGCGGCCGGCGGGCACAGCAGAATCGGGTACTTTCGCATTTGCTCCAGAAACTTTGCGCGCAACGTGTCGCGGCCAATCCAGGCTTCGAGCAGCCCATCGCCGGTAAGCGGCGGCTCCGCCGCTGACCACTCGAGAAACTGCTTGAGCACAGGGCTCAGATCGTGCTCACGTCCGCGGAACATGGGGCGAATCAGCATTCCGCCGGCGGTGACAAAAAACTTCCTCCACAAAACGCGCGCTTCTTCCAGCCCTTCCGGGCGGAAGGGCTCGACCTGGAATCCCGCACCCCGCAGGGCGTCCGCAGCGGTCCTGACGGCGGCGCGAGTCTCGGAAGTGACCGGCGTGCGGCCGTCGTCTTCAAAGTAACCCACTCGCAGCTGCTTGCTGTCGTCATCGCTCGGCCAGCGCAGCGGCACCGGGGCGGCACAAGCGTCGCCATCGTCCGGACCTTGCATCACTTCAAACAGAGCCTTCACATCAGCCAGGGTGCGCGCCATAGGCCCGACCACGCCAATCAGCGCAAACGGCCCGCCCGACGCGGGAAAGTGCCCGGTCGCTGGAATGCGGCCCGGAGTCGGCTTGAGCCCGCAGATGCCGCTGAAATGTGCCGGCACTCGAATCGAGCCACCGCCGTCACTGCCCACGCCGCCCGCCGACATCCCGGCCGCGATCGCCGCCGCTTCTCCGCCGCTGGAGCCGCCCGCGGTGCGCTCCAGATCCCACGGGTTGTTGGTGCGGCCGTACAACAGATTATCGGTCTCCCACGCCATGAGAAGTTCGGGCGTGTTCGTGACTCCAAGAATGATCGCTCCCGCCTGGCGCAAGCGCGCGACTAGCGGAGCGTCTTCGGTCGCAATATGTCCGGCGCGCAGCCGTGTACCCGATTCGCATCGCAGCCCCATTACATCCAGCGAACTCTTGATGCTGACAGGAACGCCGTGCAGCGGGCCGAGAGTTCCGGCGCGCATGACCGCAGTTTCGGCGTTGCGAGCTTCACGGAGGACTCGTTCAGGGTCGACGTGCACGAACGCGTTCAGCTTCGGGTTGAGCCTCCCGATCTTCGCGAGATGCGCCTCCGCCAGTTCAACCGGAGAGATCATCCTCTCGCGGACTTGCCGCGCCATGTCGACCGCAGAAAGATAGGTAAGTTCGCTCATGAAATCCTTGCCCGCATTGCGCTATCCAGCATCCGCTTCTCTTCTTTCGTCAGAGCGCGAAAGGCGCCCTTGGCCAGCTCGCCCAGGGGCAGCGGTCCGATAGCCACTCGCACCAGCCGAAGCACTTCGGCTCCCATTGCCTCGAGCATGCGGCGAATCTGCCGGTTTTTCCCTTCCTCCAGAACGATCTCCAGCCAGCAATTCTTCTCTCCCACGCGCAGTACGCAAGCTCGCGCCGCGCGCAGCACTTCTCCCCCATCATCGCGCACTCCCCGCACGATTGCCTGCGTGAACTCTTCATCGACCACTTGGCGAATTTGCACGTGGTAGGCTTTCTCGAGATGCGTCTCAGGTGCGGCGATACGCGCGCCCCACTCTGAATCGTTGGTCAGCAGAAGCAGTCCTTCGCTAGCCTTATCCAGCCGTCCGACCGGAGCAACCCAGGGCAGCGAATGGTTCGATTTCTCCAACACGGCATACACCGTGTCGCGGCCCTTCTCGTCGGACGCGGTAGTCACCACGCCTCGCTGCTTATTCATCATCAGATAAATTTTCTTCTGCGAATCAACCGCCTGCCCGTCGACCACGATGAGGTCCTGCTCCAGCCGGACCGGCGTCTCGGGATCGCGACGCACGGATCCGTTCAAGCCCACGCGCCCGGCATGAATCAACTCCGCGGCCTGCGTCCGCGAACAATATCCTAGCTTCGACAACGCGCGCGCCAAGCCGACCCGCCGAGCTGCCCTCTTCGGAATCACGCGCTTATGCTAACCGAAGTCTGCGGAACAGCGAAGGAGCCCAGGAATCGCAGGTCCACAAGGCTATGGTCTGAGGCCTGAGGTCAATCAATGCACAATCCGGCCGCACTTGATAGGATGTTCATCGTTGAATTGATGGCCCTTGAATTGAATCAGGAGCACCTATGGCCCACCAGCATCCTCCGCGCTTTCTGAAGATTGTCGATGACGCCAAAACGCGCGTGCGCGAAACCAACGTCGGCGCCGTGAAAGCTCGCATCGATCGCGGCGAGAAACTCTTATTAGTCGACGTGCGCGAAGAAAGCGAATTTGCCAAGGACCATCTTCCGGGCGCGATTCATCTGGGAAAAGGCATTATTGAGCGCGACATTGAGGCGCGGGTGCCGGAACTCAACACCGAGATGATCCTTTATTGTGGCGGCGGTTTCCGCTCGGCACTGGCAGCGGACAACCTGCAGAAAATGGGCTACACTAACGTGATTTCCATGGACGGCGGCATCCGCGATTGGCGCGAGAAAGGCTTCCCGCTGGAAACGTGACCCCTCTCTCCGCGTTGTCATCTTTCCGTGTTGTCATTCTGAGCAAAGCGAAGGACCTCTGCAGTGCTGCCGGGCCCCGCAAGGTACATAAGTTTTTCGCTGCGCTCAGAATGACGAAAGTCTGAAGACTGGCACACCCACTTTTATGAACGCTCGCATCTTCTTCTGGTCGCTCACTTCGGCACTCGCCGGATTTCTTTTCGGCTTCGACACCGTCGTGATTTCAGGCGCCGAAAAAACCATTCAAGCCCTCTGGGGTCTCAGCCCCGGATTGCACGGCATTGCCATGGCCTCGGCGCTGTACGGAACCGTCGTCGGGTCCCTGCTCGGCGGGTGGCCGGCCGACCGCTTCGGCCGCAAAGCCACGCTGCTTTGGATCGGCGTGCTTTACTTTGTCGGGGCAGTGGGCTCGGGTTTGGCGCCCAACGTGGCCACCTTCATCGCCGCGCGCGTCATCGGCGGTTTGGGCATCGGCATCTCCACCGTAGTTGCCCCCATGTACATCTCGGAGATCGCGCCGCCCAAGTACCGCGGGCGACTCACTGGCATGTTCCAGTTCAACATCGTTTTCGGCATTCTGATCGCATACGTCTCCAACGCCTTGCTCGCGGGCATCGGCGACAACGCCTGGCGCTGGATGCTGGGTGTGGCTGCGTTCCCGTCGCTGCTCTACGCCATGCTCTGCTTCGGTCTTCCGGAGAGCCCGCGCTGGCTGCTCAGCCGCAAAGACGACCGCGAGGCCGCGCTGCAAGTCCTGCAACAAATCGAGCCGGAAGCTTCAAAAGCCGAAATCGCAGCCGAAGCCGACGCAATTACGGCGGCGTCCTCCCAGCAATCGTCGTCGGGAAATTTCTGGACGATGCGCTTGCACAAGCCGATCCTTCTCGCCATCCTGATCGCCTTCTTCAATCAACTCTCCGGCATCAATGCGATCTTATATTTCGCGCCCCGCATCTTTGAGCTGACCGGCCTCGGCGCCAAAGCCGCGCTGCTGCAATCCATCGGCATCGGCGTCACTAATCTCGTTTTCACGTTTGTCGGCCTCTGGCTGATTGACCGCCTGGGCCGCCGCACGCTTCTCTATATTGGCTCGTTCGGTTACATCGCGTCGCTTGGCCTGGTCGCCTGGGCCTTCTTCACCAGTCATTTTTCGATCGTCCCAGTTTGCATCTTCGCTTTCATCGCTGCCCACGCAGTCGGCCAAGGCGCGGTCATCTGGGTGTTTATCTCCGAGATATTTCCCAATCGTCAACGCGCCCAAGGCCAGACCCTCGGCAGCTTCACGCACTGGATCTTCGCCGCCTTGCTCACCACGTTCTTCCCGAGAATGGTCACCTCCTTCGCCCCAGGCTATGTTTTCTCCTTCTTTGCCGGCATGATGGTTCTGCAATTGATTTGGGTGAGGACCATGGTCCCGGAGACCAAAGGCGTGCCGCTGGAGCAGATTCAGAAACAGCTCGGGATCGCATAGGATGCGCCAATTCTCGGCGAGCACTATGCCTATCCTCGCGAAGTATCGCCCCAGCGTAGCGATTCAGTGCAGGTCAGCGGCTTGGCGGCTCAATCCGGTTGATATATAGTGCCGCTGTGCAGACACAGACAAAAAGATGGTTAGCCTGCGTTCTCTTCTGGTGCGTTTTCCTATTGTCGATTGGACTTGCTGACCGCTTCCATTGGATAGATACGGCTTGGGCTGCCTTGTTGCTGGTAGTGGTCTTGGCCGGATCGGTTTATTCTGTTCTGCGAATTCGTCGGCACGGCGACGGCGCTTTAACCCAAGGTGGGTACCCCCGTTGGTTCATGCGTTTTGCCAGAGACGAAGACGACAAAGCAGAGGCGAAGCTCCGCGATTCAGCTCATCGCTAAGTGTGAGGAAGACAGATCGATAGATGCCGATCGTACTAACTGACCCACTGGAAACCGAAAATAAATTTCACCTTTGCGGCAAAACCGGCAGCGCCATCTTCTGCTGAATTCCTGCCCCCTCAACGATCGTATAAATGAAATCGGCCGCCACGTCGCGCAGCGTCTCACTCTCGCCATTGGGCCAGCGAATGGTCACTTCGCTCATCTTGTCGTTGGCCCCGAGGCCAAAATGCAGCCGCAGATCATTCTGCGACAGATAACTCGCGCCCCCGCGCACCTCGTCGAACTGCACGAGTGATCCTGCTTTCACCGTAACCCGCGAGCCAATCGCCGCCTTGTTACTCTTCGTCCCCACCAGCTTGAACAGCACGCGATGATTGGGACTTGCGTTGCGGTTGATCAGCAGCGACGGCGGCTCACCCACGTTGAGAATCAGCATGTCGACATTGCCGTCGTTAAAGATGTCGCCAAAAGCCACGCCCCGCCGCGATTTCAGCGGCAGCTTCTCCAGCGTCGACGACACGTCTTCAAACGTTCCGTCGCGATGATTGCGAAACAGCACCAGCGGCTGGCGGTACTGCGCACCTCCTGAGACGTTATCCGCCTGCGGGTAAACGTGGCCGCTGGCAATAAAAATGTCGAGCCAGCCGTCATTATCCATATCAAAAAATGACGTCCCCCAACTCACCATTGGATAGGTTGCCTTATTGATTTTGGCGCGCACGCTCACGTCCGCGAAGCTGTCGTGGCCCTGGTTGTGATAAAGCGTCGAGCCCTGCTCGAAAAAATTCGTGACCAGCATCGACAGTCGGCCTTCATGCAGATAGTCGCCCCAGGCCACGCCCATCGACCCCTGCTGCATGCCATCGCCGCTCAAAGCGACGCCGCTCAGCAAGCCGACATCTTCAAAAGTGCCATCGTGTTTGTTGTGGTAAAGGAAATTCGGCCCGGCATCGTTGGCCACGTAAAGATCGGGCCACCCGTCGTTGTCGTAATCTCCCCAGGTCGCGCCCAGGCCATAATATTGATGCGGGTCGTCGACTCCAGCCTTCTTGGAAACTTCCTCAAACGTGCCATCGCCCTTGTTGTGAAACAGCAAGTCCGATTCGCCGGGCAGACCCCACGGGCCGCACTGCACCAGCACTCCTTTATAACGACAGAAATGCGGATCGTTGCCGAACACGGGCAGCTTGTCGATGTCGACGTGCACATAGCGCGACACAAAAAGATCGACGTGCCCGTCGCGATCGTAATCGGCCCAGGCCGCGCCCGTGCTGAAGCCGCCGCCCGCGACTCCCGCTTTCTCCGTCACATCTTCGAACTTGCAGTTGCCCAGATTGTGATAGAGCGCGTTGCCGCCATAGCCGGTCACGTACATATCCTGCAGGCCGTCGTTGTCGTAATCCGCCACGGCGACGCCCATCCCCCAGCCCTTGTGCGTGAGGCCCGCGGCTTTAGTGATGTCGGTAAACTTCGGGTGATCGACAGTCGAATCTGCGTCCTGACGATAGAGCGTAATCAGCGGATCGCCGCCCTGGCGATAGCGCTCGACCGTCGAACCGTTGACGGTAATGATGTCGAGCTTGCCGTCGTTATCGCAGTCGATCAGGCCGACGCCGCCGCTCATCGATTCCAGAATGTATTTCTTGTCGGGCGACGAAATGTGTGGAACGGTGAGGCCCGCCTGCTGCGCGACGTCTTCAAACTGCGGCACCGGAGCTTGAGAACCCTGGGCTTGCGCCGCCGGGGCCGTCGACGTTCGGGATGGCGCCGTTTCCGGCTTGGGGCGCGGGGCTTGGCCGGACGCGATCGCCACCAGCAACGAAACCGTCCACAGGCCATGCCAAGTTCGCATAGTAAATTGGATTTTTTCGATTATATCCGAGCCCTGTTGGCCTTGGTTCGACCAACCCGCCTGAACCTTCCCGCGAGCGCAGTAATTGTGATTGCCTCCCCAAGAAGACGGCGGTAGAATCGCTGCCGCTCGACGGTTCACATCTTCGGAAACAGAGGGTCGTTGGGCGTGTCCAGGAAATGGACCGTGTAATCAGGCTCGGCGTATTCGACCTCAGGACGCAGCCGGTAAGCTCGCAGCGCGGTGCTGACATCCAGACTCGCAGGCAGACCCACCACTTCCAGGTATTTTACCGCGGCATACTGCTTGATCGAGCGGGTCCCTAACGCGGCATGCAGGGCTGTTCGTGCGACTGCACTCACCGGCCGGCGAAACTTCACGAAGATTCGGTCAAGCGCATACTTGCCGGCGTTTCGGCGGCCACGATCATTCCTTCGCGGCCGCCCTCATCGTGAGGTATCCATTCGCCGTCGCCGCTCGCTCTCCCTAATCATTTTGTTTATATCCGCCGCTGGACGTATCTCGATTGTTCCACACTGCAACTTCACTCCCGGACATTGGGAAATGAGTTGAATGGCGTGGTTCAGATCGCGCGCTTCCAGCACCTGAATTCCACCCAATTGCTCCTTCGTTTCCGCGTACGGACCGTCTGTCACGGCAACCTTTCCGTTCTTCCAAACCACGGTCACCGCCGTGTTGGCGGGCTGAAGAGGTTCCTCAGCGACCAGATGTCCGTTCTTCCGCAGTTCGTCGTTGTAGCTAAAACACTCGTCGAGCATGGTGTTGCGCTCGCTCTCAGACATGTTTTCGAACTTGCCCGGCTCGAGGTATCCCAAACAAATGTATTTCATCCATTCCTCCTTGTTTCCTGTGGTTGGCTCAGTTTGAACTCTGAATCTCACCGGACATCATGCCGAAGAACCCTCTCCTCACGGCGCAAAGGGCGGTACTCCAAGACGATGAGTCTCGAGTCAAGAACCTTCGTATCGATGAGTTCGAGGCCAGTCCGCGGATAGCCGGCATAGATTGGCTCCCTGCCAACAACGCCGAGGACCACAGGAAAGACTATGAGCCGGAGTCAATCGACGAGTCCGAGCTGCATCATGCTCTTAACGAGGCTGATACTCCCAATGGATCGAAGAGGATCCCCTGGCTGCTGTTTGAGTGCTCTAAGTTCGTCTGCAACGGAGTCCTTCACTAAGCGGGTATTCTTCCAGACAAGAGGCTCCTTGAGCGCACTTGAAAACACGACCTTGGGGAGCTCGGTCATTCGGACGCTCATTTCGTCGGCGCCAGAGGCGGAAAACTGCGCCAAAGCCTCGTATGTTACTCGCCCCATGATCAGGAGTTGAGGTTGGTGAAGATGGTCGCTCACCCATCTTCCGAGTTCCTCTCCGAAGTACCCGAAGAAAGAAGCTTCCTTCTCACCGGAAGCGAAACCGTCGACCGAAATGAACAGGTCCGCAGTGAGTTCTCTCACAGTCACTCCTCCTTCTCCGAAGCCAGACATGGAGCCGATCCGGACACAAACCTGTTACTGTTTCAAGTAGCGAAGCGCCACACATCCCGATTCAAAAGTCTTGGACTCAACAAGCTTTAATCGGCATTTCTCCGGCAGGCTGACACCTTCGAACAACCGTCTCCCTTTTCCAACAAGGATTGGCATAACGACAAAACGATATTCATCGACTAGGCCAAGCTCTATAAGCTGGGAAGGAACATCTACACCGCCGACCAAGATATTCTTACCTGGTTCTTGTTTCAATTTAAGGATTTCGTCGCGAAGGTTCGTACGAACAATTCTTGTATTCTTATCTTCAGCGCTGGCCAATGATCGTGAAAAAACAATCTTGGGGAGGGAATCAAATGCCTGCGCAAATCCAATATCCGCTTTTGTCTCGGACTGGCTTTTTGCAATATCAGGCCAATAAGGAACCATCAATTGGTAGGTCTTACGCCCATAGACGAGCAGGCCGGCATCATCCCGCAAGAGGCGCGTGTAGTGTTCAAGTAAGTCTTCAGCGGGATTGAACTTGGTGTGGTCGCAGCAGCCATCCACGGTAAGGTTGATGGCGTAGATCACATTTCTCATTGGATTGTCCTCTCTTATGTGCCAGCGCTTATGCGCCCTTTGACCAATTCGGCCTAGCGGCCTTCCGTTCCGTCCGACCAGCGTTGCACAGGAATCACGAACTGCGTCAGGTGCTCCACGGGGTCGCTCATACCAACGACGGGGGAGCCCGGCAGATTCGCTCCCCAAATTGCGGGGTCGGTGTCCGAATAGAAAAACATGAGGTGGGGAGGCCAGTGGGGCGAGCTGTCGCCGCCGTAGCCTTGCTTCGACAGCATATAGCACATAGCGCCGGATTCCATCGCGGGCACTTCTTTTTTGGCGATGGCGGCGGTGATGGACTCGGTCATCTGCGCTGGCGTACGCCCCTGCAGTCCCCACTCGGTCTCTTTGGTGATTCGTAGAAGGTAGGAATGCGCGGCTGCTGCATTCACACACATCGGGACCCGTACTTTCGGATCCCAGAAGTCAGCATCAGCCGCGGACGTCCACGAGCGTCCCACGATACACACGAAACCGTTTTTGCCTTTGACCGCCGTTTCGAAACCATGCCGTCCAAGAACCAGTACCTCTGCATCGTGTGAAATCGACTCCGGTGCCGCACTTCGTGCCAGGGCTATTTCCGCATCCCGATCCGTCATGAGGTATTGGTCAACCGGGGCCATCTTTGGATAAGGTCTCGTGGCATCCTGTGCCATCGCCCGCTTCGCCCCAACGACGTTCCCCGCACCGAGGTACGCCGTAGCGAGCACAACCAGCAGTGCGAAACTTTTTATTGCGAATTTGCCAACCTTCTTTTTCCGCATTGTTCTCGCTCCTGAGAGTGACTCTTAAGGCGAAATCCGCCTTCAGCGTGCAGTGTTCTGCCGCCGTCTCCGTTCATTTGTCTTTATCAGTGGCTTCTATTCGGTCGAATTTTGAGAAACGCCCGCACTTCAACCGGCGCCCGGCACGCGATCACGGCCTTTCGTCCCCACGCCACCGCCTCTTCCATATCGGCCGCTTCCAGAATCCAAAAGCCGCCTACATGCTCCTTGGTCTCAAGGTACGGGCCGTCAGTGATGACCAATTCTCCACCGGGCTGCTTACGCAATGATTTCGCCTTGGCTGCCGGTTCCAGGCCGCCAGCAAAGAACCTGGCGCCGGCGGCATCCATCTCTTGGTTGAGCGCGCCGATATCGCGAATCATCCCTTCGCCTTCCAGAGCCGCGTCGTAGTTGTCGGGGTGGTGAATTGCTACCAAATACTGCGCCATGATTTCTCCATTCTCCTGTAACGGCTACATAGACGTCGCACGAGGCGTCGCGAAGTCGACAGAGTGCGCAGAGTTTTTTGCTACTGCTTCATCTCAGCGGCCACGTCGTCGCCGAACTTCTTTTGGATATACTCCTGGGTCTCGGGATCGAAGTCGGTCATGTCAAACATCCGGCGAACTTCGACCATTTCGTTATCCTTTCCGGGGATGCGCGCGGCCCATTCCAGCGCCTCTTCGCGCGACTTCACCTGGATGATCCAGTAGCCGCCGACCACTTCCTTCGCTTCGGTAAACGGGCCGTCGGTAACTTTCGATTTTCCGCCCTTGAAGGTGACGCGCGCGCTCATCGTCGCGGGCGGAGTCAGCCCGTCGAGCGCCAGCAGCACGCCGGCTTTCCCGAGTTCCTCGTTGTACTTGCCCATTGCATCCATGTCTTTGAGGTCGGGCGCCCAGCCGGGTTTTGCGGTTGTGTAGTCTTTCGGAAACATGATCATCATGAAGCGCATGGTGTTCTCCTTGTGAGTTGAGTATTGACTGTTGTGCGGACACCGTATCAGGGCTGCTACTTTTCTGAATTTCTATCTTTGGCCCGGGCGCGACTTAACGTTTCCCGCCGAGTCTTTACATGCTCGGTGCCGGCGTTCCATCGGACCATTTGTCTGCTCCTATTAGGAAGACGGACAGCGGTGGGAAGGATTTGAGTGGTGGGTAAGATTGCTCGGAAATGTACCAGTAATTTACGGCCATGACTGGGGAGTTTGCAAGATTTGCGCCCCAGGCTGCGCCGTCTTTCGCTGCTTCGTAGAACATCAGGTGGGGGAGGTTGTGGCCGCCGTTGTCGGTTAGATACGAGGCCTTCGACATCATGTAGGAGAAGGTTCCCGGCTCGAGCGGTGGTAATTCTTTCTTTTCGATAGCTGCCTTGATGGCGGCGATGACTTCGGGTTTGGAATGGCCAGCCAGGAGTAGTTCGGTACGTTTGTAGGCGTATGGCAGGATGGAGCGGGCGGCCGGCGGGTTGAGGCAATCGGCGGCGCGAACCTTTGGATTCCAAAATTCTGGGTTATCGAACATGGCCAACCAGCTGCGTCCGACCCAGCAGACCCAGCCGTTTTTCCCTTCGATTGCGGTTTCGTAGCCGCGACGGGTTAGGACGATGACCGAGGCGTCGTGGGAGATGGCGTCTGGAGCGGCGCTGCGGGCTAAGGCGATTTCGGCGTCGCGATCCATCAGATACTGTTCTATCGGCGCCATCGTGGGATAGGGTTGGTTGGGGTCTTGTGCCGCTGCGGGCACGGACGCCACCGCGATCAGTGCGGAGACAAGCACGAACGCGCTCAGGAAAATGCTGCATATTTGATGTCGGGTCATCGCTTTCCTCCATTTCTGGCGGGCCGGTTTCCCGGCCTTCACCACATAGTCGAATGGCCCCACCGGAATTCGACAAATCGTCGAGACTTTATTTCAGCTGCCGAATCCGCTCTTGCAGGAATTGCCGCTCGGGTTCCTGTTGGGTCAGGGCCAGCGCCTTCTCATAGGAAGCACGAGCCTCGGCTGTCCTGCCGAGCCTGCGGCACATATCGGCACGGGCAGAATGCGCCAGATAATAATTTGCCAAGTCGCCTTGTTTTCCTGAACAACGTTCCAACACCGCATCGATCTGCGCCAGACCGGCCTCTGGACCATCGCGCATGGCAATGGCCACGGCACGATTGAGCTGTACCACGGGCGACGGCTGAATTCTTACCAACTGGTCGTAGAGCGCAACAATCTGCCGCCAGTCGGTCGCAGCGACCGATTCCGCCTCGGCATGAACGGCCGCAATCGCAGCCTGCAGCGTGTAGGAGCCGAAGCGGCGGGACTTTTGCTGATAACCCAGAGCTTTCTCGAGCAAGGCCACTCCCTCGGCGATCTGCTCCCGGTTCCATAGCGCGCGGTCTTGATTTTCCAGCAGAATCAGCTCACCGGTGGGAGAGGTTCTGGCGGCGCGACGGGATTCCTGGAGCAACATCAGGGCCAGCAGCCCCGTTACTTCTGACTCCGGCTGGAGTTCCATCAGCAAGCGGCCCAGTCGAATCGCTTCGCCGGTGAGCTCGGCCCGCGTTACCTCCGCCCCCGCGGCAGCCGAATACCCCTCGTTAAAGACGAGATAGATGACCTGCAGCACCGCCTCCAGTCGCTCCGGCAATTCTTGCGGCGTCGGCACCTCGTACGGAATTCGTTCCTCTCGAATCTTTGCCTTGGCGCGCACAATGCGCTGCGCCAGCGTGCGCGGAGTGGTGAGGAAGGCCTTGGCGATCTCCTCGGTGGTCAGCCCGCACACCTCACGCAGGGTGAGCGCAACGCGCGCTTCCGGCGCCAGAGACGGATGACAGCAGGTAAAAATCAGCCGAAGGCGATCGTCTTCAAGGAAGTCATCCTCAAGACCGTTCTCTTTACTAGATCTTTCTGCCGAAATCGCTTGCGCTTCGAGATGGTGCGCGAGCTCGTCTTGAGAAGCATCAAATCTCGAACGTCGACGCAAAGTATCGATGGCTTTGAATCGGGCCGTTGAAATCAGCCATGGTCGCGGGTTGCCGGGTACTCCACTGCTCGGCCACAAGCTCAGCGCAGCGGCAAAGGCTTCGTGCATGGCCTCCTCGGCCAGATCAAAATCACCGAGCAGGCGGATCAGCGTGGCCAGGATCCGTCCCGAATCCTCGCGATAAAGCGAGTCGAGCAATTCGCGTATCTGGTCACGTATTTGCTCGGGGGAACGCTCGGACGTGACAGGCTCGGACATGACGATGACCTTAGCAAAACCAGCTACCCCGAATCAATTTGCAAACGGTGGCTCGATGCCGGCAGATCGAGACAACGTGCCCAGGCCGTGACTCTGAAATCCGGACAACCAGACGCTTCGTCGCTTGAATCAATCGGCTAACTCAAAATCGCCAAGGCACTCATTTGAGCTTCGTACCAGCTCAAGACTGCCGTGTTGCTCTCGAGGTACTGCGTGCTGGAGGAAGCAGCCGTCCCGTGCGCCTAACATAAATGTTACTCACCAACACTTTTGTTGGTTGTTGTGCCTCGGCCTGGCCAGATCAGGTCGCGCAGTTGGGCGGGAAGATCTGTTTTCGGGCAAGTTCCAGCGAACGGGGCCTTGCACACAGTCATCTCCAGTTTGGTACGACGATTGCGCTAGTCAAGGCATCGGCGACGGACAAGGCGAAGCAAGATGGTCGATCGTGTGTCGTCGACAACTTTGACAGATACACCAGAAAGGGGAGTGAAAGAACTTGCTATCGACCACAGGTGGGACAGCAGGAAGGTGGCGTCCCAACCGACCAGCGGCACTCTGAGGTAGTAGCTTGCATGGCCAGTGCACAGGACACTCGTTCCAGAAACTCACAACCGCTAATATCTAGAAGGAACTCCTGAATGGATCCGCGTGTCGAACTCATCGTTAGAGTAATTGCGGGGCGTAAGAGGGGAAGTAACATGTCGGCGAGAGAAGCCGGCTCCCTTTTGGGCATTTGTGAAGGGCACTTCTTACGCCTTTTCAAACGAGAAGTCGGAACCACGTTTAGACGTTACAAGCGTGAGACTAGAATCACTGGAATCGTTGACCTCTTGACCGACAACGTTGTGGCTGTCAAGGAAGCCGCTAGTGAGGCCGGGTATGAGGATGTGAGCAATTTCCATCGGGATTTCAAACAAGTGCGCGGCATGAGTCCCCGGCAGTGGAAGATGAACGAGTTAAGTAAGCGGCGTCACTTGTTGAACCTTTAACGGATTCATGACGGACTCAATTGCGGCTCACGCGGGTCTCCAGCCTCTTTCGTTTCACAGCGATTTTTCCACAGCACTTGTCATGTTCTGACCAAAAACATCAGCTTTTGACAATTGACTTCCGCGGGCACCGTGCGTGAAATGGTCTCCCACAGGCCAGTTAGCGCCGTAAGTAGCATGACCCGCAAGTGCTCGATCTCCGCGCTCGCATTTCGATTCGCAAGCCTTCCTTCTGGCTCGGCCCCACAAGACAACTGTTTCCGCCGCATCGTGGTTTTTCTTGCTCGTCGGGCAAGCACAAGCAGTGGAATCGGCCCAACCAAGTTTAGAGAATGGAGAAACGCCATGCATTTTCTCATCAGTCTGAACAAGTCTCTTCGGAATAACTCTCCACGCAAAGCACTGTGGGCGCTATTAGTTTGTGGGTTGATCTTAATCGGGGCAGAGGCGTACGGGCAAACCTATGCCGTCCCTTATCTTCCAAAGTACCAGGTGCTGACCGTCGTCTATGCACCCCCGGGGGCGGCAAGCTCCGTCACTTACTCGAATAGTGAGAGTGCTGGATCGACCGTGTCCATCTCGGCGCAAGCCACCAACACTTTCAACAGCGCATTTACCTTTGGAGTCGAATGGAACACACCCTTTTCCGGGGGCTCCATAACCAACACCTCCAGCAACGGCTGGGAGACGCAAACTTCGGGCTCCAATTCGATTTCCATCACGTCAACGCAGGGCAACTCGGTTGCAACGGCGGGTCCCATCAGCTCGGCGCTGGGGGTCAACCATGACAACGATGTCATATACATTCTGCTGAATCCGGTGGTGAATACGACGGTGAACCCCACCGGATCCGCCAACCCGTTTAGCTGGGTTGGCCTGCAGTCCAACAGCTGCGACCTGACCGACAGCCAGTTCACACCCAATGTTTATCAGTCCGTGGGCGGTTGCGACCCGAACCAATATCCCTTCCCCGACATCGTCGGCATCCCGGTTTGGTGCCTGAAAAACCCGTACTATCCTGGACAGAGTTGCCTGCAGTGGCTGCCTTACACTTCGCGGTCCTGGGACACGACAGTCTGGCCCAACGGCAATAAGACGGGGCTCCAGCTCGGGCCAGGCCTCACTCTGCAAGACTACGCAGACATCCTCTCCGCCGACCCCTTTGTGACCCAAACGCTGGTCCCTCCGCTGAATGTAGGCAGCTACTATTGCCACCCGTCGTACGGCCTGAATGTGGACCCGAATGACGCGGAGACTGTGTCCGTAGTACCCTCCAGCGGACCGCCGTCAGGTACGTGGCCTTCGAATTTCTGCGGAACCCCGGTTAATGGTACCTCGCAGGTGACTATGCAGCGCTTTGACGCGGTCGACCAGGTGCAGTATCCGCAACCCGGCATCAACGGCCAGCCGCAGACGTATTCGGGGACGTTCACTTACAGCACAACCACGGGGAATTCTCTGAGCGCGACCAACACCTCGACCGTAGGAAACAACTTTCGGGTTTCCGCCTGGGGGGGCTTCTTGGGGAACGGCCCGAGTTTCGGTTTCGATCAGAGCGAATCATGGTCGTGGTCCAGCACGAACGCCTCCTCGCAGACCAACGGAACGTCGAACACAGCGTCTTATTCAATTACTGGACCGCAGGCCAGCGATAACTACCAGGGACCGGTGACCTTCAACGTTTACAAAGACAACGTCTTTGGGACGTTTGCTTTCTACTCCGACCTGCAACGGGAGCAGCCGCCTCTCCAGTTGAGTGGACCGACAGGAGGCGTTGTTCCGAGTAATGGGCTGGTTTCTTCTCAATCTCCAATTCTGGTGAGCCTCACCAGTTCTCCTACAACATACTGGACCGCAGGCAGCGCGTATGCGTTTACGCCAACTCTTACGGTTTGCAGTCCTGAGCCAACGTGCCAGATTTCTCCTGATATCGTCCAGATTACATTGACCAATAACTCGCCCAACCGAATGACCATGGTTGCGCCCGCAGTTACGTTCAGCGATCCCGGATTCGAAGTGATCGAGACCGATCCCCAGAACCACCCCGATAATTGTTCGAATACCGTATTAACCTATGTTGGAGACCCTAACCCCCAGGGTTTGCTGACTACCTGCACGCTGTACATTGAGTTCGCGCCCGTGCCCTCAGACGCACTCAATCCCTTAAAGAATCCCAATGCTGTGGCTGCCAGTATCATCGCGGCAGGAACGGAGAATATCTCTTCCTACCAGAATGTGCTGGTGACAAGTACGGGGCTGGTAGTTTCCGGCAATGCAGCTCCCAATTCGACGTCCAGAGTCACCATAACACCGGCAACCATTCAGAACGCCTCGGCGCCCAGTCTGTATGCGTTCCCGGTTGCTGCCGGTGCGCAGACGCAGAAGTTCACCGTTACTAACTATTATCCTTCGCAAGTCATTTTACCGGCATCCCCGGCGGATTTCACTTTGACCGACGGCGTGGATTTCAAGATCACGAGCGATGGCTGCTCTCAGTTTACCCTCGCGGCGGCAACACCACCCAGCGGAGGAAACCCCGGGGTTGCCACCGGGACGTGCAACTTCACCCTGCAGTACTTGACGGCCCAGCCGGTACCGACAACGCCGGCAACGGCAGGCCTGTTCAGCACCATCATCACCCTCAATGGCACCATCGCCGGCCAGTCGGGGCCGACCGCACTGACAACCGCGGGGGTGGTGGGTGTTCCCAATGCGGTATACGGGATCAGCGCGAGCGCGCAGTCGTTCACCGTGGATTACGAATTCAACATGGTCACCGGAAGTGGTGCACTCACCGTCACGAACCACTCCAACGTTTCCGCACTGACAGGTGTGGCGGTATCCCTTACCAGCCCAACCGGGCAGTCAGGCACGTGGGGCTACAACCTGGGTACCTGCTCGGGATCGGTTGCGCCCCTAGCATCGTGCACCGGATCGATTACCTTCACCGATTCGACTGCCTGCGGGACGGGCATGGGGGGGCAGACCTGTACCGCCGGAGTGACGGTCACGGTAACGGGGACGGAGACTGGTGCGGGTACCGTCACCGCCTCGACCAGCGAGAGCGCCGAAGTGATTAACGACTACCCTGCTGCAATTCGACTGGTGATTAATGGCTCCGAACAAACCAAGTCGGTGACCGTTCCGGCAAAACCCGGGAAGGCTGCGGTCGCGGTCAGCGGCAAAGTGAAAACGTCCTTCACGGGAACTCGCACTGTGACCTTGACGGTCGGCGGGTTCAAAGTGGAGGCCTCGTACGATGATCAGGCCACCAGCGCGACCATCGCCAAAGCTCTGGCCGCAGCGGCGAATGTGGCGAAGTCGCCTGTAACCGCTAGCGTCAGCGAAGACACGGTTGATTTCACCAGCAAGAAGACGGGGACGGCTGGGAACCTTGCCTTCACGGCGAGCGACAGCGGCGATTTCGCGCTCAGCCCGGGCAAGGGATCGCTGACTGGCGGCGCCAACGAGGTAACGACCACCGAGTACGATGCCGGGTCAGTTGACGCCGCGGTTGGGAACGCTAAAGCGTCGTCCAACTGGGGCAAGGGCAGCACGGCAAAGGCGATCGCCGCCGATCTCGCGTCTTCGCTGAACGCAGAAGGGAAAGGCGCATTCACGGCAACCGCCAAAGATGACGTCATAACAATTACGACGAAATCCGGCTCCACGCCGAGCGTTGCGGCTGGGGTGAAGGACGAAAAGGGATTCGATCCTGCGTCCTTTGCCGCCTCGACCGACTAACGACCACCCAACGGGCGATGCGCCGGTGGCGGACCAAAGCCGCCGGCGCACTTGCCGCAAGCCATCAACCTTGTCTCGACAATCTCACGCGCGCTGCTGAACCCAGGGCTGATTTAACCGGGGCTGATTTAACCGGGGCTGATTTAACCGGGGTTGATTAAACCGGGGTTGATTAAACCGGGGTTGATTAAACCGGGGTTGATTAAACCGGGGTTGATTAAACCAGGAGAGAGAAAATCCGTGAACTCAGATACTCGTCCTCGGGCTACGAATTTCGCCAAGTTCTTATGCGGTCATTTCAGCGCCTCGGCGTGGTGTGTGGTCGTCATTCTGGCCTCCAGCCTGGGGTGGGCACAGGCCGATTTCGAGAAAGGCTATCAAGCCTACCAGTCGTATCACGGTACCGATTTCGATACCGTGAATCTGGCGAATGGGAACCTGGTGCTGAACATCCCGCTGCTGACCTATGAGCAGCGTGGCGGCCTTCCGCCAGTGGTGATTGCCATTCGCAGCAATTCCACGACGTTTCAGTCCAATCCACAGTACTCCAGCGGCCCGGCTGACTCTAAGCAGTACGAGGTTCCCTCGGGCGTGCTGGGCTCGCCGCAGGGACAGCCGCACGTACTGATCAGTCCAGGGGGCCTCTACTGGAAAGAGGCGAGAGTTAAGTTAGGGCAAGTGCAAGTGTCACGCTTTGTCGCCATTGACGACAGCGGCGCGACGCACTCGCTCGGGGAGAACATCGCCAACTCCACAGCACCCTACCTCGGCAATATTCGATATAGCGTGGATGGCAGCGATTTGATGCTGACGGCTGCAACCGAGCCCTTGATCATTGACAGAAAGGGAAATACTGGCGGTCTGATTGATCCGAACGGAAATGTGATAACTCTGCGCGGTCCTTGCGCGAAACCCGCCGGATCCGGACAGTTTTACGACCCATCACTGGCGCCCTGGGAAGGCTATGCGTATGGAACCGCGTCGGCTACTGAAATTGTCGACAGCATCGGGCGGCAGATTCCCAATCCAACTTATGTGCAGCCGGTCGCGGCCTATAGCTGCATCGTGGACACCGATACCGCCTACTATCCGGCGAACCCGCAGGCAAATTCCAGCTGCCTGTCGAGTGAGGTCGGCGAGACTTACGATTTCCCCGGCAACGGCTCCCAGGTTACGCTCACATTTTGCTATCGCAAGATCAAAGTGCAACTCAGCCTTCCCAATGCCTTGCATAGCACGACTACCGTCGTGGAAACCTGGCCGGTGCTGACGGCCGCAGTTCTTCCCAACGGCACAGAATGGAGGTTCACCTACGATACGTTTGGACAAGTCTCCAGCGTCGCCATGCCTACGGGCGCAACCGTGACCTACGGCTATGACTCTGGAAATGTCAGCGGCTGGACGGCAACCCGCCTGGCCTGCGGCAATCCTCCGGGAGAGATTCCGGTCTCAGGTTCGCCGGTCTGGCCGTTTTCGAATCTCATGTCGAGCCGGATGGTTACCAGCCGAACTCTGACTGTAACAAATCCGGGCGGCGGCACCTCCACCCAAACCTGGAGTTACTCCAGCAGTATTGGTTCCGGTTGGGAGGGCTCGCCCGATGCGGGAACGGTGAAAGTAACCGATCCCCTCAAGAATGACATTGTTCATACTTTCTCCTTGATTGGCACACCAACCTACGGCCAGCCAGTCTGCGGACCCTATGAAACCAAGACGCAGTATTACCAGGGTTACAGCACAAGCGGCACCCTTCTTAAGGAAGTAGACACGGCTTATACGAGCCCCGGTATTGATCATGCCAATCCTACTAACTTCTCGAACTACATAGCCATCGGCGTCCTGCCTCAGCAAGTCGTAACCACGATCGCTCCGACCTCGGCCGCTCCGCAGCTCCGTGAAGACACTTACGCCTACGATTCCTTCGGTACTTATCAAGACTATAAGGGAACTACTTACCGCTTCAGCTTCGGGCAGAAACAGCAGGGCACTGAATCAGATTGGGCGGCGGGAAGCTTTACGAGCTTTTCCCAGCTCCCAACGCTCACTGTGCTCCGCACATCTCTGTACACCAACTTCTGGCAGTCGAACGGGAGTTACTATGGGGCGAACCTGATTGACCTGCCCTGTCTCGACACGATGTTTACGGGAAGTTATGGCGGCAAGCAGACGACTTGCACGGCGCCCGCGCCTCCCGGCAGTCAGGCATCGCAAACCAGCTACTTTTATGATGAGAACAACGGCAGTCCGCAGGGCGCGCGGGGCAATCTGACTACGGTGACGCGCTGGCTTGCAGGGGGCGCATGGCCATCATCGCACACTGTTTACGACAATACCGGAAAGGCGCCGGGAATGCCGGTCACGAAGATTGACCCGCTCGGCAACACAACTCTGATTGTCTATGACGGCAGCGGATTGTACCCCAACAAGATCACGCATCCGCAAACTGGAACCGTGCTGCACGTGGAGAAGTTTCAGTACGACGATAATACGGGTGAACTATTGGAGCATTGGGACGAAAACAATCAGCCCACGGAATTTACATATGATCCCATGCGCCGCCCGCTCAAAACAACCTATGCCGATGGCGGATCAGAGACGTTTACTTATACCGACCCAGTTCCACCAAGCAATCTGCCGCTACCGAGTTATACGTTCTCCAGGGTGCTCAATAGTTCCGGGTCTACTTATGCCGAAACCGGCTTGGCCGACAGCCTGGGCAGAAAGTATGAAACGCAGATCACCTCCGATTCCGAGGGCGATATCTACGCCGATACCCGGTACGATCTTTTGGGCCGCGTGGCGTCACAAAGCAATCCGTATCGGTCTGCGTCCGAGCCCACTTACGGCGTGACCTACTTCTCTTACGATGCCTTGAGTAGGAAGACTATGCAGACCCAGTCTGACGGAGTATCGCTGCAGTGGTGGTGCTACATGGGGGTAAAGACGAGCAGTCAGCCCAACTGCAATGCGCAACGGGCAAAGACCGGCGGCTCGGCCAGCACTGGTAGCTTCGTAGATTTCCAGGATGAATCGGGCAACGACTGGCAGCGCAGTTCCGACGGCCTGGGCCGTCTGGCGAGCGTGATGGAGCCGAACGGATTGACCGCCGCGCCCGCCATGCAAACCACCTACACCTACGACGCGCTCGGCGACCTGTTAACCGTTGCGCAGACTGGCAGCAGCACCGACTCGCCCCGCGCCCCGCGCACATTCACCTACGACACGCTTTCCCGGCTGCAGACCGCCTACAACCCCGAGTCCGGCACAACGTCGTATTCTTATGATGCCGACGGCGACCTGCTGACTCGCACTGAGCCCCTGGTGAATGCGTCCAGCGGCACGCAGACCATCAACTACTGCTACGATCAACTGAATCGGAAAGTGGCGGAGTACAAGGGATCGCTCGTTTCCAATTGCACCAGCCTTGCGCAGGTCGCCCCCGCCAATCTTCTCTCGGCCTACACCTTCGACGCCACCAGTCTCGGCTCCTCTCCTAACTACCCCATAGGACACTTGACCGACGAAGTCGAGTACACCGCCGGGACTAGCGTCTGGGAGCGCTCCCCGTATCAGTACGACACTATGGGCCGGCTACTGGATGAGCAGCAGTGTGCGTTCGGCAGCTGCACCGCCACTTATCCCTTCGTCTACCAGTACGACTACGCGGGCAACCTTCTGAGTACCACCAATGGCCTGGGCTCCGGTTCGCCGATCACGATCAGCTACACCTACGACAATGTCGCGCGCCTGTCGACCGTGACCAGCACTACACCCACTACGGGCATATGGGCGGGCACAAGCTTCCCCTCGACCATTTACGCTGCAAAGGAATATGGGCCGGCTGGCTTGCTCAGTGCTACGTATGGAGCCAAGCCCGTGCACCTCAGCCGTCTCTATGACAACCGTTTGCGCGTGACCAACAATACGTTGTATTCAGCCAGCACCCTAGCCACGGGAACGATCACGCTGGCGTGCATTCAGACGGGCTGCACTCCAGGCACTGGGGTGGTTACAGCCGTGATCGGCGGCATTACCGTCACGGCGAGCACCACCGGGACCACTCTGGCCGCGCTCGCCACTAACCTGGTCAACGCGATCACCGCAACCGACGGCATGCCGGTGACCGCCACCGCCAGCTCCAACGTGGTGACTCTTACCGCCATCGAGTACGGCACAGACGGCGAGGTTTCACTCTCCAGCAGCGCTTCTTCCGGCGCCACGTTTACGGCCACCGCCTCCGGCGCCACACTCAGTGGCGACACCGACACCACGTCCTATTCCTACGCCCTCACCTACGCGCCTAACAACAACGTGGCCACCGTGGTTGACAGCGTGATCAGCGACTGGACCTACGGCTACGACACGCTGAACCGTCTGGTCTCAGCGAACGCAACCGCCACCGGCATAGTCCTGCCCTCGGGTACTTACAAGACCCAGTGCTGGACGTATGACGGCTTCGGCAACCGCACGGGCGAAGGCGAGATGACCAAGAACACCACCTGCCCGAATCCGATTAGCGGCGCCAATCATTCCTCCTGGGCCACTTACAACACGTCGAACCAGCTCACCGCCAACTCGACGGTGGCCAGCTTTGTCTACGACGACGCGGGCAACATCACCAACGACGGCACCAACAAGTACGTCTACGATCTCGACGGCCGCATCTGCGCTGTCACCACCGTGGCCTCCGGAGGAGCGATGACGCAGTATGTCTACGACTCCGAAGGGCGCCGCGTGGCCAAAGGGACGATCACGACCTGGCCTGCGTCGGGGCAAGTTTGCTCTGCTCCGACATCGGCCAGCGGGTTTAGCGCAACGGCTATGTATTTGCGCGGCGAGCACGGCGACCAGGACACCGAACTGAACGGCTCCGGCACATGGCAGCATACCAACGTATTCGCCGCCGGCGGCCTGACCGCTACGTACGATACCGGCACTCACGCCACGTTCACGTTCAGCTTCTCCGACTGGCTCGGATCGAAGCGAGTCCAGGCCGACTCGACCGGCGGCGTTCAAAACCGATGGTTCTCGGACCCGTTCGGCGCCTATTTGAGGACACCCGGCACCTACGCCGACGCCACCGAGCACCACTTCACCGGCAAAGAGCGCGACAGCGAAAGCGGGAACGATTATTTCGGGGCCAGGTACTACGAGAGCGGGCTGGGACGGTGGGTAAGCCCGGACTGGAGCGCACACACTGAGCCCGTGCCATACGCCGGCCTGGAGAATCCGCAGTCCCTCAATCTTTACGGCTATGTACGAAATAACCCTGTCGCGGGAGCCGATGCGGATGGGCACTGTGTGCCCTGGTGTACGGCGATCATTGGGGCTGGCGTAGGCGCGCTCGGTTCCATCGTGGTACAGAAGATCCAAGATCCCCACGGAAACATCAATTGGAAGAAGGTCGCAGCCGCAGGGGTCGGCGGCGCAATCGCCGGGGGCACGATGGGGATTCTGGCAGCGCCTGCCGCCATTACGACCCTTACAGGCACTGTCGCCACCACAGCCGGTGTTGGCGAACTTGCAGCATCGGGGGCCACCGCGGGTATACTCGGGGGCATAGCTGAACGCGGCGTCATCCACAACGGCGACCCCAAAGCCGCGATCGGGGAGCCCAAAGATATCTTGCTCGATGCAGGTATTGGAGCAATCAGCGGTGTAGCTGGTGCACGAATTGGCGAAGAGGTGCCAGAGTTAACCGGAGCCAAAGCTGAGGCCAAGGAGGCAGCACGCTTAGCCGCAAAGCATCCGCAATGGTCACGCTCTGCTCTTGCCAGGAGGATCTGCGGCTGCCTCGAAAATTGCCGCGAGCAAGGTGGCAACGCAGGAGCAGATTGGTGAGGCAGTAGGTCACCCAGGGACTGAGACTGCACTCAAGGGTGCGTCTGAGTTGGCGGCTGGCAAGGGAGATAAAGACTGACGATGGGCAGGGCGGTCCTTGTGCTCGTGTTGGGCTCGATCCACTGGTTTATGTTGGAGGCCAAGTGGGCGGGGCCTAAGTCGAAGCGCGGCTATACGGTGTATTCTCTTCCCATCGGGTTGAAGGTATTGTTTTCTGCAGTGATTCCCCTTCTATTCTATGGATCGGTCGACAACCTGTGGAACCAACATGGGGAATGGTGGGTCTCGCTTACGCTCATCACGCTCGGTGTCTTTATCTTCGCTTTTGTTCCGCCGACAATTTTGTGTTCCCCTGAAAAACTCGTCTCCGTAAGGTGGCTGGGAATCAGGAAGGTTTCAATAAATTGGCCAGACGTTGTATCGATGTTTTTCAATCCCGAGGACAACTCAATCACCATAGTAGACAAGGCTGATCGATCGATTGAACACACGGCTTACAATGTCGGGCGATCCCAGTTTTTGGATCAGATCGCAAAGTTTGCTCCGTCGTCCATTGTTCGACCCTCAACGAGCAACGAAATATCTGGCCGCCGAATATGAAGGATTACGAGAAGCCCAGAGTAATGACGAAAAAGCGATGCTCGACATTCTCGGCCGCGACGGAAAGCAAATCGTCTCGTCGGGCGACGACACCGAGGACGCCCAGAGTCGCGCCAACTTTGTGGAGAAGTATGGGCAAATTGACCGCGGGATTCGCATTTTTGGCCTACCCGGCGGAATACCGGTCATCGGGTGTGAAGACAGTTATGGTGGGCCCGGACGAAGTCGTATACGAGAAGGATCTTGGCCCGAAGACTCAGCTGGTTGCCGCAACGATGAAGGAATACAACCCCAATTCCCGTTGGCAGGAAGTGGGAGACCAGCAGGAAGAGATTGCACGCAGTAGAACGACGATTGACGATTAAAGAGGGCCGCTTTTCCGAAGAGGTGCGTTGACTATACCTTCTTACGACTCCGCAAAAGCCGGCCGAACGTATAGCTGCTGGCAACTTCGCCCAGTACGACCAGACGAGACTCTTCCTGGCGTTGCAACACCAGCAAGGTCTCATCGTCGTTGCGGAGTCCGCCGCGAAACGACTCCAGCCGTTGTAGCAAGTTTTCTCCCAACGCCTTGGGAGAGTCGACGGGAGTCTGACTCGCCCAGTCTAGAAGCTGTTCTCGCCCCAGTTCCTGACCGGCCCCATTCTCGGCTTCGGTGATTCCATCGGTGTAGAGCACAAGAAGATCGGATGGCTTTAGGGTGACCACCGTCTGGCTGTACCCGGTTCCAGGAATCAGCCCTACCGGCAAACCGGCGACCTTTCTAGCTTGCGGATCATTTCCCTCCTCCAGCCAGTCCCAGCGTCGTTGAGCAGCGTGATACCAGAGCGGAGGCAGATGCCCGGCGTTGCTGAAGGCCAACCGGCCTGTGACGCGATGGAAACTCAAGACGATGGCCGTGGCGTATTTCTCACTTTGGTTGAACGCGTCATTTAGGCCGCGCATGAAATCCGACTGGTCCCAGGCGTTGATGTTGTTGTGCATTAGAGTGCGCAGCGTCTGGGTCACGGCACTCACATCATGACCATGCCCGCTGACGTCGGCCAGGGCTATGCGGGAGATGAGGTCGAAATCGCACACGGACATATAGTGAAGGTCGCCGCCTCCTTCTCCTTCGTCAATGGGATTCGAGGCTACCCAGGCCAGCAGGCTGGGCAGCCTCACCGTTCGAATGACCTTTCGATTGCCACCCCAAACCTCCGTACAGACCAGAGCATGAGGCTTTTCTGATTCATCGTAAGATTCTTCGTGCATGAATGCTCCTTTGAATGCTGTGCCGCGGAAGTGAGATGCCGGGCGCGAGAGATAGTTTCATCGGTGTGCCCTCCCCATCGTGAAACCTATTGTGTACTTTAGACTCTAATTCGAGATGAAGAACGGGGTCAGGACAGGGGCTGTGCTGATCGTAGTGAATCGGTAGTAACCTTAATTGGGTTGTTCGGAATCTGATGGCCAATGAGATCGGAGCGCTCTTCATGAAAGACAAGGTCATCCTCGTAACCGGGGCCCATGGCGGCTTGGGAACCTATGTGACGCAGGCGTTTCTCGATGCGGGTGCAACCGTGATTGGTACGTCACGTAAAATACAGCAATCCGATTTCAGCAGTCCGGGTTTTACGGCACTGCCGGCGGAGATTTCGAGCCGCGAAGGCGCCAAAGTGCTGGTGGATCAGATTGTCGCGCGTTTTGGAAAGCTGGATGTTCTGGCGCACACGGTCGGAGGGTTCGCGGGAGGTCCGTCGATCGCGGACACCGGCGATGACGTCTTTCAGCGGATGCTGGACCTGAATCTGAATTGTGTATTTCACATTCTGCGGGCGACGATCCCAGCTCTGCGGCAGACGGGCAACGGCCGTATTATTGCGATCGGCAGCCGTCAGGCCGTGGAGCCTGCGGCCGGGGTCGGAGCGTATAGCGCTTCCAAAGCGGCCATGGTTTCTCTGATTAGAACCGCGGCGCTGGAAAACAAAGATGCGGGACTGACAGCCAACGTGATCTTGCCGGGCACGATGGACACGCCGGCGAACCGCAAGTCGATTGCAAACGCAGACTTCTCGAAATGGGTTCAGCGTGCGACCGTTGCGAACCTGATCATATGGCTGGCTGGCGATGCCGGCAAAGACATCAATGGGGCAGTCATCCCGGTTTACGGCAGCGATGTTTGAAACTCTGGCAAGAATATTCGTCGACGCACTGGAGACCTACGCAGGGCTCGGAGTGCTATTTGGCTTGCTGTTCGTGGGGATTGGAGTTCAACGTCTGGACTCCGAAGCGCAGGGCTCGGGCATTGGTTTCCGGTTGCTGATTCTGCCGGGAGTGGCAGCCTTTTGGCCTCTGTTCCTTTACCGCTGGACGCGAGGAATCGCTGAGCCCCCGGTAGAGAAGAATCCGCATCGATAATCGAATAGCCAATAATCGAATAGTTTGTCATCGGATGGTCAATAATTGAATAGCTATCTCGAAGATCGAACGCTGGCGCTAAAAATTAGCTTTACTCAACGGCCGGACGCTCGGGTCGGGAAGGCGAGGAAGTCGCAGACGGGGGAGCGCCTCTCAGGCGTCGTCGCCGTGAGGACCGACGGAGGCTTTCGTGTTTTGAATGTGGCGTGAGGTCGCGCGCGCGACCGCCGCGTCGTCGAGCGAACGCATCGCGTCGACCATCGCCGCGTGCTCGGCGACGACTTCGTGCCGCCGCTGAGGCGTCGCGAGCGCGATGAAGCGCCACAGCAGGATATCGGCGCGAAGGTCCTCGAGCATCTTCTTGAGGCGCTTGCCGTCGGCGTGGGCGAGAATCCGCTCGTGGAAGAGCGTGTCGAGCCGCTCCAGTTCGAGCGGATCCTCGACGTGCTTCTTCATGCGTTCGAGGAGGCGTTCGAGCTCCGCGTAGTCCCGCTCGGCCATCCGGCGCGAAGCACGTTGCGCGGCGATCGTCTCGAGCGCCTCGCGAACGTCGAACATGCACGCGACCTCCTCCCGCTCGAGCTCGCGCACGACGGTCCCGCGCAAGCCGCGCGGCTCGAGGAGTCCTTCGCTTTCGAGGCGGCGCAAGGCCTCGCGCACCGGCGTTCGGCTCGCGCCGAGCGAAGCGGCGATCTCCGCCTC
>CAWDBW010000038.1:0-11085 GCA_963800405.1 uncultured Acidobacteriota bacterium
CCCCGGCGGCCTACTGGACGAACGCGGCGACGGCCTCATTCTCCGTCGCGTTCGCCCCGTCGGATACGGCCGGGCTCGACCCCGATATCTACTCCATCCAGGTCGTCTGCACGCGCCGGGGTACCGGCTGTCATCCTCGACGAGAGGCTCGAAGTCACTTCGGCCCCGGGGTCGGCCGCCTCGCCGGTCTACATCTCGTATGCCATGATGAGGGCCGTCGTCCCGGACGTCGTCAACCTCCTGGGCGACAGGGACGAGACCGGGTTCGCCGATCAGAAGGCCGAGGCGCGGTTGTGGTTGGATGAGGCGGTACACCGGCATAACGACGGGTCGGCGAACCTCCAATCCGACCTCGGGGCGCTGGCCTATGCCTATCGATGGCCAGGGAAGAGTCCGATCATGATCGGCTGGCTCGCGGCGGATTATCTCGTCATGAGCCAGCCGCTCGTGAGGGCCCAGATCTATCACACCCTCTCATTGATCTTCGAAGGCCGGATGCTCTCGAACCCGAAGCTCTACGGGCAGCTCGCGCATGACTACGCGGTCAAGGCGGATAACACCCTCCGCGGGGCGACGGCCCAGGTCATGAGCGGGGGGTCGCTCCGATGGTATCCCGGCTTCGGCGGCTGCTATGACGGGACGCTCCTCACCATCATCGACTTTTCGGCGACCATCCGGCTGCGGGGTTGACCATGCATCGCTCGACATCGTTCGTCGTCGCCGGGCTCGAGCCTTCGACCGACCCGCGCTGGCGGAGGGCCCATCCGTCGGGCAGGGCGGCCTTCTACCGGGTCTGTCGCGAGCTCGTGTTGATCGCGTTCGACGCGCAGATGGCCGCGGGGCTCGACAAGGATGGCATGCCATTCGCGCGACTCTCGCCCTACACGATCAGGCATCGAAAATCGGCGATGGGCCGGGCCGACCCAAACGCGCCTCCGCTCATCCCGGCCCATACCCTCTCGCGAACCCGGTCGCTGGTCAACGCGCGGATCGAAGGGACATTCATCCGGGTTTTCTGGCGATGGGATGAGCACACGGAAGCCAATTGGGGGGTCATCCTCGACTATCACCGCAAGGGCGCCGGTCATCTCCCGATCCGCAACGTGTTCGGCCTCTCGCCGCTGTCGATGGCATCGGTCAAAGCCCAGGCTCTGGCCTGGTGGCGGGCCTATTCGCGGGGCCTCCCGGCCGTCGCTCCGCTGAGGCCGATCCCGGGGCGGCCCTCCCGGGTCGTCACGGCCGCGGTACCGGAATACGAGCCGAAGAATCGGGCCTTGCATGGGTCGCGTCCATCGACGACGCATCAGGTTTCCATCGCCGGGGCGACCTATACGATGTCGTCCGGTAGCCTCTCGGAAGTGATCGCCGCGGCGCGGGCCGGGACGTTCTCCGGGTTCAAGTCATATAAATAGGGGATCGTCGATGCCTCTCGATTCGGGCAATTCCAAGAAAGTCATCTCCAGGAACATCGCGACCGAAATCAAGGCCGGCAAGAAACCCTCTCAGGCCGCGGCCATCGCCTATTCGAAGGCCAGACGATCCGGGAAAAAGGCGAAGTAGGATGGATTGCACGGAAAGCGGACTGTCACCGCCGTCTCTATTATTATTTACTGCTAACTCATGAAGACCCTCTGCTATCTCAAGAACCAGTGGTCTGAGCAAGTTGCTTCCGGCCTCGATGAACCCGAATTGCTGCGTTACCGCTCCAACCTCCTTGGCGCTGATCTTCGCATCACCAATTTCGGCGGCGGCAATACCAGCTCCAAGGTCAACCAACTTGACCCACTTACTGGGCAACCGGCACGTGTCCTCTGGGTGAAGGGAAGTGGCGGCGATCTGGGCAGCATTCAGCGTGGCGGCTTTGCCACTCTCTATCTTGATAAACTCCTTGGTCTCGAACAACGATACCGGGGACCAGAGCATGAAGATGAGATCGTTGAATACTATCCGCTCTGCACCTTTGGCTTAAATCCGACCGCCGCGTCGATTGATACTCCGCTGCACGGCCTTCTGTCCGCCGCTCACATCGATCACCTCCATCCCGATTGGGGCATTGCGCTGGCCGCCTCTGCCAACGGTCGACAGCGTCTCGAAGAATTCAATGGGAGCTATGGGCACCACCTGATCTGGGTTCCATGGCAGCGACCGGGATTTGAACTCGCTCTCATGCTTCGCGAAGCTGTGAAGAAAGACCCGCAGGCCGACGGAATTGTACTGGGCGGTCACGGGATATTCACCTGGGGGGAAACCCAGCGCTCCTGCTACGAGAACACGCTCTCCGTGATTGACGACCTGGGGCAGTTCGTGCTCGGGCATGTCGAGCGCCTGGGCCGGGATCTCTTCGGCGGCGCACGATTCCAGGAGCGAACCGATCGTCGCGAGATTGCGGTGTCGCTTTTTCCGTTTCTGCGTGGGCGAGTTTCGGGAGTCCGACGCATGATCGGCCATTACTGCGATCTCCCGGAAGTGTTGCGATTCGTGAATTCGGCCGAGGCGGAAGCCCTGGCGCGGCAGGGCACGAGTTGCCCCGATCATTTTGTTCGTACCAAGATTCGGCCTTTGTTCGTCGCGTGGAACCCGGCCGGGGACCCGGGCAAGCTGCCGGGCTTGATCGAAGAATCCCTCAGTTCGTATCGAGAGGAATATCGGTCTTACTACGAGAAATTTGCGGCCGCCGATTCACCCGCGATGCGCGATCCGAATCCGACGGTGGTGCTGATCCCGGGCGTCGGCATGTTCAGCTTCAGCAAGAGCAAGTTCGAGGCACGCATCACAGGAGAGTTTTATACCAACGCGATCCATGTGATGGAAGGAGCGACCGCGCTGGATGGAGGAGAGCGCCCGGCAACTCTGCCTCAAGCCGGCCCCGCCGCCACCACGGACGCTTTTTCTGTGCACCACAACTATGTGGCGTTGCCTCCCGCGGAGGCTTTCCGAATCGAATACTGGCGCCTCGAAGAGGCCAAGCTGCACCGTCAGCCAGCGGAGAAAGAATTCAGCCGCCATGTGATGGTCGTGGTTGGAGGCGCCCACGGCATTGGAAAGGCAACCGCGGCAGCCGCTGCCGCACGCGGGGCTCACGTCGTAATTTGCGACCGCGACGAAACGGCGGCTCGCGAGACTGCCGCGGCCCTGGGCGCAAAGGCTGGCCAGGAAGCCGTGACTGGCGCCGGCGTCGACATTCGCGACCGGCAAGGTATACGCGCGCTGCTGGAGGATATTGTTGCAAAGTATGGTGGGATCGATGTCGTGGTCAACACGGCAGCGATGTTCGCTTCTTCCCCGGATGGCGTCGTGCGCGATGAGCAATGGAGTGCGACGCTCGATCTGAATGTGACGGCGAATTTTCTTCTCATCGACGAAGCGAGATCTATTCTCGAGAAGCAAAAACTTCCCGCCGCCATCGTGCTCACCAGTTCTGCGAACGCCGTGGTGCCGAAGCGAGGCAGCGAAGCCTACGACGTGAGCAAGGCGGCCTTGAGTCACTTAGTGCGGGAGCTGGCGATTTCGCTGGCGCCTGCGATTCGTATCAACGCCATCAGTCCCGCTACGGTGGTGAAAGGCTCAACCATGTTTCCACGGGACCGGGTGATCGCGTCCCTGCGCAAGTATGGAATTGCCGTCGATGAAGGTAAGACGGATGAACAGTTGCGTACTAAACTGAGCGATTTTTATGCACAGCGCAACCTTACCAGGACCAGCATCGACCCCAATGATTGTGCCGAGGCCATCCTCCACTTGGCGAGTCCGAGGACGCGATGCACCACGGGGCACATCTTCCCGGTAGACGGCGGACTTCCGGAAGCTTTTCTGCGATGAGCAAGAATACGGATCCGCGCGGAGTCGGCTCCCGACGGGTGGTTGCGATCGACCTGGGAGCCGAAAGTTGCCGCGTTTCGTTGCTGCGATGGGACGGGAGCAGTGCCGTTCTGGACATGCTGCATCGCTTTCCCAATCATCCGCTGGAGCGCGATGGACACCTTTACTGGGACTTGGACCGCATCTGCAGCGGGGTGGAAGCCGGGCTGGCAATCTGTGCGCGAAAAGCCCGAGGCCCCATCGATTCGATTGGTGTAGATGGGTGGGCTGTGGATTACGTGTGGCTGAACGAAGCATCGGCTCCGCTACGCGACCCCTTTTGCTATCGCGACCCCAGGACAGAAAGCGCGCAAGCGGAACTTTGGAAGCGGATCGGGCCAGAACGGCTCTATGCCTTGACTGGCATCCAGATGATTCGCATTAACACGCTCTATCAGCTCTATGCTGACCAGCGCGAACAACTCTCCACCGGAGTCCGTTGGATCAACCTTCCTGAGTACCTGCTGCACCGGCTGGGAGGACAAGCCGTCTCCGAATACACAAATTCTACGCATACGCAGATGGTCGAGGCCGGCAGCCGGGAGTGGTGCGAGGAAATTCTGAATGCAGCCCGTCTCGACTTTCGCGCGCCTGCTTCGATCGTGCCGCCAGGAACGGTCTTAGGCACGCTGCAGGGACGGTTGGCAGAACTGCCGGAATTCCACGCCACTAAACTGATAGCGCCCGCCTGTCATGACACCGCTTCGGCGGTGGCTGGAATTCCTGACGATGGCGATGACTGGGCATTCATCAGCTCAGGAACCTGGTCCCTCGTAGGTACGGTGTTGCCTCGGGCCTGTCTCACTGACGCGGCCTACCGATGCAACTTCAGTAATGAGGGAGGGCTCGGTGGTACAGTACGGTTCCTGAAAAACGTTAACGGCATGTGGTTGATCGAAGAGTGTTTGCGTGCCTGGCGTGAAGAGCAGGTGGTGTGGGACCTGGCTGCACTCGTCGCGGCATGCCGCACGCTTGATGTGCCACGCGAGTTGCTGGCCGTCGATGATCCACGGTTGCTGCTTAGTCATGGCATGCCGGATCGGATCAATTCCGTCCTGCGGGACCACGGACATCGGGAAATCTCGACCCATCCCAGCATGGCTCCGCAATTTGCGAACCTGATCTTTCACAGTCTGGCGCATCGCTACGCAGAGATTCTGCAACAGGTGACCGAGGTCAGTTGCAAGCCGCTTCGTAAACTGTTTGTGGTCGGCGGAGGCAGCAGGAACGCTTACCTAAACGAGTTGATTCGCAAGCGTTGTGGAATCGAAGTTCTCCTGGGCTCGGTTGAATCTTCCACGATTGGAAACGCAGCGATCCAGATGGCGGTGCTCGACGGCAGCGTGGAACCGAAATGGGGCGTGCGGCCCGACTCGGTGGCGAAGTGGGCCCAGACGATTGCCGCTCCGGTGACTGCGTAAGCAGAAGCGAATTGTCGCATTGGACTATTCAGGCGAGAATGTCACTCTGTGACAATTGTGTAGTCCCAAGGCTTAACTGCATAGCCATTGTGTGCCTGCGTCTCGGAAGAAAAGTTTGCCAAGATTGAGTGCCCATTGGAGAAGACGGTCTGCTCCAGTTGAGAATCTTCGGACAAGAACCGATGATCGATCAGCGCTGCGGTGTTGATCCGACGGAACCATTCATCGACGTGGCGAGTGGCGGCAATCTGTTGTTTCACCATCGGCCAGTGGTCAACGTCCGTCACGCCGGACAGCAAGAAGTAGCCCCATAACATGTCCAGCAGCCAGGAGGGATAGCGATCCGTGTTGCCCGACCCAGCGAACTCGTGAAGTTCGGGTCCGTAGCGTCCGCAGGCGACGGCATCGTGAAAAACGATTGGCCACAGTGGCACCGATTCGCCCGCGATCCGAGAGTGCCGGTTTTCGTTCCAATCCACGAATGGTACGGCGAAATCCGCCCCCTCCTCGCTTCCTAGCACCAGTCCTCGTTCTTTGAAGAACTTCAGCAGGTCCGACTTATTCGCCACGTCCTGCGAACGGGTGAGAGAATTCTGTGCTTCGTAGCACTGGTAGTTCTGCACAGCGCTGGTGGTATCGATGAACATCGCACGAGCGCCCAACTGTCCAACGTCCTTCCAATTGCGTTGCGCGTATCGCAGACCATCGCGGGAGTTCAGAATATACGCTTGACCTCCGGACCAGTACCCGCCTGGCATCAGCGCGCCCGATGGAAGCCGGATCACCCCGCGGGGGAAACTTGGATTGTGAGCGTAAATATCCTGATAGTTGTCATGCAGTCCTACCGTAAATGGATCCGGTTGCCGGCATACTGACTGGAGTTCTTGAACCGTTCCGAGAGATGGATCAGGTGGCCAAATATCAGGATGAGAATAGTCATACCCCCCGCGTATCCATCCCCTTAAGACGATCAGCGCATGGTCGACACCAGTTGCGGGCAACTCGCCCACCATCCGCTGCACATCCGTATGCCGGAATACGACCTTTGGACCGCTCCCGATCATCCTGTCGTTGGCGACTGGACGCAGCAAGTCTTCGGTGTAAGACGCTGGATGGCGGGGTTCCGCGCTGACCAACGAAATCAGTCTTCCTTGGAGGAGATTCCGCAGGGCTGGAGCACTCTCGGCCTTTTCCTTTAGCGGACGATGCAGTCCTTTCGATATGGCCCACGATCGGTAAGTCTTTGCCAGATCTACATAGCCCCCTCGCAGAAACGTGTAACGAACGGCACGTTCGCTGGACCACTTTCCCAGGCTTTGCAGCCAAACGGGGGAGGCACAGAGTTCGGCCAGCGATACGCCCGAGTCGGCGAAATTCGGCTCTGGAAATAATGCAAGCCAGCCGTTCTGCTGACTGAGCCCTCCAAACCAGCGCATGTTCAGGTGACTGAAAAATGTATGAACGAAACGTCCTTCTATCGGTTTTCGGATCCAGCGGCCGATACCTTCGGGCAAAACAAGGCTATCACTTTCGATGGGAGGAGGAAAGGCAAGGCTGGGCAGGGAATCATCGACGGCCATAAGGCGAAACTCGAGCCATGGCCCGTCCAGTGCAGCGCGGAGAATAAACGAGCCTTTAATATCCCGCAGGCGGCCGAGCAGAGAGAACTGCATATCTGGCCCTTGCTTCTTGCCTGAGAATCGCCCCGGGTACTGCTCGCAGATTGAGCGGCCAGTGCGCAACCACACTTCCCCGTGATCGATCGGGGAGTCCTCCTGAAAAGCTACCGGCCCCATCCGCCACGTTGCCTGATTCTTGATGTCGAAGATGGAAGCGGAACCATCGGAGTAGAGAAACACGTTCAGGAATTCATTCCTCAGTGCCAGCAGCACACTCGGCTCTGCTTGAGGTTCGCCTGCCATTCTTGCGAGGGGCTTCGCCAGAGCGGGTTCCGCAGACACCGAATCGGGCCCCAGCGAGGCGAGGCCGGTTCCAGCCGCGAGTTGCAGGAATGATCTCCGGTTCATGGTCGTGCTACTGCTTCATCCTTCGTTCATGCAACCCCGAACATTTCCTTAAATAGAACGTCAGGGAACAATTTCTTCGATGAAACTACATTCCAGGCGCAGTATAGCGCACGCGCTAGACTCTCTACAGCGGCAGGTGGCAGTTCGACGGTGGTCCGAGAATCTGCATCACTGGCGACACCGATCACTATCAGCATCCCCTCAGGCAGGGTCAAATTGTTTTAATTTCCTATGCGTGCGAAGCCGGGCGTTTGGCTGCGATCGCAAGGGATGTGCAAAAAAGAATCGGCGCTACCGCAACGAAGCAAGACAGGTAGGTAAGCTTCAATTTCATGACGCCTCGCGGAAAGGATAATGTGAATTCTTTTGTTGATTACGTTGAAAACCACGCGACACAAAGTTAGCAGGCCGCGATCCGACGCGTCTGCTCAACACAGCTCACATCACCAGAACTATGGAAGAGATCTCCGACAAGAGGCAGATTGGTGAGCGCTCTTTCCGTCAATTCTTGGCTGTGACTCGGTCTGCGATTTTGTCATACTCCGTCTTCGGCATAATGCGCCGTGTCACTACATCGCCGGGTTCGCTATAGGGACGCCCTGCAATCACCCGGTTCGCTTGCGGTGCGGTTACGCCCGGCAGGCTCAGCAACTGTTCTTTTGTGGCAGTGTTCAAATCGAGTGGCTGGTCGCGGCTCCAGCCCTCACGGATGGCTGCCGCCATAGCTTCCGCGTCGTTCTTTGCCTCCGCCGTGGCTTGCGCAGTTTTCTCCTTCAATTCCTGCGTGTTTTCATGTTGAGTGCAGCCCGCGAACGCAGCTAGCAGCAAAATTGTGGGAACGAACTTGATTGCTCCCTTAACTTCGCGGAAGCTGCCTTTGAGCTTGTCTCTCGTACTGCTTTTCATAATTCTTCTTCGACCTCGCAGAACGTAGATTGGTGGCGCTTCGGCGCTACTGAGTTTTCTAATCCTCGTTTTTTAATCCTCTGCTGTTCCGAGGTCTGAGCAGAATTGACCAGCTCCCGAGGCGAGCCTCGGCTGGGTGAGCACTATTGCTCAGACCCTGCGAAACCTCGTTTGGTAAGGTCGTAATGTCCTGGTGCGCCAGCTATCTCTGCGGAAGTTGTATGCACATGTAATTACACAGCACGAAGCGGGAGGCTGGTGCACTGGTTACAGAAATGAGGGTTCGTTCATGAAGAAGGTAATGTTGGTACTTGCGATGTTTAGTCTCGGCACGCTGTGCTGGGCAGGGTCGGCGCGGGAAGACGCCATCGACCGGCTGGACAACGCCACCACAGTGTTGCACGAAATCATGGGGATGCCAGACAAGGGAATTCCAGACGAAGTGTTGCAGCATGCAAAATGCTTGGCTGTGATTCCGCACATGGTCAAAGGCGGGTTTGTGTTCGGGGCGGAAGGGGGCAAAGGCGTTGCCACTTGCCGCACGGCTGATGGCTGGAGTGCGCCGGCGTTCATTACCCTCTCTGGCGGAAGCTGGGGATTGCAGATTGGCGTCGAAGCGGTAGACGTTGTAATGGTTTTTCAGAACGATAAGGCCATGCACCGGCTGCTCGAGAGTAATTTTCAAGTTGGAGGAGACGCTTCCGCGGCAGCGGGTCCAGTGGGACGGCATGCTGAAGCCGGCACCGATTGGAAGCTGGATACAGAGATACTGACCTACTCGCGCGCCAAGGGCGCTTTCGCCGGGCTCACACTGACCGGCGCATCGCTCCGCCAGGACAATGACTCGCGGCTCGCCATCTACGGACCCGACGTCACAACCCGCGCGTTACTCTCGGGCCAAGTTCCGGTTCCGACCGTAGCTCTGCCATTTCTTGCGGAAGTTCGCGGAGCCAAGGCTCAGGCCAGACTCGAAGACAACAAGTAGAGCTGGCAGAATTGGGTTGCCGCTGCTTGGGATTCAGCTTTATGCATTCCAGTGGCGGCACCATTTGCTCGCCTTCTCCTGATCCTTCATCAACGCAGCGCGCCGGGAGGATACTGTGTCCCCCTCCGTGCTGGTAGGCGTCTCCCTAACACCACCCAGGGCTTTGTCGCTGGGGAGTGTGACGACGGCGGCAATCAAGGGAGCGTTCCACCAGCAGGCGAGCGATGGTCTCGACCGCAAACAAGCAGCTGTTCAGCACGGAGAGACTGATACCTGTTCCCAAGAGTGCAGGACTCGGGAACGCCGACGACAATCACCTCTGATGGAGTGGGTTGAGCGCTCTTGGCCGGCGGTGGCGGAGCGGTCTGGGCAGGAACAAATGACAGGCCCGCGACAAGAAATAAATAAGAGACAGAAGAATTCGAGACGCCTTCCAATTTCCCGGCATTCGCATTAGTGCCAGGAGGACGCATGCCACAGAGCACCCACAATCGAGTCGCTGAGCTACACAATTTAGCCGCCCATGCCCACACGGCTGCGGCCGTCGCCCATGGCAAGGAAGATTACTTGACCGCTCACGAACTCAGCCGGCAGGCACACGAGCATTCCATGAACGCGCACCGGCTTGCCGAAGAGCTGGCCATGAAGAATGAACGGCTGATGGACCCTAAGTAGCCATAGGTCCTGATTCCATCGACTGATTTTCATTGACTAGACCAGGTGAAGATCTTTCATGTGGCCGAGCAGCTTCCCGGTGTCGATGGGTTTGAACAGGTAGGCGTCGCACAACGACTCGAACGACCGGACTACGTTTTGTACATCGTCGACCGACGTGGTCATGATGATTTTGACGCCATCGGTGGAGAGCGTGCCCCCGGCTTGTTCGAGAGCGCGGATTTCCTTGACGGCAATCTGCCCGTCCATTTCCGGCATCATGATATCCATGCAGATCAGGTCGTACCACTCCCCGCTGTCGCGAGCGGAGCGAAACGCGGCCACGGCTTCTTTGCCGTTCACCGCGACCTGGCATTCGCCATATCGCGAAAGAAAAGTCCGCAGCAAAAGCTGGCTGGTAAAGTCGTCTTCGACGATGAGTGTTCGCATCATTAGCCGGCCCCTCCGGAGGCCTGATGCCGCCATTCTGCTCGTTGCAGGACGGCCTGCAAGCGTTCGAATTGTTCGTGCATCCGGGGCAGCAGGATCGAAGCGCGCTCCAAGTCGTTGATGGCCGCTGCCTCCTGCGCTTCGGAGCACAGTGCTCGCAGGGTTTCGGCTGACAACGTGGCCGCCGCTCCTTTGAGCGTGTGTGCCTGACGCAGGGCGCCCTCCGCATCTCCCTCTTCCAGCATTGCCTTCAGGGTGCGCAATTGCCGCGGGGCGTCTTCCAGGAATGCGGCAATGACCTTGCCGGCCAGTTCCTGGTCGCCCATGAGACGAGCCAGCATTTCTTTCGGATTGAATACGGCTTCCAGTTCTGCGGCCGAGGCGCTGGCCGGAGGTCGATCTCGTCTGCCTGGCTGCTCAAGGCAGTATGTGGTAAATCAATGGCGACCGGCTGAAGCCATTTCTTCAGCATATCGCCGAATTTCTGCACTTCTACTGGTTTGGCCGCATAGTCGCTCATTCCCGCTGCCAGACATTTGTCACGGTCACCGGACATGGCATCGGCGGTGATAGCGACAATAGGGATAAGCGGGTTGCGGATCCCGGCCCGGCCATCGCGAATGCGGCGCGTTGCATCATAGCCATCCATCTCGGGCATGCCACAATCCATGAGGACGAGGTCATAGTCTGTCTGGCGCAGCGCTGCAAGGGCTTCGACTCCATTGGAGACCAGATCGGCGTGATAGCCCAGTTTCGTTAGCATGGCCACCGCCACTGCCTGGTT